>NZ_JBIRKB010000005.1:0-463035 GCF_044329855.1 Streptomyces sp. NPDC017520
GATCCCACTCCGCATTCGTCAGATCCCCACGACCCATGAAGCCAGCCTGGCCCCAACACCCCACCCAAGTCAGGCGATCCGAGAAACAGTGCCTAGGTGGACTCGGCGATCACCGCTTCCTCGACATCGCCCCCGCCACGGCCGCCTACAGCAGAGCCGCCTACGACCTGGAGACCGGAGGGCGACCCGAGGACGCCGCCATCGCACTCCAGCGAGGTGTGGACAGCGCGGTCACCCAGGACGCCTTCGCCGAGGCCCGCCTGGGCGATCTGGCCTGGTCCCGGGGCGAGATCGGCCGGGCGGCTGAGTGAGGCCCCCGCCTCGGTCGCGAGGGCGGCCGGCACCTTGTCCCCGAGGTGCCGGCCGACCCTGAGCGGCGCTCAGGCCGCCTTCTTCAATGATGTGAGATGCGCGAAGACCACCACGTTCGCCGAGTAACCCGCCTTCTCGTCAAAACGCCCGCCGCAGGTCAGCAGCCGTAGTTCGGGCCGCCCGGTCTCCCCGTACACCTTGTCGTCGGGAAACTTGTCCTTCGTGTACGTCTTCACCGCGTCCACCGTGAACACCGCGGTCTTGCGGTCCGCACGCACCACGTTGACCTTGTCGCCCCGGCGCAGTGCGTTGAGGTTGAGGAAGATGGCGGGGCCGGTCCTGGTGTCCCGGTGGCCCACGAGCAGCGCCGTGCCGTTCTCGCCGGGCGACGGCCCCTTCTCGTACCAGCCCGTCAGCTTGGGCTTGCTCAACGGCGGGGCTTCCAGCCGGCCCTTCGCGTCGAGGCCGAGTCCGGTGACCGCCGCCTCGATGAAGATGGCGGGAATGGCGACCTTCAGTGGGCGGGAGGGCACCAGTGGAGCGTGCGAGGCGGGCACGTGCTTCTCCGGTTTGTGCGGTGCCCGCCGGAACGGCTCCCTCCCACCGCCCGCGGCGTCGCTGCCGCGGGCGGCGGCGACCGTCCGGGTGTCCTCGGAGGAGCCCGAGGACACCCAGACGATGCCGGCCACCAGGGAGAACGTCACGCACAGCGTCATGGTGAGACGGCACGCGCGCGTCGGCCCTCGTCGTCGCCGTCGGCAGCGGGCGTTACGCCTCGCCACGGGCACGGCGACGTGCGGACCGGCGCATCATGACGAGGCCCGCGGCTCCGGCGGCCCCGGCAGCCAGCGCGGCGGCCGCTCCGGCGTTCGAGTCGCTCTCGGAGCTGACGGGCTCCATGTCCGGGACACCGCCGCCGCCCGCGGGGACACCGCCGATCGGCCTCTGCGGCTTGTGGGGCTTCCCGCCGCCGTGACCGCGGTCGGGGCACTCGACCTTGAAGCTCTTCTGCTTCGGGCCCGCCGGGACAACCCACACCAGCTGGTACGTGCCCTCCGGGAGCAGGTACGTCTCGCTGCGCGCACTGCCGTTGATGAGCGGCAGCCTGTCCATCAGGGTGGTGCCCGGCGGCACGGTCGGGGGCTGCTCGGTGATCGTCCAGGGGACCGAGGGGAACGACTCGAAGTTGCTCGCAGCCAGCACGAACTTGCAGACCTCGACCCCGTCGCGGTCACTGCTCGAGTGCCAGCTGACCGAGCGGATGTCGATGTTGCCGCTGTCGCCGGGAAGGGCATAGGCGGCGGGTGCTCCGGCCAGGGTGGCGCCGGCGGCCGCGACCGCGACGGCGACCTTGGCGCCCGTACGGGCGCTGCGGGAGCGGACGGAACTGGAGATGCGCATGAAGGCTCCTTCAATCCGAGATGATTGTCGTACTGATCACCTGATCGCCTAAGACATGCCATGAATCATCATGAAAGTCAGATAAGACACGAAAAACATGACGAAAGTTCCCTGATCGGCAGGCAGCATCCGAGTGGCGTTTCCGCGGGCGCGGGAGCGCGCCTTCGTCGACACGGCAGCCACGGGGCGAGCCGGCACGCGCGGCCAACCGGCCCTCGTCGCGCCCGGATGGCCGCAGCTCGACGACTGGGCCGCGCCGCCCCCATCAGCCGAAGCTCCTGTTCGGCTTCGGGTGCGGCGGCCCGTGTGAACGCGCTCGTCCGCGCTCATGGTGGTCCATCCGAAGACGCCGAGGGCGGCCGATGATCTCAGCGGCCATGCAGGAGGGCGAGGACTTCGCCGTCCGTCACCTGGTCGAAGTCGTCGTACCACTCATCCACGGACCGGAGGCCCGGCGGCTGCAGGAGGCAGAGGACATCGTCCGCAGCCCCGCTCAGGCGGTCTCGGCTGCCGGGAGCGCCGACCGGTACGGCGAGAATCAGTCGGCCCGGAGTCCGACGGCGCAGGTGACGCAGGGCGGCACGGGCGGTGAGCCCAGTGGCGAGGCCGTCGTCGACCAGAACCACGGTCCTGCCGACGACTCGGGGCTCGGGCCGGCCGCCCCGATAGAGCGCCTCCCGATGTCGCAGCTCCGTGCGTTCCCGGGCCTGTTGGGGGCCGAGACCGTCCTCGGAGAGGCCGGACATCTCCAGTGCCGCTCTGTCGGACAGCGGCGGGCCGTCGCCGACGATCGCACCGATACCGCTCTCCGGCCGGCCGGGCTCACTCCGCCTCGCCGGGGACCTCCAGCCTTTCCAGAGCGCTCGTCGCCGGCCCCTGGAGCACGGTGCCATCGGTCCCGAATCGGGAGCCATGACACGGACACTCCCAGGTGGCTTCCGCATCGTTGAAGGACACCAGGCAGCCGAGGTGGGTGCAGCGGGCGGAGACGGCCCGCACCGTGCCGTCCTCATGCCGGTAAACGGCGCAGCGCCGCCCCTTCACCCGCACGACGGCGCCCGTGCCCGGCACGATGTCGCCCACCGAGTCGACGTGGGTCACCCGCATCCGGTCGCCGGCGAAGTGCTTGGCCACATCGGCTTGTTGCTTCAACAGCGCCGAGCCCTCGCGGAGTACACCCGCGATACGTCGCGGATCGTACAGCTCCGCCCAGGCCGGCCGGGCTTCGGACTCGGTGATCAGAGAGGTCAACAGCCGGCCCGCAAGGACGCCGCCGGTCATTCCCCAGCCACCGAAGCCGGTCGCCACGTACGTATGACGAGCCCCGATATGGAGGGGGCCGATGAGTGGCACCGTATCGCTGGGGTCGTTGTCCTGCGCCGCCCACCGATAGGTGGTGGCGCCCACCGGAAAGCGTTCGTGCATCCAGGAGTCGAGACGGCGGAAGCCCTCCCGCGGATCGCCCGTTCCCGGTGTGAAGCTCTCCCCGGTGACGATCAACAGACGGCGGCTCTCGTCGAGCGGCGCAGTCCGCACCGACCGCTTCCCCTCGTCCTCGGTGATGTGCATCCCCTTCGGGGCCCGGTCGGTGGCCACCGGCGCGGCGACCACCAACTCCCGTCGGGGCGACAGCCGCGCGAAGAGCATCGCGCGGTCGAAGACCGGGTAATGGGTGGCGACGACCACGTCCCGGGCCGTCACCACCCGCTGGTCCTCAGTGGTGAGACGACACGGCTGCCCCTCCGAGAGTCCGGTGACCCGGGTCCGCTCGAAGACGAGGCCCCCGAGGCCCAGCAAGTCCTCGGCCAGAGCCAGGAGGTAGGCGCGCGGGTGGAACTGCGCCTGTCCGTCGAGGCGTACCGCGCCGCCGACGGGGAAGGGCAGCTCCGTCTCCGTGACGTACGAGACGTCGAGACCCGCGTCGGCAGCGGCACGGGCTTCAGCCTCGACGGCCGCGCGGGAGGCGGGCCCGGCCGCGTAGGAGTAGGCGCTCACGCGCTCCAGATCACAGGCGATGCCCACCTCGCCGACGATCGCCGCCAGCCGCTCCACCGCGTCCAGCTGTGAGCCGGCGTACAGCCGGGCGGCCTCGGCGCCATGGGCCCGCCGCAGCCGGTCGTACACGAGCGAGTGCAGCGCCGACACCTTGGCCGTGGTGTAGCCCGTGACGCCGGACGCGATGCGGTCCGCCTCCAGCACCGCGACCCTCCGGCCCGCCCGGGCGAGCTCCCACGCCGTGCTCAGACCGGCGATGCCGCCGCCCACCACGGCGACGTCGACGGCGATGTCCTCGGTCAGGCGCGGGTACGGCGGCGCATCCGTCGTATCCATCCAGTAGGACTCGTCCTGCCCGGAGAAGGGGCGGGGGTCGGTCATGACGTCATCTCCCCAGATCGGTCGCGGCTCGGCGGAGGCAGCTGCGCGGTAGCTCACCATGAGCGGTGCGCGCGAGGTGGTGCGCGTGGAGCGGCCCTGCTGTCGCCGGGTACCACCGTGGTCAGCTGCCAAACGCTGGAGCGGGGCCGGACGCGGTCGGGGGAAGCCGGCCGGAACCGAGACGTCCACCTCGATCAGGGCAGAGACCCGCTCAGGACGGAGACATGTTTGAGAGGAAGCCATTCGGGGACTCGGGTGGCGCACCGATTCAAGCGGAGGGAGCGATCGCGATGTCGAACCCGCAGCAACCGGAACAGCGGCGCAGCGACAAGGGTGGGGCAACCCCGCAGGACAGCGCCGAAAGGAAGGCGCGAGAGCCTGGAACGCCCCGCGGTGGAGGCGCGCACGCGCACGGAAGGGACAAGGGAGACAAGGGCGGAGGCCCCGGTGGCGGGGTCCCGCCCGAGGAGCGCCCGGATCACCCGTGAGCGACGCCCGCGCGCACTGCGTGACGGCGCCGATCGAGCAGCGCCGTATCGGACCTCTCCGAGGAGTTGTCGGCGGCGCCTCCTGGTGACGCGCTGCCCGCAGTGCCTGCCGACCGCCCCCGGCCTGCCGACGGCCCCCGGCTCCGAGCCGGGGGCCGTCGGCAGCGCCGCTGCCGGAAGTCGACCCGGGATGGGGCGCCGAGGCGTGTCGGAAGGGCGGCGGGCGGCCTCACACGCCCATGATGTCCCCGGAGGGCCGGCCGGTGGACGGAGACACGATGGCGTATCCCCGCTCGCCAGGAGCGTTTCCGGCTCCGCTTCTGGCTCCTCTGCTCGCGGCGATGCTCCTGCTGACGGGGTGCGGCGGGGCGGGCGGTCGTACGGCCGAGGTGCGGGACGCGGCCGTGGCCTTCCGAGAAGGGCTGCGCACCAGGGATGCGGCGGCGACGTGCGCGTTGCTGGCCCCCGCGACCCGCGACACGCTCGAATCCTCTGAAGGGAAGCCGTGTGTCACGGTCATCGCGGGCGAAGAGCTGCCGGTGGCCGGCCCGGTCCGCAGGGTCGATGTGTACGGGAATCAGGGACGTACCGTTTTCGACGGTGACACGCTGTTCCTGTCACGCTTCCCCGACGGCTGGAAGGTCGTGGCCGCCGGCTGTACGCCGGACCCGGGGCGGCCGTACACCTGTGTCGTCGAAGGCGGGTGACCGTGACGAAAGCGCTGTTCGTGCTCTGTCTCACCGGTGTCGTCTGCGGGCTCGCCTATTTCACCGCGCTGGGTCTGACGCACAGGTGAGGGGAGTGCCGCCTCGTCGACGAGGACGTGCAGGAGGGAAGGCCGCGGCCGGTGCGTAGATTCCTGCGGGACAACTCGCTCACTCTGGCTTTCGCCGCGGCCTTCCTGCTGACCCTGGCCGGACAGGCCCTCGTGGGCCACGCCGAGTTCAACAACGGGCTGCTCGTCGACTCCCTGGCGCCGGTGTCCCTGACCGCATACCTGATGTCGTCGGACTTCGCCGTCGATGTGACCGAGAACTGGCAGTCGGAGTACCTGCAGTTCTTCCTCTACATCTTCGGCACCGTCTGGCTGCTCCAGCGCGGCTCCCCCGAATCGAAGGAGATGGACAAGGCGGGCCCGGAGGACGACGAGACGCAGCGGGTCGGAGCCCACGCGCGTGACGACTCCCCCCGCTGGGCGGCGGCCGAGGGGATCCGCCAGAAACTGTTCTCGCGCTCGCTGGGCCTGGTCATGGCGGCGCTGTTCCTCCTGTCGTGGCTGGCTCAGTCCGTCGCGGGCACGGCGGCCTACAACGAACAGCGGCTCCGGAACCTTCAGCCGCCCATCGACTGGAGCGGATACATCCTGTCGGCCGACTTCTGGGGCCGGACGTTGCAGAACTGGCAGTCCGAACTTCTCGCGGTGGCCTCCATGGTCATCCTGTCGGTCTACCTGCGCCAGCGTGGCTCCCCGGAATCCAAGCCGGTCGGCGCACCGCACCACGCGACCGGTGTCGAGGGCTGAGAAGCCGTTGTCGGCGGGAGCTTCCCGTGGAGGCGGGCGCCGCGGTCACAGAAGCAGGGCGTTTCGTCCCGGGCCACAGCGCCGGCGAGCCGGCGACGCGGCGGCACGCACTCGTATCGGCTTCCCATGGCGCATACGCCCGGCCGGAGGAACCGGGCGTTAGGAACGTCCCCGGTGGGGAACCCGCCGCGCTACGGACGATCCGCACGATCCCAGGAAGGGAACGAGATACATGACTACCGCACGCGAGATCATGACCAGCGGCACGGAGTGCGTCGGTGAGAAGGAGAACATCCTGGACGCCGCGAAGAAGATGAAGGACCTCGGCGTCGGCGCTCTCCCGATCTGCGGCACCGACAACAAGCTGAAGGGCGTCCTGACCGACCGCGACATCGTGATCAAGGTGCTCGGTGCGGGCAAGGACCCGGCGGGCTGCACGGCCGGCGAGCTGGCCCAGGGGGAGGCGGTGACCATCGGCGCCGACGACCCCGCCGAGGAGATCCTGCGCACGATGACCTCGCACAAGGTCCGCAGGCTGCCGGTCATCGACGGCCACACCCTGGTCGGCATGGTCGCCACCGCGGACGTCGCCCGCGCCCTGCCCGACCGCCAGGTGGGAGACCTCGTCGAGGCGCTCTCCACCGACTGAGGTCACGGCCCCGCATTCCTGCCGGCCCGTCTGTTCCTCGCCCCACTCGTCGCGACCGGGGAGCAGGCGGGCCCTGCGCGACCTGCCGCCGGAGCACATGTCCACCGCTGCGGGGCCGTTCGGGGGTTCCCGCAGGAACCGGTGAACTTCCGGGTGTGAAACGTACGCGCCAGGGAACTCAGCCCGCCGAGCCCGTCGGGACCACGGCGGGCGTCCTGGCACTGCCCGCCGTGGCGCCCCATCGTCCGCCGGAGCATCCCGGCCCGGGCTCTGCCGTCCGTTGGTCGTCAAGGGTACGGCGCTGTCCAGGAGTCGTGTGTGACACCCCTGCACGGACGAAAGGCGGACCCATGTCCTTGATGACGACACCAGCCCCCTGGCGTCGCGCCGTCGTCACCGGAGGCGCCGGATTCCTCGGCTCCCATCTGTGCGAGCGGCTGCTGGACGCAGGAGTCGAAGTCGACTGCGCGGACAACCTGTTGTCCGGTTCCCTGGACAACATCGCTCACCTGGAGGGCCGCCAGGGGTTCCGGTTCGTACGCTGCAACGTCTCTTCCGACCGGACGGCGGACGAACTGTCAGGCCCCTACGACCTCGTCCTGCACTTCGCGTGTCCCGCCTCACCCGCCGACTACCTGCGCCACCCGCTGGAAACCATGGACGCGGGGAGCCTCGGCACCCGTAACGCCCTGACGGTCGCGCACCGCGACGGCGCCCGATTCCTGCTCGCCTCCACGTCCGAGGTCTACGGGGACCCCCTCGTCCATCCACAGCGCGAGGACTACTGGGGCAACGTCAACCCGGTGGGCCCGCGCAGCGTGTACGACGAGTCCAAGAGGTTCGCCGAAGCGCTGGTCACCGCCCACGCCGGGACGAAGGGCATGAACGCCGGCATCGTGCGGATCTTCAACACCTACGGACCGCGCATGCGCGCCCACGACGGCCGGGCCGTCCCGACCTTCGTCTGCCAGGCGCTCGCGGGCGACCCCGTGACCGTGGCGGGCGACGGCAGCCAGACCCGTTCGCTCTGCTACGTGGACGACACCGTCGACGGGGTGCTGCGCGTGGCGGCGAGCCAGGCCGTCCGACCGGTGAACATCGGCGGCGGCGACGAAGCCACGGTCCTGGACATCGCGCGCCGGGTGATCGCGCTGGCAGGATCCTCCTCCCCGCTCACCTTCATCGTGCGCCCCGAGGACGACCCCGAGCGGCGTCGGCCCGATACCACGCTGGCCCGCGAACTCCTGGGCTGGGAGCCGAGGGTGGGGTGGGAGGAGGGCATCAAGCGGACCATCGCCCACTTCTCCGCCACGCCCGGCCCCGTGTCCCCCGCCCCGCGAGACTGACGGAGGTTTCCATGCGCGTCCTCGGCGTCAACGCACTCTTCCACGACCCGGCCGCCGCTCTGGTCGTCGACGGCGCCATCGTCGCCGCCGCGGAGGAGGAGCGCTTCAGCCGTCGCAAGCACGGCAAGCGCCCCCTTCCGTTCTCCGCGTGGGAGCTGCCCGAGCTGAGCGCCCGGTGGTGCCTCGAACAGGCAGGCCTGCGCCCCGCCGATCTCGACGTGGTCGCCTACTCCTACGACCCCGGCCTCGCCGCTCCCGCCGACCGGCTGGGCCTCGACGACCCGTGGGACCACCTGCGGCAGGAGTACGCCCGCCGGGCCCCGGAGTTCCTCGCCGAAGCCCTGCCGGGACTCGACGCCGGGAAGGTCCGCTTCGTCCCGCACCACGTCGCCCACGCGGCCTCCGCCGGACAGGCGTCCCCCCACCCCGACTGCGCGGTCCTCGTCCTCGACGGGCGAGGGGAGTGCGGATCCCACCTCTCCGGCCGCTACGTCGACCGTCAGCTGACCGTCCTGACCTCGCAGCGGCTCCCGGACTCCATCGGCCTGTTCTACGAGGACCTCACCCAGCACCTCGGCTTCCTGCGGAGCAGCGACGAGTTCAAGGTCATGGCGCTCGCCTCCTACGGAAAACCGCGCTTCGCCGACCGGCTGCGGGAGTTCGTCCACACCGACGGCGCGGGCGGATTCACCGCCCGCCCGGTGCCGTGGCAGTCCCTGGTGCCGGGACGCGCCCCGGGCGCTCCCTGGACGCAGGAGCACGCCGACGTCGCCGCGAGCGCCCAGGCACGGCTGGAGGAGGTCCTCCTGGAGCTGGCGTCGTGGCTGCACGGCCGCACCGGCGAGGACGTGCTCGCCCTCGCCGGGGGGGTCGCGCTGAACTGCGTGGCCAACACGCGCCTGTACCGCGAGAGCCCCTTCCGGGAGATCTGGGTGCAGCCCGCCGCGGGCGACGCCGGGACCGCCCTCGGGGCCGCTCTCCATGTGGCGAACGAGAAGGAGCCGGTCGAGGCGATGCCGACCGCCGCGCTCGGGCGCGGCTGGAGCGACGACGAACTGCGCGGCTGGCTGGAGCGGGCCGCCGTACCGTACGAGGAACCCGACGACATCGCCGAGACGGTGGCGGAGGAACTGAGCCGGGACGGAGTCGTCGCGTGGTTCCAGGGGCGTTCCGAGTTCGGGCCCCGGGCTCTCGGCCACCGCTCCCTGCTGGCCCACCCGGGCCGGGCCGCGAACCTGGAGCGGCTGAACGCGGTCAAGGGGCGTGAGGAGTTCCGGCCGGTGGCCCCCATGGTGCTTCAGGAGCGGGCGGCCGAGCTCTTCGACGGGCCGGTGCCGAGCCCGTACATGCTCTTCGTCCACGACGTCGCCGAGGAGTGGCGAGAGCGCATCCCCGCGGTCGTCCACGTCGACGGCACCGCCCGCGCCCAGACCGTGAACGCCGCGGACGAGCCCCTCGTGGCCCGCATGCTCGCCGCCTTCGAACGGCGCACCGGTCTGCCCGTCGTGGTGAACACCAGCCTCAACACGGCCGGCCGGCCCATGGTCGACGACCCCCGTGACGCGTTGGAGTGCTTCGGGTCCGCCCCGGTGGACCTGCTGGCGCTCGGACCGTTCGCGGTGCGGCGCGGAAGGGCGTTCGCGTGAACCGGCCCCATGAACACGCCGCATACGCGGTGGTCGTCCCCACCATCGGCCGGCCCTGCCTGGACGACTGCCTACGGGCACTGGCCGCGTGCGAGGGGCCGCCGCCGACGGAGGTCGTCGTGGTCGACGACCGGCCCGCGCCCGGCAGCGCCCTGCCGCTGGGGTCCGCCGGAGACCTCCGCGTGCGCTCCGTCGCCACCGGCGGGCGAGGCCCGGCCGCCGCGCGGAACGCCGGCTGGCGAGCGGTGAACGCCCCCTGGGTGGTGTTCCTCGACGACGACGTCCAGGTGTCGCCCGACTGGCGCGACCGGCTCGCCGCCGACCTCGCGGCGGCCGGTGACGGCACCGGGGGAGTGCAGGGCCGGCTGTCGGTGCCGTTGCCCGCGCACCGCAGGCCCACGGACTGGGAGCGGGGCACCGCCGGTCTGGAGGGCGCGGCCTGGGCCACCGCGGACATGGCCTACCGGCAGACCGTGCTCGAAGAGGCCGACGGCTTCGACGAGAGGTTCCCGCGTGCCTTCCGCGAGGACGCCGACCTCGCCCTGCGCGTCATGGACGCCGGATGGTCACTGCGACGGGGCGAACGCGTCACTTTTCATCCGGTCCGCCCGAGCGGCCGTTGGGCCTCGGTGCGCGCCCAACGCGGAAACTCCGACGACGCCCTCATGAACCGCCTCCACGGAACCGGCTGGTGGGACCGGGCCCAGGCGCCACGAGGCCGTCTGCCCGGCCACACCGCCATCACCGCGCTGGCGGCAGCCGCCGTCCTCGGCGCTGCCGCGCGCCGCCCCCGGGCCGCCCTGCTCGCCACCGGACTGTGGGCCGCGGCCACCGCGGAGTTCGCCTGGGCGCGCATCGCCCCCGGCCCCCGTGACCGGCCGGAGGTGGTCACGATGGCCGTCACAAGCGTGCTCATCCCTCCCCTGGCGTGCTGGCACCGCCTCAGCGGCCGGGTCAGGCACCGCGCCGCCCAGCCCGTGGGAGGCCCCCGATGAGCGGCCTGCACCCGGCCCCCCGCCCGGTCTCCGCCGTCCTCTTCGACCGGGACGGAACCCTGGTGGAGGACGTCCCCTACAACGGGGACCCGGAGAAGGTGCGGTTGCTGCCGGGCGCCCGCGAGGCGGTCGCGCTGCTGCGCGCCGGCGGTGTCGCCACCGGAGTGGTCAGCAACCAGTCGGGCATCGGCAGAGGGCTGATCTCCGAGGACGACGTCGTCCTGGTCAACCGCCGGGCCGACGAACTCCTGGGCGCGCTCGGTACCTGGGTGTTCTGCCCGCATGTCCCGGAAGACCGGTGCGGCTGTCGCAAACCGAGACCGGGACTCGTCGTCGAGGCCGCCCGCCGACTCGGTGTGCCGCCGGCCGAGTGCGTGGTGATCGGTGACATCCGCGCCGACGTCCTCGCGGCACGGGCGGCCGGAGCACGGGGCGTCCTCGTCCCGAACGCGGCGACGCTGCCTTCGGAGGTGGAGCGGGAACGCTGGACGGCCCCCGATGTGCTGGGCGCGGTCCGGATGGTCCTGGAGCGCGAGGGGGACATGTGGTGAAAGCGATGGTCGTGCGGCTGGACAGCTTCGGCGACGTCCTGCTGGCGGGCCCGGCCGTCCGCGCGGTCGCCGCCCACGCCTCCCGGGTGACCCTGGTCTGCGGCCCCCGCGGCGAGGCCGCCGCCCGGCTGCTTCCGGGGGTCGACGACGTACTGGTCTGGGACGCGCCCTGGGAAGGAGTGAACCCTCCGCCGGTGGACGCCGCCGACATCGACGGGATGGTCCGGCGTGTACGCGCCGAGGCGTACGACAGCGCGCTCGTCCTCACCTCGTTCCACCAGAGCCCGCTGCCCACCGCCCTGTTGCTCAGGATGGCCGGGGTGCCGCGTATCGGCGCCGACAGTACCGACCACCCCGGCAGCCTGCTCGACGTCCGGCACCGCAGACTCCCCGACCGCCACGAGGCCGAGGCGGCACTGGACACCGCCGTGGCCATGGGCTTCGCCCCACCGCCCGGCGACGACGGGCGGCTCCGCGTGCTGCCCGCCCCCGACACCGTGCCGCTGACCGGCAACGGCCCGTACGTCGTCGTCCACCCCGGCGCCAGCGCACCGGCCCGCGCCTGGAGCCCCGAGCGCTGCGCCGCCGCCGTGCGGAGCCTCGCGGACGCGGGCCACCGCGTGGTCGTCACCGGCGGCCCGGACGAGACGGCCCTCACCCGCCACGTCAGCGGTGAGGCGGCCCTGGACCTCGGCGGCCGCACCGACCCCCGGACGCTGGCCGGAGTCCTGCGCAACGCCGACGTGCTGGTCAGCGGCAACACCGGACCGGCCCACCTGGCCGCCGCGGTCTCCACCCCGGTCGTCTCCCTCTTCGCCCCCGTGGTCCCGGCCGAACGCTGGGCCCCCTTCGGAGTGCCGACCGTCCTGCTCGGCGACCAGTCCGCGAAATGCGCCGACAGCCGGGCCCGCCACTGCCCCGTCCCCGGCCACCCGTGTCTCGACGACATCACCCCCGAGGACGTCGTACGAGCCGTCCGGGAACTCATCGAGGAGCACGCATGAACATCCTCATCTGGCATGTCCACGGCTCCTGGGCGACTTCGTTCGTCCAGGGACCTCATACCTACCTCGTCCCCGTCACCCCGGACCGCGGGCCGGACGGCCTCGGCCGGGCGGCCACGTGGAAGTGGCCGCCGAACGTGCGCGAGGTGAGCCCGCAGGAGCTGGGCGAGCAGGACATCGACCTCATGGTGCTCCAGCGTCCCCACGAGATCACCCTGGCCCACGCCTGGACCGGGCGACGTCCCGGCGCCGACGTCCCGGCGGTCTACGTCGAGCACAACAGCCCGGACGGCACGCCCGTCGGCACCCGGCATCCGCTCGCCGACCGCGACGACATCCCCCTGGTCCACGTCACCCACTTCAACCGGCTGATGTGGGACAGCGGCCGGGCCCCCGCCACGGTGATCGAGCACGGCGTCATCGACCCGGGGCCGCTGTGGACCGGTGCGGAGGCCAGAGCCGCGGTGGTGGTCAACGACCCGGTCCGCCGGGGACGCACGATGGGAACCGATCTGCTGCCGCACTTCGCCGGGGTCGCTCCGTTGGACGTCTTCGGTATGCGCACCGAAGGGCTCGGCGCCCACCTCGGGCTGCCACCCGACCGCGTCCGCACGCGCGACCTGCCACAGGGTGAACTGCACCCCGCCATGGCCCGCTGCCGCCTCTACCTTCACCCGGTGCGATGGACGTCGCTCGGCCTGTCGCTGCTGGAGGCGATGTTCCTCGGGATGCCCGTGGTCGCCCTGGACACCACCGAGGTGCGCGAGGCCGTGCCCGACGACGCAGGGGTCGTGTCCAACCGCCCGGAGGTCCTCGACGAAGCGGTACGCGCCTTCCTCGCGGACCCGGCCCAGGCGGCCTACGCGGGGGAGCGGGCCCGGGCGGCCGTGCAGACCAGGTACGGGGTGCAGCGCTTCCTGGACGACTGGGAACACCTGATGAAAGAGGTCACGCGATGAGCCCCGCCCGACCGGCCCCGCTGCGTGTCGCCCTCGTCTCGGAGCACGCCAGTCCGCTGGCCGACCTCGGCGGACCGGACGCCGGCGGCCAGAACGTGTACGTCGCCCAGCTCGCCGACCACCTCGCCCTGCGCGGGCACGACGTCACCGTCTACACCCGCCGGGACGCCCCCGGCCTGCACCCCGAACTGACCACGGCGGGCGGTGTGAAGGTCGTCCACGTTCCCGCGGGACCGGCGCGACGCGTCCCCAAGGACGGACTCCTCCCGCACATGCCGGAGTTCGGGTCCTTCCTCGCGAACCGCTGGAGGGCCGCCCCACCGGACGTCGTGCACGCCCACTTCTGGATGTCCGGCACGGCGGCACTGGCCGGAGCCCGGGGGCTCGGCATCCCCGTCGTGCAGACGTACCACGCGCTCGGCACGGTGAAGAAGCGGCACCAGGGAAGCGAGGACACCAGCCCGCCGAGGCGTCTGGCGATCGAGGCGGCGATCGGCAGAGCGTGCCGCCGCGTGCTGGCGACCTGTGCGGACGAGGTCGCCGAGCTGGTCGCGATGGGGGTAGACCGCGACCGCGTCTCCGTCGTGCCCTGCGGTGTGGACCCGCGGCACTTCGCCCCGGTCGCCGACGCCGGCCGTGCGGCTGCCGGGCCCCGTCGACTGGTGGCGGTCGGCAGACTCGTACGGCGCAAGGGATTCGATCGCGCGATCGCCGCGCTCGCCGCCGTACCCGACGCCGAACTCCTCATCGCCGGCGGGCCGGAGGCCGATCTGCTGTTCGCCGAGCCGGAGGCGGAGCGGCTCAGGAAGGTCGCCGAGGAGTACGGCGTCGCCGACCGCGTCACCCTGCTCGGCGCGGTGGCCCACGACCGGATGCCCCGGCTGATGTCGAGTGCGGACCTGGTCCTGTCCCTGCCCGACTACGAGCCCTTCGGCATCGTGCCGATCGAGGCCATGGCCTGCCGGACGCCGGTGGTCGCCACCGCCGTCGGCGGCCACCTCGACACCGTCGTGGACGGCGTCACCGGAGCCCTGGTGCCGCCCGCCGGCGACGCGTCACACCTCGCCCGGGTCATCGTCGCGTTGCTCGACGATCCGGAACGGCTGGCCCGCTACGGCAGGGCGGGCCGTGAACGCGTTCTCGCGCACTACAGCTGGGACCGTGTCGCCGACGGGGTCGCGCGCGTCTACAGCGCCGTACGCGCCTCCGCCTCACTCTCGGGAGCAGTCCGATGAACCCCACCCGCAACGCCCAGCACTGCGACGACCTCATGGAAGCCCTCACCGCGTTCCGGAACTCCTGCTCCGTCGTCCACCGCTGGGGCGGCGAGCTGGCCGGCCGCCTCGGCGGCGGGGCCAGACTGCTCGTCGCCGGCAACGGGGGCAGCGCCGCGCAGGCCCAGCATCTGACCGCCGAACTCGTGGGCCGCTACCGCGAGGACCGGCCGCCGTTCTCGGCACTCGCCCTCCACGCCGACACCTCCTCCACGACCGCCATCGCCAACGACTACGGCGTCCAGGAGGTCTTCGCCCGGCAGACCTGTGCCCACGGCCGCCCCGGCGACGTCCTGATGCTCCTGTCGACCAGCGGCGCCAGCGCCAACCTCCTCTCGGCCGCCGCCGAGGCCCGCCGCATCGGCATGACCGTCTGGGCCCTGACCGGCCCGGCGCCCAACCCGCTCGAAGCGGCCTGCGACGAGGCGGTGTGTGTGGACGCCCCTGTCTCGGCGACCGTCCAGGAGCTGCACCTGGTGGCGGTCCACATGCTCTGCGAGGCGTTCGACCAGGTCTGCGAGGAGAAGGCGGCGGCCTCGCGGCGGCCCTCTCCCCCCGCGGTGGCCGTCGAGGGAGGCGCGCTGTGACCGCACCGGCCCCTCTGCTCGTCGTCGGGGACGCCCTCCTCGACCACGACCTGTCCGGCACGGCCGACCGGCTCGCCCCCGACGCCCCTGTCCCGGTGGTCCACGGGGCCCGCCGCGGCACACGGCCGGGCGGCGCGGCGTTGGCGGCCTGCTTCGCGGCTGCCGACGGCCGGGACGTCACCCTGGTGACGGCGTTGGGCGACGGCGAGGCCGCCCGTACGCTGCGGCGCCTGCTGCACGACCGTGTCCGCGTCATCGAGATCCCCCTCACCGGCGAACTCGCCTGCAAGACCCGGATTCTCGCCCAGGGCGTGCCGGTGCTCAGGCTCGACGACGGCGACGGACGCGCGGCCGGGGCGACGGACGAGGCGAGGGAGGCGGTCGGCGCCGCCTCGGCCATCCTGGTCGCCGACTACGGCCGGGGCGCCGCCGACGTCCTGCGGGACGCGCTCGCCCGCGCCGCCCGCAAGGTACCCGTGGTCTGGGACCCCCACCCCAGGGGCGGGCCGCCGGTAAAGGGGACCAGGCTCGTCACGCCCTCCGCGGCCGAAGCCCGTGCGTTCGCCGCTCACGCGGAGGAGGCGACGGCCGGGGGCGGTGCCCGCTCCGACGGTGCACGGCCCGAGCTGCACCACGCGGCCGAGGACGCACGGAAGCTGATCCGAAGCTGGGGGGTCAACTCGGTCGCGGTGACCCTGGGACCGGACGGGGCGCTGCTCTCCCACGGGGACGCTCCGTTGCTGGTGCCCGCACCCCACCGCGCGCCGGGCGACGCCTGCGGAGCCGGTGACCGCTTCGCCGCGACCGCTGCCGGACTGCTGGCCGACGGCGCGCTGCCGGAGAAGGCGGTGCACGGGGCAGTGCACGCCGCCACCCGGTACGTCACCGACGGCGGCGCCGCCGGCCTGCCGCACGACCAGGATCCGGACCCACCGGCCCCGGAGGCCGTTCCCCACCCGGAACCGGCGCTGCTCGCCGACCGGGTCCGCACCCGGGGCGGAACCGTCGTGGCGGCGGGAGGCTGCTTCGACCTGCTGCACGCGGGCCACGTCGCTCTCCTCCAAGAGGCACGGCGCATCGGCGACTGCCTCATCGTGTGCGTCAACTCCGACGCGTCCGTCCGCCGACGCAAAGGTGCGACCAGGCCGCTCGTGCCGGTCGCCGACCGCGTCCGGGTCCTCCGCGCCCTCAGCTGTGTCGACGCGGTCGCGGTCTTCGACGAGGACACCCCCGAGCGGCTGCTGAAGGAGCTGCGCCCCCACATCTGGGCCAAGGGCGGGGACTACGCACTCGCTCGGCTCCCCGAGGCACCGCTGGTGGGCAGCTGGGGCGGGGAAGTCGTCCTGCTGCCCTACCTCGACGGCCGTTCCACCACCGAACTGGCCGCCAAGGCGGCACTCGACCCGGCGGAACGGTCCGCCGGCCGCGCCCGTACGGCCGGGAGGTGACAGCCATGTCCGCCGCCCGCCCCCGCGTACTCGTCCTGCGCGCCCTCGGCCTCGGTGATCTGCTCACCGCTGTGCCTGCCCTGAGGGCGCTGCGCCGTGCCCACCCCGGTCACGAGATCGTGCTCGCCGTTCCCGCCTCGCTGCGGGACGCGGCCCTGGAGACGGGAGCCGTCGACGGCGTCCTTCCGGCCCAGGCACCGGGACGCGGGGTCCCCACCCTCGTCGGCTGGCGCGGGGACCCGCCGGATCTCGCCGTCGACCTGCACGGCAACGGACCCGAGAGCCTCGCCGCGCTCTCCGCCCTCGGACCGCGCCGCATCATCGCGTACGCCTCCCCGTGCGCACCCGGGGCGCCGGCCGCGCCGCCCGTATGGCGGCGGGAGGATCACGAGCGTGAACGCTGGTGCCGGCTCCTGGAGGCGTACGGCATCAAGGCCGATCCGGCCGATGTCCGGCTGCCGCCGCCGACCTGCCCCTCGCCGGCTCCCGGCGCCGTCGTGGTGCACCCGGGCGCCGAAGCGGCCGCCCGGCGCTGGCCGGTCCGCCACTACGCGACCGTCGCGCGCCGCTTGCGGGCGGCAGGCTGCCGCGTCGTGGTGACCGGCGGGCCGGGGGAGGACGGATTGGTTACGGACCTGGCCAGGGCCGCAGGCATCGGACGGCGGGACGTCATGTCCGGCGGGCTGCCGTTCGCGGAGCTGTCCGCCCTGGTCGCCGGTGCCGTCTGCCTCCTCAGCGGGGACACCGGCCCCGCCCATCTCGCCGTCGCCCACGGCACACCGTCGGTGACCCTGTTCGGCCCCGTGGCGCCCCGTCTGTGGGGGCCGCCGCCCGACCCGCGGCACACGGCCCTGTGGCGCCCGGGCCCGCCGGGCGACCCGCACGGCGCCCTTCCCGACCCGGCGCTCCTGCGGATCGGCACCGTCGAGGTGCTCGCCTCCGTCCTGGGCCAGATCCGCCGCGGGCAGACGGAGAACAGGGGCGTGCCGGCCGGGTTCGCGGAGGTGAACCGCCGTGGGTGAGCGCTCCCGCGGGGCCGCGGAAGAGACCGACGCCCGGACGACCGTCGCCATGATCACCAGGAACCGGGCGGCCGGCGCCCTGCGTACCCTCGACCGGCTGGCCGAGCTGCCCGAGCGGCCGCCGGTCGTGGTCGTCGACAACGGCGACGACCCCGCGGTGACCGCTGCCCTCCGCGCCCACCACATCGGCGCCAGGGTGCTGGAGCCCGGCCGCAACACCGGGGCGCTCGGCCGCAACCTGGCCGTACGCCACGCCGCGACTCCGTACGTCGCCTTCAGCGACGACGACTCCTGGTGGGGGTCCGGCTCCCTGCGGCGCGCCGCCGACCTCCTCGACACCTATCCGCACCTGGGCCTGCTGGCGGCCCGCAGCCTGGTGGGCCCCGACGAGCGGGAGGACCCGCTGAACGACCTGCTGGCGCATTCGCCGCTTCCACCCGAACCCGGCCTGCCGGGCCGCCCCGTTCTGGGCTTCCTCGGCTGTGCCTGCGTCGTACGCAGGCAGGCGTATTTGGAAGTCGGCGGCTACCACCCGCTGCTCTTCTTCGGCGCGGAGGAAACCCTCCTCGCCTACGACCTTGCCGCCGCCGGCTGGGGCGTCTCCTACGACCCCTCGGTGACCGCTCACCATCACCCCGACCCGGGCGCGCGACCTGGCCGGACGGCTCTCCTCCGTCGGAACGCGCTGCTCACCGCCTGGCTGCGCCGGCCGGCCCACGTGGCCCTGCGGCACACCCTGGAGCTGGGCGTCGCCACGTTCCTCCGCGAGGACGGGGCCGCCACGGCGCTGCGGGGGGCGCTGGCTCGCGCCCCCCGCGCCGTACGGCAGCGCCGCCGGCTGCCCGCGCGGACCGAACAGCGCGTACGGGTGCTGGAAAGGCACGCCCGCGCGACGAGGAAGGGCCTCAGCAGGGCCGAGGAGAGGGGAACGGCCGCATGAACGACGACCGGATCACGGTCGTGGTGATCACTCACGGCCGTCGCCCCGAACTCCTGCGTACGCTGCGGGCCCTGCACGCGCTGCCGGAGGCTCCGCAGGTCGTCATCACGGACAACGACTCCCGGGACGGCACCGCGGAGGCGGTGGCACGCCTGTTCCCCGGGATGACCCTGCTGACCCCGGGCCGCAACCTCGGCGCGGTAGGGCGCAACCTGGCGGTCGAACACGTACACACTCCCTACGTGGCCTTCTGCGACGACGACACCTGGTGGGAGCCGGGCTCGCTGCGGCACGCGGCCGACCTCCTCGACCGGCTGCCGCTGCTGGCGGCGGTGACCGCGCGCATCGTCGTCGAACCGTCGGGGGACGAGGACCCCGTCGTGGCCGAGCTGCGGGATTCACCGCTGGAGGGCCCCGACTGGATGCCGGGACCCGCTCTCGGTTCGTTCCTCGCCGCCGCCACCGTGATGCGCACCGACGCCTTCCGGTCCGCAGGCGGCTTCCACCCCGGCCTGTGGCTGGGCGGCGAGGAGGAGCTGCTGGCCACCGATCTGCTCCGGCGGGGATGGTGGCTCAGCTACGTGCCCGAGCTGTTGATCCACCACGCGGCCTCTCCGGTCCGGGACAGCACCGCACGGCGGACCCTGGGACTGCGGAACACCCTGTGGTTCACCTGGCTCCGCCGCCCTTGGCCCTCCGCGCTGCGTCGTACCGCCCACCTGCTGCGGACCGTCCCCCGGGACAGGGCTTCCCTGCGGGCCTTCGCCCAGGCGGCGGCCGGACTGCCCTGGGTCCTCCGTCAGCGTGCGGCGGTGCCCCGCGATCTCGAAGAGCGACTGCGGGCGCTGGAGCGGGCCCGGCGCACGTCGGTCGCCCGGCGCTACGTGGGCTGACAGCTCTCAGGGTGCCCGTTCCGTCGATGAGCGACGAAGAACAGCCGTCAGGCGGAACGATCCTTCAGGGCAGGAGCCGAATCCGGCCGCGTGTTGGACGCGACGTGCCCCCGGGCCCTGCCTATGCTCCGTGCGGTGGAGGGATGTACCGGGCACACCGCTCCGTCCTTCCACCGACAAGTCGGCCGGGCGAGGAAGTCAGCCGGCCGCAGGTGGAACCCCACGGCGGCCGTTGCTGTGCCCGGTTTCACCGGCGGGTGTGCTCGCCCCATGAGCCGCACCTGCCCCGGGGCCCCTGCGACGCCCCCCGCAGGGGGCCCGACCCACCTCCGGAGCCCCCGCCGCGACGAACTTCGGCCGGGGCCTCGCTGGTCGCCGGGTCGAGCATCGTGAGCAGGGGTCGGGACGGCCGGGAAGGAGAAGCAGAGGTGCGAGAACCACTCGAACACGGCACACGGGTCGCACCGTCGGGCCGAGGAGGGCCCGGGCAGCCCGTCGACCCGCCGGGGGCGGACTACGCCGCTCTGCAGAGCGAACTGGAAGGCCTGCGCGCCGCGCTCAGCAGCCGCCCCGTCATCGACATCGCCCGGGGCATCCTGATCGCCTCGACGCCCTGCACGAGCCGACAGGCCTGGGACGTACTCGTGGCCGCGTCCCAGAACAGCAACATCAAGCTGAGGGACATCGCGCACCAACTCGTCGAGAGCTTTCACGGCAGCCCCCTGCCGCCGGCCACGCGCCGCGCCCTGCACAGCGCGATCAGCCACACCCGTGCCCGTTGAGCCGACCACGGGCGCACCGCTCTGCTCCGGGACGGCAGGCGGGCACCCCGCGTAAGCCGACAGCCTGGTCGGTGTCGACCGGCCGGGTGGTCGAGACGGCCGGTGCGGTTGGCGGGCCCTGCCTAGTGGCAGGGCCACCGTGTGCTTTGGAGGTGAGGCACGTCCCGGCGACGGACGCCGTGAGGGACGTTCATGGCTGTGCCCGTCACTTCCCCCACGCTCCTCCCGGTGTCATCGACCCCTGAACGCCGAGGAGTGAGAAGGCCCATGGCCGTCGACAGCCGGTATGCCGACGACCCCGACACGGCAGCGGACTTCCGGCGGCTCGCCGAACTGGCCGACGGGCCGGTCAAGGAACATCTGCGGGGCAGGATCATCTGTGCCTGGCTCCCCATGGCGCACCGCCTGGCGACCCGCTACCGCAATCGTGGTGAGAACCTTGAGGATCTGCGACAGGTGGCGGCCGTCGGGCTCGTCAACGCCGTCGACCGCTACGACCCCACTGTCACCCCCGCCTTCGCGCCCTTCGCCATCCCCACCATCACCGGCGAGATCAAGCGGCACTTCCGTGACCGCATGTGGACCGTGCACGTCCCCCGCAGGATCCAGAACCTGCGCAACACCGTCCGCCTGGCGCGAGCCGAGCTGGCCGCCGCCGGGTTGCCGACGTCGCTCGCCCGCATCGCCGAGCGCACCGGCCTGAGCGAGGACGAGGTGCGCCAGGGGAACGAGGCACTGCACGGCTTCAGTGCCCTGTCCATCGACGCCGAGATCGCCGCCGGAGACGGTGACGCGCTGCTCGGCGACAGCCTGGGCGCCGTCGACGAGGCCTTCGACCTGGTGCTCGACCGCGAAGCGGCGAGGCCCGGCATTCTCTGTCTGGCGGAGCGCGAGAAACGCGTCCTCTATTTACGCTTCTTCGCCGACCTGACGCAGAGCGCCATCGCCGCGGAACTGGGCGTGTCCCAGATGCACGTGTCCCGCCTCATCACGGAGTCCTGCCGCCGCATCCGTGAGCACACGGCATCTGAACCGGGCGCACGGGAGGAGCCCCCCAGCACCGGACGCCCGCGCCCTGTGTGACGCCGACGCGCCCGGGGCCACGTCGGCCGTACTCGGTCGGGAAGTACGAGGAAGACCCGCCGTGTGAAGAGGGGCGGCTCGGATACGGGTTAGGAAGCCAAGCCGGCCTCCTGGCGGATCGGCTTGCGGGCAAGGAAGCCGGCGATCTTCCATGTCAGCTTCTCGTCGGGCTCCTGCACCAGCTGAGCGTCGATGGTGAACCCTGCCCGGTCCAGCAACTGCGCGAGCCGGCCTGGAGGCAGGCGATAGGACTCGAAGGACACGGGAAGGCCGCCATAGGCCTGTGTAGGACGACGGTGCTCACCGGAACCGACGTGACTCACGAGGAGAAGATGTCCACCGGGTGCCAGGGTGCGGTGAAACTCGGCAAACACGAGTGGCAGCAGTTCGGGAGGCGTGTGATGGGTGGAGTAGAAGGCCAGGACGCCGCCGAGCGCGTCGTCCGCGAACTCCAGGGCGGTGAGGGAGCCCACCGAGAACGGCAGGTCCGGAAAGGCGGCGCGCGCCAGTTCGATCATCTTCGGGGACACGTCGATACCGATCGGCGACACCCCGAGCCCGGCGAGGTGCGCCGTCACCTTGCCCGGGCCGCAGCCCAGGTCTGCGACCGGTCCGAGGCCGGATGCCTGCACGAGTTCGGCGAACGCGGTCAGCATCGAGCGTGACAACGGGTCCAGCTCTGATGGGGGCTTGACGAGGGCGGCGTAGGCGTGGGCCACGGTGTCGTACGACTCCCGGACCTCGGACAGGTAAGAAGGCTCAGTCACGCGGGGACTCTAGACGGACGCACGGACATCGCCGCTGCCCGCGGCCATCCCTCCGCCGATGCACCGCATCCGACGTCGCACGACCCCGCCGCACAGGTTGAAGGTCAAGTCAGTGTCGGGGCGCGCATGGTGTGGCGTACATGGTCAGGCCCTTGGGCGTCGGCGTGAGTTCCAGGCTCACGCCGATCTTGCGGCCCGGCCGCGCCGGGCTCAGCGTGCGCGAGCCGGCCAGGGTCGCCAGGGCGACGGGCAGCATCGCGTCGGCCGCGGCTGCGCCGGGGCAGTAGCGGGGACCCAGGCCGTAGGCGAGCAGCGCGGTGGGGGCCGACGGCGGCTCGGCGTGGGGGAGCCAGCGCCGCGGGTCGAACACGTCCGGGTCGCGGTAGCGGTTCCTGTCGCGGCGCAGGGCCCCCAGGGGCAGCGTGACCACGGCGCCGGCCGGGATGCGTACACCGCCCTGGCAGGTCTCGTGGCGGGTACGGCGGACCAGGAACGGAATGCCGTGGAGGCGGGTGACCTCTTGAACGAAGGCGGTCGCGAGCGGGAGCTGGTGTGCCTGGAGGCGGCCCGTATCGGGCGCGGCGTCGGCTTCGTCCTGGAGAGCCTGCTGGTAGTGCGGGTGGCGGCCCAGTTCGTAGCAGGCCCAGGCGAGGGTGGAGGCGCTGGTCTCCATGCCGGCGATCAGCAGAGCGCGAACGTCGCGCTGCACCACGTGGGGGTTCCCGGGAGCGGCAGCTTCGAGCAAGGACACCAGGTCCTGGCGGTCGGGGTCGGGCCGGTGATGGGCTCGCACCTGGCGGACGGCCTCGTCCAGCTCGGCGAGCGCACGACGGCTGGCGCGGCGCCGGGGCACGGGCACCCAGGGCCAGGGTGAAAGGGCGTAGCGCCAGAAAATGCCGCCGGACAGGGTGGAGCGGGCGGATGCGATCTTGGACAGGGTGTCGGGAGCGAGCTCGCTGTTGAGGACACAGCTGACGAGGAGGCCGCAGGCGAGCCGGCTCATCTCCACCCGCATGTCGAGCGGTCGGTCCGCGGGCAGCTCGGCGAGAAGCTGCCGGGTACGGGCCTGGACACCGGGGCCGAGAGCGGTGAGCCGGGACGCGGTGAACGCGGGTCTCATCACGGCGCGCCGCTCCCGGTGGGCGGTGCCCTCGAGGCCGACCACCCCGTCCTCCGTGAAGTCGCGCAGGCTCGGGTCAGGGCCCCAGAACTGGAACGTTTCCTCATCACTGCCGACCTTGCGCAGCAGTGCCGGGTCGTTGACCTGGAAGGCGGTCGCCGGGCCCGTCCTGGTCGGGACGACCGGGCCCGCCTGCTCGAGACGGGCCGCGAGGTTGGCCGGGTCGAGCCAGAACCGCAGGGCGCGGGAGGGGGCGAGTACCCCCGCGCCGGGCGGCGGCACGACCGGTTGTCCGGGGCAGACTGTCCTGTCCACACTCATCAGCTTCGCTGTCCTGTCCACGTTCGGCGGCCTCCGCGGCTCCGGCCGCCAGTACCGTATGGGCAACGATCAACTGCGGGGGCGGTCACGGGCGGGCCGGCCCTGGGCGAACCTTCGTGCGCCCGGCCGGGCCTGCCGGCACCAGACACACACCGTCGCCCCCCGACCCGCTCGACGCCGGCTGCCCGTCACTCGCCGGGGCAGACCGGAGACTCCGGCGCGGGAAGGCCGTCGGTGGCCGGGGCGCCGGCGGCGCAGAAAGGGAAGCCGTTGTTTTCCTGGGAATGGCGCGTCGCAGGGCGGGTACGCGCGAACCCGCAGGAGGGCCACAACTGTTGGGAAAAGGGGAATCTCACCATGTCGACGTCCACGGAAGCCTCTGCCCCGGCTATCGGCGCAACGGCCGGGCTTCCGCAGATCGATGACCCGCGAGGCGTCGCGCCGAAGGACGCCCGGGCACTCGGGACGCTGTTCTTCGAACAGTTGCAGGTCCTCGAGGAGGGCACGCGCGCACACCAGTACGCGCGCAATACGCTGATCGAGATGAACCTGTCCCTGGTGCACTTCGCGGCGAAACGGTTCCGCAACCGCGGCAGCGGCGAGATGGAGGACATCGTCCAGGTCGGAACGATCGGCCTGATCAAGGCCATCGACCGGTTCGAGCTGTCGCGGGAGGTGGAGTTCACCTCGTTCGCCGTCCCTTACATCGTCGGGGAGATCAAACGGTTCTTCCGCGACTCCACCTGGGCCGTGCACGTCCCGCGGCGTCTGCAGGAACTGCGGGTGACCCTGGCCCGCGCGAAGGAGGAACTCGCCGGCCGACTGGACCGTGAGGCCACGGTCGCCGAACTCGCCCAGCACCTGGGAATCAGCGAGGAGGAGGTCATCGAGGGCATCATCGCCTCCAACGGCTATACCGCGGGCTCCCTCGACCTGCCCGTAGGGTCCGAACGCAACAGCGCCGAGACCGTCACTTACGGAGACGTCAAGGGCGATGACGATCCCGCTCTGGAACTGGTCGAGAACCTGCACGCGTTGGCCCCGCTGATCGAGACCCTGGACGAGCGCGAACGTGCGATCGTTCGCATGCGCTTCGGCCAGGAAATGACCCAGGCCCAGATAGGCGAGCATCTGTCGCTTTCCCAGATGCATGTCTCGCGGCTCCTCAACCGCCTCCTGGCCAAGCTCCGCGAGGGCATGCTCGCGCAGAGCTGACACAGCCGTACGGAGCGGGCCCCTCCGTGTGGGTCGGCCACTCCGTGTGGGTCAGGCGAGGGGCGCCCTCTCCGTGGGGAGCGCGGCAGACGGTGCCGCGACATCGCTGATGACGAAACCGCTGCGGGGGGCCGTCGGGATCCTCCGCAGCGGAATGCGCAGGTCCTGCTCGGTGACGGTGTACGCCAGCCGCGCCAGGAAACGGGCCACCGTCGCGAGAACGGCGACGGTCACGTCCTCCCCAGGGCAACGGTGGCCGTCCACCGGGCCACCGCCCTGGGGGACCAGCGCGTCGGCCGGGGTGGGGCCCGCCAGGAAGCGCGTCGGGTCGAAGCGATAGGGCTCGGGCCACAGATCCGCGTCGTGATCGAGCCCGTACAGGTCCAGCAGCACCATGGTGCCGGGGGTGATCGTCTGCCCTGCCCACTCCAGCCGCTCGGCGGCCAGACCTCCCACGAAGGGGGCGAACGGGTAGAACCGGCGCACCTCCTGGGCGAACGCCCACGCGAACTCGGGGCCGTCGTCGCCTGCCAGGTGCTCCCGGTGTTCGGGGTGGCGGTGCAGCGCGTGCGCGGCGAACACGGCGAACCAGGTGATGGCCACCGTCGGCCGCAGCACATTGAGCAATTCGACCGCGGCGGTGCGCGGCGTGAGCGGCGACCCGTCCGCGTTCCGGTGTGCCGTGATCGTCCGGAACATCGTGGGGCCGGGGCCGCCGCCAGGGCCGGCGTCAGCACGAGCGGCCTCCACCAGGGATGCCAGCCGCTCTTCCTGGCGTCCGCGGGCCCGTCGTGCCGCGAGGTGGCGGGGGCCGACGGCGGCGAAGCCGTCGACCATGGCGATCAGGTCGCGCGCCGTGCGCGTCAGCGCGTTCTCGTCCAGGGGGACGCCGGCCCAGGCGTGCACCGAGCGGGTGAGTACCTTCGCCAACTCGTCGAAGAGGACGACGCGGTTCTCGCGCGACCACTCCGGCCGTGCCCGTTCCAGTTCCCCGCCCCCACCTGTCGCGAGAGGTCACGCACCGCCGACGGGTCCTTGAGCAGACCGGTGAACAGCGCCTTGCGCACCCGGTGGCGCTCGCCGTCCAGCGTGTGGACCGCGCCCCGGCCGAACAGCGTGTCGATCACCGGTTGCGGCAGCGCGTCGTGGCGCCGGATGTGCTTCTCGTCGTAGAAGAACCGCACCGCGGCCGGGCCGTGCAGGGCGATGGCCTTCTTGCCCAGGAGACGTATGCGTACAGGCGCTCCGCCGCTGCGGCGCCTGCGGTCGGGAAGCCAGGCGTAACCCTGGAGAAGGAGCGGGAGAGTGCTGTCGACCATGGTTCCTCCGTGGGGCGCGGGCGGGGGATGGTGGGGGCGGTCACGTCAGGGGCGGCGCCAGTCGTCGGAGCGCAGGTGGGAGCCGGCCTGAGGGCCCATGCGCAGCATTCCGCCGTCCACAGTCCAGGAGGCTCCGGTGGTGTAGGACGACTCCGGACCGGCGAGGAAGGCGACCACGGCGGCGACCTCCCGGGCGTCGCCGGGTCGCCCGAGCGGGATGCCCGGCCGGTCCACGCCCTCCACCTCGGTGTCCTCCTGGCCCGTCATCGGGGTCGCGATCTCCCCGGGGGCCACCGCGTTCACCGTGATGCCGTACTCGGCGAGCTCCAGGGCCATCACCTGCGTCAGAAGGCCGAGCCCGCCCTTCGCGGCACAGTAGGGGGCGGCGCCGACCCGAGGCTGGTGCTCGTGCACCGAGGTGATGTTCACGATGCGTCCACCGTCCCCCTGGGCGATCATGCGGCGGGCCGCACGCTGCGAGCACAGGAAGGGGCCGATGAGGTCCACGTCGATGACCCGCCGCACCGTGGCGTGGTCCAGGTCGAGGAACCGGGTGGACGTTCCGGTGCCCGCGCAGTTGACCAGTACGTCGATCCGGCCCAGCTCGTCCGCCAAAGCATCCACCACGTCGGCGGCGGCCGGCAGTTCGGTGAGGTCCAGCCGGGCGACCGCGGCACGCCGGCCGGCGGCGCGGACTTCCGCGGCGGTGTCCTCGCCGCCCCGACGATCGCGGTGGTAGGTGATGCCCACGTCCATCCCCTGCCGCGCGAGCCGCACGGCGACCGCTCGGCCGATGCCCGAGTCCGCCCCGGTCACTAGGGCGACCGGGACGCTGCCGTCGGTCATGTCTCCTCCATGGGCGGTTTCGGGGAGGGGCAGGGGCCCGCTCCCTCTCCGGGCGTCGGGCCCGCTCCGGGCGTCGGGCCCGCTCCGGGCGTCGGGCCCTCTCCGGGCGTCGGGCCCTCTCCGGGCGCCGGGCCCTCTCCGGGCGTCGGCCGGGTACCACCGCCGCGCGGAGGCAAACGTGCGGATCGCCCGGTCTCCACCGGCCGGCCGGACATCGCGGAAAGGCGTGCACTCCGTCGACGTGCGGCGGCGCTGCCCGCGGGGGACAGGCACCAGTTCCACCAGTGGTCCAGCAGCACGGTGGACAGATTCTCACTGCCCACCGTCGCCGGCCAGCGCAGGATCCCGCTCTGCGCGGTGACCTTGGCGCCGCCCAGCACCGGGTCCACCGCCAGGGCCGGCACGCCGGCCCGCAGAGCGAGCACCAGGCCGTGCAGCCGGTCGGTGACCACGAGGTCGAGCCGTCCGACCAGGGAGAGGTACTGATCCGGCGTGCGGCAATGGCGCCAGTCGTCGTGGGCCAGACGGGTGTCGGCGTCGATCCGCGCGCAGTCCTGACGGGCCAGCCAGGGGAGGAGCATCTCGGCCACCCGGTCGTGGGCGCGGCGTTCGCCGTACTCGCCCTGGCCGTACGTGAGAGCCACCCCCACGACGGGAGCGGCAGCCGAGGCCGGCGCGTCCGTCGCGAGGTCCGGCAGCGCGGCGGCGCCCGGTCCGTCGCGGGCCAGGACGCGGTGGAAACCCCGGGCCGCCCGGCTGTCGGGATCCACCACGCTCACACCGACGGCAACGCGACGACAGGAGGCGAAACGCTCATGAAGCCGCGTGAACGGTGCACCGTGAACCGGGCCGCACACGAACAGCAGCTGCTCATAACGCGAAGGGAGCGCCTCGTCGAGGCTCAGTCCGCCGGGAACGAATGCCGGGCTCCAAGCCGTGTCGTGCACGATGCCCAGCCGGTCGAGCGAGGCCGAGACGGCCCGTTGGGCGAGAGCGTCGCCGGCGGTGACCTCGCCGTCCAGGAAGCTGAACCAGCCGGTGACGAGGACGCGCCCCGTTCCGTCGCGGGGCCGGAGCAGGTCGTCCAACCGGGTGTCGAGGGGCGACGGCATCAGAGGGGTCCCTCTCCTCGTCGTACGCGGGCGGGCGGAGCGCCCGCGTCCGCTCCATCGGGTGCCAGGTCGTCGAGCAGCGCCTGGCAGTCGGCCGTCAGGCTGCCGAGCGCGGCCCCCACCTCGGGGCGCTGACCGTGCAGGTGTTCCTTCAGGTCGGCGAGGGCTCGGTGGGCAGCCGCCAGGGCGTCGTTCCTCCGGTCGTACCGCTCCTCGTCCGCGCCGTGCGCCATGATGGCCTCGTCGGCCGAGCAGACGTCCGCCGCGGCCGACAGGAGCCGGCCGACATCGGCCAGGGCGCGGTGCGGCGGCAGGGGCAGGCCTCGCTGCTCGGAGGTGGTCTCCCACAGCGTCAGGGTGAGGGCGAGCAGCCGATTCGCCACCCGGGCCCAGACGATGTCCCACGAGGTGGACGGAGCGGGTGTCCGGCGGCGGAGCCGGTGGCCGGGGTTGAGCCGGAAGCTCTCGGTGTTCCAGCCCCGGGCCACGTGGAGCTCCGACAGCGCGGCCAGCAGGTCCTGCGCGCTCCGGTGCCAGTGCTCCGCCCGCTGCGCGTCGTACTCCCGCTCCCGTATGCCGTCGCCCATGTCGCGCAGCAGCTCGGCGCAGTCGCGCGGCAGCGCACACGCCAGCCTGCTGACCTGGAGCGAGTGGACAGGCGGCAGAACCACGGCGTTCACCGCGATGCCCACAGCGGCTCCCACGGCCGTCTCCAGCAGCCGGTGCCCGACGGCCGGCAACGAGTACGAGCCGTAGGCCAGCACGAAGAGGGCGGTGGTCGGCGCGTACAGGCCCTGGCCGCCGACGGGCGCCAGGTTGCCGAGCAACACGGTGAGGGGGAGGGCGATGACCATGGCGGCCATCGTGTCTCCCGTGAGGGCGGCGGCACCGGCGGCGAGCAGGGTCCCGGCCGTGATCATCAGGAGGAGCTGGGTCGCGGTGCGCACGGACCGGTAGACGGTCCCCAGCACCAGTGCCACAGCCGCCCAGGGAGCCATCAGCGCCATGGGCGCCGTCAGCCACCAACCGGTCAGCGCCCAGGCGACGATGGCCGCGGCGGCCGCCTTCAGGGACTGCGTCACCTGGTACGTGTCGGGCCGGTGCAGGCGCGGTGTCAAGCGGGCGAGCGCCGTCCTCATGGCCTGCTTACCGGCGCGGTGGGCTTGAGCGGGTCAACCGGCCGGCGGTCGCCCGGTCGGCGTGGAAGCGGGGTGGGGGCGGTCATGCCGCTCCCTGGAGGGCGTCGTCGCGCAGCCGCTCGCAGGACTGGCTGAGCAGCCGCGAGACGTGCATCTGGGAGATGCCGAGCCGTGCGGCGATGCTCACCTGCGTCATGTCGCGGAAGAAGCGGAGGTAGAGGATCGTGCGCTCCCGCTCCGGCAGCTTGCGCAGGCCCGGCTTGACGGCTTCCCGGTCGACGGCGACGTCCAGAGCCCGATCGGTGGACCCCAGCCGTTCGGACAGCGGGCTGCCGCCTTCCGCACCTGCCGGTTCGGCATCCAAGGAGAGAGCGCTGTAACTTTCCAGCGCCTCCATGCCCAGCAGCACGTCCTCCTCACTGAGCCCGGCCGCGGAGGCGATCTGGGCGCAGGTCGGCGTGCGCCCGCCCGCGGCCTGGCTCAGGTCACGCCGGACCGTCCTGACCTGGTTGCGCAGATCCTGGACGCGGCGCGGTACGTGGACATCCCAGGTGTGATCGCGGAAGTGCCGCTTCAGCTCGCCCGTGATCGTCGGAACCGCGTACGTCTCGAACACCTTGCCGCGGAGTGGGTCGTAGCGGTCCATCGCCTTGACGAGGCCCATGGCGGCCACTTGCCGAAGGTCGTCCATCGCCTCCCCCCGGTCGCGGAACCGTGACGCTATCCGGTGAGCCATCGGCAGCCACGCACGGACCAGATCGCTCCGCAGCTCGTCCCGCTCCCGGCCCGGAGGCAGCGAGCTCAGCCGCTCGAGAGCCTCGTGCGGGGCCGAGCCGTTCCCGTCGGCGCGTTCTTCGTGGCCAGGTGCAGCCTGCATGCGAGTTCACTCCTCGACGACGGTTACGTTGAGCCGCCGTGGGAGCGCGCGGAGCCGGACAGGATGCCGCCCGGAACTCCCACGGGCGCGCCTCATGTCCGAAGCGCATTACTCGCATACCCGTACGAATGCTGGTCAAACGTGCCTAACTCGGAATGGGCGCGGAACTCGCCGCGTCCCGATCCCACCGCTCGGCCGACAGGCCGAGTTCCCTTCCGCGGGAACCCCAAACGGGATCAACAGCGCATCCGGACACCCGTCGGCTGCGACTCGGCGCGTGTGTAGCCGTGGCCGAGCGGGGTACTCGACCGGGTCGAGCCCACCCCGACGAACCGGGAGGAAACCATGGATCTCGCGCACCTGACACCTCTGTACGAGCGCCCGGGCCCATGGGCCACGGCCTACCTCGACACCTCGGTCGCCGACGAGGCCACGCTCAGCCGCCGCGAGCTCAAGGGACGGCAGATCAGCGAGGAACTGGCCGCGCACGGGGCGGATCAGGAGACCTGCCAGGCAGTGCGCCGGGCGATCGGCTCGTACGACTTCGGCGAGCACACCGCGGGCAGGGCGGTCTTCGCCGCCCACGGCCGGGTCGTGCTGGATCCCGTGCTGAGCGTCCCCCCGCCCGGCGAGTCCTTGAGCGTCTGGGCGCCTCTCCCACACGTGGCGCCTCTGGTGGAGCTGACGCCCGACGAACCGGACACACTGGTCGTGCGCGTCGATCGCCTCGGTGCCGACATCGAGCTGCGGACGTCGTCCGCACGCAGCCCGCTCGGTACGGTGCGGGGCCGCGACTGGCCCGTGCACCGTACGGCCTCCGCCGACTGGTCCGAGCGCCACTTCCAGCTGAGCGTCGAGAACACCTGGGAGGAGAACGCCCGTACCGTGGCGGCGGCGGTCGAGGACGCCGCCGGTACGACCGGCGCCCGCCTGGTCGTGCTGGTCGGCGACGCGCGGGAACGGCATGCCGTTCGTGCGGCCCTGCCAGGCCGTCTCCCGGCGCTCGTCGTCGAGACGGAGCACGGGGGGCGAGCGGCCGGCTCGGACACCGCCCGCCTCGACGAGTGGATCGCGCGAGAGCGTCGCGCGTACTCCCGTCGGCACGCGGCGGACACGCTGGAGCGGTTCACCGAGGCCAAGGCCCGCGACGGCGGCCGGACCGACGCGGCCGACGGCGTCCCGGCACTGGTCGACGCGGCACGTGAGCATCGGATCGACACCCTTCTGCTCCGGCCCGACGGCCCCGACACCCATCGCGAGGTCTGGGCCGGCCCCGAGCCGGAACAGCTCGCGCTCCGCCGGACCGACGCCCGTTCGCTCGGTGAGCCGGAACCCTTCACCGTCCGCGCCGACGACGCGCTCCTGAGGTCGGCGGCGCTGACCGGAGCCGACGCCGTCGTGGTAGGCGGTGCGGTGGCCGCTCACGACCGTGCCCCCGAGGAGGATCTGGCAGCGGACAACCGGAAGGCTGCCGAACCGATGCCGGCGGAACCGGTCGGGGGCCTGGGTGCGCTGCTGCGCTGGCCGACGGAGGGCGAACACCCGCTGACGGAACCAGGAACCTGACGTTCCGCCGAGCAGCCGGGGTGGCTGAGAGAGGCAGCGTGCCCCGTGTCTCCAGGCCGGCGGTCCCAGACCTTGCGCATGTGCCCGAGGTCGTCGTCACTTCTTCCTGTCCAGTGACTCCGGGCGGTGGACGGCCTTCCTGCCCGTCTTGTCACTCCGTACTTCGTACTGCGGTTCTTTCCGGGAGGCGTCGACCGTCCGGCCGGCCCTCTCGGTCCGCTCTTCGATCTTCCCGGTCACGGTGCCCTCGACGTCGTGCCCGTGGCTCCGCCAGACGACGTGGTCGCCCTTGGACGGCTTCTTCTTCGCCATGGTGCGCTCCCTTCTGTGCTGATCCCGCCCGTCGATTCCCGCTGGTGGCCCGCCGGCCGCGGGTCCGGCCCGGACCGACGAGCGGTCAGCCCAGTGCGGACAGGAGGTCGTCGCACGCCTGCTCGCAGCGTCGGCATGCTTCGGCGCAGACACGGCAGTGATCGTGCCGGTCCGCATGGGTCTCGCACTCGTCGGCGCAGGCCTTGCAGACGGTGGCGCAGGCTCGGAGGAGCGCGCGCGTCACGTTCGCGTCGTACCCCGTGTGGCGCGAGAGCACGGCCGCGGTCGTTCCGCAGACGTCGGCGCAGTCCGTGTCGGTACGGATGCACTTGGTCAGCTCGGCGACCGTCTCCTCCGACAGACATGCGTCGGCGCAGGCCGTGCACGCCTGGGCACAGGTGACGCACTCCTCGATACAGCGGGCGAGTTTCCGGCGGTCCACCCCGCCCAGGTCTGCGGGGTAGGTGTTGAGCATGTCCTCGACCACGGTGGTCATGAGCGCCTCCCGGAAAGTAGGTCTCCCGTGCGGCGGAGTGCCGCTGTGCCGTACGGGTAGACCGATCGCGGGTCGCGAAACGTCTGGGCGTTCGGAAACCCACGCGATCGCGAGCGGGCCCGCCGGTCCGCGAGGGACGGGTTTGTTCTCCGGTATCGGTGGTACCCAGTAGCGGCAAGACGTCCGGCGGTTCGGGATGCTCCGACCGACGACCCGAGGAGGAACATGGCCGCCCGGCACCATCTCATCGACCGTCCCCCGTCCGCCGTGTGGGCGGTGCTGGAGGACGAAGGTCTGTACGGCACCTGGGTGGTGGGGACCTCGGAGTCCCGCAGGGAGCAGGGCGACTGGCCCGAGCTGGGTTCCTCGATCACCTACAGCGTGCGGCTGGGGCCCAAGGAGTTCACCGGGCGCACGGTGGTCCGGCGTATCGAAAGGCCCCGGACGCTGGAGCTGGAGGCCGAAGCCGGTCCGCTGGGTTCGGCGCGCATCGCCCTGGACATCCGGTCGTGGGGCGACAAGACGCTCGTGACCGTCGACGAACACCCGCTGCGCGGCGTCGGCGGCACGCTCCACAACGCCCTGCTGGACTCGCTGATCCAGATTCGCCACCGCACCATGCTGGCCCGCCTCGCCCGGCTGACCGAGCGCACGACGCCGAGGACGACGGGCGGACGTACCGTCGCACCGGCCGACCGCTCATGAGTTCCCGCTGTACGCGAACCCTGTGAGGGGTTCGCACCGTCGAAACGGAGGGTGAGGCTCCCATGGTCGACGCAGTAGTGGTCGGCAGCGGCCCGAACGGCCTGGTCGCGGCCAATCTGCTCGCCGACGCCGGCTGGTCGGTGGAGGTGCTGGAGGCGCAGGACGAGCCGGGCGGCGCGGTCCGCAGCGACCGTGGCGTCCATCCCGAATACGTCAGCGACCTGTTCAGCTCCTTCTACCCCCTGGCCGCGGCCTCTCCGGTTCTGGCCGGGATGGACCTGCACCGGGAGGGGCTTCGCTGGAGCCACGCGCCCCAGGTGCTCGCGCACCCGCTGCTCGACGGCGCCTGCGCGGTGCTGGACCGGGACCGAACGGCGACCGCCGCCGGCCTGGACCGGTTCGCACCCGGCGACGGCGAGGGCTGGCTGGCCCTCTGCCGGATCTGGGACCGGCTGGGCGAGGACATCGTCGACGCCCTCTTCTCGCCCTTCCCCCCTGTCCGGGCCGGGACCAAGCTCGCGGTACGGCTCCGAGCGGCGGGAGGGCTGCGGCTGGCCCGGAGCCTCGTCCTTCCGGTCCGCCGGCTGGGCGAGGAGGAGTTCGCGGGGGAGGGCGGACGACTGCTGCTGGCGGGCAACGCCCTGCACGCCGATCTGGCGCCGGAGGCGGCGGGCAGCGGCGGCTTCGGCTGGCTGATGTCGATGCTGGGGCAGTTCCATGGTTTCCCGGTCCCCGTCGGCGGCGCGGGGGCTCTCACCGCGGCGCTGGTGAGCCGGTTGCAGCGGCGCGGGGGAAGCGTGCGGTGCGGGCAGCGGGTCACTGAGGTCGTCGTGCGGCGGGGGCGTGCCGTCGGTGTCCGTACGGCGACCGGGGAAGCGGTCCCCGCCCGCAGGGCCGTGCTGGCCGACGTGTCCGCGCCGAGCCTCTACGGGGCGCTGGTCGCCGCCGAGCACCTCCCCGGCCGGCTTCTGGACGACCTGCGACGGTTCGAGTGGGACTTCGCCACGTTCAAGGTGGACTGGGCGCTGAACGGCCCTGTTCCGTGGAGCAGCGCGGCCGCCGCCTCGGCGGGGACGGTCCACCTGGCCGACGGGGTCGACGAGCTCACCAGATGCGCGTCCCAGATCGCCCGCGGCCTGATCCCGGACCGCCCGTTCCTCCTGGTGGGGCAGATGACCACCGCCGACGCGACCCGGTCGCCGCTGGACACCGAATCAGCATGGGCCTACACCCACGTGCCCCACGCGGTGAAGGCGGACGCCGGCGCCGACGGGCTCACCGGCGGGTGGGACGCCGACGAGCGGGAACGGATGGCCGACCGGATGGAGGACCAGGTGGAGCGCTACGCCCCCGGCTTCCGCAGCCGGATCCGGGCCCGGCGCATCCTCTCCCCGGCCTCGCTCCAGGAGGCGGACGCCAATCTGCGCAACGGCGCCATCAACGGGGGGACGGCCTCGATGCACCAGCAGTTGGTGTTCCGGCCGGTGCCGGGAACGGGCCGCCCCGAAACGCCCGTGAAGGCTCTGTACCTGGCGTCCGCGTCCGCACATCCGGGCGGCGGTGTGCACGGCGCTCCGGGCGCCAACGCCGCCCGCGCCGCTCTCCGCTCGGTCCGGGGCACCACGACCGTGCTCTCCGCCGCGCAACGGCTGCTGGCCCGCCGGAGCCGGACCGGTGAGACGGTGGACTACCGGTCGAAGTAGGACTCCAGGCTGCCACGACGGCGGATGTCGAGTGTCGCGCAGTGGAAGGACCCGCCGAAGGGCGCGTAGTGCAGCAGGTCGCACGGGATGGGTTCGAACCCCCAACTCTCCAGGGCCCGCAGCATGGTGGTGTGATGCCGTTCCGCGATGACGCGCTTCTCGTCGACCATGAGGATGTTCATGCTGAGCCACTTTCCGCACAGGGAAGTGAGCCGCAGCAGGGGATCGCGAATCGGGTCGGGCTGGGGCGCGACGAGAATGTCCCAGGATCTCAGGACGTCGGGCAGGCGATCGACGTCGACGTACTCGGGGTTGATCAGCGCCTTGCCGGGGGCGAGTACCAGAAAGGTGGTGTCGATGTGCATGGGGGCGCGACATCGGCTCTCGATCTCGTGGACCCGGTAGTCCGGTCCCAGGTGGCGGCGCACCCACTCGATGCCCATGCGATTGGTGACGTTGCTCCGGGTGACGAACAGATCCCGGCCCGCACGGACGAAATCCGCCGCGTCGAACACGGGCTCGAACTCGGTCAGGAGGTAACGCATGGGTTCGCCCGGCCGGGGAGGCCGGTAGTCGGGGTCGTAGAGCGCATCGGTGAGCTGCGGTTTCGGCGCGGCGGTCCAGCGGGCGCCCCTGCGGAAGTAGTCCTTGAGCAGGGCGCGGTAGGAGTGGGTTTCGAAGTATCTGCACGGCCAGGCCATCGGGGTCTCGATGATCTCCTCCCCGATCACCAGCATGCTGTCCCGGGGGCAGGTGTTGCAGAAGCCGCGCGATGACCAGTTCGGCGTGGAGAACCGCTGCCGGTGGTCGACCGCGTCGGGGCGGGTGACCGTGATGCCGAGGGACTGGAGAAGCTGGACGAACTGGTCGAGTTCCCGCTGAGCCGGCCCGATCAGGGCCTGTGGATATCTGTATCCGGCGGTGAGCCGCTGGAACCGCGCGGCCAACGGCGGGACATTGCAGGAGACGACGGAATGCCGTGAGGGGGTGGTGGCCCCGTCGAGACGGCCGACGACGACCTCCTCGAGAGGATCCCACTCGTTGTGCGAAGCGACGGGAGAACGAAGAGTCTCCGCGGCGCCGCCGGTCGGCGCTTTCGACGCGTCATTCATGCACGGCCCCTGACGTCGGCAGGAGGTTCACCGGGTACGAGTTCCTTCTTCCCATCGCGCTCACCACGCTCCTCCGCGTCCTGCCGTCGGCACGGCTTCCGCGCCGGCTGAGAGATGGCCCGGCAGGCGAGTATCCCGTCGGGCTTGTCCGTAACGTCCCCCTCCTGTCCAGGGCTCTCCCGGACTCGGACCGTGGTCGTGGACATGGCTGCTCGTCCTACGGGTCGGCCGGGGGAGCGGAGCGGGAGGCCCGGTAGGAGTTCCAGTCGGCGCGCCCTCCGGCACCCAGGACCGTGCCGCTGGAAGACGCGGCCCCATCGGGGCGGCGTAGTTCGCGGCGGGTGGTCCGGGCGACGAGGGCCGGGAACAGGGGCCGGAGGGGCTGGCACCAGCGAAGCCAGGGCGGGGCGTAGAGGTGACGGCTGCGGCGGGCGATGCCTCGGGTGAGCCACTGGGCGACCTGGGCGGCGCTGTGGACGCGGCGGGCGGGGCGGGGCTGATTGCGGCGCAGTGCCGCGAGGACGGGGTCGTCGTCGATACCGGTGAGCATGTCGGTGCCGGTCCAGTGCAGGTAGGCGATGCCGACCTGGACGCCGGCCGGTTCGACCTCGCCGCGCAGGGAGAGCGCGAACGACTCCGCTCCCGCTTTGGAGGCGCAGTACGCGCTCATCATGGGTGCGGCGCCGAACGCGGCGGTGGAGGCGATCTGGAGGAAGTATCCGCGGGTGGCGGTGAGCTGGGGCAGGAAGGCGCGGGCGGTGTTGGCGGAGCCCGTGAGATTGACGTCGATGACGCGTTGCCAGAGCTCGCCGGCGGTACGGTCGAACGGGCCGCTCACCGCGATGCCGGCGTTGGCCACGACCACGCTCGCGGGCCCGAGCTCCCTCTCCACGCGGCGTGCCGCGTCCGCCAGCGCCGTGCGGTCGGTGACGTCGCACTCGACGCACATGCTCCGGCCGGGGAGGGCCTCGGCGGCCTTCAGCAGGGTCGCCCTTTCCCGGCCGAGCAGGGCGACCTGCATGCCGACGCCGGAGAGGCTGCGGGCGAGCGCTTCGCCGACACCGCGAGCGGCACCGGTGACGACCGCGACCCGCCCGTGCAGAGGGTGGGCGTGCGCACTCCGGGCCCGCCGCCCGTCTGGACTGTCGTGCATCGACTCTCCTCGCTTCCTGAACGACCGCGCCGCTGTGGGCCGCGCTCCCGGCACCACCGTCACGCGAAGAGTCGGCCCACGCAACCGGGCCGGCGGCTCGGTCGACGGGGCCGGCCGGACCCGGAGCCGCGCTCGGGGAAGCGCGGCCCGCCCGTCACCCGTCCTGCTCGTCACCGACGGTGAGGAGCTGCGGGGACAGGTTCTTGATCATGGTGGTGGTCCACTGCATCTGGCGCAGCGTCCGGGGATGGCAGAAGGAGACGACATCGAGAAGTCGGGTGTCCTTCGACGCCTGCGCGGCCTGGCCCAGCATCACCCAGTGCAGTGAGTTTCCGGCGGCGCCCAGATGCAGTTCCCGCAGGTCCCGAAGGAGCTCCGGTACGGACTCCGGCGTTCGGCTCACGGCCTCGGCGGCGTGGTGGCGGTCGTTCGCCGACGGCTCCGACGGGGACGGCGACGGCCCGTCGAGACGCAAGCCGTAGTGGCGGCCGGTCTCGGCCAGGCGTCGGCAGTGCTCGTTCGACCAGAGAGCCAGATCCTTGGCGACGTGGCACACCTCGTGCTCACGTGTATGCCGTGCGGCGATGACGGTGAGCTGCTCCGCCAGGGCCTGTTCGCCCCGATGGAGCGCGTGCGTCGTGACGGCGATGCCCTTCATCGGGTGCCTCCCGGGGTGCGGTCGACGGGAGACCCGAAGGACTCCTGGACGTGGGCCGAGGCACCGCCGCGGGTAGCTCGGACGCCGTCGCGGCGGGCGGGCGCCGACGCGGTGTTCGTCGGGGCGGGAGCCTGTTGCCCCGTGCTCTTCTCCAGCAGCCTCACCGCAGCGGTGGCGGTCTTGAACAGGGGCTGCTTGGACACGGGGTCCCAGTCGGTGACGGTGGCCTCGTTGGCCGCCCGGCCCGCTGTCGTGCTGTCCGGTCCGCAGCCCGAGACCGTGTCCCAGTAGCCGTAGTGGAACGGCACGAAGAGCAGCCCGCGGCGGATGGCGGTGACGCGTACCCGGGCCCTGATGGCGCCGCGCGGTCCGGCGACCTCGACGAGATCGCCCTCGCCCATCCCCTGCTCAGTCGCGTCGGGGACGGACATCTCCACCCAAACGTCCGGTGCGGCGGCGTTCAGTTGGGGAGCACGTCCCGTCTTGGTGCGGGTGTGGAACTGGAAGATGGTGCGGCCGGTGGTCAGCTGGAAGGGGAACGCGTCGCTCGGCGCCTCGTGCGGAGGCAGGTACGGGACCGCCTTGAGCATGGCCCGGCCCTCCGGGTTGCGGGACCGGTACGCGGCCTCCGACGTGGAGGCGCCGGTGACGAGGTCCTTGCCGTACGTCTCGCACAGGTCCGGGTGGGCCCACGTGAAACCGTCGGTGTAGAGGCGATCGGTGCCCTCGGGCGCCCGATCGTCGCACGGCCACTGGATGCCGCTGCCTCCTCGCAGCCTGTCGTAGCTGAGCCCGGTGTAGTCGCAGGGCCGCCCGGCGCTGCAGCGCTTCCACGCCTCGAAGGCGGTTTCCGGGTCGTGCCAGGTGACCAGCGGAGCACCGTCCTTGTCCCGGAAATCCATCCGCCGGGCGTAGTCGAGGAAGATCTCCAGGTCGGGTCGGGCCTCCCCGGGGGGCTCCACAGCCTTGTCGGACAGGTGCACGGTGCGGTCGGCGTTGGTGAAGGTCCCCGTCTTCTCGCCCCAGGTCGCGGCCGGAAGCACGACATCGGCCAGTTGCGCGGTCTCGGTGAGGAAGAGGTCCTGCACCACGACCAGCAGCCGGTCCTGGGAGAGGATCGAACGGATGCGCGACAGTTCGGGCAGGGAGACCGCGGGGTTCGTGCCGCTGATCCACAGCATGCGGATCGAGCCCTGCTCGGCGTAGCGGAACATCTGCATGGCGTGCGTGGGCGGTGCGTAGTGCGGAATGGTCCCGGGGTCGACGTTCCACACCCTCGCCAGATCGGCCACGTGCTCGTCGTTCTGCCAGTTCCGGAAGCCCGGAAGGTCGCCGTTGGCGCCGCACTCGCGGGTGTTCTGGGCCGTCGGCTGCCCGTTCATCTGCAGGACGCCCGCACCCGGCCGTCCGAGCATGCCGCGGACCAGGTGGATGTTGTTGATCTGGACGGCGGCGCCGGTGGCCTGATGGGACTGGTAGACGCCCTGAAGCACGGTGGACAGGAGCCGGTCGGCGGTGCCGAGCAGTTCCGCCGCCTCCCGGATCTTCGCCGCGGGGACGTCGCAGACGTCGGCCGCCCACTCGGGGGTGCATGGCTCGACCTCCTCCGACAACTCCGCGAAGCCGACCGTGTGCGCCTCGATGTAGCCGGGGTCGACGCGGTCGGTACGGATGATCTCGTGCAACAAGGCGTTGAGCAGCGCCACGTTCGTCCCGCCGCGCGGAGCGAGATGGACGGCCGCACGTCGTGCGACGGCTGTCGGGCGTGGATCGATACAGATCAGCCGCGGAGGATCGGCGCCATCGAGCCGGTCGAGGATGCGCATCCACTGCACGGGTTGCGTCTCCGCGAGGTTGTGACCGTACAACGCGATGACATCGGCGTGGTCGATGTCGTCGTAACTGCCGGGCTGGCCGTCGCAGCCGAAGGACTCCTTGAGGGCTTCGGCCGCCGTGGAGGTGCACAGGCGGGTGTTGCCGTCCAGATGGTTGGTGCCGATGCCGGCCCGGGCCAGAACCGCGAGCGTGTAGTACTCCTCCAGGAACAGCTGGCCGGACGTGTAGAAACCGATCGAGCCGGGACCGCGCTCGTCGAGGAGCCGGCGCGAGCGCGAGGCGATCGCCTCCATCGCGGTGTCCCAGTCGCACTCGGTCAAGCGTCCGCCGCGGCGCACGAGCGGCCTGGTCAGCCGGGAGCGCGAGGCGTTGGCCTGCCAGCCGAACAGATCCTTGGGGCCGAGCCGGCCGCGGTTGACCCGGTCCGAGGCCCTGCCCCGTACGCCGACCATCGAACCGTTCCTGACGGCGACGTCCATGGCATCACCGTCGGAGTGCAGGATCGACGAAGTCTGCACCCACCGCTCGACGTCCGAGGATCTCACCCCCTCGGCCAGGAAGGTGTCGACCCTCGTCGGCCAGGTCTCGTGCCGCCCGTACGGCGTGCGCGTTCCCCACGGCTCCGCGATCCGGTCCACCGGCATCTGCATCAACTCCCCTGACGTTCCTGGCGTTCCTGGCGACCTTGCCCTCGTGCGAGCGCGGATCAGGCTGCCGGGTAGGGGCTGCCGGTGAGCTGCCGGGCCAGGTGGACGGCGTTGGCCGCAAGGGCCTTGGTGGTGGAGGCGACGGCTTCGGGGGTCTCGTCCAGATCCTGGTAGTCGGTGCCGTGCATGGCCTCGCCGACCCAGTACGTGACGGCTCCGGGGGCGAGCGAGAAGCCGACGTCGTTGAGTCCCTGGAACACGTCGGCGCTCACCTTGTGCGCGCCGTCCTCGTTGCCGACGACGGCCACGGCGGCGACCTTGCCGTACGTGTGCGGGCGGCCCTGGTCGTCGGTCTCGGAGGACTCGGCGTTCAGGCGCTCCAGGACCAGCTGGCAGACGCTGGAGGGGTGCCCGAGCCAGATGGGGGTGGCGATGAGCAGGATGTCGGCGGCCAGGACCTTCTCCCGCAGCGCCGGCCAGGCGTCGCCGTCGCCCAGGTCCACCCCGATGCCCGGGCGGACGTCGTGGTCGGCGACCCGGACGACCTCTCCCTGGACGTCATGGTGGGCGAACTGGGCCATGACCTGCTCGGCGAGGTACTGGCTGCTGGAGGGGGCGGGTGAGGCGTTCAGGGTGCAGACGAGGGCGAGAGCACGCATGGTGGGGGCTTCTCCTTGAGCTGAAGGGGCGGGGCCGGAGGCCGGGCCGGTCGCGGGTGTTCCCGTGTACGGCGCCGGTCGGACCCGGGGCTGATCGGGCCTGGCTGTCAGGGGGCCTCGGCGCGGACGCGGATGGTCTGAAGGGTGGGGTCGGCGGGGTCGGGAATGTTCATGCCCGCCTCGACTCCGGAGCGCAGGTAGCGCACGAGGGGTTCGGTGATCCGCTCGCCGGGCAGCACGGCCGGAATGCCGGGAGGGTAGGGCGTGAGCATCTCGGCGGCGACGCGGCCCACGGCTTCCGACGCCGGGACGTCCTCCGTCCGGGCGAAGTAGGCGTCACGCGGCAGACACACCTGGTCGGGCCGGAGCTCGGCGGGCGTGGGCACCAGCACCTCGGGAGCGGGGCGGAGCGTGTGCGCGTGGCGGGCCAGGTCGCGTAGGGCCGTCAGCAGCCGGTCGGCGGTCTCCTTGTCGTCGGCGTGGGTGAACTGGGCGCTGATCCGGCGGTGGTCCACGAGGTGCATGTCGATGCGGTGGTGCTCGCGCAGCCAGTCGGCGGCCCGGTAGCCGGTGGTGCCCATGGCCTCGATGTCGATGATCACGGGCAGCGGGTCGAATTCCGCTGCCGCGCCGGGTCCGCAGAAGTCGTCCGGCCCGTTGACGTGCATTCCCTCGATCTCCTCGATGCGGCGGCGCACCGTCGCCACGAGGTCGAGCGCTCGGGAGAGCAGTCCGTGGCCGTCCAGAACCATCTGCCGGCGCCAGCCGTCGATCCCGGCGTAGAGCAGCACGGAGGGGCTGGTCGTGCCGAGGAGGTCGGCCCGTGAGGCCAGGGTGTCGTGGTCCACCAGGTCGCCCCGGAGATGGAAGACGGAGCCCTGTTCGAGGCCGCTGCCCATTTTGTGGACGCTGGTGACGCAGACGTCGGCGCCGGCGTCCATGGCCCAGGACGGCAGGTCCGGATGGAACGGCAGGTGGGCTCCCCAGGCTTCGTCGACGATCAGTGGCTTGGCGCGCCGGTGGCAGACGTCGGCCATGGCGCGCAGGTCGGCCGCCGTGCCGTACGGGGTGGGGCTGGTGATCAGGGCGCCGCGTGCGTCCGGGTGCCGGGTGAAGGCCTCCTCCAGGGTGGCAGGGGAGGGCGGGTGTGCGAGATGCCGCTCCTTGTCCCACTCGGGTTCCAGCCAGACGGGCTCGATGCCGCAGAGGATGAGGCCGGCGATGACGGACTTGTGGGCGTCCCTGCCGATCAGCAGCTTCTGGTGGGGTGCGGCGACGCTGAGCATGGCGGCCTTGACCGACAGGGAGCTGCCACAGGTGGAGAAGAAGGTGTGCTCCGCGTGGACGGCGTCGGCCATGAGGTCCTCGGCCCGTTGCAGCACGGAGGACTTCTCCCGGCGGTCGTCCAGCCCTCCTGTGGCGAGGACGTCTCCGAAGAACATCGCGTCGCCCAGCAGGGCGCGCACGGCTGGGGCAGCGCCTCGCGCTTGTTTGTGACCCGGCGGGGAGAAGCCCAGCTCGCCCCGGTCACGGTAGGCGGTGAGAGCGTCGAGAACCGGTGTTTCGTGATGGTTCATGGTCATATGGCACGCCTTCCCGGCCTACGCGCGGTCAAATCAGCCTCCGTTCCCCGGATCAGGGGAGCGGTGTACCGCCGGTGGCGTTCATGATCTCGCCGGTGATGAACGAGGCGTTGGCCGACGCCAGGAAGACATAGGCGGGCGCCATCTCCGCGGGCTGCGCGGGCCGGCCCAGCGGGCTCTGCTTCCCGAACTCGGCGGTGTCGGGCAGCGTCGCCGGGATGAGGGGAGTCCAGACGGGGCCCGGCGCCACGGCGTTGACGCGGATGCCGTCGGAGGCCAGCATCTGGGCCAGGCCCTGTGTGAAGGTGACGATCGCCCCCTTGGTCATCGCGTAGTCCAGCAAGTGAGGGCTCGGCTTGTACGCCTGCACCGAGGTGGTGTTGATGATCGACCCCCCTGCCGGGATGTGTGGCAGGGCGCTCTTGCACAGCCAGAACATGCCGTAGAGATTGGTCCGCATCACGCGGTCGAACTGCTCGGTCGAGATCGCGGAGATCCCGTCGGGCTGCGACATCTGGTACGCAGCGTTGTTGACCAGGACGTCGATGCGGCCGAACTCGGACACGGCGCGCTCGATGAGCGAGCGGCACTGCTTCTCGTCCCGGATGTCACAGAGGACGGGCACCGCACCGCGGCCCGCCTGCTCCACCAGGCGAACGGTCTCCCGAGCCTCCTGCTCCTCCTCGGGAAGGTGGGTCAGCAGGACGTCGGCGCCCTCGCGTGCGAAGGCCAGCGCCACCGCGCGGCCGATCCCGGAATCGCCCCCGGTGATCACGGTTTTCCGGCCGTCGAGCAGGCCCGAGCCGCGGTAGGACTCCTCGCCGTGGTCGGGCGGCGGGTCCATCGGGCCGGTCCAGCCGGGATGCGCCTGGTCCTGCTGGGGGAAGTCGGGGCGGGGATGGAGCGTATGGGGGTCCTGCGGCTGTTCACTGCTCGCCATGGTTGATCCTTCCTACGTCGTCCGTCGTCCGTCGTCGCGGAAGCCGAAGCCCAAGCCGAAGCCCAGTACATCGGAGGCTCCCGAAGCCCGCGGGCCGTGCGGACCGACCCGTGGGAGCTCCGCCGACGGCACGGCTGGGTGGCTCAGCCGGTCTTCCGGCCTGCCAGCGGTGCGGTGTCCTCGCCCGCGCCGGTGCGTACGCCGCGCAGAAAAGCGCTCAGTGCGTCTTCCGCCGTACGGGTGGGCTGCCAGCCCAGTACGTCGCGGGCCCGGCCGGAATCCAGTACGGGCAGACGCAGCACCGCGTCGAACAGGTGAGGGGAGGCCGGTACGGCATGGGTCCGCCAGGCGGCCGAGAGCGCGGTGCGCACCAGGGCCCTGGGGATCCGCACGATCCGGGCGTCGAGCAGGCCCGCCAGCGTGCGGGCGTCGATGACCGGGTCCGCCGCCAGGTTGAAGGGGCCCCGTACGTCGTGGAGCACGGCCAGCCGGTAGGCGTCGGCGGCATCGTCGGTGTGAAGCACCTGGAAACGCAGCCCGTCCAGGTCGGGTACGAAGGGGAGCAGATCGGGCCGCAGCAGGGGGCCGGGGACGTAGCGGCCGGCGAAGATACGCCGCTGCTCGGGGGCGGCGGTCTCCTTGAAGAGGAATCCGGGCCGCATCCGGACCACCCGGATCTGCGGGTGGCGCAGCTCGAAGGTGTCGAGGACACGTTCCAGGTAGGCCTTCTCCCGGCAGTAGGCGGCGTCCGGCCAGCCATGCGTGGGCCACTGCTCGTCGACGCCGGGTTCGTCCTTGGGGCCCGGGGAGTAGGCGCCGACGGACGAGGCGTGCACCAGGGCGGGGACCCCGCCGCGTGCCACGGCCTCGAAGACTCGCCGGGAGCCCAGCACGTTGCTCTGCCACGTCACCACGGGGTCGTGGGTGGGCTGGAAACGCCACGCCAGGTGCACGACGGCGTAGGCACCGTGCAGCAGACCCGCGAGCCGGTCCTCGCTGTCGGCCCGGGACAGATCGACGGTGTCCCACTCCACCTTCGGGATCTCGAGCGATGGTCTTCTGCGGGCCAGCCCGAGGACGGATCCGATGTCCGGTTCCGCGGCGAGCGCGCGGACCACGCTGGTTCCCACATTGCCGGTGGCGCCCGTGACCACCACACGCTTGCCGGGATGCCGACTGCTGTTCTCCACGCCCGGGTCTCCTTCCTGGCACTGGCCCGGTTCCGGTCTCCGGATCAGGGGATGAGCAGGGTTTTGATCATGCCGTCGGCCTTCTCCCGGAACGTGTCGTACGCCTGAGGTCCCTCTTCGAGCGGGAGGTGGTGGGTGGCGAAGGAGTCCACGCCCAGCGGGTCGTCGTCGGTGAGCAGGGGCACCAGGTCGTCGACCCAGCGCTTGACGTTGGCCTGGCCCATGCGGAGCTGGATCTGCTTGTCGAACATGGTGAGCATCGGCATCGGGTCGGCGGAGCCGCCGTACACGCCGGAGACGGAGATCGTGCCGCCCCGGCGCACCAGGTCGATCGCCGTGTGCAGTGCGGCGAGGCGGTCGATGCCCGCCGTCTCCATCATGCGCTGCGCGAGGGTGTCGGGGAGCAGCCCGACCGCTGTGTGTGCCGCCTTGGCCACGGGGGAGCCGTGGGCCTCCATGCCGACCGCGTCGATCACCGCGTCCGTGCCGCGCCCGTCCGTGAGGTCGCGGACGGCGTCACCGAGGCCCTTGCCGTGGCGGCGCAGGTCGAGGCAGGTGGCGCCGTACCTGCTCGCCCGGTCGAGCCGTTCGGGGACCAGGTCCACGCCGATGACGAGATCGGCGCCCCGGTGGCGGGCGATCCGGGCGGCCATGGCGCCGATCGGGCCGAGGCCCAGGACGGTGACGCTGCCGCCGGGCGGGATGTCCGCGTACTCCACTGCCTGCCAGGCGGTCGGCAGGACGTCCGACAGGTAGACGAACCGGTCGTCCGACGGGCCGTGCGGGACCTTGATGGGCAGGTCGTTGCCGAAGGGCACCCGCAGGTACTCGGCCTGGCCCCCGGGCACCTGCCCGTAGAGCTTGGTGTATCCGAACAGTGCCGCGCCCATGCCGCGCTCGCGCACCTGCGTGGTCTCGCACTGCGAGTGCAGCCCCTGCCCGCACATGTAGCAGCGCCCGCAGGACACGTTGAAGGGGATCACCACCCGGTCCCCCGGAGCGACGGCGGTCACCTCGCGGCCGACCTCCTCCACCAGCCCCATCGGTTCGTGGCCCAGGATGTCGCCCGGATCGAGGTAGGGCCCGAGAACCTCGCCCAGGTGAAGGTCGGATCCGCAGATCCCGGTCGACGTGATCTTGACGATGACGTCCGTCGGCTCCTGGATCCGCGGGTCCGGGACCGTCTCCACCCGGACGTCCCGCTTTCCCTGGTAGGTCAATGCGCGCACGGGTCCGCTCCTTCTGTCGCCGGTAATCAGTGGGCGAGTGTGCCGGGTTCCCACCCTGCCGACCGTGAAACACCCAGGCAGGTCGCGGGCCGGAACACGAGTGGTCTCTTTGCGATGATGAAGGGATGAGGAACAACGCGCTCATCGTGGTCGACATGATCAATACCTACGATCACCCCGACGCCGACCTGCTCGTTCCATCGGTGCGCAGCGCACTGCCCCACATCGCGCGGCTCATCGCCCGCGCCCGCGCGGAACATGTGCCGGTCATCTATGTGAACGACAATTTCGGAGAATGGCGGTCCCACCACGGAGAGATCGTCGAGAAGACCCTCGCGGGAGAGAACGCGGAGCTGGTCGAACCCATCCTGCCGGACGACGAGTCCCTCTTCGTCGTCAAGGCCCGGCACTCGATCTTCTACGAGACGCCGCTCAGCTATCTGCTCTCCCAACTGGGCGCCGACCACCTTGTGCTCTGCGGGCAGGTCACCGAACAGTGCGTGCTGTATTCAGCACTCGACGCCCATATCCGGCAGTTGCGCGTCACCGTCCCGAGGGACGCCGTGGCACACATCCACAGCGACCTCGCCGACGCGGCTCTGCGCATGATGGAACGCAACATGGGAGCCCGGGTCACCTCCACGGACGACGTCACCTTCTGACATCCATCGGTACACGAAGACGCTGCGGTACGTTCCGCCCGCAGCGTGCCGGCCGTCCCAGAACCGCGGAATTCAGTCGAGGTAGTGGGCGTGCCCCCGGTCATCGAGGCCGACGGAGCCGGGGCCCTCGGGGATGACGCAGAACTCGTTGCCCTCGGGGTCGGCCATCACCAGGAAACCGCCGTCGTCGTACTCCTCCAGGCGTCGTCCTCCGAGCACCTCGACCCGCCGCTGCTCGGCCCCCGGGTCGGGGGAGGAGATGTCGAAGTGCATGCGGTTCTTCCCGGGCTTGGGTTCTCCGGCCTGTTGAAAACCCAGGCCCAGCCCGTTCTCCCGCCGCAGCCAGACGTAGGGGCCGGTACGGTCCACGATCGGACGGCCGAGCAGCTCGGACCAGAACGCGGCGAGCCGCTCGGGGCTGCCGGCGTCGATGACGAGGGCGTTGATCCGCGGACGTGCCTCTGTCATGCGTCGCTCCTCCTTGATCACCGGGCGGGCGACCTGGCGGAACCACCTGAGGCCGCCGCCTCGGGCCATGGTTCGGCCGGGCCCAGCTTTCAGGTGCGCGCGCTGGCCGGTTCGAGCTGTCGGATGCGCGCGTCGAGCTCACGCTGGTAGAAGTCGATGAAGCCGTCGGGGTCGGGGCCCGCGTTCTGCATGACCAGCCTGTCGAAACCCGCGTCGACGTAGCTCTGGGCGACCTCGATGTAGCGTCCGGGGTCCGCTCCGCAGGCGAACTTCCCCAGAATGTCCTCCTCGCGCACGGTGGTGGTCGCGGCATCGAAATTGACCGGATTGGGCAGCTCGCTCATCACTTTCCACCCGGTCAGGGCCCACCGCGACGTCTCCAGGGCGGCGCGCGCGGCGGTGTGCGCGTCGGGCGCCCAGGCCATCGGGACCTCGCCGTAGCACGGGCCGGTTCCACCGGCGTCACGGTAGTGCTGGACGATGCTCGGCTTGTCCTCCGTGGCGAACAGGCCGTCGCCCAGCTCGGCGGCGATGCGCGTCGACAGGTGACCGCTGGCGGCCACGGCGATCAGCGGCAGTTCGTCGGGGAGGTCGAAGACCCGGGCGTCCCGCAGCCGCAGGTGCTTTCCCTCGTAGGACCGGTACCCCCCGCTCCAGAGCAGCCGGATGATCTCCAGGGCTTCCGTGAGCATCTCGTGCCGGGGCTGGACCGTGTCGGGGAATCCGGGACCTACGACGTGTTCGTTGAGCCGCTCCCCCGAGCCGACACCCAGGACGAAGCGGCCTTCCGAGAGCAGGGCGAGTGTCGCGGAAGCCTGAGCGATGATGGCGGGGTGGTAGCGCACGGTGGGGCACGTGACCCCGGTCGCCAGACCGATCCGCGACGTCTTGGCCGCGATGCTTCCCAGCACCGTCCAGGCGAACGGTGAGTGCCCCTGGTTGTCGAGCCAGGGGTGGTAATGGTCGCTGATCTCGACGAAGTCGAACCCCGCCTCCTCCGCGAGCACGGCCTGCCTGACCAGCTCCGCCGGGCCGAACGCTTCCGCCGCCAGCTTGTATCCCACCTGCATGTGATCCTCGTTCCGCACGCGTCATGGCTGCCTCTTCCGCACAGGGGGTACCCCCTGATTCCCGTACATAACGGTCGAGGACGTGGACAGGGCGGGACGAGGCCGGGGCCTGGCCCGTCCGGGTGGTGCTCGGCGGCAGCCGTACGGGGCCGGCATGTCCGGCCCCGTACGGCTACGCGACGGGGGGTTCGAGGTCCGCGCGTCAGTCGGGGCCCGGCCCGTACGGCTACGCGACGGGGGGTTCGAGGTCCGCGCGTCAGTCGGGGCCCGGCCCGAACGGGCTGTCGTCGAGGCGGTCGAGCAGATCGGCGACATTCCGGTAGACCGCTTCCGCTCCTGCCCGCTCCAGGTCCGCGCGAGGGATACCGCCCGACAGGAGAGCCACCGCGGTCACCCCGGCCCGGGCCGCCGCCTCCATGTCCCACACCGTGTCGCCCACGAACACCGCCTGCCCCGCACTGACTCCGGCCAGTCGGCACGCCAGCTCCACGGGCTCCGGGGAGGGCTTTCCCCGGTCGACGTCGTCCGAGCTCGCCGTGGCCCGGACCGCCTCGTCCGCGTCCACCGCCCGCCGCAGAGCCGCGAGCTCCGTCCCGCTCGCCGAGGTGGCGAGGACGACCCGCCAACCGCGGCCTGCCAGGGTGCGCAGCAGGTCGCCCGCGCGCCGGAAGGCGGGGAGGCGGTCGAAGTACGTCGCGTAGAGCACCGTGTGCGCGGAGCTGATGGCCGCGTCCTGCCCCGCGTCACGGTCGGGCCCCAGCAGCCGCTCGATCAGATCACCGGAGCCGAGGCCGACCGCCCGGTGGATCTCCGGCATCGGCACGGTGTGCCCGGCCTGCCGGAAGGCCTCCCACCAGGCCACCACGTGGAGGTGATTGGTATCGGTGAGTGTGCCGTCCACATCGAAGATCGCCGCGCCAGTCATGGTCTCCCGCTTTCACCGGCCCTCAGGCCTCGCGCCCCTGGATGTCCGCCTCGTCCGTGACATGGACGGCCGCTTCCTCCGCCGACGCCGCGCCACCGTCGATGCCCACGTCCTCGGCGAAGACGTCGTTCTCCCGCCCCGCCGCGTCGTCCGCCGCGCTGAGCCGGCCTGCCCGGGGCTCGCGCCCGTCCCGTTCCAGGGGCTCGCCCTCGCCCTCGGCGAGGTCGCCGATGCCGTCGCCGTCGGGCGGTTCCACGTCGTCGGTCTCCTGGGCGAGCCGCTGGTCCAGGGATTCACCGTGGCGTACCTCGGCCCCGGTCGTGCCGAACTTGTTCACGGCCAAGGGGCGTTCGGGAGGGGAGTACCCCTCCTCCATCCGGTCGTCCAGATCCCGTTCGTCGAGCGTGTTCTCCAGGTCGAGCTCGTCGTTCGGCGGATCGACGCCGTCGTCGTCCTGCGGCTGGTACACGTCGTCGCCGCGTGCGTCTGCGGGCATGTCCTGTTCCCTCCGTCGTGCGGCGGCCGGCCCCGGACCGCCGGTGGGTGTCAGCGTCCGAGGGCCTTGCGGAGCTGTTCCTTGTTCATGGAGGAACGCCCGTCGATGTTCTTCTTCCTGGCCTCCGCGTAGAGCTGGTCCTTCGTGGGCCCCTGCGCGCCCTGGTGGGAACGTTCGCCGCCGCGTTCGTAGGCGGACTTCTTGTCCTGCGTCGACGTCTTGCTCGCCGTCCTCGACTCGCCCGACCGGGCGCGCTCCTTGTTGACGGTCCGGGCCGCGATCTCCTTCGCGCGGCTCTTCGACGCGCCCTGCTCCTCCTGGCTCTCCTTGATGTGCTCGTACTGCCGCTCACGCTTCTTGCTGGATCCAGCCGGCATGGCGTCCTCCTCCATTTCCGTCCCGGGTGCGTCGGGACACCGCGTTTCCCGTACGGATCCCACTAAACAACGCCCACCGCGACAGCGCCCCCGGAGACAGGACCAGGAGAGGCACCCCACAGAGCCGACGGAGCGGACGCGAGCGGGCTGAGGGCCTTCACCGTCAGGTCGAGGGCATCCTCAGCAGGCCGTTGCGTGACGTGCGAGGGATACCCGGGGCGAGCGCGACCGAGCGGCGCGTGCGGTGTCGGGGTGCGAGGTACGGATCTGTTCAGTCGCCGAGTGGATCGGTGTACACGGGAAGCAGGATGCGGAATGTGGCGCCCTGGCCGGGGGAGGTGTGGACTTCCACCCGGCCGTGATGGGCGGCGACCAGGGAGTGGGCGATGGACAGGCCGAGGCCGGCGCCGCCGGTCTGCGTCCGGCCTCGGGCAGTGTCCGCGCGGTAGAAGCGATCGAAGACGCGGGCGGCCTGTTCGGCTGTCATCCCGGGGCCCTGGTCGCTCAGTTCGAGGATCGCCAGGGTGGCGTGTGTGCCCACACCGATCCGGATCGCACTGCCGGCCGGGGTATGGGCGATGGCGTTCCCGATCAGGTTGGACATGACCTGCCGGAGCCGCGCCTCGTCTCCCAGCACGGGGGCGGCTCCTGGAGGGCCGCCGCCGGGCCCGGTCAGGGTGATGGCCCGGTCGGAGGCGAGGGCTCTCAGGTCGTGCAGGGCGTCAGCGGCCAGGGTGCGCAGGTCCATCGGGGTCGGCTTCAGGGGCAGCTGGGTGCGCGCGATGGGGTCCTCGTCCAGACGCGCCAACAGCAGCAGGTCCTCGACGATGTGCACCAGGCGGGCTGATTCGCGCTCGATGCGGTTCATCGCGGTGTCGACGTCCGCCCGCCCGGGCATGCCTCCCATGCGGTACAGCTCCGTGAACCCCTTGATCCCGAACAGAGGGGTACGCAGTTCGTGGCTGGCGTCCGCGATGAAGGTGCGCATCCGGTCGTTGGTGGCCGCCCGCGCCGCGTCACCGGCTTCGATCCGGTCCAGCATGCCGTTGAGGGCGGCGGCCAGGCGGCCCAGTTCCGTACGGGAAGAGGCCAGGTCGGGGACGCGCCGGGAAAGGTCACCGCCGGCGATGGCGGCCGCGGTCGTCTCGATGCGCCGCAGGGGACGCAGCCCGGCGCGCACGGCGAACCAGCCGATGACACCCAGCAGGACAAGGACCAGGGAATCGATCACCAGCATTCTCAGCCCCAGGCCCCGGACCGTGCCGCTCACTCCTTCCAGTGAGCCCGCCGCACCGATGCTTCCCGTGGAAGACGCGTCCCGGTCCCCGTCCTGGCCCGGCGAGGAGCGCACCGGTTGGGCGACCACTCGCCAGTCGCTGCCGCCGCCCGACGCCTGGAAGGGATCGCCGCCGCGGGCCGCGACCGCTGCTGTGTCCAACCGCGGCAGCTCTGGTGGATCGCCCGCCGCGGGGCGCAGGCTCCGCGACAGACCACCGTCGGACTTCAGACGGACCAGGTAGACGTCGCCGGTCAGCTGGGGCTCCACCGCGTCGAGCACCCGCGGCGCCGTGGCGTCGGGATCCCTGCCGAGATCGGGGAGGCGCGCCGCCGCTGCGGCGGCCGTGCGCAGCCGCTCGTCCAGTTGGTCCGTCAACTGCCGCTGGAGGAGCGTGATCAGCAGGGCGTTACTGGCGAGCAGGGCGGCCACGACCAGCAGCAGGCAGATGATCACCAGACGGGTCCGCAGCGACAGACGTGCGGCACCGCGGCGCAGGGACGTCGTGGTCATGTCCTGGGCCTGCGCAGGACGTAGCCGGTGCCGCGCACGGTGTGGATCAGCTTGGTCTCTCCGGTGTCGATCTTCCGGCGGAGGTAGCTCACGTAGGAGGCCACGATGGAGTCGTCGCCGCCGAAGTCGTAATGCCAGACCTGATCCAGCAGTTGTTCCCGGGACAGGACCTGCCCGGCGTTCTCCATCAGCACGCGCAGCAGATTGAACTCGGTCGGAGACAGAGGCACCGGCACGCCGTCCCTGGTCACCTGATGGCTGTCGACGTCCAGTTCGAGATCGCCCACCGTGACGCGGTTCTCGGGTTGACGGCCGCTGGTGCGGCGTAGCACGGCTTGGATGCGCAGGACCAGTTCCTCCAGGTTGAACGGTTTGGTGACGTAGTCGTCCCCGCCCACCCGTAGCCCGCTGATCCGGTCCTCGGCCGCGTCCCGTGCCGTGAGGAAGAGGACCGGCGGGTGGCCTGTACGTACGTCCGGGCGCGCGCGCAGGCGGCGGGCGACTTCGAAGCCGTCGATGTCGGGCAGCATCACGTCCAGCACGATCAGGTCCGCGGCGTGCTCGCGCACCGCATCCAGCGCCTGTGCGCCGGTCTCCACCGAGTCCACGTGGAAGCCGGCCAGCCGCAGGCTTGCTGACAGCAGCTCGCGCAAGGTGGGCTCGTCCTCCACGAGGAGCAGGCGTTGTTTCGTCGTCATGGCATCTGTCCCCGGCCGGTGGTCTACTGCCCGCCCAGTGTCCCTGCCGTATCAGACGTCGCGCTCGCGGAACACGACGAACGCCACCGCAAGGAGTGCGGCCACGCACCCGGCCATGACGCCGAGCCCGGCCCAGGGGCCCAACACGTCCGGGTCCCGGACAGCGGTGATGATCTGTCCACCGGCGATGGGCGGCCAGAACTTCGAGACCCAGTCCCCGAGCGCGCCGGGCAGCGCGGGCGCGAATGCCTGGACGATGAGCATGACGCCGAACAGCGTCGTCACCGTAGCGGTCGTGGAGCGGATCACCGTGCCCAGAGCCAATCCGAAGAGGGCGGCCAATGCCAGGTATACGCCGCCGCCGAAGATGCCGCGCAGTGCCACACCATCGGACAGCGCCAGGTGTGGAGCGCCTGTCCCGGACAGCGAAGCCTGTCCGACGAGAAACCCGCCGAGCGACACCAGGATCCCGACCGGCAGTGCCACTCCCGCCAGTACCAGGGCCTTCGATCCCAGCACCCGGGCCCTCTGCGGCACGGAGGTGAGGGTGGGCACGATCGTGCGCGCTCCGTATTCGGAGGTCATCACCAGGCCGCCCAGCAGGCCGAACGCGATCTGCGCCACCAGATAGCCCATCAGACTGGTCGCCAGCGGATCGAACGCGGCCTGGTCGGCGGGCGACAGCTCCGCGTACTCGCCGCCTGCCGACGAACCGTTCAGCGCGGCCAGGCCCGCGGCGAAGGCCGGCGCGCCCAGGATCACCATCAGCGTCGACCGCATCGTCCGGATCTTGACCCACTCGGCGTGCAGGCTGTGCCAGAAGGTCGCCCGGCCCGGTCCCGTCCTGTCCGACGCGGGCCGCCCGCTGCCCGCACGGGGAAGCAGCTTCACCGGAACCGACGCCGGCCCGGGGTGCGCAAGAGGGCGGCTCATCGGTTCGTCCCCTTCTCGGCCTGGTACTCCACCGCGTCGCGGGTCAGGTCCATGAACGCCTTCTCCAAGGACACCTGACGCGGATACAGCTCGTGCAGCTCCACGCCGCCCGCTGCGGCCAGGGCTCCTATCCTGGCGGCTTCCAGGCCAGTGACCACGAGCGTGTCGCTGTCCTCGGCCCGCACGTCGGCGGCGCCGGCCAGCAGCGGCCGGAGCGTCTCGGCCTGCGGGGTGCGCACCAGGACCTCGCGCTCGGAGTGCGCTTCGATGAAGTCCTTCATCGTGGTATCCGCGATCAGCTTGCCGCGCCCGACGACGATGAGATGGTCCGCGGTCAGTTCCATCTCACTCATCAGATGGCTGGACATCAGCACGACACGTCCCTCAGCGGCCATCCTGCGCATGAGCGAGCGGATCCACACGATGCCCTCGGGGTCGAGTCCATTGAGGGGCTCGTCGAAGACCAGGACCGGCGGATCACCCAGCAGCGCGGCGGCGATCCCCAGGCGCTGGCGCATCCCGAGGGAGAAGGTCCCGGCCCTGCGCCGCGCGACCTTCTCCAGTCCCACCTCGGCCAGTACCTGGTCCACGCGGCTGCGGGGGATCCCGTTGCCGGCCGCGAGGGCCAGCAGGTGATGGAAGGCAGTGCGGCCGGGCAGCACCGCGCCGGGATCCAACAGGGCCCCGACCGCCGTGAGCGGGGCGGGCTGGGCGCTGTACGGCCGACCCCGCACGGTCGCGGTGCCTGATCCGGCGGCGTCCAGACCCAGAAGCATCCGGAGGGTCGTCGACTTGCCCGCGCCATTGGGCCCCAGGAAGCCGGTGACCTCTCCCGCGCGGACGCCGAAGGTCAGATCGTCCACGGCGAGGACCTCACCGTAGCGCTTGGTCAGTCCACGTACTTCGATCATCGAGTCCCCACAGGCCGACGGTGGCAGAGGTGCCCGCGATGACCACGAGCACCACACCAGCGTCGCCCGCGGACATGGGAGCGCATGGGAGAACATGCACGTCGCATGGCACCTCCGGCCCTGTGACCTGCACCGATCGGATCGTCGGTCGCCTTCGGGGCAAGACCCTCACATGAAACTCACACGAACCGCCCGCTACTAAGGGAGGCATGAAGGCCGGGATACATGTGCCCAGGCCTGTCGTAGCAGGGCCCGGCTTCGCCGCCCAGGAGGCCGAACACCGGGCGGCCACCGGTGACGGCGAGCCGTCCGCGCCCGTTGATGCCGCTCGTCAGTCATCCGCCGTCCAGCAGGCTCCGCCCGTGAATGGCCCTCACCTTAATGTAAGCCCAAAGAAAAGCTGCCAGGGTTCTTGACCGTTCGATCGCGTGGCGGCATGGTCTGGAGAGCGCTCTCCCGTTGAGGATTGTTGAGGAGCTCTTCATGCCTGTTGGCATACCGGTCGCGGCCGTGCCACGAAGACGACGGCCGACTTCGGGCCGCGGATGGATCGCGGGGGTGCTCCCGGCCTCCGTCGTCGGCGCCCTGCTCGCCCTGGCCCCAGCCCCTGCCGCTCAGGCCGCTCCGTCGCTGCTCTCCCGGGGCAAGTCGGTGACGGACTCCCGTCAGGAGCACCACGGCACCCCCGCGCCCCAGGCCGTCGACGGCGACTACGGCACCCGGTGGTCGAGTGCCGCATCCGATGCCCAGTGGCTGCAGGTCGATCTCGGCCCGAACGTGCACATCACGGCCGGGGCGCCGCCGCCGCGCTGACCCCGGCCGCGTCGAGCGGTCGGAACGTGGGCGGCGGGAGCGAGCCGCCTCCCGCCACCCACACGCACGGCAGTACTCCACCCACCTTCACCCTCCGGCAGGAGATCTTCATGAGACTGACTTCCCAACGGCTCGCCGGGCTCCTTCTCGGCTCCGCCCTCGTCGCCGGCGTCCTGGGCGCCGGCACGATCGCCTCGGCCACGGGCCCGGGCGGCGGCGTCCCGCCGGCCGTCGCCGCGCCCGCCCACCCCGCCGGGCACAACATGGCAGCCTCCACCCGGGCCTCGGGAGACGACGCCGACGGCGACGGCTACATTCCGGCCGTTCCCCAGGTCACCGGCGTCGTCCCGTCCACGGCCACCCCGCCTCCGGCCTACCACCACGAGTTCCAGGCCGGCTGCTCCGTCACCCACACCGCCCCCGACGGCCCGATCGTCTACCCGGGCCAGTTCGGCAAGTCCCACGACCACACGTTCATGGGCAACACCACCACCGACGCCGCCAGCACCACCGGCTCGCTCTACGGCGGCAACACCACCTGCAAGGCGCCCGCGGACGCCTCCGCGTACTGGATGCCCTCGCTCTACAAGGGCGACCAGAAGATTCTGCCCGTCGGACCGCAGGTCATCTACTACAAGGCGGGCGTCACCGACTACCGGAGCGTGCGGCCCTTCCCCAAGGGTCTGCGGTTCGTCGTCGGCAACCCCATGCAGAGCGCGGAGGAGTTCCGCAGCCACAAGGGCTTCGTCGAGGGCTGGGAATGCGGTGACAGCTTCTTCAACACCGACTTCCCGGCGAGCTGTCCGGACCGGCCCGACGTACAGCTCAACCTGCGCATGCAGGCCCCCAGCTGCTGGGACGGAAAGTACCTCGACACCCCGAACCACCAGAGCCACATGGCCTACCCGGTCGTGAAGCCCGGCACCAACGACAACATGTGCCCGACCTCTCACCCGGTCGCCCTGCCGATGATCGAGTTCAAGATGGCGTGGCCGGTCAACGGAGACATGAGCCAGGTCCGCCTGGCCAGCGGCCGGGGCCACTCCTTCCACTACGACTTCTTCAACGCGTGGGAGGAGCGCACCCTCAAGGCCATGGTCGACCACTGCATCGTCGGCGGCCTGCAGTGCGACACACGGGGCTTCGACCTGTACCGCCCCGAACGCGGCACCGTGCTGAACGCCGAGCACCGCCTGCCCTGAGCCGGCCGGAAAGGCGCACGGGCCCGGTCCGCCCCTTCCGTACTCGGGGCGACCGGGCCTCCCGCGTGCGCGCGTCTCCACCCCGCACCGCATCACCGGCCGGGACGCGGCGCGGGGCGAGGGCCGAAGACGTGCACTTCGACCCTCGCCCCTCGGAGACGCGTCGTACCGCTCACGCGTCCCCCGCCGTGCTACGGCAGTGCCCACCGCTGATTGGAACCGGCGTGGCAGGCCCATAGATGGACCGGTGTGCCGTCGTTCCAGACGCCCCCGGAGGCATCGAGGCACTTGCCGGACTGCGGGTTGCGCACCGTGCCGTCGGCCTGGGGCTGCCAGGTCTGGGCCGCGGTGCCGTTGCAGCCGTAGAGCTGCACCTTCGTGCCGTCGGCAGTGCCGGCGTTGTCGATGTCGAGGCACTTGCCCAGGGCACGCACGGTCTGGTCAGCGGCAACCGTCCACTGCTGGGCCGCGGAGTTGTTGCAGTTCCACAGCTGAATCTTCGTGCCGTCGGCGCTGTTGCTGTTGTCCACGTCCAGGCACTTGCCGTTGACCCCCTTCACCTCGCCGGTCCGGGAAGTCTCGCCGGGCAGGTGGTTCATCGTGTACCAGGCTTCGGTGCTCCAGAGCTGTTCACCGTCCGTCGCACTGAAGGGGCGCGCTGAGCGCACGTGGACGACTCGGTCGGCCTTGAGCCCGGGGACCGTCAGCGTGACCGTCCTGCGGTCGGCGGACAGGGTGGCCGACTGGGCGGTGAGGCTCTCCTCGTCGACCTTGGGGCCGCCGTAGGCCGCGGTCGGCACGTAGCGCCACTGCTTGATCTTGTAGCGTCCGGCCAGGTCGGCCGCGGTTTCCGTCGACACCGGCTGGGTGTACTCCAACGCGAAACCGCCCGGGACGGCGCGCATGGCGCGGATGTCGAAGGCGTCGGTGCCGTTCGGTGTCAGCTTCTGCAGACCGTGGCTGAGCTTGCCCTCCTGGCCCCAGTTGCCGCCCGCCCCGAGCCCGCCCGCGTAGAGGGCGCCGTCCGGGCCGACGCTGATCCGGGTGACACCGGCTTCGAGGCCCTGCGTGAGACGGAAGACCGCCCCCTGGTACTCACCGCCGACCTTCTCCAGGAAAGCACGCTGGATGCCGCCGTACGTCACGTCGCCGAACAGCATCTGACCGGCGAACGGGCCGTCCTTCAACTGCAGCGGCGTGCTGGGAGAGTTGGCTATCTCGTTCTGCGGGAGCCACAGCACCGGTTTGGTGACCGGCCGGGAGTCGAAGGGCCCGTCCGGGTTCATGTAGTGGTTGAAGAAGCGGTCCTGCTTGATGTGCACCAACTTCGACGAGGGCAGCCAGCCGCCCTGGTTGTCGGTGACGAACATGTCACCGTCGGGCCCCCACCCGATGCCGTTGGGGGTGCGCAGACCACCGGCGACGTAACTGACCTCTCCGTTCGCCTTGTTCACCTTGATCGTGGTGCCCCGGTTCGGTGCCGGCTGCGGGTCCGTGGTGGCGCCCCCGTAGTTGATCGACACCGACAGGTTCAGGTAGAAGAACCCGTCCTTGTACAGCAGGCCGAAGGCGAACTCGTGGAAGTTGCCGCCGAACGGCCAGGTGGCGATCCGTCTGTACTGGTCCGTGACGCCGTCGCCGTCGGTGTCGTTCAGTTCGGTCAGCTCGTGCTTCTGGGAGACATAGAGCTTGCCGTCCACGTACTTGACGCCCATCGGCTCCTTCAGCCCGCTCGCGATCTTCTTGTACGTCACCTTGTCGGGCCCGGTGGCCCCGGTGACGTTGCTCAGCAGGTACACCTCGCCCGTGCTGTTGTCGGTGCCGCCCCAGGTGGTCACCGCGAGGCGGCCGTCGGGCAGCCAGTCCATGGCGGAGACCTGCGGTTCGAAGCCGGCCGGCCTCAGGTTCGTCAGGGTGTAGTTCGGGTGGACCCCGGTCAGGGGCAGTCCGTCGCCGGGCGTGTCGAGGCCGCCTTCGCACTCCTTCCTGCCGGGAGATGTGACGCGTACGACGCCGGCGTCGGTGCTCAGCACCGAGTTCGGTACGAGGCTGAAGCCGGTGGCGCCCGGAGGCTTCCAGGAGAGCGTGATCTGTTGGTCGCCGCCCGCTTCGAAGTGCTCGATCCGCAGGGAGTGGTAGCCGGCCGTCAGCGAGACCGTGCCGTCCTTGGGCAGGTCGGAGCCGTGCAGCCCGTCGTGGTCGATGACCAACTTGTCATCCACGTAGAGGCGGGAGCCGTCGTCACTGGCCAGACGGAAGGTGTGGCTGCCGGCCGCGTCGACGTCGAGGTTCCCGGTGACCTGAGTGACGAAGTTGGACGCCAGCCCGAAGTCCGCGTCCGAAGTCCAGTTGATCACCGACATCTTCTTGTCGATGTTCGGGGTCTGTCCGGGCTTGAGGGTGCAGATCTCCTTCAGTGACGTCTGCACGTCGAAGACGCGGAGCGTGACACCGGGTTCCTGCGGGGGAGGAGCCGCGGCCTTCGAGGGGGCGGCCGTCGCGGGGGACGACAGGCCGAGGGCCAGTAACGGGACGGTGAGCGACACGGCCAGACGTCTGCCGAGTCGGTGGGAGAACAGCCGTGGATACACGTGACCTCCTGTAGGTCCCCCCGGGATCAGGGAACGTCAATGGGGCAAAGTGCGAAATCCACCGCCGCCGGAGCGCGCCGTCGTTCCGGATACGGAGATGTGGAGAGGTGCGGAGACGCGGACGGTGACGCTTGACGTACGTACCGTCGCCCCACCGCTGCCTCGCACACAGTAGGGACTTCCTCCGGACACGTCCATGCTTTGTCATGAGCGTGTACAAAGTTCGAGGAGATCCCTGAACTACGCCTCTGTAGAGACGAGTTGGGGCAGAAGGGGAGACGTTCTCATCGCGCGAGGCCCCTCGCCCAGCCGCTTTGTCCCTCTGCTGGAAAAAGTTGCGGCCATGTACGTCAAAGGGGTTTCTGGTGCGTGGAAAAGCGAATACCTTCCTGCCCTGTACGAACGACGAGGATGGCTCCCCCTCCGGGACCCCCGAGTCGCCCGGCGCGACGGCGTGCGCCTGTGCTCCAGAACCCCAACCCCGTCACCACACGGAGGACGCGCGTGCACAGGAGAATTTTTCGACCTCTCGCGGCGCTGGCCTGCACCCTGCTCGCCGCCGCGGGTGCTCTCACCGCCCAGCAGAGACCCGCCGACGCGGCACCCCCGCCCCTGGCGGCGGCCGCGGCCGACGAGTTCCAGCAAGTCACCCTCGCCAAGGGCGTGGCCGAGACCGGTGAGCCCATGACGCTCGCCGTCCTGCCCGACAGGTCCGTGCTGCACACCTCGCGGGACGGCACCCTGCGCGTCACGGACGCCGCCGGCACCACCAAGGTCGCCGGGAAACTGGACGTCTACTCGCACGACGAGGAAGGCCTCCAAGGCGTGGGCGTGGACCCCGGTTTCACCGCCAACCGGTTCGTCTACCTCTACTACGCGCCGAAGCTGGCCACCCCCTCCGGCGACGCACCCGCCACCGGCTCCGCCACGGACTTCGCCCCCTTCGACGGAGTCAACCGGCTCTCGCGGTTCGTCCTCAGGGCCGACGGCACGCTCGACACCGCCAGCGAGAAGAAGGTGCTGGACGTCCCCGCGAGCCGCGGACTGTGCTGCCACGTCGGCGGTGACATCGACTTCGACGCCCAGGGCAACCTGTACCTCTCCACCGGCGACGACAGCAACCCCTTCGCGTCCGACGGCTACACCCCCATCGACGAGCGCGCCAACCGCAACCCCGCGTACGACGCGCAGCGTTCCTCCGGCAACACCAACGACCTGCGCGGCAAGGTGCTGCGGATCAAGGTCGGCGCCGACGGGAGCTACACCATCCCGTCCGGCAACCTCTTCGCCCCCGGGACCGCGAAGACCAGGCCGGAGATCTACGCCATGGGCTTCCGCAACCCCTTCCGGATGAGCGTCGACAAGCCCACCGGCACCGTCTACCTCGGCGACTACGGCCCCGACGCGGGCACGGCGAACGCGGGACGCGGACCCGCCGGACAGGTCGAGTTCAACCGGATCACCAAGGCCGGCAACTTCGGCTGGCCCTACTGCACCGGCAAGAACAGCGCCTACGTCGACTACAACTTCGCCACCTCGACGTCCGGCTCCGCCTTCTCCTGCTCGGCGCCGAAGAACACCTCGCCGAACAACACGGGACTGACCGACCTCCCCCCGGCCCAGCCCGCCTGGATACCGTACGACGGGGGCTCCGTCCCCGAGTTCGGCAGCGGCTCGGAGTCACCCATGGGCGGACCCGTCTACCGCTACGACGCGGGGTCGGCCTCCACGGTCAAGTTCCCGCAGAGCTTCGACGGGGACTACTTCGCCGGTGAGTTCGGCCGAAAGTGGATCAAGCGCATCGAGCAGGGCTCCGACGGCACCGTACAGTCGATCAACGCGTTCCCGTGGCAGGGCACCCAGGTCATGGACATGGCCTTCGGCCCGGACGGCGCGCTGTACGTCCTCGACTACGGCACCGGCTACTTCAACGGGGACGCCAACAGCGCGGTCTACCGCATCGAGTACGTCACCGACGGGCGGGCCCCGCTCGCCAAGGCCGGCGCCGACCGCACCTCGGGTCAGGCCCCGCTCGCGGTGGCGTTCTCCTCGGCCGGGACCTCCGACCCCGACGGCGACCCGCTCACGTACGCCTGGAAGTTCGGTGACGGGTCCACCTCCACGGCCGCGAACCCCTCCCACACCTACACCGTCAACGGCCGCTACACCGCCGAACTGACCGTCTCCGACGGCACCGGCAACACCGCCACCGCCTCCGTCCTCATCACCGTCGGCAACACCGCGCCCACCGTCACCCTCGACCTGCCCGCCGACGGCTCGATCATCGACCCGGGCGCCGCCGTACCCTTCAAGGTCACCGTCACCGACCCCGAGGACGGCACCATCGACTGCTCGAAGGTGAAGGTCACCTTCATCATCGGTCACGACAGCCACGGTCACCCGCAGACCTCCGCCACCGGCTGCTCCGGCACCGTACAGACCATCGCCGACGGTGAGCACGACCCCAACGCGAACATCTTCGGCGTCTGGGACGCCGAGTACACCGACAAGGGAGCGAACGGCCAGCCCGCCCTGACCACGCACGACCAGAACATCAGCCAGGGCAGCAAACGCCAGGCCGAGCACTTCGGCGGATCCTCCGGCATCCAGATCGTCGACAAGGCCGCGGCGAACGGCGGCAGGACCGTCGGCCACATCGACAACGGCGACTGGATCTCCTTCACCCCGTACCGCCTCGGCAACGCCACCGCAGTGACCGCTCGGGTGTCCTCCGGCGGTGCGGGAGGCACGCTGGAAGTACGGGCCGGCTCACCCACCGGCACGCTGCTCGGCTCGGCCGCGGTCCCGGTCACCGGCGGCTGGGAGACCTTCCGCGACGTGAGCGCCGACCTGACCGACCGTCCGGCCGCCACCACCACGCTCTACCTCGTCTTCAAGGGCGGCAGCGGCTCGCTCTTCGACCTGGACGACTTCACCTTCACCACCGGTCAGACCAACCCGGCCGGCCGCGACCTCAAGGGCATCGGCGGCAAGTGCGCCGAGGCCGCCGGGGGAGCGAGCGCGGACGGCACGCAGATCCAGCTGTGGACGTGCAACCAGACGGCCGCGCAGAAGTGGACGGCCGGCACGGACGACACGTACCGGGCGCTCGGCAAGTGCCTGGACGTCAGCGGTGCCGGTACGGCGGACGGCACGAAGATCCAGCTGTACGGATGCAACGGCACGGGCGCGCAGAAGTGGGTGGCCCAGGCCGACGGAACGTTGAGGAACACGGCCTCCGGCAAGTGCCTGGACGCTGCCGGGGCCTCCTCGGCGGACGGCACGAAGCTCCATCTGTGGACCTGCCACACCGGCGCCAACCAGAAGTGGACCCTGTCATGAGCCGACGACTCACCCGTCTCGCCTGCTGGGTCGCCTGCGGCCTGCTCGGCGCCGCGGCCCTGCCCGCGGCGGTCTCCACGGCCTCCGAACCGGGGCCGGCCGCCCCCGCCCGCGCGGCAGCCGCCACCCCTGCCCGCGCGTCGGCCGCCGCCGACCCGGCGTACGACGTGCTGGTCTTCTCCAAGACCGCCGGCTTCCGCCACTCCTCCATCGACGAAGGCGTCGCCGCCCTGCGCCAGCTGGGCACCGCCAACAACTTCACCGTCACCGCGACCGAGGACGCCACCGCCTTCACCCCCGCCAACCTGGCCGGTTACGAGGCCGTCGTCTTCCTCTCCACCACGGGCGACGTCCTCAACACCGCCCAGCAGAACGCTTTCGAGGGGTACATCGGGGCAGGCGGCGGCTACGTCGGCATCCACGCGGCGGCCGACACCGAGTACGACTGGACCTGGTACGGCGGTCTGGCCGGCGCCCTGTTCAAGTCCCACCCGCACATCCAGCCGGCCACCGTGAAGGTGGAGGACCGCGCCCACGACGCCACCGCACACCTCGGCTCCACCTGGCAGCGGACCGACGAGTGGTACGACTACCGCACCAATCCCCGCAGTTCGGCCCACGTCCTCGCCTCGCTCGACGAATCGACCTACAGCGGCGGCACCATGGGCGGCGACCACCCCATCGCCTGGTGCAAGGACTACGCGGGAGGGCGCGCCTTCTACACCGGCGGCGGCCACACCGAGGACTCCTACGCCGACCCCGCCTTCCGCCGGCACCTGCTCGGCGGCATCCGCTGGGCCGCGGAGATGACGGAGGCCGACTGCCGTCCGGAGACCGGCTACACCACGCTCTTCGGCTCCTCGGGCACCACTGGCTGGAAGCAGGCAGGCCCGGGCTCCTTCGCCAACGCCGACAACACCCTGACCTCCCGGGGCGGCCTCGGCCTGTTCTGGTACCAGGCGAAGGAGTACGGGTCCTACTCGCTGAAGCTCGACTGGCGCCAGGCCGGAGACGACAACTCCGGTGTCTTCGTGGGCTTCCCCGCCTCCGACGACCCCTGGTCGGCCGTCAACAACGGGTACGAGATCCAGATCGACGCGACCGACTCACCCGACCGCACCACCGGCGCCGTCTACGGCTACAAGTCCGCCGACCTCACCGCCCGGGACGCGGCCCTGAACCCGCCGGGGGAGTGGAACACCTACGAGATCCGGGTCGAGGGTGAGCGCCTCCAGCTCTTCCTCAACGGTCAGAAGATCAACGACTTCACCAACACCGACCCTGCCCGCAGCCTCCAGCAGGGCCACGTCGGCCTGCAGAACCACGGCGACGGCGACGACGTCTCCTTCCGCAACATCCGGATCAAGGAACTCGGGGGCTCGCCCGGCCCACGGGAAGGCGCCGTCACCGGCATCGGCGGCAAGTGCGTCGACGTCGCCGACGGGGCGAGCGCCGACGGCACACAGATCCAGCTGTGGACGTGCAACCAGAGTGCCGCCCAGAAGTGGACGATCGGCACGGACAGCACCCTGCGCGCCCTGGGCAAGTGCATGGACGTCAGCGGCAGCGGCACAGCCGACGGCACCAAGGTGCAGCTCTACGGCTGCAACAACACCGGTGCGCAGAAATGGGTGCCGCAGACCGACGGCACGTTGAAGAACCCGCAGTCGGGGAAGTGCCTGGACGCGTCCGGTGTCTCCTCTGCCGACGGCACCAAGCTCCACCTGTGGACCTGCCACACCGGCGCCAACCAGAAGTGGGCTCTCCCCAGCTGAGCGGCCTCTCGAATTCGTCGGCGTCGCGGAGGGCGGCGCCGGCGAAACCGGCCGCGAGATCGGGCCGGTGACGGCGGCCGGGCGCGACGCCGAAGCGCCCGCCGCCGCTCGCTCACGTACGTCCATGCGGTCTCCGCGGTCCTCCGCGCGGATGGCCGAGTCTTCCCGTCATCCTTTTCGCGGTCCCGCAAGAGGGCCGCTGGCCTCCGGGCCCGGTATGACTGTGTCCCCTCTGTCGAAGGCATGACGTGGGGTGGTGTCGCCGGGTCCGAGGGGTGCCGTCGGAGACGCTGATGAGAGACCCCGGCCACCGTCCGGTCCGGCGCAATGCCGGGCAGTTCGCGGGCGGCAGGTCTGCATGACGTGGATGCGCGAGCACGACACCCGAGCCGAGGCCGGCACCATCAACACCGCTGGAAGGGCAGCATGTTCGAAATCGACGACGCCGGCGTGTTCCTGGGCCTGGACGCGGGCGAGTGCGCCCACCACGGCCACGGACTGACCCCCGCGGGCAGAAGGTCTTCGACAAGCCGCTGCCCAACAGCGAACCCAAGCTGCGGGCCGTTTTCGACAAGCTGACCGCGAAGTTCGGCACCGTTCTGGTGATCGTGGACCAGCCCGCCTCCATCGGCGCCCTGCCCCTGGCCGTCGCCCGCGACGCAGACTGCCGCGTCGCCTACCTGCCCGGCCTGGCCATGCGCCGGACTGCGGATCTCTACCCCGGCGAGGCCAAGACCGACGCCAAGGACGCCGCGGTGATAGCGGACGCCGCCCGTACCATGCCGCACACCCTGCGCTCGCTCGAACTGACCGACGCGATCACCGCCGAGCTGACCGTGCTGACCGGCTTCGACGTGGACATCGGCAGCGTCATCCCGCGCCGTGGCCGGCCAGGCGGAAGACCTCCTCGTCCACGCCGGAGAACGCCTCGACGCGGGGCCGTTCAGCAGAAGACGTGGTCGGTGCCGACGTACTCGGCAGGTCAGCATCCGGTCAGCATGAGTCGCCAGGTGTTCCCCGAGGATTGCCTGAACAGGCGTCGGTGACAGCGCGAAAGCCCAGGTAGGAAGCCGCCTCGCCAGATCGGAGCGATGTTCCTCACAAACATCGTCCGGCAGGTGCCGGTGTACAGTCGAGACTGCCCTTGACCTGCACAAAGCAGGCAGGGAGCCGTCTCAGAGGAGTCCAAGATGCTGCGCACTCTGTTCAAGTCCAAGATCCACCGGGCCACCGTCACCCAGGCCGATCTGCACTACGTCGGTTCCGTGACGATCGACGCCGCCCTGATGGAGGCCGCCGACCTGCTCCCCGGTGAGCTGGTCCATATCGTTGACATCGACAACGGCGCCCGCCTGGAGACGTACGTCATCGAGGGCGAGCGCGGCTCCGGTGTCATCGGGATCAACGGTGCGGCCGCACACCTCGTGCACCCCGGCAACCTGGTCATCCTGATCAGCTACGCACAGGTCGACGATGCCGAGGCCCGTGCCCTCGTGCCGCGCGTCGTGCACGTGGACGCGGAGAACCGGATCGTGGCGCTCGGAGCCGACGCCTCGGCGCCGGTTCCCGGGACCCGTACGGAGCGGAGCCCGCAGGCCGTCGTCGTCGCCGGCGGTTGAGGTCGCCGTCCGTGTTTCCGGGGCGAGCGACGTCCAGGGTCACGAACGAGGAGGCAGGAGTCATGGCCGAGAAGGCAGCTGTGGAGATCAGGGACGACCGGGAGCACGGCAGTCTCGTGGCGTACGAGGATGGCGAGCCGACCGGGAGCATCGCGTACTTCGTCATGGACCCGGCCCCCGGGGCGCTGGTGGCCGTACACACCGTCGTCCGGCCCGAGCACGAGGGCAAGGGCGTCGCGGGGGCGCTGGTCCGGGAGTTCTACACCATGGCCGCCCGCGAGGGCGTTCCCGTCGTTCCGATCTGCCCGTACGCGGCGAAGTGGGCGCAGCGTCACCCCGACGAGGCGTCCGAAGCCTCGGCCGAACTCGTCCAGGAGGCGGAGCGGCAGCTCAGGAACCACCCCGAGCTGTTCTGAGACCGGAGACCGGAGACCGGAGATCTGAGACCGGAGATCTGAGACCGGAATCCTGAGACCGGTGTGGGTTTGGCGGACGGCGTTCGGAGCGGTCCTCCGGCCGCCGTTCCCCCACGCTTCCCCCCCCACGCTTCCCGTCACGCGGTAAGCGCCGTGGCCGATCCGTTCCGGGGCGCGAGGTCCCGGCGGATGTACCACTCGGTCCCCAGCACCTCGCGCTGAACAGGCGCAGCGAGAGAGGCGATCCGGCCGGGCGCCGCTCCGCGGTCCACCTCGCTGCGGTGCGCGAGGATCGCGGCCAGTTTCCGCGGAAGCCAGGGGCCGACGTCGACGGTCGTGGTGATCCACGCGTCCTCCGAGCAGTACAGCGCGTCGGCCGGGGTTCCCGGCCGGGCCAGCCGCCCGCCCACCGGAACAGCAGCCGAGCGGGGGTGCGTGGCGAGGTAGAGGGCGCTCGGCTGCCACGGATCACCGGACCCCGGACAGAAACGGGGGAGGCCGGCGGCCCGGACCGCCAGCGCGGTGATCCGGTGGGCGTGCACGTGGTCCGGGTGGCCGGTCATGCCTCCGTAGGCGTCCACCGTGATCACGATCTCCGGCCGGACGTCACGGATGTGGCCGACGACGGCCTCCACGGCCTCGTCCAGCGGCGCGTCGAGGAACCGGGGCCGGCCAGGGGCCGACTCCGGCACACGGGCGTCCGCGTAGCCGAGCAGCCGTGGGGCGCCCGCGCCCAGGGTGTCGAGGGCCTCGGCGAGCTCGGCGGCCCGGTGCGTGCCCTCCGCCCAGGTCGCTGTGACCACCGCGGTCCGGGCGCCGTCGGCCGCGTGCTGAGCGAGGACGCCTCCGCAGAAAAGGGACTCGTCGTCCGGATGGGCGTGGACGGCTAGAACACTCGGCAGGGGCATGAGGGACACCTTTCGCGTCGACGGCGCCGGTCGCGGATCCGGACGGGTCCAGCCAGGTCCGGGCAGCTTGCCGGAGTCCTGCCCACTCCGGGCGGTCCGGCACACACCGGCACACACCGGCACACACCGGCTCGCGCCGCGGTCGCCAGGTGGATGTGTGGACTCGGCAGGCGCGGGCAGCCGCTCCGGGAGACGGTGGAGGAAAGCTCCATCTGTCCATTTCGTGCCGTTGTGGAGGATCGCGATGACCCACCCGTACCCCGACCCCGTACCGCCCTCGCCGACGCCTCCGCCCGTACCGGGCCCGCCCACTCCGGTACCCAGCCCGCCGCCCGTGCCGCCGGGCCCCGGGCCGGTGCCGCCCGGGCCAGCGCCGGACCCGATCCCTCAGCCGCCCGCGCCCGGCCCGGACCCCGTGCCGGATCCGGAGCCCGAGCCGCAGCCCGCCGGGACGTGACCGGCGGCCGGCCGGCCGTTCCGTCCTGGCCGGCCGGCCTCGGCCGTACCGGGCCCGCCCGCTCCCTCTCCCCGCCCGTTCAGATGCCTCGTTCGATCAGCGCGTCCGCGTGCGCGAGACCGCTCTCCGCCGCGATGTCGTCCAGCGACTGCGCGTCCCGCACCGTCACGAACGTCACCTGTCCGTCGTGGCCCGAACCGTGCGCCGGTCCTGCCGCCGCCCGGAAGCCGTACACCGCGGGACGGGGCAGGCTGTTGTACGCCCACGGGGTGGAGAAGTAGTAAGCCCCCGTGTCGTACAGCACGACGACATCGTCCTCGGCCAGTTTCGGCAGCTCCCTGCCGTACGCCACCACGTCTCCCGCGAAGCAGCACGGTCCCGCGATGTCCTGCGCCAGCGACGGCCCGGTCTTGGGCGTGCCGTCCGGGCCGAACGCACCGATCCGCAACGGCCAGGCGTCGGGCATGAGCACGGTACGGGTGGCGGTCTGCGCTCCCGCGTGGGTGAGCGCGATCCGGCGGCCCCCGGCATCCTTCGTGTACTCCACCCGGGCCCCGATGAAGCCGTTCTTCGCCAGCAGTGAGCGGCCGAACTCCGTGACCAGGGAGTAGCGGCCGGAGAAGAGGCCGGGGGCGGCCGCCGTGAGTGCCGCCACGTAGTCCGCGTAGCGGGGGTGTACGGTCTCGTCGGCGAAATTGACCGGGAGGCCGCCGCCGATGTCCAGGCTGGTGACCTGTCGGACGCCCAGCGTCGCGTTGATCTCCTCGGCCAGCTCGTACGTCCGTGCCACCCCGGCCGCGATCAGCTCCAACGGGCAGCCCTGGGAGCCCACATGGGCGTGCAGCCGGGTCAGCCACGGTCGCTCCCGGAAGGCCCCCACGATCGCCTCGCGGGCCCCCGGGTCGCGCAGCGCGACCCCGAACTTCGAGGTGTCGGTCGCCGTGCTCATCGGCCCGATGGAACCACCGCCCACCTGGGGGTTGACCCGCAGCCCGAGGACCGAGGCGCTGCCCGGGTGGCGAAGCGCGTCGATGCGGCGCAGTTCGTCGAGGCTGTCGGCGTTGACGGCGACGCCGAGGGCGAGCGCCAGCCGGATCTCCTCGCGGGTCTTGGCGGGGGAGTCCAGGACGACACGGGACGCGGCGAACCCGGCCTCCACGGCCAGCCGCAGTTCACCGGGGCTCGCCACCTCGCACCCCATGCCGCAGTCGGCGAGCAGCCGCAGCACCGGGACGAGGGAGCAGGCCTTGGCCGCGAAGGTGTGCAGCACCTCGGGCGTGGCGGCGAAGGCGTCGTGCAGGTCGCCGACGGAGGCGCACACGCCCTCCGTGTCGATGAAACCGGCGACCGGGCTGCCCTCGCCCAGCAGCCCCTGCCCGACGGCCGCCCGGACGACGGTGTCGAAGCGGGCGGCCGGCGGTGCCGTGCCGCCCTCGTGGTGCGCGGAAGTCGTCTGCGTCATACGGCCAGAGTCCCTGATGGCTGCCCCCAGGTCTTCGGCGGAACGGGGGCGCTCGGTCGCCCGGGCACGCGCCGGTGAGCGCCCCCGGGATCAGGCGATCAGGCCGACCACGGCCTCCGGCGTCAGCATCCGGAAGGTGAAGGCCTGCTGGAAGTAGAGGTGGATGCTCGTGGCGTCGTGGTCCGCGTAGCCGATCGACAGGTCCTGGCCGAGACAGAGCTCGAAGTCTCCGCCCCGGGTGGACAGGAGCACCCCGCCCTTGACCGCGGGCGCCCACAGGATCTCGTCGTCCACCAGGCGGCTCAGGTGTGTCTTGACCGGATACCCGTGGTCCGAGGTCTCGGCGGCCTCGGTGAACGCGTCCGCACCGAGCAGCAGCCGGTACGGTCCGTCCACACCGGCCAGCCGCAGCCGCGTCACGGCCTGGCTGACCGCCACCGGATAGTCCCGCGCGTCGGCGGGCAGCGGGAGGGGATCATGGGAGGAGCCGTCCCGCAGGCCGGTGATCCCGGCCGCCCCGTAACCGTCGATGACCGCCATGTCCTCGGCGAACGCGCAGGTGCGCGCCGCGTCCTTGACAGGCTGCCAGTCGCTGTCGGCGGAGCCGCGCTCCACGTCGTCCACGGCCTGGCGGGTCACGGTGAACGGCACCCGCCACTCGATGACCGGCATCGATGTCCGGGCCCGGGCCACCACGTCCGGGGTGGGCGGATCGATGTCGTGCAGATGGCCGTCGCCCACGGCGGCCAGTGTCGGACCCGCCGGATCGGACACGTCGACGACACGGCGGCCCGCGACATGGCGGCGGAAGGTGCGCCGGGCCTCCTCCTCGATCTCGTCCCAGGCCGACGGGGTGACCGGCGCGAGTTCGCGATGCAGGTTGTTCATCACTGGGCGCTTTCTTGCAGGCTGCCGATGCGCAGCGAACCGTGGTCCGCCCCGGCCGCGAGAGGTCCCTGCCGGACCGGTGCGGGCACCGGTTCCGGCCGGTCCCCGGCGCGGGTCAGGACGGGCGGGGGCGGCGGAGCGTCGAGGAAGTCGGCGCGGGGGGCGAAGAAGAGGGAACCGGTGACCGCCGTGGAGAAGTCGAGGATGCGGTCGTGCGTCCCGGGCGGATCGCCCAGGAACATGTTGCGGAGCATCCGCTCGGTCACGTCGGGATCGGCGGCGTACCCGATGAAGTACGTACCGAACTCGCCCTTCCCGAAGCTCCCGAACGGCATGTTCGCCCGCAGGATGTCCCGTTCGGTGCCGTCCGGGTCGGTGATCGTGTTGAGCGCGAGGTGGGAGTCGGCGGGCTTCTCGTCGTCGGGGAACTCCACGTCGTCCACCTTGGTGCGGCCGATGACGCGTTCCTGCTCCTCCACGGAGAGGGCGTTCCAGGACGTCAGGTCGTGCAGGTACTTCTGTACGACGACGTAGCTGCCGCCCTCGAACTCCGGGTCGTCCTCCGCCCCGACGAGCGCCGCCGAGCGGGCGTCGTCGCCCACCGGGTTCTCCGTACCGTCCACGAAGCCGAGCAGGTCCCGGTGGTCCAGATAGCGGAAGCCGTGCGTCTCGTCCACGATCCGCAGCGCTCCGCCGAGCTTGTCGAGCAGCTGGGCCGCCCACGCGTAGCAGACGTCCATCCGCTCGGCCCGGATGTGCAGCAGTACGTCGCCGGGGGTCGCCGGGGCATGATGGAGAGGGCCTCGCAGCTCCGGGAACGGGTGGAGGTGAGCCGGGCGCGGCCCGGCGAACAGCCGGTCCCAGGCGCTGGAGCCGAAGCCCGCGACGCAGGCGAGACCGGCGTCCGGGTAGCGGAAGCCGAGCGACCGGGCGACGGCCGCGAGATCCGGCAGCACGTCCAGCACCGCGCTCTCGCCGCCCGGCTCGATCGTGCCGACCAGGAACAGCGCCGCGCTGGTCAACGGCGCCACCACGGGCTGGACGGAGACGGGATCGGGGACGGCGTCGGGCATGCGCGCACTCCACTACGACGGTGTACGGACGGCGTGGATCGCCGGTGGTGAACGGTCGGCGGTCGCGGACCACGGTGAACAGGGCTCGCAGCCACTAACCCACGTCCCGTCCCCGACCGCACGCCGGGGGCGCCCGGCCGGGGGAGCACGCCGGGGACGCGATCGCGCCGGACGCTTCGGATACGGGGGCGGCCCCCGCGTGCCCCCCTCACGACGTCCCCGGGCGTGCGCGCAGGTCACCGGTGCCCGTAGAGGGGATGCCGAGGCCGACGGACGGGAGTGCGTCACCGGCCGCGCCGACGGCATCGGCTTCGGGCAGGCGTGTCAGCTCTCCACCTCGGTCCTGTCGTCGCTCCAGAGGGTGTGGAACATGCCGTCGCGGTCGGTGCGGTGATAGGTGTGTGCACCGAAGTAGTCGCGCTGGCCCTGGGTGAGGACGGCGGGGAGGCGTTCGGCGCGCAGCGAGTCGTAGGAGGCGAGGGTGGCGGCGAAGGCCGGGGTGGGGGACGCCCTGGGTGGCGGCGGTGGCGATCACGGCGCTCCTGGAGGTCCGAGTACGTCGGTGCGTTCCATGCGTTCCATGCGTTACGTACGTTCGGAGGCACGTTCCGAGTGTGTGGAGGCGCTGGTGCGTTCGGGGCCGCGTGGTGTGCTTCGGGCAGGGGGGCTACGGGCCCGGGAACAGCCGCGCTCAGGGTCGGGCGCTCGCGGACGGCCAGCTCAGGGCGTGGGCGAGGCGGCCCCGCCACCGGTGGAGGGGCCGGTTCCGGGCGCCGGACCGGCCTCCAGGAGCGCCTCGTCGTCCCCCGGCTCGGGGATCACATGCATCGCGGCCTCCTCGGCCGACGCCGCCGCCCCGTCGATGCCCACGTCGCTGGCGGTGAGGGTGGCCGGGACGCTTCCGTCCGCCTGCTGGGTCAGCCGTCCCGCGCGGGCGACGCCGACCTCGTCGTCCCACGGCTCGCCTTCGCCGTCCACCAGATCGCCCACGCCGTCGCCGGCGGAACCGTCCGGCTCAGGAACTTCCCTGGTCAGCCGCGCTTCGAGGGACTCGCCGGTGTGCCGCTCGTTGGCCGTGGTGCCGAGGCCGTCGACGGCCCAGGGGCGGTCCGGCGGAGCGTAGCCCTCGTCCAACGGATCGCCGGTTCCGGACGGATCCATGAGCGTGTCCCCGGCGTCGAGCTGCTCGTCGGGATCGGAGGCCTCGGGTTCCTGGGGCTGGTAGACGTCGTCCCCCCAGTCGGTGTCGCTCATGGCGCGTCCTTTCCTCCGGGAGTACCGAATACCACTGTCCCCTGTACGCAATTCCACTCCGGTCCCGCTCCCGCCGCAAAGGGAAGATCGGATCCAGGCCCTGTAGGGGCCGGTGACGGGCCTCGCGGCCCGGTCCGTACGCAGGTCGTGGCCCGTTCGCCGCGCCCCCGGGGGCCGGGCCCCACCCGGGGCCTTCCCTGTCCGTGCCCGGCCTTCCCTGTCCGTCCCCGGCCGTCCCCAGCCATCCCTGTCCGTCCCCGGCCGTCCCCAGCCACCCCTGTCCGTCCCCGGCCGTCCCCGGCCGACGGAGGACCCGGCGGCGGACCGGGGTCCTTCCCACCGCACGTACACTCGGCCCATGGGACTCAGCGCCGAACCGAGGACACGCCCGCACCGGGCCGCCTCCGCGCTGCCCCCGGCCGCCACCCGCGCGGCTGTGCCCCCGGCGCCCGCGGACGCGGCGCCCGGAACGGGCCGTACGGCACTGCACGGCCACGGCTAGCGGTCCACGCGGCGGTTCCCGACAGCAGCGCCCGGCATCCCCGGCCCCCGGCATAACCGCCCCGGCCCGCCGCCTCCTCACCCGCACCAGCACACCCACCGCGCCCGCACACCCACCGCACCAGCACACCACCACTCCGGCCCGCTGAGCGCCGGAGCTCACCGTCGCCTCCAACGCTCGCCGGACGCGAGAGTCACGAGCGGCTCCACAGCACCACGCGGCCCACGGCGCACCCGCCCGTGCCGCTTCCCGGCGACGGCCGCACCAGCCGGACGGCGCCGCACTCGAAGGGATCATCGTGAAGCTGAGCGACCTCATGGCCGGGCAGGACCATCACGTGCTGCGGGGAACCCCGGCCCGGACGGACGTCACCGCCGGAGCGACGTTCGACGCGGACCGGGTCACCCCCGGCTCCGTTTACGCCGCCGTGCCCGGCCACACCGCCGGCGGCCCGGAAGCCGTCGCCCCGGCGGTCGCCCGAGGCGCTGTCGCCGTACTCGTCGACGAACAGGCGCCGCCGCTGCCCGCGGCACTGGGCGACGTGTGCGCCGTACGCGTCCCCGACGTCCGCAGGGCCGCGGCGGTCCTCGCCTCGCGCTACTTCGGCGAACCGGGCCGGGCGATGGACCTGATCGCCATCACCGGCACCAACGGCAAGACCTCCGTCTCGTACATGACCGAGTCGGTGCTGCGGATCGCCGAGGGGGCCCGGGTCGGAGTGATCGGCACCGCGGGCAGCCGCATCGGGGACGAGCCCATCCCGATGCCCCCTTCCGTGCTCACCACCCCGGAATCGCCCGATCTGCAGTATCTGCTGGGGCACATGCGTGACCGCGCCACCGGCAGCGTCGTCCTGGAGGCCACCTCGATGGGGCTGCTGACGCACCGGCTGGACCGTACGTTCATCGACGTCGGCGTCTTCACGAACCTGACCCAGGATCACCTCGACGACCACGGCACCATGGAGAACTACCGGGACGCCAAGCTCCGCCTCTTCCAGGGGCTGTGCCGGCGCGCCGTGGTCAACGCCGACGACCCGGTGGGCGCCGGGATCCGGGACCTGATGCCCGACGCCGTGACCACGTACGCGCTGGACGGCGACGCGGACTACCGCGCGAGCGATCTCACCGTGGACGCCTCGGGCACCCGGTTCACGCTGCACCACGACGGCCGCAAGTACCCAGCGGCGATCCCCTCGCCCGGCCGGTTCTCGGTCTCCAACGCGCTGGCCACGGTAGCGGCCTGCCACCTCCTCGGCCACGGTCTGGCCGGGCTTGTCGACGCGCTGGAGCGGATGCCGCAGATCCCCGGCCGCTTCGAACGCCTCCACACCTCCAGTGGCGCCTCGGTGATCGTGGACTACGCCCACTCGCCGGACTCCCTCAGCAAGGTCCTCACCACGATCCGGGGCTTCGCCCGGGCCCGCGTCATCACCGTCTTCGGCTGCGGCGGCGACCGCGACACCACCAAGCGCGCCGAGATGGGCGCCATCGCGGGCGACCACTCCGACCTGTGCTTCCTCACCTCCGACAATCCCCGCTACGAGGACCCCGAGGCCATCCTCGACGAGATCGCCCCCGGCATCGCCTCGACCGGAACGCCGTTCGAGCGGATCACCGACCGCCGCCTGGCCATCGCCGCGGCGCTCGCGGAGGCGGGGCCGGCCGACATCGTGCTCATCGCGGGCAAGGGCAGCGAACCGCACCAGAGCATCCGGGGCGAACTGCTGCCGTTCAGCGACATGGCCACCGTGCGCGAACTGATCGCCGGATAGGCGGGCCGGCGCACAAGCGGGCGGAGCCGCGGTCGGGCCGATGCCGAGGCGGGCAGAGGTGTACGCAGGCGGGCGGGAGAGTGGGAGACCGGGTGACCGGGAGACGGGGTGACCGGCATACCGGGGGTGACCGGGTGACCGGGTGACCGGGTGACCGGGCCAAGATCAATCCGGTGGTGGTGGCGCCCGGGGTCCGGCATGATGGCCCGGCCGCGCAGAGCGCCGGACGGGGCAGCGACGGGGGAGTGGGAGCCGTGGACGTCTTCACGACGAAGTCCGGGAGGGTACGGGGGCGACGCGCCGCCCGGGACCACGCCATCGTCGCCGTACTCGGACTTCCCTACGCGGCACCGCCGTTCGGCGCCCTCCGGTTCCGGGAGCCGCAGCCGGCGGAGCCCTGGGACGGCGTGCGGGAGTGCACCGCCTTCGGGCCGGTGGCCCCACAGTCGGCCGAACTGCCGGGCGCGCCGGGCTGGTCGCCCGGTGACGAGGACATCCTCACGCTCAACATCTGGACGCCCGCCGACGGACCGGGCGACCTGCCCGTGCTGGTCTGGATCCACGGCGGCGCGTACGTCTTCGGCTCCTCGGCCCAGCCCGACTTCGACGGCACCGCGCTGGCGGGCCGAGGGCTCGTGGTCGTCACCCTCAACAGCCGCCTCGGCTTCGAGGGGTTCGGCCAGGTGCCGGAACCTCCGGATGTCGTCGGCGGCGTGCCAGGGCCCGCCGCCGACAGCGGCGCCACGGCCTTCCCCGGGAACCGTGGCCTCCTCGACCAGATCGCCGCCCTGGAATGGGTCCGGGACAATATCTCCGCGTTCGGCGGCTCGCCCGACCGGGTCACCCTGGCCGGACAGTCGTCGGGCGCCACCTCCGTGGCCTGTCTGACGGTGGCCGACCGGGCGCGCGGCCTCTTCCACCGCGCCGCCCTCCACAGCGCCGTCAACGCCTTCGCCACCGTGGAGCAGGCGGCCCGCACCACCGCCGAGGTCGCTGCGGCGGCCGGGGTGCCCGCCACGCGCGCCGGGCTGCTCGCCGCCCCGCCCGAGGCGCTCGTGGCCGCGACGGACCGGGTCTGCGAGCGGTACGCACAGGACCCCGGCTCGGGGCGGCGCCACTACGACCCGGCGATCTTCGGCCCGGTCGCCGACGGCGTCCTCCTGACCGCCGACCCGTTGGAGGCACTGGCGGCCGGAGCGGGCGGCGCGGTGGAGCTGCTGGTCTGCCACACCACGGAGGAGTACTGGCTCCTGGACGCGGTCGGCAGCAGCGCGAAGGTCACATCGAAGGAGCGACTGGCGGTCTTCGCAGCCGACTTCGGACTCCCGGCGTCGCTCGTCGAGGGCCACCGGGAGCTCCTGCCGGACGCGCCGGTTCTGGATGTCTACCTGACCCTCCGCTCCGGCCTCCTGTTCGCCGAATACAGCACCCGCCTCGCCGAGGCCCACGCCCTGGCCGGCGGCCGGGCCTTCCTCGCCCGCTTCGACCGCCGCCGGGACCGTGCGGGGCGGCGGGTACGCGCCTGGCACTGCGCGGATATTCCGTTCGCCTTCGGCAACCTCCACGAGGAGAGCGTCCACTTCCTCGTCGGCGGCCCGCCCGGCCCGGCCGACGAGGAACTCTCCCGGCGCATGACCCGTGCCTGGGCCGGGTTCGCCGCCCACGGAGACCCGGGCTGGGCCCCCCTCGACGGGCCCGCCGGGAGCGGGGCGACGGTACGGGACTGGCGTACGGCTGCGGAAGAATCCGCCGGGGCGGCGGGGCACGGCTTCCGTGATCTGTGGCGTACGGCCGGACTGCCGTCGCTGGCGCCCTGAGGCTCCTGCCCCCAGCGGCCCGGCTCCCAGCGGCCCGGCCCCCTCAGCCCTCGTCCGGCTGGGCAGCCTGATGCCCGGGCCCGCGTGCGACAGCCGTCCTGGCAGTGGCGGGCCCCGCCGACGCGGGCCCGGGGCCGGACTCACCCGTGCACCGGGTCGGGACGGGCCCCGTCTACCCGAAGCCGCCCGAGCGGGCCAGCCAGCGGCCCGCGTGCCGTGACACCTCGATGGGGCGGCCGAAGCAGGCGGTCATGCGCTCCTGCGTGAGGACGTCCTCGACCGCCCCCGCCGCGAGGACACGCCCCTCACGCAGGAGCAGGGCGTGACCGATCGCCGGGGAGAGCTCCTCCACGTGGTGCGTGACCGTCACCGTCGACAACTCAGGCCGGTTCACGGCGAGATGACGCATGGTGTCGACAAGGTCCTCGCGCGAGGGCAGATCGAGTGCGTTGAACGGCTCGTCGAGCAGCAACAGCGCCGGATCCGCCATGAGGGCGCGGGCGATGAGGATCCGGGCGCGCTGGCCGCCCGAACAGACGCCGTACGGGCGGTCGGCGAGCTCCTTGACATGGAGTTCGGCGAGCAGCCCGTGGGCACGCTCGCGCACTTCGTCGTCGTACGACTTCCACAGCGGCTGGACGGTACCGGAGTGGCCGGTGAGGACGATGGTGTGGCCGGTGAGGTCCCCCGGGACGCGCTGGGAGGTGGAGACATGGCCGATGCTGGTGCGCAGCTCCCGCACGTCGACGCGGCCGAGCCGGTGGCCGAGGACGTCGACCGTGCCGGTGGTGGGGAAGGCGGTGGCGCCGACGAGCCGCAGGACGCTGGTCTTGCCCGCCCCGTTGGGGCCGAGCAGCGCCCAGTGCTCGCCCGCCCGGACGGTCCAGCCGACGTCGTCCAGGATGACCTGGCCCGTCGTGTGGCGGCGCATGCTCACGCCGTCGAGGGCGGCGACGATACGCCCGTGGCTGGTGCCGGTGTTCCCGTCCATGCCGTCGTCCGGCCCCTTCGCGTCGATGAGTACCGCGTCTGCCGCACGGAGGATAGCTGTAGTCGACATTTATCCGCCGGGGTGACTGCATCGCGGACACGGACCGGACCTGGCCGCAGCTGCCCGTGCCTCGCGGCGGCGGACCTCAGCGCCTGGCCAGGGCGAGCAGGCTCAGCCCGAACATCAGGACTCCCAGGGGTAGATGGACCGACGGAAGGTGCGCGATGCCGACCGCGACCTGGACGGAGGCCAGGACCAGGAAGCCCGACGCGTGCAGGACGGGCCGGGGCGAGCCACCGCCCGGCTTCCAGGCCAGTACCGCCGCGAGTACGTACAGCATCGACGCCCCGTACATCACGCGCGCACCGACGCTGTGCAGCGTCTCCCCGTAGGACGAGGTCATCAGCAGTCCGGAGGAGACCGCTTGAAGGAAGATCGTCAGAGTCTGCAGGGCGATCGCGATCCGAAGGAACGAGAACGCGCGCCGTGCCGGCATCGGAGTGGCCATGCCACGCCCCTTTTCCGCCCGTGGGCAGTCGATCGATAAGGTCTCACCAACCCGACGACACGGGCCGGCGAAAGGTAAGGCGAAGGGGGCCGGAGCATGGGGGCGGCGGGGGCGGGCGCCGAGGCGACGGCCGGTGAGCGCGGCCGACTGATCAATGTGGCCTACCGGTTGCTCGGATCGCTCGCGGAGTCCGAGGACGCCGTGCAGGAGGCCTTCGCGCGCTGGTACGCACTGCCGCCAGGCCGGCGGGACGAGATCGTGTCGCCCGGCGCCTGGCTGACGACCGTGACCGGCCGTATCTGCCTGGACGTGCTCGGCTCGGCGCGGGTCCGGCGTGAACGCTACGTCGGCGCGTGGCTGCCCGATCCCCTGCCCGACCCCGTCGAGCGCGGCGGCGGCCGGGGATCCGACCTCGCGGACCGGATGGTCCTGGACGAGTCGGTGACCATGGCCTTCCTCGTGGTCCTGGAGACGATGACCCCCGCCGAGCGTGTCTCGTTCGTCCTGCACGACGTCTTCCGCTACCCCTTCGCGGAGATCGCCGGCGTACTCGGCCGGACCCCCGCCGCCTGCAAGCAGCTCGCGTCCTCCGCCCGGCGACGGGTGCCCGACGCCCGGACTCCGGTGGCGGCGGACGCGCGGACCGAGGTGGTGCGGCGAGTCAAGGAGGCTTGGGAGAACAAGGACATCGCGGCCCTCGTCGACCTCCTCGACCCGTCCGCCGTGATGACCGCCGACGGCGGCGGTCTGGTCGGTGCCGCCCTGCGCCCGATCGAAGGAGACGCGCGCATCGCCTCGTACATGGTCGCCATCGCCGACCGGGCCCCGGGGCTGGAACTCCAGGCACGGTCGGTCAACGGTGCGCCGGGCCTGGTGGCGCTGCGGGGCGGTGTCGTCCTGACCGTGGCCTCGTTCGACGTGACCGACGGCCGCGTCGCCCGGATCTGGGTGGTCCGCAACCCCGAGAAGCTGCGGCCGTGGATGCCGCCGGGGTGACGGTCGCCGCTATCCGCGCAGGTCGAGCCGCATCAGGACGCGGGGATGTCCGGCCAGTACCGAGGTGGTGTCGGCGGCGTGGGTGAACCCGGCGCGCTCGAAGTTCCTCCGGATACCGGGGTAGGCCATCGTCGGATCGACCTTGGCGTCACCGCTGTCGAGCGGGTACGCCTCGACCGCCGGCGCACCGTGGGCGCGGGCGAACTCGGCCGCACCGGCGATCAGCTCGTGCGAGATCCCCTTGCCGCGGTGACCGGGGCGGACCCGGATGCACCACAGGGACCAGACCGGCAGGTCGTCGACGTACGGGATCTTCCGGCTGCGGGCGAAGGAGGTGTCCGAGCGCGGCGCCACGGCTGCCCAGCCCACCGGCTCGTCGCCGTCGTAGGCGAGCACCCCCGGCGGAGGCTCCGCACGGCACAGCCGGGCGGCGTACTCACCGCGCGCCGGACCTCGGAGCTCGGTGTTGAGCTGGGACGGAATCCGGTAGCTCAGGCACCAACAGACGTTGGCCTTCGGTGACTTCGGGCCGACCAGGGCGCGAACGTCTTCGAACACCGAGGCCGGGCGAACGGCGATGGTCATGGCACCACGATCCCACGACACACCCGGCGACGCCCGCGGGGAACCGCCCTCGCCCGCACCGAGAGCGAACAGCCAGGGGCCGGGGCGCCCCGTCCTCAGTACGGCGGCAGCCGCAGCATCCCGGTGCCCTCGCGTACGTCGTGCACGAGCCGGATCTTCTCCACCGGAGTGCCGTGCTCGTCCGTGGTCACCAGGGCCGCGTCGTCGCTGTCGACGCACCGCCCGCGCGCGTCCGGCTCGGGGCAGAACAGGACGTAGCCGGTCTGCCGGTCGACGCGGCCCGGCTCCAGCCGCCAGATCCACTGGTAGGTGCTCACGACCACCCGGGGGTAGGTGGCGCGCAGTTGCTCCTTCACCGCCTTCTGCACGGTGTCGCCGAACTTCTGGCGCTCCCGGAGCGGGCGGACCGCCCGGGCCCTGCCCGTCGTGTCGACCCGGCCCGCCTCGATCTCGTAACTCGCCGAGAAGTAGGCCTGCTTGGTGAGCGAGGCGCGGAGGCCCGACCGGGTCAGCCGCATCACGGTGGGCCCGGACTCCTCGCCCCGGTCACGCCGGTCGGCGACGGACGGGGAGACCAGGTTCACGTACGACCCCTGAGCCTTCGCCAACGCGCTGTCGGCCCCGCTCGCCGTGACCCAGCGCTGGACGCACTCCCCGATCTCGCCGAGCACCTTCGTGACGGTGGCGTTCGTCAGCTCGGCCACGACGTAGGGCGGGGTGCCGGTCGGGCCCAGGGCGACGACCTCGTAACCGCAGGCGTCGAAGGCGCCCTTGAGCGCCCGGAAGTCCTCGGCCTGCTGCCGTCCGCGCTTCATGGCCTCGGCCAGCGCGCCCGCGCAGTCCTTGCGGTCGCACGTGCCCTCGTCCGCCCTGTCCGTGTCGATGCGGAGCCGGACCACGGCGTCGCGGTCGTCGGTCACCGCGAACGTGACCTCCGAGCCGCCGGAGCCCGGGAAGAGCGTGTGTGCCCCGATCGCCTGGAGCTGGCCGGGGAAGTGCTTCTCGGCCAGTTCCGTCGCCGCCCGGCGGTCGTCATCGGTGTCGACCACTCCGCACGCGCCCACCAGCGCGACCAGTGAACCCGCCAGCGTGCCGGTCAGCGCGGCTCTCCACCGTCTGCGGCGTGATCCGGTCATGATCAGCTCCTCCATCTGGCCCCGTCCCCTGTTCCTGTGACAGTAGGACGAGTGCCTGCGGGCCGGATGAGTACGCCTACTCAACCCGGTGTGCGGCGTTCGCGCACACCTCTTCCGACCCATCGTCCCCATTGGCATGGACCTGACTATCGAACTCCGCTACAGTCCGGGAACGGCACATCTGAGAGCGCTCTCAAGCGACACGATGGGCATGCGCTCCCGGACGCCTCCCGTTCCACCCCACGTCGCTGGAACAACAGGAAGGTCACTCCCTTGAGACACGCAACCGTGCTGCGGACCGGTCTGTCCGCACTCCTGCTCCTCGGTGCCTGGGCCGCCGCCGGCCCGTCGTCCGCCTCCGCCGCCCCCGTCGACTCCGCGGAGGCCCCCGCTTCCGCGGCCCTGCTCACCGCGATGCAGCGCGACTTCGGCCTCACCGAGGGAGAGGCCGTCGAGAGGCTCGCCGACGAGCAGGCGGCCACCGCCCTGGAGCCGAAGGCGCAGCGCGCCGCGGGCTCCGCCTTCGGCGGGTCCTGGTTCGACGCGAAGACCGGCAAGCTGGTCGTCGCCGTCACGAACACCGAGAAGGCCGAGGCCGTCCGGGCCGCCGGCGCCGACGCCCGGCTCGTCGAGCACTCGGCGAAGCGGCTCGACGCGGCGAAGGCCCGCATCGACGCCCTGTCCGCCCCGTCCGGCGTGAGCAGCTGGCACGTCGACCCGGCGACCAGCAGCGTCGTCGTGAACGTCGTCGCGTCCGAGCGACGTGACAACGATGTCCGGTCCTTCGTCGCCAAGGCCCGCGAGGCCGGACCCGTGACCGTGGAGACGACCGCCGAAGCGCCGCGGACCTTCGCCGCGGGAACGGTCGGAGGCGACCCGTACTACACGGGTAACGTCCGCTGCTCGATCGGCTTCTCCGTCCACGGCGGCTTCGTCACCGCCGGGCACTGCGGCGGCGCCGGCCAGTCCGTGCGCGGCTGGGACGGCTCGGCCATCGGCAACTTCCAGGGCTCGTCCTTCCCCGGTAATGACTACGCCTGGGTGAACGTGGCCAACGGCTGGTGGACCGTGCCGGTCGTCCTCGGCTGGGGCACCGTCTCCGACCAGCTGGTCCGGGGCTCGAACGAGGCGCCGGTCGGCGCCTCCATCTGCCGCTCGGGCTCCACCACGCGCTGGCACTGCGGCAGGGTCCTCGCCAAGAACGAGACCGTCAACTACAGCCAGGGCGCCGTGCATCAGATGACCAAGACGAGCGTCTGCGCCGAGGGGGGCGACTCCGGCGGCTCGTTCATCAGCGGCGACCAGGCCCAGGGCGTCACCTCCGGCGGCTGGGGCAACTGCTCCGGCGGCGGGGAGACCTGGCACCAGCCGGTCAACGAGATCCTCAACCGGTACGGGCTGACCCTGCACACCGCGTGACCCGGGGGAGCCGTCCCGCCGTCCTCCCCGGTGGAGCGGCTCCCGCCGACGGGTGGGGGTGCCGGGCCGCGAGTGGTCCGGGGCGCCCACTCCCGTCGGCTCAGCGAAGAGACGGTGAGCGGCGGCCCCGCCGACGTGCGGGGCCGCTTCCGTGTACGAGTCTCCCGGGAGAGGATCTTCCCGAAGCCCAACAGCCTCTGCGCGGAGCATCGTTCACCAGCTAGGGACATCCGGGACCGTCGCGCGCGTTCGCGCCCCCGGCGGCCGTGCCCTGTCGGCGCGTCGCGGAAGGTAGCGTGCTCGGCATGGACCTTCGTACCACCGTTGAGCGAGCTCAACGCCTCAAGCAACTGCACGCCGAGCACAGGCCCCTCGTCCTGCCGACCGTCTGGGACGTCTGGTCGGCGCGGACAGCGGCCGACGCCGGGTTCCCCGCGCTGACGGTCGGCAGCCATCCGCTCGCCGATTCCCGGGGGGCGGCGGACCAGGAGGGGCAGACCTTCGAGGAGGTGCTCGCCGCTGTCGCGCCGATCATCGCCGCGGTCGACGTCCCCGTCTCCGTGGACCTGGAGGCCGGCTACGGGCAGCAGCCCGCGGATCTCGTCGCCGGTCTCGTCGAGGTCGGCGGCGTCGGACTCAACATCGAGGACACCGTCCACTCGGAGGGCGGACGCGTACGGAGCACGCGGGAGCACGCGGCCTACGTCGCCGGCCTGCGTGCGGCGGCCGACCAGGCGGGAGTCCCGGTCTGGATCAACGGGCGCACCGACCTGTTCGTGCACGCGGAGGACGCCTCCGCCGTTCTCGACGAGGCGATCGAGCGACTGAGGGCCCTTGAGCAGGCGGGCGCCGACAGCGTCTATCCGGTGCGCATCCAGGACAACGACGTACTGCTCGCGGCGGTGACCGCCGCCGTCTCCGTGCCGGTGAACTCCACGGCCCATCCGGTCAAGCACGATCTCGACCGCTTCCGCCGCCTCGGCGTCGGCCGGATCACCTACGGTCCGCTGCTGCAGTCCGCGATGACGGACGCGATGAAGGACATGCTGGGGCCGTGGGCCCCTTAGGGCGCACCCGCACCCGCACTCGCGCCCGCGCCCGCGTCCGGGTGCCCTCCTGAGACGCGAAACACCTCCGGCCGCGGCGAGGAATTCGCCGCGGCCGGAGAAGGCCGGCAGGAGCCGGTGGGGGAGGGTCAGACGGCCGCCCGGCTACGCCGCTCCGCGTGCTCCCGGACCAGCTCCGCGTACCGGCGTCCGCTGCTCTTCACCGTACGGCGCTGGGTCGCGTAGTCCACGTGGACCAGGCCGAACCGCTTGTCGTAGCCGTACGCCCACTCGAAGTTGTCCATCAGCGACCAGGCGAAGTACCCGGCCAGCGGGGCTCCCTTGCCGACCGCGCGGGCGCACGCGGCGAGGTGCTCCTCCAAGTACCGGGCGCGTTCCGGGTCGTGGACCGAGCCGTCCGCCGCGACGACGTCCTCGTACGCCGAACCGTTCTCGGTGACGTAGATCCGCTGGACGCCGTACTCCTCGGTCAGGCGCAGCAGCAGCCGCTCCAGGCCCTCCGCGTGGACCTCCCAGTCCATGTGCGTGAGCCGCGCGCCGGGGACGGGGACCTGCTTGGCGTGCGGTGCGGGCCCGTCGGGGTCGGCGGTGACGATCTGCCGGAAGTAGTAGTTCAGCCCCAGCCAGTCGAGCGGTGCCGCGATCGTCTCCAGGTCGCCCGGCCGGACCGGGAGTTCGACCCCGTACAGCTCCACCATGTCCTGCGGGTAGCCGCGGCCCAGGACCGGGTCCAGCCACCAGCGGTTGATGTGGCCGTCGGCGCGGCGGGCGGCGGCGAGGTCGGGCGCGCTCGCGCTCGCCGGCTCGATCGGGCTGAGGTTGTTGACGATGCCGACCCGGGCGTCCGATGAGGCCGCCCGGATCGCCCGGACGGCCAGGCCGTGGCCCAGGTGCAGGTGGTAGGAGGCCCGCACAGCGGCGGTCAGGTCGGTGAGACCCGGCGCCATACGGCCCTCCAGGTGACCGATCCAGGCCGAGCACAGCGGCTCGTTGAGCGTCGCCCAGTCCTTGACCCGGTCGCCGAGGCGTTCCACCACGTGGGAGGCGTACGCCGCGAAGTGCTCCGGGGTCTCCCGTACGGTCCAGCCGCCCCGGTCCTGGAGCGCCTGCGGCAGGTCCCAGTGGTAGAGGGTGGCGAACGGGGTGACGCCGGCCTCCAGAAGGCCGTCCACGAGCCGGTCGTAGAAGTCCAGGCCCGCCTTGTTGACCGGCCCGTCACCGCCGGGCACGACGCGCGGCCAGGCGATCGAGAAGCGGTAGGCGTCCGCGCCGAGCTGCTTGATCAGGCCGATGTCCTCGGGGACCCGGTGATAGTGGTCGCAGGCCACGTCGCCGGTGTCGCCGTTGTCGATCGTGCCGGGGGTGTGCGAGAACGTGTCCCAGATCGAGGGGGAGCGGCCGTCCTCGGCCACGGCTCCCTCGATCTGGTACGCGGCGGTGGCGACGCCCCAGGTGAATTCCGCCGGGAGGGCGTTGAGGTCGGGCACGTGCTGCCTTTCGGTCGGGGGCGACGGACGGCTCTCGCCGGTGGGGGTCACTTCACGGCTCCCGCGGTGAGACCGGCGACCAGATAGCGCTGGAGGAGCAGGAACCCGGCGACGATCGGGACGCTGACCACGAGGGACGCGGCCATGACCTGGTTCCAGTACACGTCGTTCTGCGTGGCGTAGCCCTGGAGGCCGACGGAGAGGGTCCGGGTGGCGTCGTTCGTCATGACGGAGGCGAAGAGGACCTCGCCCCAGGCCGTCATGAAGGAGTACACCGACACCGCCACGATTCCCGGGACGGCGGCCGGCACGACGACCTGGAAGAGGGCGCGGACGGGGCCGCAGCCGTCGACCAGGGCCGCTTCGTCGAGGTCCCGGGGGATGGAGTCGAAGTACCCGATCAGCATCCAGATGGAGAACGGCAGCGAGAACGTCAGGTACGTGAGGATGAGCCCGCCGCGCGAGCCGTACAGCGCGACGCCGGTGCTGTTGCCGATGTTGACGAAGATGAGGAACAGCGGGAGCAGGAAGAGAATCCCCGGGAACATCTGCGTGGACAGCACCGTGACGGTGAAGACCCGCTTGCCCCGGAACCGGTAGCGGCTCACCGCGTAGGCGGAGAACACCGCGATCGTCACCGACAGCACCGTCGCCGAGCCCGCCACGATCAGCGAGTTGACGAAGTACTTGGCGAGCGGAACGGTCTCCCAGATGTCGAAGTACGGCTGGATCGTCAGCGTCGACGGGATCCACTGGAACTTCCCCGACACGTCCTGGAGCGGTTTCAGCGAGCTGCTGACCATCACGTAGACGGGCAGCAGGACGAAGCCGGCGAGCAGGGTCAGGACGATGCGGCGGGTCCAGAGGAAGGACTGCGGCGCGGCCATCGGCGAGCGGGCCCGCGACCGGGTGGTGCGGGTCGGCCGCGTGAGGCTAGACATCGGCGCCCTTCCTTCCGCGCGAGGTGAGGAACAGGTAGGCGGCCGTCACGACGAGCAGGAAGAGCAGCAGCAGGACCGACATCGCGGATCCGGTGCCGAAGTTCCAGGTGACGAACGACGACTGGTAGATGTGGATCGAGATCAGGTCCGCGCTCTCCGGGGCCGATTTCCCGAACAGGACGTACGGGGTGTTGAAGTCGTTGAACGTCCACAGGAAGAGCACGAGGACCAGGACCTGGTTGACGGGTCGCAGCGAGGGCAGCGTGATCCGGCGGATCTGCTGCCAGATGCCGGCGCCGTCGATGGAGGCGGCCTCGTACAGCTCGCGCGGGATGTTCTGGAGCCCGGCCATCAGCATGAGGAAGGCGAACGGCCAGCCCTTCCACACCGAGACGATGATCAGGGCGTAGATGCTGTTGTCACCGATCAGCCAGAACGACGGCTCGTCGGTGATGCCGAGCTGGTCGTGCAGGACGTGGTTGATCAGCCCGTTGTCCCGCTGGAACATGAACGCCCAGGTGATGACGGCCGCGTAGACCGGCAGGGCGTACGGGACGAGGAAGATCGCCCGCAGGATGCCCCGGCCCCGGAAGCTCTCCTGGAGGAGGATCGCCGCCGCGGTGCCGAACAGCCAGGCGAACCCGACCGAGAAGAACGTGAAGACGCAGGTCACGAAGAACGAGTGGAGCAGGGCCTCACCGATCGGCGCGTCGAAGTCGACGGCGATGCTGTAGTTGTCGAGGCCGATCCAGGGCGCCGCGCCCCAGTTGCTGATGAAGAACTGTGTGAGCTGCCGGAAGCTCATCACGATCCCGATGACCATCGGGACGATGTGGATGAGGAGTTCGAGCAGGACGGCGGGCAGGAGCAGGAGGTAGGGCAGTCCGCCCTGGCGGATCCGGTCGGGGATGCGCGGCAGTCTCCTGCGCGCGCCCCCGGTGCCCCGGCTCGTGCCCCTGCCGGCCGACTTGTCGACCTCGGGGTCGGTGGTGACGGTGGCGGTCATGGATCAGGGCCTCACTGCTGCATCGTCTGCTGCGCCTTTTCCAGGCGTGCCTTGACGGATTCCTCGGTCACGGGGCGTCCGGCCGCGGCGTCCGCCCACAGTTCCTTGACGGCCGTTCCCACGGCTGTCTCGAACTGCGACTCGTTCGGGACCTGGGGGAGGGGGGCGGCGCTGGTGGCGAGGGTGTCGCGCAGGACCTTGAGGTCGGGGGCTCCGAAGGCCTCGTCGGCCTGTGCGGCCTTGATCGGCGGGATCGAGCCGTAGGTCTTGTTGAGCAGCTTCTGCTCGGCGTCGCTCGTCATGAACTTCACGAACTTCTTCGCGCCGTCGATGTTCTTCGTGTTCTTGAAGACGGCCATGTTGATGCCCGCGACCATGGAGTTGGTCTGCTTGCCCGCCCCCGGTGCGCCCGAGGGGACCGGCACCGGGGCCGCGCCCCAGTCCTCGGGCTTCATGCCCTGGGCGGCGAAGGTGGAGGCGGCGGCCTGCCACAGCACCATCGCCGTCCTGCCCTTGGCGAAGTCGGTGAGCGACTGGTTCTGGGCGTACTCCGCGTTGCCCGGAGCGATGATCTTGTCCTTGGCCATGAGGTCGATGTACTGCTTGACCGCCGCGACCGCACCGTCGGAGGTGAAGGTCGCCTTGCCGTCCTCGTCGAAGAAGTCGGCGCCGTGCTGCTTGGCCAGAACGAAGGTCTGGTGGATGTTGTTGGAGAGGTTGCCGCCCTCGGCGCCCAGCCCCCACTTGCCGTCCTTGGATATCTTCTTGCCCGCCGCGACCAGCTCGTCCCAGGTGGCCGGAGGCTTCTCGACGCCCGCCTCGGCGAACATCTTCTTGTTGTAGTAGAGGGCGTACGCCAGCGAGTACAGCGGCACGGCGGCGGGCGGCTCGCCCTCCTTGCCGGCCGAGGCGACCGCCGAGTCGACGAAGCGGTCCCGGCCGCCGATCGCCTCGAAGTTCTTCTCGTCCCACGGCAGGAGCGCACCGGTCGCCTGGAGCGAGGCCGACCAGGTGTTGCCGATGTTCAGCACGTCCGGGCCCTGGCCGGAGCTGGTGGCGGCGAGGATCCGGTTCAGCAGGTCGGCCCACGGCACGACCTCCAGCTTCACCTTGATCCCGGTCTCCTTCTCGAACTTCTTCAGCTCGGGAGTGAGGATCTCCTTGTCGGCCTCGATGCTGGGGCCCTGGTTGGACGCCCAGTAGGTGAGGGTCTTCGGCGACTCGTTGCTGCCGCCCGAGGTGGTCCCGCCGCCACAGCCGGTGGCGGCTACGGCGATGGCGAGGGCGAGGGTGGCGGCGCTTGCGGCTCTGGCATGACGCATGTGAGGTGGCCCCTTTCCGGGGATGGCTGCGTTCGGGAACCGAACGGCCTCCATGACTTAATTTATGACGTGATTTAAGAGGTGAGAGAAGGTCGCGTCAAGGCCTGGGACCGGGGTATGTTCCTGGACGGGAAGGAGCAACATGGCCGAGCGCAACAGACGGACCGTGCGTGACCTGCGGCGGGGCAACCGGGCGAGGGTATTGCAACGGTTGTATTTCGACGGCCCGCTGAGCCGCCAGGAGCTCGGACCGGTCACAGGTCTGAGTTCGGGATCCATCAGCAACGTCGTCGCGGAGCTCTCCGCCGAAGGACTGCTGGAGGAGGCCGGCGTCGTCGACTCGGACGGCGGCCGCCCCCGTACGCTGCTGCGCGTCGCCCCGGACGGCGGGTTGCTCGTCGGCATCGACATCGGCGAGACCCGGGTCCGCGTCGAGCTGTTCGACCTCTCCCTGACAGAACTGGCCCGCACCGAACGGCTGCTGGCCCAGCACGGTTACGACGTCGACCGCATCGTCTCCCACGTCCGCACCGGCGTAGCGGACGTGCTGCGCGACGCGGGCGCCGACCCGAGCCGGCTGCTCGGCATCGGCATCGGGGTCCCCGGCATCATCGAGCGCGACGGACCCGAGGGGCCCGACGGCTCCCGGAGCGCGGTGGTCCACGGCCAGACCATCGGCTGGCGCGCGGTCCCCTTCGAGCAGCTGCTGCGCGAAGCCGTCGACGTGCCGCCCGAGGTGCCGCTGTTCATCGACAACGGCGCCAAGACGCTCGGCCAGGCGGAGATGTGGTTCGGCGGCGGCCGGGGCGCGGGCGCCGCCGCCATCGCCCTCATCGGCTCGGGCGTGGGCGCCTGTGTCGACCACGGTGACATCCTCGACGAGGACCGCACGAGCCTCGCCCTCGAATGGGGCCACACCACCGTCCAGCTGCGCGGCCGCCGGTGCCGCTGCGGCTCCATCGGCTGCCTGGAGGCGTACGCGGGCGCGGAAGCCCTGCGCGAGCGCTGGCGCGAGGCGGACGGCCTGCTGCCCGAGGACGCCGACGACGAGACGGCGCTGGCCGCGCTGCTCGCCGCCGCCTACCCGGGAGGCGGCGGCCCCACCCCGGACCCGGTGGCGCTCGCGCTGCTCGACGAGACGGCCGAATGCCTCGGCGCGGCCCTCGCCGACCTGATCAACCTCTTCCTGCCCGAGCGGATCCTGATCGGCGGCTGGGCGGGCCTGCTCATCGGCCCCCGCCTGCTGCCCGAGATCCGCCGGTACGCGAACGAGTACGCCCTGCGCCACGCGGCGGCCCGCACCACCATCGAGATGGGCCGCCTCGGCCCGGACGCGGTCACCGTGGGCGCCGCGACGCTCCCGCTCGCCGACTTCCTCACCCGGGGCGGCAGCCGCCCCGGGCCGGGCGACTCCGGCGCGCCGTCCCGTACGGCCGTCCAGGCGGTCCGGGAACGTCACCGCACCCCGGTGGACTGAGCGGGGAGGCCCACGTGACGCGTCCGCCGCCCGCGCGCCGGCCGACGCGTCGCCCGTACGCGGGCGGCGTGGCCGCCGCGCGCCGCCGCGCCTCAGGGGGCCGTGTCCCGCGCGGGGCCGGGGCTCCCGGCCGCACCGCCCCAGGTGCTCCAGCGCGCGTCCACCAGGCCCAGCCACGCGTCCTGGGCGTCGGCCGGCGGGTGCTCCAGGGGAAGCGGTGCGAACCGGCAGGCGAACCGCATCCCCGCGTCGGACCCGTCGCCGCGGACCCGGTGCTCCCACGCCGCCGGCCCGTCCGAAGGGGCGTCGAGCAGGAGAAAGGTGGTCAGCCGGGGCTGCCCGGTCCCGGGATGGGGCCGCTAGGGCGTGTCCGGCGGATCTTGACCGGGTCCGCGGCGCCTGGCACGGCACCTCGCGGCGTTGCCGAAACGCCCGAATCGCTCCGCGATGAGGACGTTCCAGCGCCTTGCGATGCACCGCACCAGACGCCGCGGCCTATCCGGCCCTGATCCGCCGGACACGCCCTAGTCCACCGTGATCCGCCGGACGACGCGGGCCCCGGTCAGCCCGGTCTCCTCGGCGGCCTCGCGCAGGACGGCCCGCTCCGGGTCCTCGCCCGGCGCGACGCCGCCCGCAGGCACCTGGGTGCCGGCCTCGGGAGAGTCCGCATGATCGAACACCAGCAGGGCGGGGCAGGGGTGACGCCGGATCACATAGGCGGCGACCCGGAGACGGGGCCCGGCCGGGGACGAGGTCATACGGGCATCCTCGCCCACGTCCGGGCGGCCCCGCCCGCGTCCGGGCATCCCCGCCCACGTCCGGGCGGCCCCGCCCGCCGGGCCGGGCGGCTGCACCCCGGTCACGCGGAGCCCCGCACCACCAGCTCCGGCTCGAAGACCACGGAGGTCACCGGAGCGTCCGGCCGCGTCAGCCGGTCCAGCAGGAGGCGCGTCATCTCGGCGGCCATCCCCTCCACCGGCTGGCGGACCGTGGTCAGCGGCGGGCGGCAGGCCAGGGCCGCGCTGCTGTCGTCGAAGCCCACCACCGCCACGTCCCCCGGAATCGAGCGGCCGTGCTCCCGCAGGACGTGGCAGGCCCCCAGGGCCATCAGGTCGTTGGCGGCGAAGACCCCGTCCAGGTCCGGATGGTCGGCGAGCAGCCGCTCCATCGCCGTCTCGCCGCTCTCCTGGGTGAACCGGCCCTCGACGACGGGGATGTACGGATGCCCGTGGCGTGCCATGGTGTCCTGGAAACCCGTCAGGCGGGCGTGGCCCGCCGGCACGTCCAGCGGGCCGCTGATCGTCGCGATCCGGCGGCAGCCCCGGTCCAGGAGATGCTCGGCCGCCAGCCGCGCGCCGTCCCGGTGCGCGAGGTCGACATAGCTCACCGGGACCGGCCGCGCCGGGCGCGCGTACAGGACAGCCGCCAGGCCGGCGTCCGCGATCAGTCCCGGCAGTGGGTCCTCGGCATGCGTCGAGACGACCAGGGCCCCGTCCGCGCTGCCCTGCCTCAGGTACGTCACCACCTCCTCGCGGTCCCGTGAGGTCTCCGCGAACATCAGCACCGGGTGCAGGCCGCGCGGACGCAGGTAGTCGACCACACCGGTCACCACCCGGCCGAAGAACGGGTCGGCGAACACCTGTGCGGCGAACGAGCCCGAACTCCCGTGGCTGTCCTCGTCCTTCCCGGAGGCCCGGCCTCCGGACCGGGCCCCGGACCCGCCCCGGGCGCCGCCTCCGCCGCCGGACGCTCCGGTGCCGGAGTCCCGCCGGGCCGCCTCCGGCTCGACGCCCGCGCCCGACACCACCAGGGCGATGGCGTCCGCCCGCCGGGTCACCAGGGACCTGGCCGCCCGGTTGGGGGCGTAACCCGTCACGGAGACCGCCTGACGCACGGCCTCCTGGATCACCGGGTCCACATTGCGCACCCCGTTGACGACCCGGGAGACGGTGGCGCGCGAGACGCCGGCCGCCCGCGCCACGTCCTCCAGGGTGGGCGCTCCGGCCGAGCGCGGGTCATCCGTCATGAGCGCCTTTATAGCACCCAAGGAGAGCGCTCTCCATCGCTCGGTTCCAGGCTGCGCGAGGTGAGGAGTCCGACCGGGGAGCAGCCTGGAAGGGACAGCGGGGAATGGAGGGGAGCCGCGGACGAGGCGAACGGAGGGGAGGGGCGGGTGAAGCGCGTCGGGCGGAGCGGAGGAACGCGTTCGGGTGAAGCGCCTCGGGCGGAGCGGAAGTTGCGGCCGGCCGGCCGGCCGGTCGGCCGGGGATCGGAATCCGGCCACGGACCGGCCGAGGGCGGCCGACTATCACGTTTTGCTTGTGATCAGTCACCGTGCGGACCTACGTTGCCCCTTGCGACATGACCCGAAGCCAGTGGGGGAGCCACGTATGGCCGCGAACGGACGGCACCGCAGATACCAGCCGAGCCGGATCAACCGTGCCTCGCTCACGGTGACGGCGAGCGGCGCGGGCATCGCGCTTCCGCTCATCACCGCGGCGTCGGCGGGGGCCGCGCCGGTCGAGGTCTGGGAGAAGGTCGCCGCCTGCGAGTCGAGCGGCGATTGGGACGTCAACACGGGCAACGGCTACTACGGCGGTCTCCAGTTCAGCGGCTCCACCTGGTCGGCCTTCGGCGGTACGCAGTACGCGCCGCGCGCCGACCTCGCCACCCGGGACGAGCAGATCGCCGTCGCCGAGAAGGTCCTGGACGGTCAGGGCCCCGGTGCCTGGCCCGCCTGTTCCGTACGGGCGGGGCTCACCCGGGGCGGGGACGCGCCCGGGACCGGTCCGGAGACCGACACGCAGAGCGCGGGAAGTCGGCCGGTCCGGGCAGCGGCTCCGCAGAGCGCGTTGCCCCGGCAGCCGGTGACCCGTCCCGCCGAGGCGACGCCCACCCACGTGCCGGGCAAGCGCGACTCGTACACCGTCGCCAGCGGCGACTCCCTCTCCGGGATCGCGTCCGCCCAGCGGGTGCGCGGCGGCTGGCAGGGCCTCTACGCGGCCAACCGCACCGTCGTCGGGGGCGACCCGGACCTGATCTTCCCCGGGCAGCGGCTGAGCCTCGACCAGAGCCGGGCAGCGAAGGCGGGGGAGGGGAAGAGCTCCGGACAGCCCGCGCGGAAGACCGCCCCGAAGCCCCCCGCGGCGACCCCGGAGGCGAAGAAGGCGGATCAGCGCAAGGCCGAGGCCAAGAAGGAAGCATCCGCGCAGGCCGGGCCCAAGAAGGAAGCCTCGAAGCAGCGGGCCCCTGAGAAGACGGTCCCCAAGAAGGAAGCGCCCAAGCAGCAAGCGCCGAAGAAGGAAGCGCCCAAGCAGCAAGCGCCCAAGAAGGAGCGGCCCGCTCCGGAGCGGGCCGAGAAGCAGACCGGTTTCAGCGCCCCGGTCTCCGCCGGCACCGGCACTCCCTACCGGCAGGCCGGCGGCTGGTCCAGCGGCTATCACACCGGCGTGGACTTTCCCGTGCCCACCGGGACATCGGTGAAGTCGGTGGCTCCGGGCCGCGTCGTCTCGGCCGGCTGGGCCGGAGCGTACGGCTACGAGGTCGTCATCCGGCACAGCGACGGCAAGTACAGCCAGTACGCCCATCTCTCCGCGCTCCACGTGCGCGCGGGGCAGTCGGTCTCCGGTGGGCAGCGCATCGCCCGCTCCGGCTCCACGGGCAACAGCACAGGCCCGCACCTGCACTTCGAGATCCGCACGGGCCCCGGCTACGGCTCGGACGTCGACCCGCTCGCCTACCTCCGGGCAGGCGGCGTCAGGGTCTGAACCGTCCGGTCGGAGCGGGAGCGGCGCAGAGTGGCCCCACCGCGCCGCCGCTGCTTCGCGAGGGCGCCCGGCGTGCCGAACTCCAGCTGCGGCACCGCCTGCCCCGGCGGCAGGGGCGACGGCAGTCGCGTCGCCGGGAGCCGCTCCGACGCCGGTTCCGGCACGACCGGTGACGGCGAGGGGGCAGCCTCCACCCCGGCGTCCGTACACGACTCCTGGACGTGCTCCGTGCGCAGCCGCTCCCGCGTCAGCATGATGAGTCCGCCGGCGGCCAGCGCCCCGCAGGAGAGGGCCAGGACGGTGCCCGGGACGCCGAGGCGGAAGTGCTCGCCGAACAGCGTGATGCCGATCGCGGCGGCCACCACGGGGTTGACCACCGTCACCGTCGCGAGCGGAGCGGTGAGGCCCGCGCCCCGGTAGGCGGCCTGGGAGAGGAACAGGCCCGCCGCCGCGAGCGCGGCGATCACCAGCAGCGGAAGCGCGCCCGAGCGCAGCGAACCGGACGTCCACTCCACGGCCACGGTCTTGGTGAACACCGAGGCCATGCCGAACGCCACGCCCGCGCCCGTGGCCAGGACGATGCTGCGCAGGACCGGCCGGCGCAGCGTACGGGCGAGCACGACGAGCGCGCCGACGGCCCCGAACGTCACCGAGGCCAGCAGCGCCTGCTCGGGGCCGTTCAGAGTGTGCGGCTCGGCGGTCCCCGTGAGCGCCAGGAGTCCACCGAGCCCGGCCGTCGCCATCAGGGCGCCGCGCCAGGCCGTCGCCCCCGCACGCCGCCCGACGAACAGGGCCGCCATCGGCAGCGCGAAGACGATCGTCAGCGCGCCGAGTGGCTGGACCAGGCTGAGCGGGCCGTACGCGAGGGCCACCACATGCAGGACCGCACCGGTCCCGTTGAGGAGAACGGCGGCCCACCACACACCGTTGCGCAGCAGGGCCTGCCACGCGTTGTCACCGGTCGCGGCCACGCGCTCCTGGACGATCGCCCCGGCCGCGTAGGCGACCGCGGAGACCAGTGACAGCAGCACGGACAACGCAAGGGAGCTCATGTACACCACGATGTCCCGTCCGGGGCCCCGCGTCGTCGTCCTTGAGACTGCACTTCGGCCTACTGCCCCAGTAGTACGCCCGACGGACCGACGTCCTCCTCCCGACGGTAGTCCTCTCGTCCCCGGACGTCAGAAGTTCCCGCCCGGCGGATACGGTGAGCGGCGAGGGCGGCACCGCCGGTGGCCGTACGGCCGGTCACGGGAGCGGAGCGGGCCGGGAATCGAGGGGGCGGGGCATGGACCTGGTGCTACTGGCGTCGGTCGGGGGATTCTTCGCGCTGCGGACCACTCCGGTGCCGGGCGGCGGGCACCGTCCGCTGCGGGAGTTGTACGCGGGGGACGGCGGCCCCCTCGCCGCGCGCGTCGACAAGGTCGCGGCACGCCTCGCGGCCCCCGAGCGCCGGGTCGCCGCCTCCATCGCCCATCTCGGTCTCGCCGCCCGGCTCTGGTCCCTCGCGCTGGGCCCGGCCGCGCTCTTCGGGCGGTTCCCCGCGCTGCCGCCCGACACCCTCCACTGGGACCCGTCGGCCACCTCGCCGGACGACCTGTGGCTCGCGGGGACGGCCGAGCTCCCCGGTACTGCGGCCCGGATCCGCGAGGAGGTCCAGTACGGGCATCTGGACCCGCTGTCCGAGGCGTTCCGGCGCGACGGCGCCATCTCCCCGCAGCTGCTGCGAGGCAACGCGGGGTCCGCGCTCGCCGGAGCCGTGCGCGAACTCGTCGCCTTCGCGCGGGCCCAGGACCGGCCGGACGTGGCCGCACGGGCCCGCGCATTGGCGGCCGAGCTCTTCGACGACGAGGCGCTGCGCCACACCGGGGCCCCGCACGGTCCGGCGTTCCGGCGGCGCAGCTGCTGCCTGTACTGGCGCTGTCCGGGCGGCGGGCTGTGCGGGGACTGCGTGTTCGACCGGGCGCCCGGGCAGCGGACGGAGCGCCGGTAGCCGCCCGCTGCGCCCCGGGGCCGTCAGGACGGCAGTACGGCGTCGATCGCGGCGTCCACCGACGGCAGGACGGGCAGGGCGCTGTCGAGGCCGATCATGTCGATCAGGCGGCGCATGAACGGGGACGGGGCGGCCAGCCGCAGCCGGCCGCCCAGCGCGGTGTGTCCCTGGAGGAGCACGTTCACCGTCGTCGAGTCCGCGAAACCGACGCCGGAGAGGTCCACGACGACCGGGCCGGAGCCGTCGCCGACTGCCGAGGTCAGGGCGAGGCTCAACGGCGTGACGCTGTCGATATCGAGGTCACCCGACACGGTGAGGACCAGAGCGTCCCGCTCCTGCCGGGCGGTGATTCTGACGGCTCTGTCTTCGTTGGGTGATGAAAGCACGGAAGGCACCTCGGGCGGATCGTAGGGGACGGAGAGCCGTGTCGTCGGACGGGTCGGCATGGTTCCGTCCCTGGTCGGGGCGGGGTACGGGGTAACGATAGAAGTAACAGTTGCCATTTGACAACATTCTCTATCGGGTAACAATCTGATCCCCGACGGTTGCTCGGCCGGCCTGCCGAGGGCGGAGAACCGATGGATGCGGAAGCAGGAGCTGGATGGAGCTAGGCGCTGTCCGCGACATCATCGCGGAGTGGGGAGGCGGCCGTATCCCTTTGTGGGGAAAGGCGCTCCGAAGCGGCGGCGTGGAAGGCCGCGAGGCCCTCGGCGAGGGCGGCGAGGGCGGCGGGATCCATTCGCTCCAGTACGGCGTTCAGTTCGCCGGCGCGCAGGGCCCGGTACTCTTCCAGAAGGGTGCGACCGCGCAGACTCAGCCGCAGTTCCACTTCGCGGCGGCTGGTCGGGCTGGGTGCCCGCTGGACCAGCCCCATCGCCTCCATCCGGTCGCAGAGCCTGCTGACGGACGGGGCACGCGAGCCCAGGGCTGCACCCAGCGCCCGCAGATTGGTGCCCTCCTGCTTCTCGATCACGAGCAGGGCCCGAAGCTGGGAGGGCGATACGGTTCCCGAAGCGGCGGATTCCTGGCCCCTGCCCCACAGCACTTCCAGCAGCTCCGAGGCCGCGACGGCGTCGGCGGACGCCTGTTCGCGACTGCTCGGGCGGAATCCACGGTGGGGCATTCAGCCACTGTGTCACCCGTCAGGCCTGCTTGTCAGCCCGGCCCCGCCCCCTACCACGTCGCAGGACGAAGATTGCGCGAGAGACCGTGAACAGAAGAACGGACATCGAGGCCGCCGTACGGGCCGCCGCGCCGCACGCCCTGCTGGCCACCCTGCGCACCAAGCTCAGCGGCGCCTACGGGGCCCTCGCGGTCGAGCTCCACCTCGCCGACTACAGTCTGCGGGTCCTCAAATCCCTGGACCGGCCCGATGACGACAGCGAGCCGCTGTCCCTCCACAACAGCCCCGAGGGCCGGGCGTTCGGCAGCCAGGAGCCCGGCGAACAGCAGGTCCGGCACGACGACGCCGTCGACCACCACCTGCCCGTGACCGTACGGGGCGAACGGCTCGGCATCCTCACCGTCCGGCTGCCCCAGGCCCTGTCCACCCCGGAGCTCGTCGGCGAGCTGACCCACATGGCGGACCTGCTGGGCCACGAGATCCTCGTCGCCGAACGGGACACCGACCTGTACCAGCGCGCCCGGCGCACCACCCGCCTCACCCTTGCCGCCGAGATGCAGTGGCAGCTGCTGCCCGCCCGCGCCTGCACCGCCGCCGAGTTCGCGATCGGGGCCCAGTTGGAGCCCGCGTACGCCATCCACGGCGACAACTTCGACTGGGCCGCCGACGCCGACGAGCTGACCCTCGCGGTGACCAACGGCATGGGCGAGGGCATACAGGCCTCCCTCCTCACCAATCTCGCCGTCAACGCCCTGCGCAACGCCCGCCGGGCCGGCATCGGCATCGCGGACCAGGCGGCCCTCGCCGACCAGGCGCTCTACGACCAGCACCGCGGCGCGTGCCACGTCTCCACCCTGCTGCTCCGCTTCGAGCTGGCGACCGGACGGGTCGGCGTCGTCGACGCGGGATCGCCGCAGCTGTGGATGCAGCGCGGCCGGGAGGTCCGCCGGATCGAACTGGAAGCACAGCTGCCGCTCGGGATGTTCGAGGAGTCGCAGTACACGGTCCAGGAGTTCCACGTGGAGCCCGGCGACCGGCTGCTGCTGCTCAGCGACGGCGTCTACGAGGCCGTGTCGCCGCTCGGCGAGGCGTACGGGGAACGCGCGCTGGCCCGCGCCATCCAGTCGACACGGCTGCTTCCGGCCGCCGCCGTTCCGCGCGCGGTGCTCGGCGAACTGGCGGAGTACCGGGGCACGGAGACACTCGACGACGCACTGGTGCTGTGCCTGGACTGGTTCGGCCGGCCGGAGGACGGGGACGTGGCCTGAACCGCGTCGGAGCAGATCCCCCCGACGAGTCCCCGCCGCTCCGTTCCGGGACACGCGGGGCGCCACCGTCGGCGAGGGCGACCTCGCCGCGCAGGTCGAGCAGTGCTACGTGAACGTAGGCACGGCCCTCGCCGCGGTCGGCGGCACCTTCGACGACGTGGCGAAGCTGACCGTGTACGTCGTGGACTGGACGCCCGAGAAGATGCCCGCGTTCCTGGAGGGCGTGGACCGGGCCGCCACGAGGCTGGGCACCACGCCCCGAGCGCCCGGCACCCTGGTGGGCGTCGCGGCCCTGGACCTCCCCGAACGCCTGGTGGAGGCCGCGGCCACCGCCGTGCTCGACGCCTGAGGGGCGCCGGCCGGGCTCAGGTGCTGAGCTGGAACTCCGCCCGGATCCGCTTGCCCACCGGCACCCGCTCGGCGGTGAGCCGGTCGCACAGGGCCACCACGATCTCCATGCCGTGACCGCCGAGGCGGGACGGGTCCGGGGCGTACAGCACGGGCATCGCGGTGCTGCTGTCGTACACCGTGACGCTGATGAGCTGCGCGGTGCCCTCCAACTCCAGGAGATAGGGGCCGTGGCTGTAGCGGTCGGCGTTGGTGACCAGCTCGCTCACGGCCAGCATCAGGTCGCTGCGCGTGTGCTCGCCGATCGGGGCGAGGCACTCCACGGCGAGTCGCGTCAGGAAGCGGTCGGCGAGCGCCCGGGCCATCGCGATGCAGCCCGGCTCGCCGTCGAAGACCTCGGCGCTGAGCAGTACCTCGGCGGAAGCCAGCCCCTGACCCGGGTCTTCCGGTGGGGAGGTGACCTGTTCGTTCATGTGCTCCAGCCAGGGCGCCGCAGTGAGGTCGGAGACCTTTTCCGCCATGCGTCTACCCCTGGCGAACGATCCCACTCCAGGAGATCCGGACCGATCCTACGCACGTCCGGGCAGCCGCACCACGGTCACGAAGAACTCGTCGATCTGGCGCACCGCGGCGATGAACTGGTCGAGGTCCACCGGCTTCGTCACGTACGCGTTGGCGTGGAGTTTGTAACTGCGCAGGATGTCCTCCTCGGCCGAGGACGTGGTGAGCACGACCACGGGGATGAGAGAGAGTTCGGGGTCGCCCTTGATCTGTTCCAGCACCTGCCGGCCGTCGTACCTGGGCAGGTTCAGATCCAGCAGCACCAGGTCCGGGCGGGGGGCCTCGGTGTACTCGCCGCGCCGGTAGAGGAAGTCCAGCGCCTCCTGGCCGTCGCGCACGACGTGCAGGGTGTTGCGGATCTTGTTGTCCTCGAAGGCCTCACGGGTCATCAGCTCGTCGCCGGGGTCGTCCTCGACGAGCAGGACCTCGATGGGCTGGACAGGGGTGTTCACGAAGGATCTCCCGGCTGGCTGGTGAGCAGGGCGGGAGCGAGCAGCTCCGCCGTGGTGTGCGTGGGCGCCTCGGGCGCCACGGGCAGGGTGAAGTGGATGCGGGTGCCTTCGCCCGGTTCGGGCTCCAGCCAGATCCGGCCACCGTGGAACTCGATGATCTTCCGGCAGAGCGCGAGGCCGATGCCCGTGCCCTCGTACTCGTCACGGGCGTGCAGCCGCTGGAAGATGACGAACACCTTGTCCGCGAACTCGGGCGCGATCCCGATCCCGTTGTCCGACACCGTCAGGTGCCAGTCCTCGTCCTCGCGTACGCAGGCGACCGAGATCCGGCACGGGACGCCCTCCCGGCGGAACTTCACCGCGTTGCCGACGAGGTTCTGCCAGACCATGGTGAGAGCGGTCGCGTCCCCGAGCAGTTCGGGCAGGGACTCCGGCCGTTCGACCACCGTCCCCGACTCCTCGACCGCGAGGGTCAGATTGGCCAGGGCGCGGTCCAGGGCCCGGTCCAGATCGACCGGCTTCCAGCTCTCGTGCACCCGGCCCACCCGCGAGAACGTCAGCAGGTCGTTGATGAGGACCTGCATCCGCTTGGCGCCGTCCACCGCGAAGGCGATGTACTGCTTGCCCCGCTCGTCGAGCTCCTTGCCGTACCGCTTCTCCAGGAGCTGGCAGAAGGACGCGACCTTGCGCAGCGGCTCCTGGAGGTCGTGCGAGGCGACGTACGCGAACTGCTCCAGCTCCGAATTGGAACGCCGCAGCTCCTCCGTCTGCTCCGCGAGCAGGGCCTCGCGGCTCTGCGCCTCGGCCAGCTCGTCGGCCAGCCGCCGCCGCATGTCCTCCACGGCCCAGGCCACGGCCTGCACGTCGGACGGCCCCTTGATCTCGATCCGCGTTCCGAAGGACCCCGACCTGACGCGGTCCGAGGCGGCGCGCAGCCGGTTGAGCGGGACGCCCACCACCCCGTGGAGCAGCAGGCTCAGCGCGACGACGGTCAGCACGAAGACGGTGACCAGCGCGATCCCCACCCGGTCACGGGTGGTGCGCGCCGTGCCGAGGTCGGCACGCGCCTGGTCGCGGGCTTCGGCGAGATGCCCCTGCTGGGCGCGGTACGCCTGCCGCAGCTGGTCGAAGTCCGCCTTGCTGCGCTGCAACTGGGCAGAGGTGGCGCCCTCGCTCGGCCCCCGCTCCCGGACCGTCGCGATCAGCGGCTCGGCCTTGCTGCGCCGCCACTTCCCGGCGGCGGAGGCGATGGCGTCGAGGTCGTCGGCGTACCGGCTGCCGGGGCCCACCAGCCGCCGCACCTGTGCGAGGCGCTCCTGCTCGGCGGCCTTCCCGGCCTCGTAGGGGTCGAGGAAGGAGTCGTCGCCGGTCAGCGCGAATCCCCTGATGCCGGTCTCCTGGTCGAGCAGGGAGTTCTGGAGCTGGAACGACGCGGATCTGGCGGGCTGGATGCGGTCCACCAGCTCGGTCGTGCGATCGGAGATCCGGGCCATCACGATCCCGCCGATCACCAGACAGGCGCAGACCACCACGATGAATCCGCCGAGTATGAGATGGACCCAGTTCTGCACCGACAGCCGCGCGGCCAGGCCGCCCGGCGCGGGTTTCCTCGTCATGTCACCGCTCATCGGATTCCGATCCCCAGCCCAGATGCAGTACGGCCACATCGTCCGCGAGGCCGCCGTACGGGGCGGCCCCCTCCGCGGCCCCCGCGACCAGGGCGTCGATGAACGAGCGGGCCGGCAGGTGCGCGTTGGCCCGTGCCATCGCGAGCAGCCCTTCCTCGCCGAGGCGGCTGTCGGGGCCGTCGCGCCCCTCGAAGAGCCCGTCCGTGAAGAGTACGAGACCCGCACCGGGCGCCAACGGGATGTCGACCGTCGGCCACCGGCCCGCCCCGGGCAGCAGCCCGAGCGCCATGCCGCCCTCGGGCTCGACCCAGGTCACGTCCTTGCCCTCACGCAGCAGCAGGCCCGGATGACCGGCCCGCAGGACCTGCACGTGCCGTTGCCCGGGCGGGAACGCCAGCGAGGTGACGGTGGCGAACACATGCGAGTCCGAGCGCTCGGCGACCAGGATCTCCTCCAGCAGGGCTATCTGCTCGGGATGGGACGTACCGCACAGCACGGCGGTGCGCCAGGCCACCCGCAGACACACGCCGAGCGCGGCCTCGGCGGCCCCGTGCCCGGACACATCCCCGATCACCGCGTGGACCGTGCCGTCGGAGGTCTGCACGACGTCGTAGAAGTCACCGCTCAGCAGCCCGTGGACCCGCCCCGGCTCGTAGCGGGCGCGCGCCCGGAAGCGGTCGTCGCGCAGCAGGGGGACGGGCAGCAGCCCGCGCTCCAGCCGGGCGTTCTCCTGGGCGATCAGCCGGTTGGCGCGCAGCGCGGCCGCGGCCCGCTCCACTTCCTTGCGCTGGAGGGCGTAGCGGACCGCGCGCGCGAGTATCTCCGGGCCCAGGCGGCCCTTGACCAGGTAGTCCTGGGCACCACCGGCGACCGCGCGGAGCCCGGTGCCGGACTCCTCCAGCCCGGTGAGGACGACGATCGCGGCGTCGCTGTCGGACTCCAGGATCTGGCGCACGGCGTCCAGACCGTGGACGTCGGGAAGGTGCAGGTCCAGGAGCACGCACACCGGGGTGGTGGCCGCGGTCAGGAAGGCGCGCGCCTCGGCCAGGGTCTTGCACCAGGTGAGGGCGGAATCCAGCTCGCTGTCGGTGAGCATCTCCTCGACGAGCAGCGCGTCACCCGCGTCGTCCTCCACGAGCAGGATCGACGCGTTCAGACTCCACAGCGGGCCCTCGGGGTGGTGCGAGGCCCCGACCTGCTGGGAGGGAATCGCGGAGAGGCCCACAGGAATCGGCGATGTGCCCACGGGCGACTCGGTCAACCCTCCACCCCTCGTCCGAAGGCACGGTTGTTCCGGCCTGATCGTTACAAAGCATAAGCGAGCGAGGGGTCCCGCAGACTCATGCCTCCACGCTCATCCCCTTGCGCAGCTGCTGGACGATCCTGCTGAGCAGCCGCGAAACGTGCATCTGGGACACGCCGAGCTCCGCGCCGATCTGCGACTGCGTCATCTCCGCACCGAAGCGCATCTGCACGATCCGGCGCTCCCGGTCGTCGAGCTGATCGAGCAGCGGAGCCAGGGTGTGCAGGTTCTCCACGGTCTCCATGCCCGGATCGGCCTCGCCGAGGACATCGGCGTACGCCCGCTGATCCTGGCCCGAGTCGCTGTCCGCGGTGGGGGTGTCGAGGGAACCGGCAGAGTAGCCGTTGGCGGCCACGAGCCCCTCGATGATCTCCTCCTCGGAGAGGTCGAGGTGGGCGGCCAGCTCCTTGACGGTGGGGTCGCGGTCGAGCTCCGCGGAGAGCTGCTCCTTCGCCTGGGCGAGGGCCACCCGCAGCTCCTGGAGCCGCCGCGGCACATGTACGGACCAGGTGGTGTCGCGGAAGAAACGCTTGATCTCCCCGACGATGTAGGGCACGGCGAAGGTGGCGAACTCGACCTCGCGGGACAGGTCGAACCGGTCGATCGCCTTGATCAGGCCGATCGTGCCGACCTGGATGATGTCCTCGGTGTCGTCGCCGCGGTTGCGGAACCGGGAGGCGGCGAAGCGCACCAGGGAGAGGTTCATCTCGATCAGGGTGTTGCGCGCGTACTGGTGTTCATGGGTGCCCTCCTCCAGGACCTGGAGCCGGTCGAAGAAGATCTTCGACAGGGCCCGTGCGTCCTGCGGGGCGATCTTGCCGGCGTCCTCGACCCAGGGCAGGTCTCCGGTGGTGACGTCCGCCGTCCGCGCATCGGTCCGGCTGTCGCTGTCGCTCAGCGGCGTCGTTCCGGTGGCTCGCGCTGACATCGCCGTCATGGTGTCGCCCTCCCTGCTGCCCAATGTGTCGGACGGTCGCATGCCCGGTCCTCGCGAAGTCATGCGTCCCTGATTCCGCTCATTTTCGCAGGGCTCTCCCGTGCCCCTCCGCCGGAGGCCTCTCCCGTGCCCCTCCGCCGGGGCCGCCCGTACACCACTCGAACAGAGCAGTGGCCCGCGCATGGCAAACTTGGGCGGGGTGTTTCGGCCTGCGGTGATCCACGATCCGCGGCGAGAAGATGACAGAGGAACGGCAATGACGGTGACAGAGGACAGCCCGGAGCTCGCTCCCGGAATCGAGGAGTTCGGTCCCGGTATCGACCCGGAGCGGCTGGCCGTCTGCCTGAGCGTGCTCGACGAGCTCGACCGGATCGAGGTGGACCACCCGGACGCCATCGCGGTCCGCCGAGCCACCGCCGGGATCTACCGCACCGTGAAGCAGCGCCGCCGCCAGGAGCGCCGCGCCGCGAAGACCGCCCACGACCGGGCCGTCACCGAGGCCACGGCGACCGGCTCGGCCGAGCGCATCGACGACGAGACGCAGGGCGTGCTGCCTTCCTCCTCGGCCCGGGCCGAGATCGCGGGCGTCCTCCAGCGGCCCCGGTCCTGCTACATCTGCAAGACGCGGTACGTCGAGGTCGACGCGTTCTACCACCAGCTCTGCCAGCCGTGCGCCAAGGAGAACCGCTCCCGCCGCGACGCCCGCACCGACCTGACCGGACGCCGGGCGCTGCTCACCGGCGGCCGGGCGAAGATCGGCATGTACATCGCGCTGCGGCTGCTGCGCGACGGCGCGCACACCACCATCACCACCCGCTTCCCCAACGACGCGATCCGCCGCTTCAAGGCGATGGAGGACAGCGACGAGTGGATCCACCGGCTGAAGATCGTCGGCATCGACCTCCGCGATCCGGCCCAGGTCGTCGCGCTGGCCGACTCGGTCGCAGCCGAGGGCCCGCTGGACATCCTGATCAACAACGCGGCACAGACCGTGCGCCGCTCCCCGGGCGCCTACAGCGAGCTGGTCAACGCCGAGTCGGCCCCGCTGCCCGCGGGTGAACTGCCCGTCGCCGAGGTCATCGGCACCTTCGGCAGCGGCACGGTCGACCGGGTCGCGGCCCTGCCCGCCGCCCGCAAGGAGGGGCTCAGCGCCCAGGAGGTCACGGACCTCGCCCTGGTCACCGGCTCCGCCTCGCCGGCCCGGATCGCCGCGGGCACCGCGATCGACGCGGGCGGCCTCGTCCCCGACCTGCACGACACCAACAGCTGGGTCCAGACGGTCGAGGACGTCGAGCCGATCGAGCTCCTCGAAGTCCAGCTCTGCAATTCCACCGCGCCGTTCATCCTGATCAGCAGGCTGCGCCCGGCGATGGCGGCGACCGCCGCGAAACACGCGTACGTGGTCAACGTCTCGGCGATGGAGGGCGTCTTCAGCCGCGGCTACAAGGGCGCCGGCCACCCGCACACCAACATGGCCAAGGCCGCGCTCAACATGCTGACGCGTACCAGCGCCCAGGAGATGTTCGAGAAGGACGGCATCCTGATGACCGCCGTGGACACCGGCTGGATCACCGACGAGCGCCCGCACCCGGACAAGATGCGCCTCGCCGAGGAGGGCTTCCACGCACCCCTCGACCTGGTCGACGGCGCTGCCCGGGTCTACGACCCGATCGTGCGCGGAGAGGGCGGAGAGGCCCTCTACGGCTGCTTCCTCAAGGACTACGCCCCCGCCAACTGGTAACCCGAACGGCGCAACCGGCCCGTCGGCCCCGTGCGACGGCCGAGAACCCGGCCCAGGATGTTCCCTGGGCCGGGTTCTCGCTGTACCCGGTGGCCGAAAGTGACCTACCGCACACGTGCTATCGAGCGCGGTGGCGCTCATTTGGTTAGGCTGAGGTGAACGGACGTCATCGAAGAGCCCACGAAGGTTCCTCGACCGTCCTGGGACATGGTCGGTAACCCGGCCGCTGTTCCGCCCCGAACCGGCGCCACCGCGACCGACATATCCCCATCCCTGCCCCGCGCGGGGCGGTCGCGCTCCGGCATCGCCGCCGGAGCGACGGCGACGCCCCGGGCGACGCGACACGAAGGAGTGCGCGGTGACGACACCGGAACTGACCGAGCGTGAAATGCGCCCCGCCGAACGGAACGCGGGCCGGCCCGGCCGCCCCGAGAAGCTACGGAACATCGAGGTCTGGGCCAGGTCTGCCCCGATCCGGCTGGCCGGATACGAGGACGACCTCGCCGAGCCGCACATCCTGCCCGGCATCGACTGACCGCTCAGCGTGTCCTGCGGCCCGTCCCCCCGCCCTCCCGCTCCGGCGGCAGCGGCCGGGAGACGGGCCGCAGGAATTCCCGGACATAGGTGCGGTGCCACCAGCGTCCGGTGGCCCGCAGCTCCCGCGGCCCGGTGAACCGGTAGCGGAACACCCGGGCGCGCACCTGTCGGGGCGGTCCGTCGGGGAACGGGTTGTGCCCGAGCAGCCGGAGCGTGTCCCGGTCGCCGTCGAGCAGCCGCTCGGCGAAGGGCCCGAACCAGGGGCGGGCGTACGCGGGGGAGAGCGCCGCGAACCACATCATCCAGTCGAGCCGCAGGTGGTACGGGGCGAACAGGCGCGGCAGCCGCCGCGGATCGCCTGGCTTGCCGCGGAAGCCGTACTCCCGCCACTCGGCCCCCTCGCGCCCCACCGGATCGGCGCTGCCCTCGACCACGACCTCCAGCCGCATCCGGCTGATGGAGCCGAACGCCCCGTAGGTGTTGACCAGGTGCAGGGGATCGTAGGACCGGTTCATCGCCTGCCGCCGCGAGAGCAGATTGCGCACCGGGCGATAGCTGAGCACCAGGACGAGGGCGGTCACCGCGATGACCGCCACCTCGTACCAGAGGGGCGGCGCGACCTGGGTGGGCGGCGGCCCGGCCAGAGGGGTCCAGTCGATCGCGGAGAGCGCCAGCGCGATGGTGAGCCAGTTCAGCCAGGCGAAGTTCCCCGACAGGACGAGCCAGAGCTGGGTGAGGATCATCAGACCGGCCGCCGCGCTCGCCACCGGCTGTGGGGTGAACAGCAGGAAGGGCACCAGCAGCTGGGTGACGTGGTTGGCGGCGACCTCCACCCGGTGCACAGGCCTCGGCAGATGGTGGAAGAACCAGCTCAGCGGCCCCGGCATCGGCTGCGTCTCGTGGTGGTAATCCAGGCAGGTCAGCTTCCGCCAGCACGTGTCCCCGCGAAGCTTGATCAGCCCCGCGCCGAACTCCAGCCGGAAGAGCACCCACCGCAGCAGCCACAGCACCAGCACCGGCGCGGCCGTGTCCCCGGTGCCGAGGAAGACCGCCAGGAACCCCGTCTCCAGCAGCAGCGACTCCCAGCCGAATCCGTACCAGACCTGGCCCACCTGGACGATCGACAGATACAGCACCCACGGCAGCGCCCAGAGCAGCATGCCGCCCCACAGCGGCAGCAGTCCGTCGAGACCGGCGATCAGGGCCGCCGAGACGGCGCAGCCGCCCCAGGCGACGGCGGCGAAGAAGCGGTCCGAGTAATGCAGTCGGAACAGCCCCGGAGCGGCGCGCCAGGGGGTGCTCCGCAGCAGCTCGGGGACGGGCAGCATGCCGCGCTCGCCGATCAGCGCCCGGAACTGGAGCGCGGCGGAGAGGAAGGCGACCAGATAGACCACGGCCAGAGCCCGCTGGAAGATCAGCCGGCTGAGCCAGTAGCCGTCCGCGGTGAACCATTCCATCCCTGCCAGTATCGGCCAGGGCGCGGCCCGGGACCTGCCGGTCGTGGCCGGGCGGGTCAGCTCGCGGCGACGATCCGGCGCAGAGTGCGGCCGAGCCTGCGCGCGTACCAGAGCTGCGCGAGGGGCACGAGCGGTCCGGCGAGCCGGGCGTACCAGGACGCGGGGCGCGAGAACGCCAGCACCGTGAACCACACGGCGCCGTCGTCCGCGAGGTTCACCACGAAGCACTCCTCGCCGCGCTCCGGATGCCCGTCGAGGGTGCCGTAACCGAAGCCGGTGCGGCCGTCCTCCCCGTACGCCGTCCAGACGACCTCGCAGGGGGCGGTGAAGCGCAGCGGCCCGAGGCCGACGGAGACCCGGACGCTGCCGCCCGGCTCCGCGCGGCGCCCCGGGGCCTCCACCCGCGCGCCCGAGGCGCGGTGCATCCGCCATTCGGTCACCGCCGCTCCGGCGGTGGCGAAGTCCGTTTCGCCCCGGCCGATCCGGGTGCGGTGGTGGAGGTGGTGGTAGCCCCGGGGGAGCGGGCCGAGGCGGGTCGCGCCGACCTCCGGGTAGGTGAGGGTGCTCATGTGGTCCTGCCTCCGGTGCGGTCGGGTCCTTCGGTGCGGTCGGGTTCCTCGGTGCGGATGCGCCGCCAGGCCAGCAGCGAGCAGAGGGCGAAGCCCAGCGCGTTGCCCAGGCCATGGGTGGCGGCCATCCAGGTCAGGGTGGGGTGGGGCAGTCCGGTCGCCTCGCCGAGCGCCCAGCTCAGCGCGAGCAGCATCGTCGCCACCAGGACGGCGGCCGAGACGAGCAGCAGGAGCCGGGTCGTCCGGTCCCGGTCGCCGGTGCGCCCCATGCGCCAGGTCAGCAGGCCGACCGTCCACATGCCGGCCGTGAGGACGAGGGCCCCGGCGAGCTCGGCCCAGTCGCCGATGAAGTACCCGACGAGGACGAGCAGGGTGCCCAGCGGCACGCTCAGCGCGGCGAAGCGGCCCGCCGGGCCGTCGGAGACCCGGCAGACCAGCCCGGCGACCAGGGCGGCGGCGAACCCGGCGAAGTGGAAGTGCGGCACGGTCAGCGCCAGGATGCCGAGGTCGAACCCGAACAGCTCGTGCCCCGACCGTTCGGCGACCAGGGCGACCGCGGCGACGGCCGGGGTGACCAGCGCGGTGAGCAGCGCGATCCCCGCCGGGTCGAGGTTCCGGCCGCGGACCGCCCGTCGCGGGGCGTGCAGGGCGAGCAGGACGGCTCCCAGCGTGTAGCAGCAGGCGAGCGCCGTGGCCGCCGTGGAGCGCGGCAGCCAGAGGGCGACGGCGCCCGGCACGGCGAACAGGGGCCAGAGCCGCCGGATCCGTTCCAGCTCCTCTTCTCCGGTCAGCCGCAGTCCCGCCGGTACGACGACGAGCATGCCCAGCATCACGATGGCGTTGACCAGTGCGGACATGACTTCCCCCTGCTTCGAACGCCCTGCTTTGGACGCCTTGCTTTGAACGTGTTCAAGTTCTGGAAGTGAGAGTAGAGGGTTTATTGAACGCGTTCAAGACGGGGGTGGTGGTCGGGCCGTCCGCTTGCGGGACCGCGCCCGGTGCGGCACAGATGGTGACACCCATCCGTTCCCCAGGGACAGGCAGGAGAGCTCTGTGCGCTCACCCAGACGTAACCGGCGTACCGCGCTCGCCGCGCTGTCCGCCGGAGTGCTGTTCGCCGTCGCCGGCTGCGGAGGCGGCGGCGACCGTACGGCGAAGGGCACCACGGGCACCGCCGAGGCCAAGGACGTCCTCCTCCAGCCGCTCGCCTCCCCCGGCCCCGGCCCGTTCACCGCTTCCACGGCGCGAACGGCGGCCTCCCCGTCCCCCACCGGGCCGCCGGACGCCGAACCGCCCTCCGCCACCCGGACGGTCCATCCGGTCTCCGGCGCCGTACCGGGGCTCTACGGCGGCACCCGGTCGGTCGCCGCCTGCGACGTCGAGCAGCAGACCTCCCTCCTGGCCGATGACGAGGACAAGGCGCGCGCCTTCGCCGACGCGTCCGGCATCGAGGCCGTGCAGATCCCGGGCTACCTGAAGTCCCTCACCCCGGTCGTCCTGCGCGCCGACGCCCAGGTCACCAATCACGGCTACAGCGCCGGCTCGGCCACCGCCTTCCAGTCCGTGCTCCAGGCGGGCACCGCCGTCCTGGTCGACAGCCGGGGGATGCCCCGCGTCCGTTGCGCCTGCGGCAACCCGCTGGCCCCGCCCGTGGTCGCCGACGGAAAGATCGCCCACCGGGGGGAGCGCTGGCCCGGCTACGATCCCGCGCGCATCGTGGCCGTCGAGCCCGGCGTCAAGGCGGCCACGAGCCTGATCATCGTGAACGCCGACGACAACACCTGGATCGAGCGGGCCATGGGCGACAGCGGCGGCCGCGACCGCACCCCGGACGACCCGCCACCCTACGAGCCCGACGCGGACCTGCTCTTCCCGTCGCCGGGCCGCCCCTCCGAATCCGCGCCCCCGGACACCGCCCCGTCCGGGCCGGCCCCCTCCGAGCCGGCGGAGCCCACGGACCCCGGACCGCCGGAGCCGTCCGACGACTTCGGTGACACGCCGCCCGAGGAGCCGTGGGAGTACGAGGAGGAGGGCTACCCGGACGTCGCGCCAGAGCCGACCCAGGTCTTCCCTGCCGAGCCGGACGAGCCCGCGGGGCCCGACGGCCCCCTTGAGCCGGAAGCGCCCGCCCAGCCGGACGAGCCCATGGAAGCGGGGCTCGACGACGTGTTCGCCGGCTGACCGGACCGGACGCCAGGGGCCGCGTGCCCGGCCGGCGGAGCCCGTACGGCACCGCCCCGGCCCCCTACGAAGCCGTCGACGCATCGGACGAGAAGAATCGGATAAATGGTGGCAAAGTGGCCCACATGGATGATCGGGTAGCGGGTGCCCTGTCACTCCCCGACGACTGGCCCGCCCACCCGGACCTCAGACTCGCCCTGAACCGTATGGGCAGCTTCGACTGGGATCTCGACACCGGCCTCATGCACATGGACCAGGCCGCCCTCGACGTGTTCGACCTGACCGCGGACGAGTACGACGGCCGGCCGGCCTCGCTGGCGCCGCGCGTGCCGACGGACGAGGCCCAGCGTCTGGACGGGATGGTCTCGCACGCGCTGAAGAGCGGCCGCACCGACTACGGCGCCTACTTCCGCATCCAGCGGCGCGACGGCACGCTGCGCTGGACCCACACCCAGGGGTTCGTCCGCCGGGACGGCACCGGCCGCCCGCACCGCATCATCGGGATCGTCCGCGACGCCACCCAGGAACTGGCCGACTCCACCGCCCGGCGCGAGCTGGACGAGGATCGCCGCCGGCGCACCAGCCTGGTCGAGGGCACCACCGCCGCACTGGCCCACGCCCGTACCGTCAAGGACGTCATCGCCGTCCTCAAGAACTCCCAGGGGCTCGCCCACCTCGGCGCCACCAGCCTCGTCATGGGCCTGCTGGAGTCCGGCCGCATCCACCTCGTGGCCGACGGCCCCGAGGGCTCGTACGTCCCCGGCACCCGGTACACCCGGGTGGACGAGCAGTACCCGATGAGCGAAGTGGTGCGGACCCTGGCCCCCCGCTTCATCGAGTCCGCCGAGGACTTCGCCGCCTCCTACCCGATCCTGTGGCCCGGCATCAGCCGCCTCCAGATCACCTCCGCCGCCTACATGCCGCTGATCGCGCAGGCCCGCCCGATCGGCGCACTCGGCCTCCTCTACCGGGACAAGGGGGGCTTCACCGCCGACGAACGCAATCTGCTGATGGCGCTCGGCACCTCGATCGCCCAGAGCCTCCAGCGCGCGATGCTCTACGAACAGGACCACGACCTCGCGGAGGGCCTCCAGCAGGCGATGCTGCCGCGCAGGATCCCGGCCGTGCCCGGGGCGCAGGTCGCCGTCCGCTACCGCTCGGCCCGCCTCGGCCGCGACATCGGCGGTGACTGGTACGACCTGATCCCGCTGCCCGGCGGCCGGGTCGGCGCCGTCATCGGGGACGTCCAGGGGCACGACACCCACGCGGCCGCCGTCATGGGGCAGCTCAGGATCGTCCTGCGCGCGTACGCCGCCGAGGGGCACAGCCCCGCCACGGTCATGGCGCGCGCCTCCGTCTTCCTCCACGAACTGGACACCGACCGCTTCGCCACCTGCACCTACGCCGAGGTCGACCTCACCACCGGCGTCGTCCAGCTGGTACGCGCCGGACACGTCGACCCGCTGGTGCGGGACGTGGACGGGAGCTGCCGCAGGATGCCGTCCGAGGGTGGGCTGCCGCTCGGCCTCTCGGCGGAGTTCGGGCGGCTGGAGTACCCGGTCGGCACGGTCGAACTGGACCCCGGCCAGACGATGGTCCTGTTCACCGACGGGCTCGTCGAGCTGCCGGGCTCCGACCTCGACGAAGGCATGCAACAGCTCACCGCCCTCGTCACCAACGGCCCCCAGGACCTGCAGAAGCTGGCCGACCAGCTCTGCGACACCGTCGACGAGCGCGGTGGCCAGGACGACGTCGCGGTCCTGCTGCTGCGCCGCAGGGCCGCGCACGCCCCGCAGCCGGGCGGCCGGCTCCAGCAGCACGTCGCCCAGAACGACCCCGAGGCGCTGAGTTCGTCCCGGCACATGATCCGGGCCGCGGTCCGGGCCTGGGGAGCGAAGGACCGGGCCGACGAGATCGAGCTCGCGGCCGACGAACTGATCACCAACGCGCTCATGCACACCGACGGCGGCGCCGTCGTGACGATCCGGGTGCTCGCCGGAACCGAGCGACGGCTGCGCGTCGACGTCGAGGACCGCTCCAGCGCACTGCCCCGGCGCCGCGACGCGGGGGAGTCGGGGGTGTCGGGCCGCGGCCTGATGCTGGTCGACCGGCTGGCCGACGTCTGGGGCGTGGAATCCCGAGGCAGCGGCAAGTGCGTATGGTGCGAGTTCCTCATTCCGGCTCGCTGAATCACCCACCGAGACGTAACAGTACGTAACGTGTCTGTGCTTGACCGTAATCGACCGCGAACGATTGACTGCGCGGGACCGGCCGCACCCCGGCCCTGCCGCCTTCGACGACATGAGGCCCCCGTTGGGTACCGAGCTCCTCGCCCCGCTCGATCTCGCTTTCTGGCACCTCGAATCGGACGCCCATCCCATGCACCTCGGCGCGCTCGCCGTCTTCGCGCCGGCGCCCGGCGCCGCGCCGGAGCGGATCCTCGACCTGCTCGGCACCCGCGCCGCCGCGATTCCCCGGCTGCGCATGTGCGTACGGGACGTCCTGCTGCCGGTCGGCGGCAAGGCCTGGACCGTGGACCAGGGCTTCGACGTGCACCGGCACGTCGAGCACGTCGTCGTGGGCGACGGCGACTTCATGGCCGGGGCCGGCCGGCTGGCCGGCGAACTGATGGAGCGACCGCTCGGGCGCGGGCTGCCGCCCTGGCGGATGTATCTCATCGGCGGCGTGGCGGGCGGCCCCTTCGCCGTCCTGGTCAAGCTGCACCACGCCCTGGCCGACGGGATGCGGGCGGTCGCCATCGGCGCCGGGATCTTCGACGAGATCGCCGCCGTCACCCGCGCCCGCACCGCTGCCCGGGGCCGCCCCGCCGTCCCGCCCCGCTCCTGGCTGCCCGACCCCCGGGAGATGGCGGGCATGGCCCTCGGCCGGATCGGCGAGGTCGGCCGGGCGCTCGGCGTGGGGGCCTCCGTCGTCCGCGCGGGCCGCCTCGGCCTGCGCTCCACGACCGCCTTCACCGCACCCTCCAGCGGCACCCGCCGCCTGGCCACCGCCGACCTCGACGCCGGGGACCTCCAACGGATCCGGCGCGCCGAGGGCGGCACCGCCAACGACATCCTCCTCGCCGTCGTCGCCGGTGCGCTGCGCCGCTGGATGGCCGGGCGCGGCGAACCGCTGTCCGCCGCCGACCCGCGCGCCCTGGTCCCCGTCTCCCGCCGCCGGCCCGGTGGCGCCTCCGCCACCGGCAACCGGCTCTCCGCCTACCTGCTCGACCTGCCGGTCGCCGAGGCCGACGCGCGCCGGCGGCTCCGGGCGGTGCGGACGGCGATGGACCGCAACAAGGCGGCCGGCCCCCTGAGGGGCGCCGGAGCCGTCGCCGTACTCGCCGACCAACTGCCCCCGCTGGCCCACCTGTTCGGCGCACCACTGGCGGCCAACGCCGCTCGCGTGCTCTTCGACGTGCTGGTCACCAGCGTGCCGCTGCCCCGCTCCGCGCTCTCGCTCGGCGGCTGCCCGCTGACCGCCCTCTACCCCATGGCCCCGCTGGCCCGGGGTCAGTCCCTGGCGGTGGCCCTGACCACCTACGGCGGCCGGGTCCACGTGGGACTGGTCGCCGACGGCAAGGCGCTGCCCGACCTCGACCGGCTCGCCGCCGCGGTCGAGGAGGAGTTCACGGAGCTGGGCGCCGTCATCACCGGCACGGACCGCGCACCGGTGTCCTGACAGGCAGCCGCCCACCGGCTGCGGCAGTCTGGAACCATGCCCGAACTGCCCGAAGTCGAAGCCCTGCGGGTCTTCCTCGACGACCACCTGGTCGGCAAGGAGATCGCCCGCGTCCTCCCGCTGGCGATCAGCGTCCTGAAGACGTACGACCCGCCGCTGACCGCCCTGGAGGGCACGGCCGTCACCTCGATCGCCCGCCACGGCAAGTTCCTCGACATCGAGGCGGGCGGCCTCCACCTGTGCACCCATCTCGCCCGGGCCGGCTGGCTCCGCTGGAAGGACTCCTTCCCCGCCGCCCCTCCCCGCCCCGGCAAGGGACCCCTCGCCCTGCGCCTGATCACCGTCGACGACGACGGCTTCGACCTGACCGAGATGGGCACCAGGAAACGCCTCTCCGTCCACCTCGTCCACGACCCCAGGGACGTTCCCGGAATCGCCCGCCTCGGCCCGGACCCCCTCGCCGACGCCTTCGACCGCGACGCGTTCGCCGCGCTGCTCGCCGGGGAGCGCCGCCAGATCAAGGGCGCGCTGCGCGACCAGTCGCTCATCGCGGGCATCGGCAACGCCTACAGCGACGAGATCCTGCACGTCGCGAAGATGTCCCCGTTCAAACGGACCGCCGACCTCGGCGAGGACGACGTCACCCGCCTGTACACCGCGCTGCGCACCACGCTCAAGGACGCCGTGACCCGCTCCAGCGGGGTGGAGGCCGGAAAGCTCAAGGCCGAGAAGAAGACCGGGATGCGGGTTCACGGGCGTACCGGGGAGGCATGCCCGGTCTGCGGGGACACCATCCTGGAGGTCTCCTTCAGTGACTCCTCGCTCCAGTACTGCCCCACCTGCCAGACCGGCGGGAAGTCACTCGCGGACCGCAGGCTGTCCAAGTTCCTGAAGTGAGCAGAGGCGCCGGCGCTCCCGAGCCCGCCCAGCGCACGGGCCCCGGCCCGGATGCGCACCGCACCGGACGACGCGGCCTTTCCGGCCCTGATCCGCCCCGCACCCCCTAAACTCCGGCCTCATGCTGCGCGTACTCGCCGTCGACGACGAACAACCCGCCCTGGAGGAACTCCTCTACCTTCTGCGCGCCGACCCCCGTGTCCGCAGCGCCGAGGGCGCCACCGGCGCGACCGAGGCACTGCGCCGCATAGGTGGCGCGGTGGACGCGGGCCCCGACGACCCGTCCGCGATCGACGTGGTCTTCCTCGACATCCACATGGCCGGTCTCACCGGCCTCGACGTCGCCCAGCTCCTCGCCGGCTTCGCCGCGCCCCCGCTCATCGTCTTCGTCACCGCGCACGAGGGCTTCGCCGTCCACGCCTTCGACCTCAAGGCCGTCGACTACGTCCTGAAACCGGTCCGCCGCGAACGCCTCGCCGAAGCCGTCCGACGGGTCGCCGAGCAGGTGGGGGACCGGTCCGCACCCGTCCACGACAGCGCGGGCGACCAGATCCCGGTCGAGCTGGGCGGCGTCATCCGTTTCATCCCCATCGACGAGATCGCGTACGCCGAGGCGCAGGGCGACTACGCCCGCCTGCACACCGCCACCGGCAGCCACCTCGTCCGCGTTCCGCTCACCACCCTGGAGGAGCGGTGGCGCTCCCGGGGCTTCGTCCGGATCCACCGCCGCCACCTCGTGGCGCTCGGCCGGATCGACGAGCTGCGCCTGGACGCGGGCAGCATGAGCGTGCGCATCGGGGCGGCGGAGCTGGCCGTCAGCCGCCGCCACACCCGTGCCCTGCGCGACCTCCTGATGCGCCAGGGCGGCCGCTGACCTGGGAGCTTCTTCGCCCAACCCTTCCCACCGCGGCCCGCCGACGCCTACACTCCGAGCCCATGTCCGCAGAGCCATCGCCCCGGCGCGAAGTGGTCACGGGGGAGCCGCGGCGGGTGCGCCCGCTGCCCCGCTACCGCACCCAGTCGGAGATCGACGAACAGACCGCCCTCGGCGGCGCCTATGTGCGATCGCTGATGCGCGGCCAACTGCGCGCCGGGCTCACCGTGTTCGGCGTCCTCGTCGTTGTCGCGGGTTCCCTGCCGCTCATCTTCGCCGCGCTGAACAGCTCCGCCCTCGTCTGGGCGGTGCTCGGCTTCGCCACCTATCCGCCGCTCACCCTGGCCGCCTGGTGGTACGTCCGCAGGGCCGAGCGCAACGAACGCGACTTCGCCCGGCTGGTGGAGGGCCGCCCCGCCCCGTGAGCACCCCCGACCACATGGCGTCCTGGGTGGCGGTCGCCCTCGTCGTCCTCGCCACCGTCCTCGTCGGCGGCTTCGGCCTGCGCATCTCCCGTACGACCTCCGACTTCTACGTCGCCTCGCGCACCGTACGGCCCCGCCTCAACGCCGCCGCGATCAGCGGCGAATACCTCTCCGCCGCCTCCTTCCTCGGCGTCGCCGGGCTCGTCCTCGTCCATGGCCCCGACATGCTCTGGTACCCGGTCGGCTACACCGCCGGATACCTGGTGCTCCTGGTCTTCGTCGCCGCTCCGCTGCGCCGCTCGGGGGCGTACACCCTGCCGGACTTCGCCGAGGGACGGCTCGAATCACGGCAGGTCCGCCGACTGGTCAGCGCCCTCGTCGTCGGCGCGGGCTGGCTCTACCTGGTCCCCCAGCTCCAGGGCGCCGGCCTCACCCTCAAGATCCTCACGGGCGCTCCGGGGTGGCTCGGCGACGTCCTCGTCGCCACCGTCGTGACCGCCGCCGTCGCCGCCGGCGGCATGCGCTCCATCACCTTCGTCCAGGTCTTCCAGTACTGGCTGAAACTCACCGCCCTCCTGGTCCCCGCCCTCTTCCTGGTGCTCGCCTGGCAGGGCGACGGCCGCCCCCGGGTCAGCTTCGACGACCAGCTCACCGTCTTCCGCGCCGACCATCCGCTGTACGCCACCTACGGGCTGATCGTGGCGACCTTCCTCGGCACCATGGGCCTGCCCCACGTCGTCGTCCGCTTCTACACCAGCCCCAACGGCCGCGACGCCCGCCGCACCACCGTCGCCGTCCTCGCCCTGGTCGGCCTCTTCTACCTGCTGCCGCCCATCTACGGCGCGCTCGGCCGGCTCTACACGCCCGAACTGCGGTACGGCGGAGACGCGGACGCCGCCGTCCTCCTGCTGCCCGCCCGTCTCATCGGCGGACTCGGTGGCGACCTCCTCGGGGCGCTGATCGCCGGCGGGGCGTTCGCCGCGTTCCTGTCCACCGCCTCCGGGCTCACCATGGCCGTCGCCGGAGTCATCACCCAGGACGTCCTGCCCTCGCGCGGGGTACGCCACTTCCGGCTCGCCACCGTCCTCGCCATCGCCGTACCGCTCGCCGGTTCCCTGCTGGTGAGCCGGGTACCGGTGGCCGACGCGGTGGGCATGGCCTTCGCCGTCTCCGCCTCCTCCTTCTGCCCGCTGCTCGTCCTCGGCATCTGGTGGCGGCGGCTCACCCCGCCCGGGGCCGTGGCGGGGCTCCTGCTGGGCGGCGGCTCCGCCCTCGTCGCGGTGGCCGTCACCGTCAGCGGAGCCGTACGCCCGCCGGGCTGGCCGCACGCCCTGCTCGCCTGGCCCGCCGTCTGGTCCGTCCCCGTGGGGTTCCTCGCGATGATCCTCGTCTCGCTCGCCACACCGGGGCGGATACCCCCCGGCACCAACGCCGCCATGACCCGCTTCCATCTGCCCGAGGCACTCTCCTCGACGCGGTCCACCGCCGGGCGGGAACGATGACCGGGGCCGCGATCGCCGCTCTCGTCGTGCCGGCCGTGCTGCTGCTCGGCACCGGGTATCTGGTGGGCCGCCGCACCGCCCGGCCGCTGCGCCCCAGCGATGTCGGCACCCCCGTCGAGCACGCCACGTTCGAGACGCTGCACACCGCGTCGCTGGCCGCCCCGCCGCTGCGGGCCGGCCTCACCGAGGAGAGCGCCCGGCGCGCCGCCCGCCGGCTGCGCTCCCTCCTCGGCACCGACGCCCTCTGCCTCACCGACCGGGACCGGGTGCTGGTCTGGGACGGCGCCGGGCACCACCACGGCAAGGACGTCATGGAGCACCTGAAGGTGCTCCTGGACAACGGCCGCCGCACCGCCTTCGACAGTGGCTGCGCCGACCTCGACTGCCCGCTGCGCTGGGCCGTCGCCGTCCCCCTCACCGTCGAGAACCGGGTCCTGGGCGCGCTGGTCGCCTATGCCCCGCGCGAGTCGGCGGTACTGGCCCGGGCGGCGGGGGAAGTGGCCCGCTGGGTCTGCGTCCAGCTGGAGCTGGCCGAGCTGGACCGCTCCCGCACCCAGCTCATCGAGGCGGAGATCAAGGCCCTGCGGGCACAGATCTCCCCGCACTTCATCTTCAACTCGCTCGCCGCCATCGCCTCGTTCGTCCGGACCGACCCGGAACAGGCCCGCGAACTGCTGCTGGAGTTCGCCGACTTCACCCGCTACTCGTTCCGCAGGCACGGGGAGTTCACCACACTGGCGGACGAACTGCACTCCATCGACCAGTACCTGGCCCTCGTCCGCGCCCGCTTCGGCGAACGCCTCGCCGTGACCCTCCAGGTCGCTCCCGAGGTGCTGCCCGTCGCGCTGCCGTTCCTGTGCCTCCAGCCGCTGGTGGAGAACGCCGTCAAGCACGGCCTCGAAGGGGCGGCCACCCGCAGCCGCATCACCATCAGCGCCCTGGACGCCGGCTCGGAGGCCGAGGTGGTCATCGAGGACGACGGAACCGGCATGGACCCCGAACGGCTGCGGCAGATCCTGCGCGGCGAGGGCGGCGCCTCCACGGGCATCGGGCTGCTCAACGTGGACGAGCGGCTGCGCCAGGTCTACGGCGACGACTACGGCCTGGTCATCGAGACCGGGATCGGGGCCGGCATGAAGATCACGCTGCGACTGCCCAAGTACCGTGCCGGGGTGCACGGTTCCTGAAGCAGGGGATCAGCACAGATGGACGGCCAGATGTCCCAGCGGCAGCCCCAACTGCCAGGCGGGCGTCCAGACGCGGACCTCCTGGTTGTCGGTCTCCCAGCGCCCGGGGCCGATCGCGTCGAGGTCCGCCGCGAGCAGCTCGGTCTCCTCCAGCCACCGCCAGGCCGCTCGCGCCAACGCCAGATCGGGGTCGCCGGGCTCGGTGTCCCGTCCCGCTTCCGTCAGCCGCTCGCAGATCCAGGCGCGCCAGGTGCACTCGTACGCCGTGAGGATCCGCAGCTCGTCCACCCGAGGTTCGGGCAGGGCCCGGGGGGCCGGAGCGTCCCGCGGGACTCCGCACAGGAACATCGTCAGCGCGAGGGCGTCGCGCCCCGCCCGGAACTCCAGGGTCGTCGGTTCCATCAGATCGCCGGTCCGCAACAGGTCGTCGGCGAGATACTCGGTGGACAGCCAGGTCATCGGTACCCGGAGGTCGTTCCCACCGGTCCCATCCGTATCCTCGGGACGCATCCCGTCTCGCCTCTTTCCTCGCTCGGTGCCGGGCTTCACGCAGCATTGAACCGGGGGCGGGCGCCCCGCGTGGGCAGAAGGGGAGGATCGCCCAGGAGATGCGAGGCAGTGAATGAGTGTCGACCCCGGCGACGACGGGCATGTGCGCCTGCTGCTGGGCGCGTACGTCCTGGACGCCCTGGACGCCGAGGAGACCTGTAGGGTCTCCCGCCACCTCCGGGGCTGCGACGGCTGCGCCCGGGTCTACGTGGAGGTGGCCGAGGCCTCCGCCCTGTTGGCGCTGCTCCGGGCGGAGGACCTGCGGGAGTAGCCGGGCAGCGTCCGCGCGAGGACCCGCAGGGCGTAGTACGAGCGGGACTTGACGGTCCCCGCGGGGATGCCGAGCGCCTCGGCCGTCTCGCCGACGCTCAGCCCGCGGAAGTAGATCTGCACCAGCACCGCACGGTGCTCGGGGCTGAGGGTGCGGACCGCCTCCCGGACGTCCAGGGCGCGGACGGCCGAGTCCGCGGTGTCCAGGGTGTCCGGGGTGCTCTCCAGCACGGTGTCGCTGACCTCGACGGGACGGGCCTGCCGGGAGCGCCGCGCGTCGATGGCGAGGCGGCGGCCCACGGTGAACAGCCACGGTCGCATCGACGCGTAGGGCGCGTCGAAGGCCTCGGGGTGCTGCCAGGCGCGTACCAGGGTCTCCTGCACCAGGTCCTCGGCCCGCTGCCGGTCCCCGAAGGTCAGACCGAGGAGGAAGTGGAACAGCGCGGGGCCGTGTTCCCGCTGCAACTCGGCGAGGGTCCGCTCGTCGGTCGTCGTGGTGGTCTTCATGAACGCCCTCTCCCGCCGTGGCCCCTGGCGGCCTCGTTGCCGACTTGGCGTATACGAACGCATTCGGCGGCGCGGGAACAGGCGGTGCGCCGAGGCGTGCGACGAGCGGTCGCTCAGTGCGGCGAATGGTGCGGTGAACGGTCGAGGGGCCGTCGGGGTCGGACGGTACGACCAGTTCAGCTAGGTATGCGGCAATGCTCCTTGCCTATCCGGTATGAAGATCTGTGTAGTCGGATGGTCGTAATCATCCGAACATGGAGTCGAGCAGATGACGCAGCGCATCCGACCGGGCACCGTGGCGGCCGTCGCCCTCCTGCTCGCCGCGGCCACCGGCTGCACCGGGCAGCAGTCCACGGCCCCCGCGCCGAGCGGGCCACCCGCCGCCGCCCGGGGCGCCGGCGGCCAGGACGCCGAGGGGCCCCGCCCGTTCACGCTCCTCGCCGCGGGCGACATCCTGCCGCACTCCTCCGTGATCGACCGGGCCGCCGCCGACGCGGGCGGCGCCGGCTACGACTTCGCCCCGATGCTGGCGGGCGTCGCCCCGGTCGTCTCCGCCGCGGACCTGGCGTTCTGCCACATGGAGACGGTGTACGGCGAGGAGGGCGGCCCCTACACCGGCTACCCGAGCTTCAAGTCGCCGCCCGAGGTCGCCAGGGCCCTGCGCGCCACCGGGTACGACTCCTGCTCCACCGCCTCCAACCACACCCTCGACGACGGGGCCGAGGGGGTCTCCCGCACGCTCGGCGCGCTGGACGGGGCGGGCATCCGGCACGCCGGCTCCGCCCGCACCGCCGCCGAGGCCGCCCGGCCCACGATCCTGCCCGCCGGGCCGGGAAAGGGCGCGGCCAAGGTCGCCCACCTCGCGTACACCTACGGCACCAACGACATCCCGGTCCCCGCCGACCGGCCCTGGACGGTCAACGTGACCGACGAGCGCAGGATCATCGAGGAGGCCAGGGCGGCCCGGCGGGCCGGCGCCGACGTCGTCGTCCTCTCCGCGCACTGGGGCACCGAATGGCAGGACGAGCCCGACGCGACCCAGCTGGAGCTGGCCCGGCGGCTCACCGCGTCCGCCGACGGCGGCCGCCCCGACATCGACCTGATCATCGGCACCCATGCCCATGTGCCGCAGGCGTACGAGAAGGTCAACGGCACCTGGGTCGTCTACGGGATGGGCGACCAGATCGCCGGAGCGATGATCAACTACGAGGGGGTCCAGGACCCGCGCGGCAACCAGAGCTCGATGGGGCGCTTCACCTTCGCGCCGCCCGCGAAACGCGGCGAGCGCTGGACGGTGAAGAAGGCGGAGTTCGTCCCGCAGTGGTACGACACCGATACCGGACGCGCCGTCAACCTGAACGCCTCCCTCGACGACGGGGCCGAGCACCTGCGCGAGGTCCGCGACCGCATCCGTACTGTCGTCCTCGGGCGTGGAGCGGAGAGCGACGGGCTCCTCATGGGCAAGTGAACGCTCCTCACGGCACCACGGCACCACGGCACCACGGCACCACGGCGTCACGGCACCACGGTGACCGGCCAGCGCCCCGCCTTCACCAGGCGCACGGCCACCGAGCCGACGAAGCGGTGCCCGGCCGACTCCGACGCCCCGACCACCACCGCGTCCGCCTTCAGCTCGTCGGCCGCCGTCACCAGCCCGTTGTACGGGTCGCCCCGGAAGGTGTGGAACTCCCAGCGCATGCCCCACGCGTCACTGAAGCGCTCGGTCGCCTCGCGGATCTCGGTGACCAGGTCCTCCGCGACCTCGCTCGTGGTGTCGCTCACCGGCACGCCCAGCGCCGCACCCGCCGTGATGACGGGCTGGACGTACACCAGAGCCAGCATGGCGTTCTGCCGACGGGCCAGTCCGGCGGCGTAGGCCGCCGCGCGCATCGACGAATCGGAGCCGTCGAGCCCCGCGACGATCACCTTGGGGCCGTCCGTACCGCGTTCGAATCGCTGAGGCTGCTGCTCTGTCACGGCTCCGAGGCTATCGGCTCGTCCCGGAGGGGAGGCTCCGGGCCGCCGACCGACCCGAAGAGAGATGAACATACTGCACCGATCGTGTACAAAACGGGCGACGGTCGGTGTCGGCGGCCGGAGCGGACGTCCGGCCGTGCGAGCAGTTGGCCATGAGAAGTGATCACACCGGACCCGACCGCCGCACTCTGCTGAGGGTCGCCCTCGGCCTCGGAACCGCCACCGCCGTGCACCTGATCGCCGCCGATCCGGCCTCTGCGCCCGGTCGCTCCGCACCCGCCGCGGACACCCCGCCCGCCGCTGCCGCGGGACCTCCGGGACACGTCCGGGGCCGGCCCTCCCCGTACCGGCTCGAACCGATGACGGCGAACACCCCGCCCCGGTTCAGACCGGCCAGGCCGCCCGTGCGCGTCCGGCCCTTCGAGCATCTTCCCGAGATCGGTCACTCGATGGTCCTGAGCTTCGACGACGGACCCGACCCGCTCTACACCCCGGACATCCTCGCCACCCTGCGCGAGCACCGGGTCCGCGCGATGTTCTTCGTCTGCGGGGAGATGGCCGACGGGAACCGGGACCTGCTGCGCGAGATGGCCGACGACGGGCATGTGGTGGGCAACCACTCCTGGTCGCACCCGCTCATCCCGAAGCTCTCCCGCCCCGCGATCCGCGAGGAACTGGGGCGCACCAGCGAGGTGGTGGACCGGGCGCTCGGGACCCCGCCGCTCTGGTACCGCGCGCCCTACGGCGCGTGGAACCGCAACTCCTTCGAGATCGGGGCCGAGCTGGGCATGGAGCCCATGGCCTGGACCGTGGACACGCTCGACTGGAAGACGCCGGGCACCGGCACGATCGTCCGCCGGGTCCTGGCCGGAGCGGCGCCCGGCGTCGTCGTCCTCTCGCACGACGCGGGCGGCGACCGCTCGCAGAGCGTCGCGGCCCTGCGCCGCTATCTTCCCCGCCTGCTGGACTCCGGCTACCGCATCACGGTGCCGCGCCGCCTCTGAGCCGGGGGCACCGTCGCGTGGGAACGCCGCTGTCAGCGGGTGTCGACGAGCCGGGCGAAGACCACCACGTTGCCGTCGTAGCCGCCCGCCTTGGAGTAGCCCCCGCCGCAGGTGATGACCCGCAGCTCCGCGTGGCCGGTGTCGCCGTAGACCCGGGGGCCGGGGAAGTCGTTCTTGGAGAAGACCTCCACCCCGTACACCTCGAAGATCCCGACCCGGCCGTCGTAGCGGGCGACCTCGACCCGGTGCCCCTTCTGGAGCGAGCCGAGGCCGTAGAAGACCGCCGGCCCGGACATGTTGTCGACGTGGCCGACGACCACAGCGGTGCCGCGCTGGCCGGGAGCGATGCCGTTCTGGTACCAGCCGGCGAGGTTGGGGTCCTCGGCGGGCGGGGCGTCGATCCACCCGTTGGCGTCCAGGTTGACGTCGATGACCGGGGCGTCGACGTCGATGGACGGGACCTTCACCCGGGAGGCCGGGGCGTACGGCAGCGGCTGCACCGCCTCGCCCTCCACCGGCGGCCCCGCGGTGTCCTTGCCCAGGTCCAGCGAGGCGGCCGCCGCGGGCTGCGGGGGGCCCGCCTCCCCGAACTCCGTGCCGTTGCGCATGAGGGCGAGGCCACTGAGCAGCACCAGGGCGACCGCACCCCATGGCACACGTCTGGTCCGCTCGGCGCCAGCGTAGTCCCGGCCCATGGTTCTCCCTTCGTCGCGACGCTGTGAACGCTAGGGGCGTCGGATCCGGGCGGCGATCAGAGAGAGGCGAACGGGTGGTGGCGGGGTCGGGCCCCTGCCGGATGCCTGCCCATCGGAGTAATGAGCAGATAAAAGTTCTGACGGTCCGTGACCTGCGGCTCCATCAGTTTCACGGGTTTTCGTACGGCGTGTCGCGTCACCGGGGTGGACCAACGCCGAAGTGCGAGCCAGCGGTCCGCTGGTGAGTGTTCGTCATGGGAGGCGTTCTCGTCGATCAGCCCGGGGGACAAGCCCCCGGGGGCGTTTCCCGCTGGAGGTTCACACGATGCGTGTCTCACGCGCTCTCGCGGTCACCGCGACCGCTTTCGCGGCCGTCGGGCTGGCGGCTCCCATGGCCGCCGCCACCAACGGCCCGGTCAACGTCGCCGTCAACCCCCACTCCGTCCACCAGGGCGGCACGCTGAAGATCACCGCGCAGGGCTGCGGTCACGGCGGCAAGGTCTGGTCGAACGCGTTCCCGACGACCACCCTCTCGCCGGGCGACGGCACCAACTACGCCCACGCCCGGGTCCGGAACAACACCACGCCGGGGCAGTACCACCTCTCCGTGAAGTGCGGCGACAACGACCGGATCGCGACGCACAAGTTCACCGTGCTCGCCGGCAACCCCTCGCAGGGCGGGCTCGGCGGCTCGATGGGCCCGAGCTCCGTGGAGATGCAGGTCGGCGGCGGTCTGGTGGCCGCGGCGGCCGTCGGCGGCGCGGTCTTCCTCGTCCGGCGCCGGCGGCCGAGCCATGCGGCGTTCTAAGGCGTCGAACCTCCCGCCCGGCCCGATACGCCCGTCGCCCCGAGTCCTGGATCAGGACCCGGGGCGACTGTCGTGCGCCGCATGCTCGCGGTCAGTGGTGGCGGTCGGCGGTGCGGCGGCGCGCGAAGTAGAGGGCGCCCGAGGCCGCCAGGGCCACCAGGGCCGCTCCGGCGGCGACCTCCACCGTGTCGGCGGAGCCGGAGCTTCCACCGAGGCCGCCGCGCACGCCCCCCGGCACGAGCGCCGTCGAGCTGGCGGTCGGAACGGTGGTGGGCCTCGGGGTGGGGGTGCTCGTGGCGCCGCCGGTGATCGTCAGATTGACGTTGCGGGAGGTGCCGGTGGAGCCGCACGCGAACGTCACCGCGTACACGGCCCCCCGGCGGGCGTCCGTGTCGATGGTGGCGGTGGCCGTTGTGGAGCCGCTCGGGATGGTGGTGGTGTCGAAGATGCCCGAGGAGACGGTCGTCTCGCCCGTGCAGCCGCCGGCGCCGAGGGTGACCCGGCCGCCGGGTGCGATGACCGACGGGGCGATCGTCGGGTTGAACGTGCTGGTCGCCCCGTCCGGCGCGGCGTGGGCGGCGGACGGGGCCAGCAGAGTCAGGGCACTGGCGCCGAGCAGGGCGAGCGGTGCGACACGTATCGCGCGCATGGTGGATCCTCCGGGTTCCCCGAGGGGCAGCTGCGGAACCATTTTCCACATAGCAGGAAAAATGCACCTCGATGCCCGACACGCTAGGAGGGGTCCCCCCGGCCCGCGATCGGGGTCCGGCGAATGGGTCAGCGGTGTCCCCCGGCCGGCTCACGGGCCGGGGGCGCGGACTCAGCGGGCGGCCCCCGGGAACATGTCGAGGAACGGGTCCGCGGTGGCCGAGATGCCCCGGCCGAAGGGCGCGTCGAAGTCCCAGATCAGAAAGAGCAGGAAGGCGATCAACGCGCTGAACAGGCCGGCCAGGAGCAGTTCCCGGAACGTTCTGCGGATCTGGAGGGTGAAGATCAGCCCCACGGTCACCAGTGCCCCGATGATCAGCCCGAACCAGACCACCCCCGGCATCGTCGCCCCGGCGTTCTGCCCGCGTGTGCTGCGGGCGTCGTCCGCCGCCGCCACCTGGTCGACCAGCGGCTGGTAGGCCTGCCCCTCGTGATCGGTCCTGGGCACGTAGTCGGTGACGTCCGCCCGCACCTTGTCCAGCAACTGGGTGCCGCGCTCGGTGAGCGTGTTCCGGTCGGACATCACCTTCCACTCGTCGTGTACCACGTGGCTGACATAGGCGTCGACGTCCGCCCGGATGCGGTCGCGGACCTCCACCGGGTAGACGGAGGCGCGCGCCTGCACCTCGTGCAGCGCCTGCGCCTCGATGCGGACGGACTCCTGGGCGGCGCTGCGTCCCTCCCAGACCCCGGCGATGGCGAGCCCCAGGACGATCGCGTAGACCACGCCGATCATCATCGTCATGTACTCGATGACGTCGGGCGTCTCGGACGGGTCGTCGTCATCCCTGATCCGCCGGTTGTTCAGGACGGCGATGGTGAGGACGACCGCGCAGGCGGACGCCATGGCAATGCTCAGGACGAGCCATTCGGACATGCATCTCTCCTGGTCAGCGGGATGATCGCGGCCGCAGCACGGCAACGGCGAACACCGCCGGGGCGGTGATGAGCAGCGTCAGGGACACCAGCGACGGTCCGCTTCGCGGCTGTTTGCGGGCCGGTTTGCGGTAGGTCGGCAGCGCCACGGGGCGGGGGCGCGGTGGCTCGGTCCGCTCCGATGGCCGCGGCGACGGCGACGGCGATGGCTTCGGTTGCGGAGCGGGCGCGGGCGCCGGTGGCGGGGGAGAAGGCGGCGGAGGCGGAGGTGGTGGAGGCGGAGGCGGAGGCGGCTGTTCCGCGACCACCGGCGGCGGTGGTGGCGGTGGTGGTGGCGGTGGCGGAGGCTGCGGCGGAGGCGGCGGGGTGGGTGGCGGTGGTGGTGGTGGCTTCGGTGGTGGCGGTGGTGGTGGCTCGGAGACCGCGACGCAGTCCCCGTCGCCCGCCACGGCGACCGACGAACTGCCGTCTCCCTGCCCGATCGTGGCCACCGCGCAGCTGTCGGCGGTGGCGGGCAGCGGTACGGCTGTCAGCCAGAGAAGTGCGGCGACCGTCGTGAGCCGCGCGATGCGTGATCCGTACACATCCGCGAGCATGATCCACGCTGCCGGGGAACACGCGATACCTGCCGGTGATTCGCCTGATCGTGCGGTTAATGCGCCATTCGTGTTTGTCCGGTGGACGTCGCGTCGCCGAATTATTCTCAGCATTCCTTTGAACGCGGCCCCCGTCGGCGTCCCGTACCGAGGGCCAGGAACGGCGCGCGGTCCCCGCGCCGGCAGCGCCCCTCCGGCCCAGCCGCCCGCCGACAGCGGGTACGGATCAGCGGTCGGGGGATGCGGGCCGGGGGCCGATGCGGAGGCGGAGCCGGCACCACCCGAGGAGGTCGGTCAACTCGCCCTCCAGGAGCGCGAGAAGCTCGGGAAGGTGCTCCCTGGCAGTGCGGGCTTCACGCTCTACCGGTTCGACAAGGACACATCGCCCAGGAGCCCCAAGTGGCCCGGAACCGCAGGGAAACGGCGTCCGGAGTGCCGGTCCGTCGCTGTTCGCATACGCGCAGCGACGGACCGGCCGCCGATGCCACCGGAGTGTGACCAATAACGGATCGCTAATTTCCGTTTCCACTCGCTCTCTTGGCGGCCGATCAGTAGCCTCTGGACAACACTGACCATGAACATGGCCGGATCGCCGTGGCGACTTGTTGGAGACATCGATGGAGCGTCCCGCCTGGGCACCGCAGGGCATTGACATCTCGGTGCCAAGCGTGTCTCGCATGTACGACTTCTATCTGGGCGGATCGCACAATTTCGAGGTGGACCGGGAAGCCGCGCGCAAGGCCATGGAGTTCCTTCCGGGCCTTCCCAAGATCATGCAGGCCAATCGCGCCTTTATGCGCCGGGCCGTCCGCTACGCCGTCGACACCGGCATCGACCAGTTCCTGGACATCGGCTCCGGCATACCCACCTTCGGCAACGTCCACGAGGTCGCCCGGGCCGCCGACCCCGGGGCCAAGGTGGCCTACGTCGACCACGACCCGGTCGCCGTCGCCCACAGCCGGGCCGTCCTGGAGGGCGACGACCGCGCGGTCATCGCCGCCGCCGACCTGCGCCGTCCCAAGGAGATCCTGACGAACCCGGAGATCACCGGGCTGCTCGACCTGGAGCGGCCGGTGGCGCTCCTGCTGGTCGCGGTCCTCCACTTCGTGGAGGACGCCGACGACCCGCGTGGCGCGGTCGCCGAGCTGCGCCAGTCACTGGCCCCCGGCAGCCTGATCGTCCTGACCCACGCCTCGTACGAGGGCATCCCGCTGCCCGAGGAGGAGGCGGCCGGCACGGTCGGCGTCTACCAGAACATCCGCAACCCGCTGATCATGCGCTCGCGCGGGGAGATCGGCCAGTTCTTCGAGGGCTACGAGATGGTCGAGCCGGGGCTCGTGTCGATGCCCGAATGGCGGCCCGACACCCCGCAGGCGCCGGAGCAGGAAGACCCGTACGCCTTCTCGGGCTTCGCAGGGGTTGGGCGCAAGGCGTGACCATTCCCGCCCAGGCGTCCGGGGAACCGGACGCGGAGCCCGACGGTCCGGAAGGCCGGCTGCGGAGATTCGCCAGAATCTGGAGCCGGGCCATCTTCCCCCTGACGGCCACCTCTCTCACCCGGCCGGAGTTCGAACAGCATCTGCTGCCCCTGGCACGCGAGCTGAACGGCATCCTGCACGCCCACCCCTTCGACGCCTCGCCCGCCCAGCGGATCGGCGAGGCCCTGATCGACGCGCACTGCACCGACCCGGACGCCCTCAGCTCCACGCTCGGCGTCATCGACTCCTACCTCGTCCTGTACTGCGGCGGCAACGGGCCCGGCGCGCTGTCCACCGAGGACGGCCGGGCCCGCTGCGCCCGGATCCAGCACACCCTCGCCGCCGGCTTCACCGGGGCCCTGCGCGAGCGCACGCTCGCCGAGCAGGAGGCCATCGCCCGCTCGGCGCTGACCGCCCGCTCGGACGCCGAACAGGCCCTGCACGCGACGGAGGCCCGGTTCCGCGCGGTCTTCAAGGACGCCGCCATCGGCATCGGCGTCGCCGACCTGGACGGCAACATCCTGGAGATCAACGACACGCTCACCAAGATGTTCGGCGGGCTGGAGAACCACGTCCGCAGCCACAAGGTGAACGAGTGGGTCCATCCCGAGGACTCGCCGCAGGTGTGGAAGTACTACGACGAGTTGGTACGTGGCGAACGCGACCACTACCGGGTGGAGAAGGCGTACTACCGCAACGACGGCACCGTGCTGTGGACCAACCTCACCGTCTCCCTGCTGCGGGATTCCGAAGGCCGCCCCGAGTACCAGCTCGCACTGATGGAGGACACCACCGAGCGGCGGCTGCTCAATCTGCGCCTGCGCTACGAGGCCACCCACGACGCGCTCACGGGACTGCCCAACCGGACGCTGTTCTTCGAGCGCCTGGAGAAGGCCCTCGCCGCCCAGGAGGGAATCCGCTTCGGCCTCTGCTACCTGGACCTCGACGGCTTCAAGGCCATCAACGACAGCCTCGGCCACGCCGCCGGCGACCGCCTCCTGGTCGAGGTCGCCGACCGGCTCCAGAGCTGCGCCACCGCGCGTGGCGAGATGGTCGCCCGGCTCGGCGGTGACGAGTTCGTCGCGTTGACCACCGGCCCGGACACCGCCGACGAGGTGGGTGAACTGGCGGGCCGCATCCTGAACGCGCTCGCCTCCCCGATCCGCCTCGACGGCCGCGAGCTGACCGTCCGCGGTTCCATCGGCGTCGTCGAGGGGCCCGCCGGGGAGCGCAGCGCCGCCGAGGTGCTGCGCAGCGCCGACATCACGATGTACCGGGCCAAGGCGGCGGGCGGCAACCGCTACCAGCACGCCGACGCCGAGGCCGACTTGCGGGCCATCACCCGGCACGGGCTGACGACCGCGCTCCCGGCCGCCCTGGACCGGGGCGAGTTCTTCATCGAGTACCAGCCGCTCGTGCACCTGGGCGACGGCACGGTGCACGGCGCCGAAGCCCTCGTACGGTGGTGCCATCCGCAGCACGGGGTGCTCGGCCCCGACCGGTTCATCCCGCTCGCCGAGCACACCGGGCTCATCGTGCCGCTCGGGCGCTGGGTGCTGGAGGAGTCCGTACGGCAGGCGAACTTCTGGCAGGAGCGGCACAGCGACGGCGGACCGCTGCGGATCAACGTCAACCTCTCGCCGACCCAGCTGCACCACCCCCGCCTCGTCGCCGAGACCGTCGACGTGCTGGAACGTTCCGGTCTCGAACCGGGAGCGCTCTGCCTGGAGGTGACCGAGTCCGCGCTGATCGGCGCCGACGACGATCTCCTCAAGCCGCTGCGGCAGCTCGCGGAGATGGGCGTCGACATCGCGCTCGACGACTTCGGCACGGGCTACTCGAACCTGGCGAACCTGCGCAGGCTGCCGGTGAGCGTGCTCAAGCTGGACCGTTCCTTCACCCGGGGCATGCAGCAGCACCCGGCGGACCCGGTCGACATGAAGATCGTCGAAGGCATCGTGTCGCTGGCCCACAGCCTGGAGCTGGCCGTCACGGTGGAGGGCGTGGAGACGGGCGCCCAGGCCGAGCAGCTGCGGCTGCTGGGCTGCGACACCGCACAGGGCTGGTACTACGCCCGCCCCGGGGCTCCGGACCGCATCCACTCCCTGCTGCTGGCGGACGCGGTCTGAGTCAGGCCGGGGGGCGGAGGACCCTTCGCACCCCGGCCGGTCAGCCCGAGGCCGGCCGGTGCTCCAGCAGCATCCGCTGGAGCTCGCGGGCGGCCCGGGGCGGAGCGACGTCGCTGCGGTGCGCCAGCGCGATCGTGCGCCGCAGCCCGGCGCCGGCCAGCGGGGTCCTCCGCAGGTCGCTGCCCGCCCGGGCGGCGGCCATGCTCGGCACCACGGCGATTCCGAGCCCCGCCCGTACGAAACCGAGCACCGCGTCCATCTCGCCGCCCTCGACGGTGAACGTGGGCTCGAAGCCCTCCGCGCGGCACGCGGCCACGGTCAGCTCCCGCAGGTTGTACCCGTGCCGGAACATCACCAGCGGCGCCCCCTCCAGATCCGCGATCCGGATCGACTCGCCCGGTCCCGGGGGCGGCTCCGCCGCCGAGGACACCACCACCAGGTCCTCGTGCAGCAGTTCCACCGTGGTCAGCGCGGGAGAGGCGGCCGGCATGGGCAGCACCACCAGCGCCAGGTCGAGTGCGCCCCGCGCCAGCTGACGCACCAGGTCGTGCGAGCCGCCCTCCTCCAGCAGCAGCCGCACCCCCGGATGACGGTCGTGGAAGGCGCGCAGCACGTCCGGCAGCAGCCCGGTGCACAGACTCGGCGTCGCCCCCAGCCGCACCCGGCCGCTGCGCAGCGAGACCAGCTCCTGGACCTCCTGCCGCGCCGTCTCCGCATCGGCGAGGATCCGCCGGGCGAGCGGCAACAGCGCCTCGCCCGCGTCGGTGAGGGCGATGTTTCCCCGGGCCCGGCTGAACAGATCAGCGCCCAACTCCGTCTCCAGCGCCCGGATCTGCTGGGAGAGCGAGGGCTGCGACACATGCACCGCCTCGGCGGCCCGGGTGAAGTGCCGGGCCTCGGCGACGGCCACGAAGTAGGTGAGCTGTTGGAAGTGCACCCTTCGACTCTAAGGGCTGTCGATAGGGAACGCCTATGGAGATGAGCCAGGCCATGTCTTGGACTGATCGGGCCCTTCCCCCTACCGTCGTGTCCATGGCATTGGCAACGCGGACGGACCGACGGCCGTCGATGACGCGTACGCTCTGGGACTCGACCGTCGGCAAGAAGACGATCATGGCCGTGACCGGTCTGGTCATGCTCGGATATCTCGTCGCCCACATGGTGGGCAACCTGAAGATCTTCTTCGGACCCGGCGAGTTCGACGGGTACGCCCACTGGCTGCGCACCATGGGCGAACCGGTACTGCACTACGAGTGGGCCCTGTGGATCGTCCGGGTGGGGCTGGTCGCGGCCGTCGTGCTGCACGGCGTCTCCGCGTACCAGCTGAGCCGGCGCGACATCAGGGCGCGCCCGGCCAAGTACGTCCACAAGAGGCCCCGGGCGAGCTACGCCACCCGGACCATGCGCTGGGGCGGGATCATCCTCGCGCTCTTCATCGTCTGGCACATCCTCGACCTGACGACCGGCACCGTGCACACCAGTTTCGAGGCCGGGCACCCCTACCAGAACGTCATCGACACCTTCTCGACCTGGTACGGCAACGTCATCTACATCGTCGCCGTGCTCGCCATGGGCCTGCACGTCCAGCACGGCTTCTGGAGTGCCGCGCAGACCCTGGGCGTCGGCAACGCGACCCGCGACCGCATTTTGAAGACCCTCGCCAACCTCCTCGCGGCGGTGCTGACGGTGGGCTTCATCTCCGTACCCGTCGCCGTCATGACCGGAGTGGTGAGCTGACATGCCCGACTACACGCAGTACGCCACGGGCGAGCCCGTGGTCGACACGAAGGCCCCCGAGGGCCCCGTCGCCGAACGCTGGGACACCCGCCGCTTCCAGGCGAGACTCGTGAACCCCGCCAACCGGCGCAAACACACCGTCATCGTCGTCGGCACCGGTCTGGCCGGCGGAGCGGCCGGCGCCACACTCGCCGAACAGGGCTACCACGTCGTCCAGTTCTGCTTCCAGGACTCACCCAGGCGCGCCCACTCGGTGGCCGCCCAGGGCGGCATCAACGCAGCGAAGAACTACCGCAACGACGGCGACTCCATCCACCGGCTGTTCTACGACACCGTCAAGGGCGGCGACTTCCGCGCCCGGGAGTCCAACGTCCACCGGCTGGCGCAGATCTCGGTGGAGATCATCGACCAGTGCGTCGCCCAGGGCGTCCCCTTCGCCCGTGAGTACGGCGGCCTCCTCGACAACCGTTCCTTCGGCGGCGTCCAGGTCTCCCGCACGTTCTACGCGCGCGGCCAGACCGGACAGCAACTCCTCCTCGGTGCGTACCAGGCGCTGTCCCGGCAGATCGCGGCGGGCGGCGTCGAGCTCCACGCCCGCACCGAGATGCTCGACCTGATCGTGGTCGACGGCAAGGCACGCGGCATCGTCGCCCGCGACCTGGTCACCGGGAAGATCGACACCTACTTCGCCGACGCGGTCGTCCTGGCCACCGGCGGCTACGGCAACGTCTTCTACCTGTCGACCAACGCCATGAACTCCAACGCCACCGCCGTCTGGCGGGCGCACCGGCGCGGCGCGTACTTCGCCAACCCCTGCTTCACCCAGATCCACCCCACCTGCATCCCGCGCACCGGCGACCACCAGTCCAAGCTCACCCTGATGAGCGAGTCGCTGCGCAACGACGGCCGCATCTGGGTCCCCAAGGCCAAGGGCGACGACCGACCGGCCAACCAGATCCCCGAGGACGAACGCGACTACTACCTGGAGCGGATCTACCCCGCCTTCGGGAACCTGGTGCCCCGCGACATCGCCTCCCGCGCCGCCAAGAACGTCTGCGACGAGGGGCGTGGCGTCGGCCCCGGCGGACAAGGGGTCTACCTGGACTTCGCCGAGGCCATCGGCCGGATGGGCCGCAAGGCCGTAGAAGCCAAGTACGGCAACCTCTTCGACATGTACCAGCGGATCACCGACGAGGACCCCTACACGGTCCCCATGCGGATCTACCCCGCCGTGCACTACACGATGGGCGGCCTCTGGGTCGACTACGACCTCCAGACCACCATCCCCGGCCTCTTCGCCATCGGAGAGGCGAACTTCTCCGACCACGGGGCCAACCGCCTCGGCGCCTCAGCCCTGATGCAGGGTCTCGCCGACGGCTACTTCGTCCTGCCCTCCACGATCAACGACTACCTCGCCCGCCATCCGCACACCGAAACCGTGGACGAGGCGCACCCCGCCGTCGCGGAGGCCGTGGCGGAGACCGAGGACCGGATCAACCTGCTGCTCTCCGTCGACGGCGACCGCACCCCCGACTCCTTCCACCGCGAGATCGGTGAACTCATGTGGGAGTACTGCGGGATGGCCCGCACCGAGGACGGTCTGCGCAAGGCGCTCGCGAAGATCCCGGAGATCCGCGAGGAGTTCTGGCGCCGCATCAAGGTCCCCGGCACCGGCGAACAGTTCAACCAGTCGCTGGAGAAGGCGAACCGCATCGTCGACTACCTGGAGCTCGCCGAGCTCATGTGCCTCGACGCCCTGCACCGCGCCGAGTCCTGCGGCGGCCACTTCCGCGCGGAGTCCCAGACCCCGGACGGCGAGGCCGAGCGGCGCGACGAGGACTTCTCCTACGCCGCCGCCTGGGAGTTCACCACCACCGGCGGCGCCCCTGTCCTGCACAAGGAAGACCTCGTCTTCGAGTACGTCCACCCCACCCAGCGGAGCTACGCATGAAGCTCACCCTGCGCGTCTGGCGCCAGCGGAACGCCGAAGAGCCCGGCGCCATGGCCACCTACGAAGTCGACGGCATCTCCGCCGACATGTCGTTCCTGGAGATGCTCGACACCCTCAACGAGGAACTCACCCTCGCCGGGGACGAGCCCGTCGCCTTTGACCACGACTGCCGTGAGGGCATCTGCGGCGCGTGCAGCCTCGTCATCAACGGCGATGCCCACGGCCCGGAGCGCACCACCACCTGCCAGCTCCACATGCGGTCCTTCGCCAACGGCGACACGATCGACATCGAGCCCTGGCGCGCCTCCGCCTTCCCGGTCATCAAGGACCTGGTCGTGGACCGCTCCTCGTTCGACCGGATCATCCAGTCCGGCGGCTACATCTCCGCCCCCACCGGCACCGCCCCGGACGCCCACGCCACCCCGGTGCCCAAGCCGGACGCCGAGCTGGCCTTCGAGAACGCCGAGTGCATCGGCTGCGGCGCCTGCGTCGCGGCCTGCCCCAACGGCTCGGCCATGCTCTTCACCGCCGCCAAGGTCAACCATCTCAACGTCCTGCCGCAGGGCGCACCCGAGCGCGAGACCCGCGTCCTGGACATGGTGGCCCAGATGGACGACGAGGGCTTTGGCGGGTGCACCCTGACCGGCGAGTGCGCCACGGCCTGCCCCAAGGGCATCCCGCTGCCATCGATCGCCGCGATGAACAAGGAGTGGCTGCGGGCGACCCGCAAGGTCCGCCGCTGACACGGGTGTTGACCCCGGCTGTTGATCCCGTACGGTTCCGGAGCCGTACGGGATCGACGCGCCGCCCGCCGTCGGCTCAGCGCCGCAGCGCCTTCGCCAGATACGGCGCCGTACGGCTCCCGGCTTCGCCCGCCACCTCCGCCGGGGTACCGGACGCGACGATCCGGCCGCCCCGGTCACCCCCCTCGGGCCCCAGGTCGATGACATGGTCCGAGCCCGCCACCACGGCCATGTCGTGCTCCACGACCACCACCGTGCTCCCGGCGTCGACCAGGGAGTGCAACTGCCGCATCAGCACCTCCACATCGGCCGGATGGAGTCCCGTCGTCGGCTCGTCGAGCAGATACAGCGTGTGCCCGCGCCGGGTGCGCTGGAGCTCCGCCGCCAGCTTGATGCGCTGCGCCTCGCCGCCGGACAGTTCCGTGGCGGGCTGACCGAGCCGCAGATAGCCCAGGCCCACGTCCAGCAGGGTGGTCAGCGCGCGCTCGGCGGCAGGCGTCCCGGCGAAGAAGGACGCCGCCGACTCCACCGTCAGCTCCAGGACCTGAGCGACCGTCAGCCCGTTCAGGGTGACGTCCAGGGTCTCCGGGTTGTACCGCGCTCCGTGGCAGCCCGGACAGGGCGCGTAGGTGCTCGGCAGGAACAGCAGCTCCACCGAGACGAACCCCTCGCCCTGGCAGGTCTCACACCGCCCGCCACTCACGTTGAACGAGAACCGCCCCGCCGTGTACCCCCGCTCCCGCGCCGCGTCCGTCCCCGCGAAGAGCTTCCGCACGGCGTCGAACAGGCCGGTGTACGTGGCCAGATTGGACCGGGGCGTACGGCCGATGGGCTTCTGGTCGACCTGGACGAGCCGGTCCACCGCCTCCAGACCGGTGGCCGCCGCGCAGAACCGCGCACCCGGCCCGGGCTCCTCGCCGGCCTGCCGGTCCGCCAGTACCCCGGCGAGCACCTGGCCGACCAGGGTCGACTTGCCCGAGCCGGACACCCCGGTCACCGCTGTGAACACCCCGAGCGGGAACGCCGCGTCCACGCCCCGCACATTGTGCCGCTCCACGCCGCTGAGCCGGATCCACCCGGTCGGCGCCCGCGGCTCCCGGACCGGCGCGGGCCCCTCCTCGAACAGGAACCGCCGCGTCGCCGACTCCGGCACCCCGGCCAGCCCCGCGGGCGGCCCGCTGTGCAGCACCCGCCCGCCGTGCTCGCCGGCCAGCGGACCCACGTCCACCAGCCAGTCCGCCCGCCGCACCACGTCCATCTGATGCTCCACCACGAAGACCGAGTTCCCGGCCTCCTTCAGCCGGCCCAGCACCCCGAGCAGCGCCTCGGTGTCCGCCGGGTGCAGCCCGGCCGACGGCTCGTCGAGGACGTAGACGACGCCGAAGAGACCCGACCGCAACTGCGTTGCCAGCCGAAGCCGTTGCAGCTCCCCCGAGGACAGCGTCGGGGCCGTACGGTCCAGGCTCAGATAGCCGAGCCCCAGCTCAGTCACCGTCCCGATCCGCGTCAGCAGGTCACCTGTCAGCACCCGGGCAGTCTCCTCGCCGCCCGCCCCCGCACCGGCCAGCACCTCGGCCAGCGCGGACAGCGGCAGCCCGGCCAGCTCCGCGACGGTCCGCCCCGCGAAGGTCACCGCCATCGCCTCCGGCCGCAGCCGGCTCCCGCCGCACACCGAGCACGGGGCGCTGGTCAGGAACCGCTCCGCCTTCGCCCGCAGGGCCCGGCTCTTGGTATCGGCGAAGGTGTGCAGCACATAGCGCCGCGCGCTCATGTACGTGCCCTGGTAAGGGCGTTGGATCCGGCCCGCGTCCCGCACCGGATGCACCGTCACCACCGGCTGCTCGTCGGTGAACAGGATCCACTCCCGGTCCTTCGCGGGCAGCTCGCGCCACGGCCGGTCGACGTCGTGACCCAGCGCGTCCAGCACATCGCGGAGGTTCTTGCCCTGCCACGCCCCGGGCCACGCCGCGATCGCCCCCTCCCGGATCGACAGCGAGGGGTCCGGGACGAGCAGCTCCTCGTCCGTCCGGTGGACGCGCCCCAGCCCGTGGCACTCCGGGCACGCCCCGACGGCGGTGTTGGGGGAGAAGGAGTCGGAGTCCAGCCGCTCTGCCCCCGGCGGATAGTCGCCGGCACGGGAGAAGAGCATGCGCAGCGAGTTGGAGAGCGTCGTGACCGTCCCGACGGAGGACCGGGCCCCCGGGGCGGAGCGCCGCTGCTCCAGCGAGACGGCGGGCGGCAGCCCGGTGATCTCCCCGACGGCGGGCGCGCCCACCTGATGGATCAGCCGCCGGGCGTAGGGGGCCACGGACTCGAAGTAGCGGCGCTGGGCCTCCGCGTAGATGGTCCCGAAGGCGAGCGAGGACTTGCCGGACCCCGACACACCCGTGAACACGGTCAAGGTGTCGCGTGGGATGTCGACCCGGACGTTCTTGAGGTTGTGCTCGCGGGCGCCGCGCACGCGGACGTACGGATCGTGGGGGGAGTGCATGGGGCTCGGCTCCGTACGGATGGGTTCTGACGCCTGACAGGACAAACAGTCCGATTCTAGGCGTCGGTGCCGGTGACGGGCTCCCGGGATCGACGTGCGATCCGGGCGAGCCGCCGCAGCGAGTCCACCAGACCCTCCCGGTCGTACGTACTGGTCGTGACGAGCACCTCGTCCGCCCCGGTCTCCTCGATCGCCCGCTCCAGCTGCCCGGCCACCTGGTCCTCGGTGCCGTGGACATGGCCGTCGAGCCCTCGCTCGTACAGAGTCCGCTCCTTGGCCGTCATGGCGAGGGCCTCGACACGCTCGGCCGGGGCCAGCGGCGGAAAGTCTCCGCGCGTACGGGAGTACGCCATGGCCCACGCCTCCGGTACGAGCAGCCGGCGGGCCGCTTCCTCGGTGCCGGCGACGGCCACCGTGCCCGCGACGATCACCTCGGGCCGCTCGGCGCGGGCGGAGGGCCGGAAGTCGCGGCGGTAGACCTCGATGGCCCGCAGCACCTTGTCCCGGCCGCGCAGATCACCGATGACGAGGGGGAGCCCGGCGGCCGCAGCGACCGACGCGCCTTCCCCGATCGCCAGGACGTACGCGGGGATGCGCAGGCCCTCCGTCGGACGGGCGTGCACCCCGGGGTGGGCCTGCTGGGTGCCGTCGATCCAGCCGAGCAGTTCGGCGAGCCGGCCGGGGAAGTCCTCGGCGGCCTCCTTGCCGTGACCGAGCGCCCGGCGGACACCGTCGGTGAACCCCACGGAGCGGCCCAGCCCCATGTCGATCCGGCCGGGGAAGAGGGAGGCGAGCACCCCGAACTGCTCGGCGACGACCAGCGGCCGGTGGTTGGGCAGCATCACCCCGCCGGTACCGATCCGGATGGTGGAGGTCGCGGCGGCGACGGCGGCGGCCAGCACCGTCGGCGCGGACCCCGCGACCCCCGGCACGCCGTGGTGTTCGGAGACCCAGAAGCGGTGGAAGCCGAGCGCCTCCGCCTCCCGGGCCAGGTCGACGGTGTCGCGCAGCGCCCGGGAGGCGTCGTGCCCCTCGCGGGTGCGGGAACGGTCCAGGACGGAGAAGCGGGTCGAGGCGATCACAGAGCTCACGCTCCCTTCAACACCACCGCTCTCCCAGGATTCCCGTGAAGGCCGCGGCTCTCCCGGGGTTTCCGCGCGACGGGCCGACGCGGGGGCCGACGGGCTTCCTAAGCTGGGGGAGTGGACAACGACGCACGGCCGCTGGCCGTATTCGACCTGGACGGCACGCTCGCGGACACCGCCCACCGGCAGCACTTCCTGGAGGGCCCGAAGCGCGACTGGGCCGGCTTCTTCGCCGCGGCCGCGGAGGACCCGCCGCTCGCGGAGGGCGTACGGATGGTGCTCGCGAGCGCCGAGGAGTGCGCCATCGTCTATCTGACCGGACGCCCCGAGCGGTGCCGTCGCGACACCGTGCGCTGGCTGAGCCGTCAGGGGCTGCCCGCGGGCACGCTGTTCATGCGCCGCAACGACGACCGGCGCCCCGCACGCCGGACGAAGCTGGACATCCTCCGGCAGCTGGGGCGGAAGGGGCAGGTGCGCATGCTCGTGGACGACGACGAGCTGGTCTGCGACGCGGCCCAGGTGGCCGGATTTACCGTGGTGCGGGCCCGCTGGGCCGACCCGTCGGCGGTGCTGAAGGATGCCCAGGAGCGCGAGGGACGTACCTGATCAGGCGCTTTCGTCGAGCCGGAAGCCTACTTTGAGGCCGACCTGATAGTGAGCGATTCGGCCATCTTCGATATGGCCTCGAACTTGATTAATCTCGAACCAATCGAGATTGTGCAACGTTTCCGCCGCTCTTGCGACGCCGTTCCGGATCGCCTCGTCGATGCCCTCCTCGGAGGTTCCTACGATCTCGGTGACCCGATAGGTGTGATTCGCCATTGTTTGTCTCCTCTCCTGTGACCACGTTGCCCCAATCCGAGCTGTCCCGCGAGGGGGAGGACAGGGCGAAACGGGACAGGTGTCCGCCTTGACCTACTGATTGGTCCATACCAAAATTCAGCCAACCACCCGTGCGAGCGCCGCCCGCAATCCCCCCACACCGGGTCCCGATTTCGTTGTGCCGTTTCGCAGAAGGTGACCACGTGAAGAACCGCATACTGGCCGGAGCCATCGCGCTTGTCTCGTCCGTCGCACTCGGTGGATGCGGCTTCATACCCGGCTCGGGCAGCGGTGACCGCACGGTGACGGTCTGGCTGATGAAGGACAGCGTCTCGCCCGGCTTCCTGGACAAGTTCACCCGCTCGTACGAGGAGGAGAACCCCTCGATCGAGCTGGACTTCAAGATCCAGGAGTGGAGCGGCATCGGTCCCAAGGTTCTCTCCGCGCTGGAGGGCGACGCCCCGGACGTGATCGAGGTCGGGAACACGCAGGTCGCGCAGTACGCGGAGAGCGGCGGCCTGCGCGATCTGACCCTCGAATCGATGCGCGACCTGGGCAGCGAGGACTGGCTGCCCGGCCTGGCCCAGCCCGGCAGCATCAACGGCGTGCAGTACGGCATCCCCTGGTACGCGGCCAACCGGGTGGTCATCTACAACAAGGAGATCTTCGAGGAGGCAGGCATCGACTCCGTCCCGAAGACGCGCGACGAGTGGATCGCCGCCACCGACAAGCTCAACAGGGCGGGCAACCAGGGCATCTACCTGGCCGGTCAGAACTGGTACGTGCTCGCCGGTTTCATCTGGGACGAGGGCGGGGAACTCGCCGACGAGAACGGCGGCGACTGGCAGGGCGCCCTGGACACCCCGGAAGCCCGGGCGGGCATGGAGTTCTACCAGGAACTGCAGGCGCTCGGCGACGGACCCACGGACGCCGACGAGGAGAAGCCCCCGCAGACCGACGTCTTCGCCAAGAGCGACGTCGCGCAGATCATCTCGACTCCGGGCAGTGCCGCGCTCATCGAGCAGAAGAATCCCGAACTCAAGGGAAAGCTCGGCTACTTCCCCATTCCCGGCAAGTCCTCGAAAGCCCCCGGCTCGGTATTCACCGGCGGTTCCGACCTCATCGTCCCGAAGAAGGCCGACGAACGCACCGCCGGCATCGCCGTGGTCAAGGCGCTGGCGAGCGAGAAGTGGCAGACGGAGCTCGCCCGGGGCATGAGCTACGTCCCCAACAAGCCCAGCCTCGCCCATGTCATCGAGGGCGACGAGGGCACGGCGGCGATGGCCGAAGGCGCCACCCGAGGCCGCGCCACCCCCAACTCGCCCCAGTGGGCCAGGGTCGAGGCGGAGAACCCGATCAAGCCCTACATGACGGCCGTGCTCGAGGGCGGCGACCCGGCCCGCGAGGCCAGGACCGCCTCCGAGCGCATCACCGCCCTGCTGGCCGGCAGCGGCTGATCCCACCCGGACGAAGTCCACGGGACAAGTCCATGGGACGAGGAGTCCTCGCGCGGCACGGAGTCCTCGCGGCAAGGAGTCCTCGTGACACGGTGCCCCCGGGAAATCGTGCCCCGGGAAATCGTGCCGCCGGGAAATCGGGTCCCTGGGGAATCGGGTCCCTGGGGATTCAGCCGTCGCACATCCACGCTCTCCACAGCGGTCACGTCGAATCCAGCCGGTGACGGAAGAAGTAAGGGGCCGGGCCGTCGCACTCCCGCGACAGCCCGGCAGCGCCCCTCACTCTTCCGTCACCGGAGACCGCCATGACCGTGCTGCCCGTCGCCCCGCTCCCCGCCTCATCCCCGGCCCCCGCCTCGTCCCCGCTCCCCGCCTCATCCCCGGCCCCCGCCCCGGCCCCCGGCCCCGCCGGCGCCCCGGAACCGGCCTACCGGGTCTCCTTCGCCGGCTGCCAGGAAGACATACGAGCCGCCCAGCGCCTGCGCCACCTCGTGTTCGCCGGGGAACTCGGAGCCCGGCTGGAAGGGCCCGAACCGGGCCTGGACAGCGACGCCTTCGACGCGTACTGCGACCACCTCCTGGTCCGCGAGACCGCCACCGGGGAGGTCGTCGCCACCTACCGGCTGCTGCCGCCGGACCGGGCCCGGATCGCCGGACGCCTCTACGCGGAAGGCGAGTTCGACCTCACCCGGCTCGCCCCGATCCGCGACGACCTCGTCGAGGTCGGCCGCTCCTGTGTCCACCCCGCACACCGCGACGGCGCGGTCATCGCCCTCGTCTGGGCCGGACTCGCCCGCTACATGGAGCGCACCGGCCACACCTGGATCGCGGGCTGCTGCTCCCTGCCGCTGACCGACGGCGGCGCGAGCGCCGCCCGGAGCTGGAACACCGTACGCGCCAGCCACCTCGCGCCGGAGAAGTACTGGGTCACCCCGCACCGCCTCTGGGACTCCTCCGCGCACGGCACGGAAGCCGGCTCCCGGGCAGATCTCCCACCCCTGCTGCGCGGCTACCTCCGGCTCGGCGCCCAGATCTGCGGAGCCCCGGCGTACGACCCCGACTTCAACGTCGCCGACCTGTACGTCCTGCTCTCGCTGCGCCGCACCGACCCGCGCTACCTGCGCCACTTCCTCTCGCTGGCCCCGTTGCGATGAGCCCCTGGCTGCCCGTCGCCCCCTGCACCCCGGACGGCTGCGCCCGGCACACCGGAGCCGTACGCGCTCCACTGCCCGCCGCCCTCCTGCTGCTGGCCGGCTGCGGACTGGTCCTGCTGGGCGTGGCCTGCGTCCCGCTGGTACGGCTGCTCGGGCCCGCCCCGCGGCGCCGCCTGACACGGCGCTGGGCGCGCGCCGTCCCCCGGGCCTTCGGCGTACGCGTCACCGTCCGGCGGCACGCTCCGGAAACCGCCACGGGCGGCGAACTCGTCGTCGCCAACCACATCTCCTGGCTCGACATCCCGCTGATCGCCTCCGTACTGCCCGGCCGGATGGTCGCCAAGAGCGAGATCCGGCGCTGGCCCCTGCTCGGCCCCCTCGCCGCGCTCGGCGGCACCCTGTTCATCGAACGCGACCGGCTGCGCGTCCTGCCCGACGCCGTACGGGCCGTCGCCGCGGCCCTGCGTTCCGGCTCCCGGGTCGTGGTCTTCCCCGAGGGCAGCACCTGGTGCGGACGGGACGGCGGAGCTTTCCGGCCCGCCGTCTTCCAGGCGGCGATCGACGCCGGTGCGACGGTCCGGCCGGTCCGCATCGCCTACCGCACCGCGGAGCACCGCTCCGGACCGGCCGCGGGCGCCGTCGCGTTCGTCGGGTCCGACCCGCTCGCCGCCTCCCTGTGGCGGGTGGTGCGGGCGGCCGGGCTCACCGCCCGGATCGACGTCCTCGCGCCGGTCCCCGTGGACGGCGAGGACGGCCGCCGCGCCCTGGCACGCAGAGCACGAGCGGCCGTCCTCGAACGCGAGGGCCCCCTCCGGTCCCGTCAGACCGCCGTGGCCAGCGACAGGGCGAACCGCCCCGCCGAGTCCGTCCACCACTGAGTCAGCCGCATGCCGGCGGCGGCCAGCTCCGCACGGACGTCCTCCTGCCGGAATTTCGCCGACACCTCCGTACGCAGTTCCTCACCGGCCTCGAACGGCACCACGAGGTCCAGCTCCCGGATCTTGACGCTCAGCGCCCGGCGGGCCCGCAGCCGCATCTCGATCCAGCGGTCCCGCGGATTCCACACCGCGAGGTGATCGAAGTCGTCGAGCGGGAAGTCGGCCCCCAGTTCACGGTTGACGACGTTGAGGACGTTCTTGTTGAAGGCCGCCGTCACCCCGGCCGCGTCGTCGTACGCGGCCACCAGCGTCTCCTCGTCCTTCACCAGGTCCGTGCCGAGGAGCAGCGCGTCACCGGGCGAGAGCAGCGAGCGTACCGACCGGAGGAACGCCGCCCGCTCCTCCGGCAACAGATTGCCGATCGTGCCCCCCAGGAACACCACCAGCCGGGGCCCCGGTGTCCCCGGCAGGGCCAGGCCCCCGGTGAAGTCCGCGATCAGCGCGTGGACGGACAGCCCCGGGCGCTCGGCGAGCAGCGACTCGGCCGCCCCCGTCAGCGCGCTCTCGCTCACGTCCACGGGAACGTAACTGTGCAACTCGGGGAGTGCGTCCAGCAGGTGACGGGTCTTCTCGGACGACCCCGAGCCCAGCTCGATCACCGTCCGGGCGCCCGACGCCGCGGCGATCTCCTCGGCGCGCGCCGAGAGGATCTCCCGCTCCGCGCGGGTCGGGTAGTACTCGGGCAGCCGGGTGATCTCCTCGAACAGCTCGCTGCCGTGGGCGTCGTAGAACCACTTCGGCGGCAGGGTCTTGGGATGCCGGGTCAGGCCGCTGAGGACGTCGGCGCGCAGCGCCGCGTCCGTCGCGTCCACCGGCAGGGTGCGGGTCAGCAGGAAGGGACTCACGCGGTGGGCTCCTTGAGCGGGGTGAGCAGGACGTCCGTGGAGGTCGCGACCAGCAGCGTGCGGTCGGGAACCTCGCGCCAGAGAGGGTCGTCGTCGTACGGCTCCGAGGCGACCGCGGTGCGGTGGCCCGGTGCCGTGAGGTACCAGAGGGTGTCGCCCCAGGCGGTCGCCGTGATCGTCTCCCCGTCGGTGAGGAGCAGATTCAGCCGGGAGCCGGGCGCGGCGGCCGCGACCTCCCGCACGGTCTCCGCGACGGCGCGCGGCACATCGTCCCCGGCGTCGGTCCGGTGGCGGATCAGCGCCCAGATCAGCGCCGAGTCGTTACGGGCGGCCAGCGACAGGAGCCGCTCGGCGGGCAGGGCGGCGGCCGCGTCGGCGAGTGAGCCGGGCCACCCCCGCACCATCCCGTTGTGGCTGAACAACTGCCGCCCGGCGGTGTACGGCGCGGCCGCGGCCTCCCCGTCCGCACCCGCCTCGGTGGCATCCCGTACGGCGGCGAGCAGCGCGGTGCTGCGGACCACCCGGGCCAGATCGGTGAAGGTCTCGTCGCCCCATATCGGTCCCTGACGGCGATAGCGTCCGGGTACCGGGTCGCCTTCCGCGTACCAACCGACCCCAAAACCATCCGCGTTCACCGTTCCGTAACGCTGGCGGCGCGGCGCCCAGGACTGCCGCCACAAGGCATGCGGAGGTCGCAGCAGGATGTCGCCGAGCGCCACCGGCTCGCCCACATAGGCGATGTGACGGCACATCAGGCGTCCTTGGCGGTGCGGAATCCGGAGAAGATCTGCCGCCGCACCGGAAGGTCCCAGTTGCGGAAGGTGCCCCGGCAGGCGACCTCGCCCACGGCGAACGAGCCGCCGCGCAGCACTTTGTGTGCCGGCCCGAAGAAGACCTCCGAGTACTCGCGGTAGGGAAACGCCACGAACCCCGGATAGGGCAGGAAGTCGCTGGAGGTCCACTCCCACACGTCGCCGATCAACTGCCCGGCCCCGGCGGGCGAACGTCCCGCCGGATACGCGCCGGACCGTGCCGGACGGAGGTGGCGCTGTCCCAGATTGGCCCGCTCCGGCGTCGGGTCCTCGTCGCCCCACGGGTAGCGCCGGGAGCGGCCGGAGGCGGGATCGTGGCGGGCGGCCTTCTCCCACTCGCTCTCCGTGGGCAGCCGCCGCCCCGCCCAGCGGGCGTACGCGTCCGCCTCGTACCAGCTGACGTGCAGCACGGGCTCGTCCTCCGGCACCGGCTCGGTCACCCCGAACCGGCGGCGCAGCCACTGTCCCGCCTCCCGCCGCCAGAACAGCGGTGCGGCCAGGTCGTGTTCACGGACCATCGCCCAGCCCTCGGGCGCCCACCAACGCTCGTTCCGGTACCCGCCGTCCTCGATGAAGCGGAGGTAGGCGCCACAGGTGACCGGCGAGGCGTCCAGACGGAACGCCGGCACGTCGCGCCGGTGCGCGGGCCGCTCGTTGTCCAGGGCCCACGGCTCGGCGGAGGTTCCCATCGTGAACGGGCCCCCGGGAATCAGGACGTCGTCCCCGAGCGCCTCGGCACCGACGGGCGGCGGCGGCGCGGGCGCGGTGAGCGCCGCGGGACCCGCGCGCAGCTGATGGGTGATCAACATCGTCTCGTCGTGCTGCTGTTCGTGCTGGGCGATCATGCCGAAGGCGAAGGCGGCCCGCTCCAATGGGCGTCCGCCCTCGTGCAGCTGTGTGCCCTCCAGCAGGTCCAGCGCCCGCCCCCGTACGTCGGAGGCGTACGTCCTGGCCTCGGCCGGTGCCAGCAGCGGCAGCGAGGGGCGCGAGGCACGTGTGTGCTCGAAGGCGTTGTACAGCCCGTCGATCTCCGGGCGCAACGCCTCCCGGCCGCCGACCGCGCGCAGCAGCCACTGCTCTTCCTGGTTGCCGATGTGCGCCAGGTCCCAGACCAGCGGCGACATCAACGGGGAGTGCTGAGCGGTCAGTTCGCCGTCGTCCACGCTGTCGGTGAGCAGCGCGGTGCGCTCGCGCGCGGACAGCAGCGCGTCGAGGGCGCGCCGTCGCAGCGCCTCCGGATCGATGCCGGGTGCGACGGCGAAACCCGTCGACGCGGTGGCGCCGGCCGGATCGAAGGCGTCGGAGTGCTCGCGGTGCCGGGTGTCTTCACGCTGCCGGGTGTCTTCACGGTGCTCGGTCATGCGGAGGCCGCCTTTCCGGGACGTGGCGGGGTGCGATCGCTCAGCGGGCTGGGACCGCTCAGCGGGCTCGGACCGGTCAGCAGGCTCTGATCGGTCAGCGGGCTCCGATCGGCCGACAGGCTCCCCGCGGTCAGGGCGCCTGGCTCGGGCAGGTCGTCGGCCGGACATCGACCCCGGGCGACATAGCGGTCGGTGAAGGCGGCCACGGTGTCGCGCACCGCCCCGCTCGCTCCCATCCGCTCCAGCGCCGGGAGCGCCGCCCCGAAACAGGCGGTGGCCGCGGCCCGCAGCTCCGGGTCGGCGAGTCCCTCGCGGGCGGCAGCCGTCCAGAGCGGGTTGCGGGGCGCGGCCGCTGCGCCCGACGTCTCGGCCAGCGGCTTCACGGTGCGGTACACGGTCTCGGCGGCCTCCGGGTCGTCGAACAGGGCCGTGGCGACGGCGAGCGGCACCAGCCACCCGTCGGGTCCGCTCTGCGCGTCGATCATGCGCAGTTCGAGGTGACCGCGCGGCCGGACGGGAGGGAACAGCGTGGTGAGGTGGTAGTCGAGATCGGCCCGCGTCGGCGGCCGGGGCGACCCGGTGCGGATCCACTCACGGAAGGTCAGCCCTTCCGGCACGTCCCAGGGGCCCTCCTTGCCCCGGATGCACAGCACGGTCGTGTCCAGCACGTGCGCGGCCCACGCCTCGCGCGGGGCACGCCCAAAGCCCGGCGCCAGGGTGCGGCCCGGGTCCAGATCGGCCCAGAGCGACTGCCGGGTGGAGCGCCAGCCGGTCCGGCGGCCCTGCTGGAACGGCGAATTCGCGAACGCGGCCACCAGCACCGCGCCCAGCAGGTGCGCGAGCTGCCAGCGCCGCCCGTATCCGAGCGGCCCCGGCTCCTCCTCGCCCGCGTCCAGGCAGACCTGGACCGACGCGGAGGTGCACATCATCGCCCGCCCCGCCGGCCCCGTACGGTCCAGCGCGGCCTCCATCGCCTCGTAGCGGGGCTCCCGCAGCCTGCGGCGCGGCGCCTGCCAGGGGTCGACGCCGAGCCCGACCGGTGCGAGCCCCGCCGCGCCGAGCGTGGCGCGGACCGCCGCCAGATCGGCCGCGGTGGTGTCGACGCACTCCATGAGGGAGCCGGCGGGCTGCGAGCTGAGCTCCAGCTGCCCGCCCGGCTCGAACGTCAGCGCCGCGCTCAGCGGCAGTGCCCGGACCGCCTCGGCAGCGCTGTCCAGCCGTTCCTGACCGACCGGAAGGTCAGGGCGTTCCCGGTCGTGGATGAGCCATTCGAGTTCCACTCCGACGGTTCGAGGCGGGCCCGTCTTGAAACATATGCCGCGCAGTAAATCCTCTGCCCCGCTCTCGTCGAGGGGGGCGGCGTCCGGGCGCGAGCCGGTTACGCCGGGAATGTCCAAGCCCATGGGGGCCTCCTTCTCAGCCGCGTGCCTACCAGCCAAACCTGTACCCGGAGATCGCACAAGGGTGCCCCCGAGTCAGAAGAATCCGGTTGCGCCGAGGCCGGGTTCCCCGTCAGCATGCCCCGTATGCACCAGACGGGGGAGCGCCGGTGAGCGCGCGGCTGCGCGGCATCGCGCGCGGGACGGAAGCGGTCGTCGAGGCCGGTACATATCGCAACGCCGCAGGTCAGGACGTGTCCATCACACGGGCCGTGGCCGCCGCGCTGTCCGGTACCACGCTCTACGGGCCGGACCCGGTGCCCGTCGCGGCCCTGGAATCCGACCGCACCCCGCACTTCGAGGTCACCGGCGAGAGCAGCCTCGCCGCTGCCCGCAGGATGACCGCCGAGGCACCCGGCCGGGTCGCCGTCCTCAGCTACGCCTCGGCCCGCAACCCCGGCGGCGGCTACCTCAACGGCGCGCAGGCCCAGGAGGAGGCCCTGTGCCGCGGCTCGGCCCTCCACGCGACCCTCCTGCGCGCCCCCGAGTACTACGCGCACCACCGCGCCGAACGCAGCGCCTTCTACACCGACCGGGTGATCCACTCGCCCGGGGTGCCGGTCTTCCGCGACGACCGCGGCGCCTTCCTGGACGCCCCTTACACCGTCGGATTCCTCACCTCGCCCGCGCCCAACGCCGGGGTGATCCAGCGGCAGACCCCCGACGAGGCCCACCGCGTCCCGGCGGCCCTGGCCTCCCGCGCCGAACGGGTGCTGGAGGTCGCGGCCGTACGCGGCTACCGCAGGCTGGTCCTGGGGGCCTGGGGCTGCGGGGTCTTCCAGAACGATCCGGCACAGGTGGCGGAGGCGTTCCGGGCGCTGCTCGGCGAGGGCGGCCGGTTCGGCGGCCACTTCGAGCAGATCGTCTTCGGGATCCTGGACCGGGACCCCGAATCCGCCGTCCGGGCGGCCTTCGCCCGGACCTTCACCTGACCCGGGGACCGGCGTCCGGAGCGTGCCCGGCGGGCCTCACCACGGCCGCCTCCCACCGCGTTGCCGCCGCCCGCCTCCCACCGCGTCGCCGCCGCCCGCCGCACCGCCTCCCACCGCGTCGCCGCTCAGCTCCAGCCGTACCGCTCGCGCAGCCGCCCGGCGACCCGGTCGAACCGCTCCCGGTCCAGGGCGCACGCCTCCCGGCGCATCCCGTCCTCGTGGACCCGCAGCACTCGATCGAGGCCCGCCCAGGAAGGCCGCCCCGAGCTGTCCCAGGGGCCCGCGCCCAGCGCCACCCACTCGTGTTCCCGGTCGTGCTGCTTGCTGGAGAGCTGGACGGCGAGCAGCGTGCCCGCCTCCTCGCGGGCCACGACGAGCACCGGCCGGTCCTTCCCCCGCCCGTCGTTCTCCTGGAAAGGCACCCAGGTCCAGACGATCTCACCTGGGTCGGGATCGCCGTCGCGATCGGGGGCGTAGGAGGTGCGCACGGGGCCCACGTCATCGGCGTCGGCCTGCGTCGTGGCGGTCGGCCCGCTGCTGCCGGGCACGTCAAAGGGGTTGTCGGATCGGTACGCGCTGTCGTGGAACGTCATCGCAACACCGTAGAACCCTCACCGCCCGGTCCCGGGAGCGGGGCGTCGGGCCGGGGCCGCGGGGCGGCGTTCCGGCCACCGTGACCGAAGGTGCGGGCCCCGGACCGAAACCCGCTCCCGCGGGTCTGGAAGACTGCCCGACGCCATGAGCCAGTTACCCAAGCAGCCCGCCGAAGTCTCCGTTCCGACCAGCGCCGATGTCGCGCGCCTCGCCGGAGTGTCCCGGGCCACCGTGTCCTACGTACTGAACAACAACGCCACCGTCCGGATCAGCGAACCCACCCGACGCCGGGTCAGGGAGGCAGCTCTCCAGCTCGGTTACGTTCCGCACGCGGCTGCCCGCAGTCTGCGCGCCGGACACAGCCGTATGGTCCTGCTGCCCTCCGGTCACATACCGGCGGGACCACTGCACCAGTACTTCTTCGAGGAACTCCAGTCCGGGCTGCGCCGCCTGGACTACACCGTCGTCCAGTACGGCAGCGTCGGTCTCACCGCCGACGAGGCGGCCACGGCCTGGGCCGAACTGCGGCCCGTCGCCGTCGTCGTACCGCCGGGCATCGCCCTCACCCCCCACGGCACGGGCATCCTGACCCGCTCCGGCGCCAAGGCGGTGATCACCCTGGGCCCCGGCCCGGTGGCCGGAGCGCACGGCCTGGTCATGGACCAACGCCAGGTCGGCGCCAGCGCGGTGGAACACCTGCTGGCCCGCGGCCGTCGCCACATCGGCGTGGTCATGCCCCAGGAACCGGGCCGGGCGCCCTTCTCCGAACCCCGCCTCATCGGGGCACGTCGCGTCGCCGAACCGGCGGGGGCCCGTGTGTGCCCCCTCCCGCTGCGGTACGAGGAGGAGTCCGCTCACCAGCTGGCCGCCCGCTGGCCGGAACTGGGACTGGACGCGGTGTTCGCGTACAACGACGAGTACGCCATGCTGCTGATGCGGGCCCTCCAGGACGCCGGAGTGACCGTGCCCGCCGACACGGCGGTGATCGGCGCCGACGACTCCCTCATCGGCCGGCTGCTGCGTCCCCGGCTGAGCACGGTCCGGATGGAGCTCGCCATGCCGCAGCCGCTGGCCGAGACGATCGACCGCATGGTCCAGCACCCGGGCGGACCGCCGGTCCATCAGGACCTGCTCCGCACCAGCGCCGTGCACCGGGAGTCGAGCTGACCGCCTCCGGCGCGACGACATGCGCCACGCACGGCGGGTGTCTAGCGTCGGAGGCATGAGCCACCCGCAGAGTTACGAACTCCTCCTGACCCCCCACCACAGCAGGACGCGGACCGGGGCCCCCGGCCGGCCGATCCGGTCCGCGGTCGTCGCCGCCACCGGCGAGACGGGGGCCTCGGGCTACCCCCGGTACGCGGGCGAGGGCATGGAAGCGGACATCGACCCGGAGACCCGGGCGGTGGAGGCCGTGCTCGTCGACGGCGAGGAACTGGACTACGGCATGTCGGTCCGCGTCGCCGGGGCCGAGGGGGAGCGCCCCGCGTCCTGAGCGGGAGAGGGCGAGACAGCGAGAAGAGAAGAAGGGCTCGGGACACCCTGCTCGACGCCCTGGGCACGACCGAGGGCCCCGACCGCGTACACCGTCTCCACGGTGTCGGTCAGGGCCCCAGGGCCGTGCCGGGCGCAGGACAGGCCGGACTACGGGGCCTCCGGCTGCCCCTGGCCCGCCTCGGCCGCCCGCTTCTGCTCCTCGACGGACTTGCGGACCTCGTCCATGTCCAGCTTCCGGGCCTGCCCGATGACGTCCTCCAGAGCCGCCTCGGGCAGCGCACCGGGCTGCGAGAAGACCGCGACATTGTCGCGGACGATCATCAGCGTCGGAATCGAACGGATCTCGAAGGCCGCCGCCAGCTCCTGCTGGGCCTCGGTGTCCACCTTGGCGAAGACGAGGTCGGGGTGGCGCTCGGAAGCCGAGTCGTAGACCGGCGCGAACTGCCGGCAGGGGCCGCACCAGGAAGCCCAGAAATCGATCAGAACGAAATCGTTGTCGCTGACGACCTGATCGAAGTTTTCGTTGGTGAGCTCGACGGTGCTCATACGGGGGATACCTCTTCCTCTGCCGGTGGGGTCCTCACGGGTCCTGTCCGGCACAACGGTGACGGCACTTGCGCTATTCCGCCTGCCCATGTGGCCGGGGCGCACACCCGCGAGGACACTGTTTCCATGACTGACGCAGGGAAGAACAACTCCGAGCGCTCCGAGTACGACGTAGTGGTCATCGGCGCCGGCCCGGTGGGGGAGAACGTGGCGGACCGGGCCCGCGCCGCCGGGCTCTCCGCAGCGGTGGTGGAGTCCGAGCTGGTCGGCGGCGAGTGCTCCTACTGGGCGTGCATGCCGAGCAAGGCGCTCCTGCGCCCCGTCGTCGCCCGTGCCGACGCCCGCCGGGTGCCGGGACTGAGCGCCGCGGTGCGGGGCCCCCTGGACGTGGAGGCCGTACTCGCCCACCGGGACGCGGAAGCGAGCCATTGGCAGGACGACGGCCAGGTCGCCTGGCTGGAGAGCGTCGGAGCGGACGTGTACCGGGGTACGGGGCGGCTCACCGGCCCCCGTGCGGTCACCGTCACCGCCCCAGACGGCACGGAGCAGCGGCTCACCGCCCGGCACGCCGTCGCCGTCTGCACCGGCTCCCGTGCCGTGGTCCCCTCCCTCCCCGGCATCGAGGAGGCCCGTCCCTGGACCAGCCGCGAAGCCACCAGCGCCAAGGAGGCTCCCGGCCGGCTCGTGATCGTCGGCGGGGGAGTCGTGGGCGTGGAGATGGCGACCGTCTGGCAGGCGCTGGGCTCCGACGTGACGCTGCTGATCCGGGGCGGCGGTCTGCTCCCGAAGATGGAGCCCTTCGCGGGCGAGCTGATCGCCGACGCGCTGGCGGAGGCCGGCGCCCGGATCCGTACGGGCGTCTCGGTCACCGCCGTCCACCGCCCCGCACCGGGCGGCCCGGTCACCGTCGACCTGGACGACGGCGACCGTATCGAGGCCGACGAGATCCTCTTCGCCACCGGCAGGGCCCCGCGCACGGACGACCTGGGCCTGGAGACGATCGGCCTCGAACCCGGCTCCTGGCTCACCGTGGACGACAGCTGCCGCGTCGACGGAACGGACTGGCTGTACGCGGCCGGGGACGTCAACCACCGCGCCCTCCTGACCCACCAGGGCAAATACCAGGCCCGCATCGCGGGCGCGGCGATCGCCGCCCGCGCCGGGAACGGTGCCCTGGAGACCGCCCCCTGGGGCGCCCACTCGGCCACCGCCGACCACACTGCCGTCCCCCAGGTCGTCTTCACCGACCCGGAGGCCGCGTCCGTCGGCCTCACCCTCGCCGAGGCCGAACGCGCGGGCCACCGCGTACGCGCCGTCGACTACGACCTCGCCTCGGTCGCCGGCTCCGGCCTCTACGCCGACGGCTACCGGGGCCGCGCCCGGATGATCGTGGACCTGGACCGCGAGATCCTGCTCGGCGTCACCTTCGTCGGCCCCGGCATCGGCGAACTCCTGCACTCGGCGACGATCGCGGTCGCGGGGGAGGTCCCCATCGCCCGCCTGTGGCACGCGGTCCCGGCGTATCCGACGATCAGCGAGGTGTGGCTGCGACTGCTGGAGACATTTCGAGGTTGAGGAACCGCCGTCAACAGGGGCGACGCTCAGGCCGCCCGGACGCCCGAGTCGTAGTAGATCTCGTCGTGGGCGGCGATCCTGTGCACCCCGGCCCTGATCGCCTCCGTCCACGGCATGGACTTCGACCACATGCCGTGGTTTCACCGGACCTGGGCACACCTCTCCAGCTCGCGCCGACTCGCTTCGTTTGCACGGTGGTCGGCCGGGCACGCAGAGTCTGCTCCCGGGGCGGGAGTGGCTGGCGCCAGAGCTGTGCCCGCCGTACTTCTCACGTCGATCATCGCGGTCGCGGCAGGGTCACCGCTGCGCAGCGCGTGTTCGGCGTAGTTCAGGCGGGCGCCGGGTCGTGGTCGGCGCCTTGTCGGTGTCCGCCGTCCGTCCTGCGGGGATGGTCGATGGACGGATGTCCGGCCGACGCGATGGGCGCGCGGCCCGAATCGCCGTGTGTGCCGAAGCTGTTGGGCCAAGCCGACGAGCGACAGCCCGCGACGGACACGTACGGCGGCGACCCACCGGGCGCGAGGGGCGCCCGCCCCGGCCTGTCCGACACCGCCGAAGTCCCAGGCGGCCATTGGGGCGCGTACGGCTGCGGACGGGTCGATAGACTGCGGAAATGACGCAGCCCCGGTTGATCGCGACCGACCTCGACGGCACACTCCTGCGCAACGACGGCAGTCTCTCCGAGCGCACCCGCAAGGCGCTGGACCTGGCGACCGCCGGAGGCGCCGAGGTCGTCCTCGTCACCGCCCGTCCCCCCCCGGTACGTGGACGCCCTGGCCGCGGCCCACCGGGTGACCGGAACAGCCGTCTGCAGCAACGGGGCCCTGGTCTATGACATCGGCTCCCGGACCGTGCTCAAGTCTCTTTCCCTGGAGATCGCGTGCGCCCGGGCGGCCGCGGACGCCCTCACCGCCGAGGTGCCGGGCATCGGCTTCGCGGTCGAGACCGGCCATCAGGTGCTCTTCGCCCCCGGCTACGGATTGCGGCTGCCCGAGGACGCCGGCGCCGAGTTTCCCGTGGAGCGGGTGGGGGACCTCTGGCAGGGGAAGGCCGACATCATCAAGCTGCTCGCCTGGTCTGCCCAGCATGACGTCGACGCCATGCTTGCCGTCGCGGAGCGTGCCGCCGGGACGCTGGCGCAGATCACGCACTCGGGGGGCCGGGGCCTGCTGGAGATCAGTGCGCCCGGAGTCACCAAAGCGGGGACGCTGGCGGAGCTCTGTGCCGCCCGGGGCATCGGCGCCGCCGATGTCGTCGCCTTCGGCGACATGCCCAACGACCTGAGCATTCTCAACTGGGCGGGTCGGCCCTACGCGGTGGCCAGCGCGCATCCGACCGTGCTCGACGCGGTGCAGCGGCATACACGGTCGAACGAGGACGACGGCGTCGCGGTCGTGCTGGAAGAGCTGTTCGGCTGCTGAGCCACGGCAAAACTGAGGGGCACCGGCGACGTCCCGCGAAGACTGCACCAGCAGTACGGACCCCACGTGCCGCAATGGCCACCGAGCGCCGTCGGAATCCGCCAGGGGGCTCTGCCGAGACCGGTGCCCGCGGCTTTGGCACACGCCTCGCGGGCGGTCCAGAACCAAGCCGACTCCAGGGAACGCCGGGCCATCGGCAGATGCCCGAGCTGATCCAGCGCCGTCCGCGTGCCGACAGCTCCGGCGCCGTCGGCCACGCTCGCGGGGCGGACCGGGCAGCGGCCGAGGGACCGGTACGACACCCGCTCCGGCGGGCTCTGGACGTCGATGCCCACCGAGCGGTCCTCGGCGACCGCGACCGCCAACCCAGCGGATCAGACAAACCGCACCTCGGGGTCGAGCAGGGTCAGTCTCCCGTCCGCCAGATGAAGCCGGTCGTTGTGGTAGTTGAGCGAAGCGGATCGCAGATCGCGCAGGGCCTGCTCCAGCCGTGTGGGCGAGTCGCGTAGATATCCGTGGCGCAGACCTGCCGCCTCGACGAGACCGTCGACCGCCCGGTGGCACTCGTCCGCCGCGGTGATCTTCAGGGCGTTGAGGAGCAGTTGCACGCGGGGTGTGGAGAGATCCGTCGCACCTCCGACGGCCTGTTCGGTGTGGCGCAGCAGCGCGTGCACGGTGTCCAGCCGACGACGGGCCTCGGACAGCCGGGTCAGCAGCAGCTCCGATGTCAGGTCCGTCCGCGCCCGGCCTTGTGGACTGCGCAGCATCTTCACCGTACGAGACAGTGCCCCGGCCGCGGTTCCCAGCCAGCACGCCGCCCAGCCGAGATGCGCGGCGGGGGCGAAGACGGTGGTGGCGATGGTCGGGAAGGAACCCTGATCTCCCACGACCTGATGCTCCGGGAGCCGCCCGGTCAGCCGCATCGCGGTGCTCCGGGTAGCCCGCATTCCCAGCGGCTGCCAGTCGCCGCTCTCCTCGACCGCCAGCTGGTCGCGGTGCGCGTACACGAGGGACACCTGGCTCCCGGAGTGCGCCCCGGGACTGCGCATGGTGACCAGGAATCCGTCCGAGTATCCGCCACCCGTGACGATGGGGGCCAGTCGGTCCAGATGCAGGAGGCCATCACGCGCCTCCAACTCTGCTTCCGCGCTGCGCAGATGGCCGCCCTTCCCCTTCTCGGTGGTCACGGAAGCCAGATAGACCGCACCCGAGGCGATGCCGGGCAGCACCTCGGCGCGCAGCCGCTCGTTGCCGAACCGCACCAGGGCGGATACCTGCTGGCAGTGCATGGCGAAGACCATCGCCACGGACATGTCGACGCGGCCGAGTCGCGTACTGACTGCCGTCATGTCGCGGAGGCCGCCGCCGAAGCCTCCGTACTCGCGAGGTACCAGCAGGCCCAGCAGCCCGCTCTCGCGCATCGCGGCGAGGGCCTCGACGGGGAAGGAGGCGTCGGCATCCGTCCGCTCGACGTGGGGTGCGGCTGCCTCTGCGGTGGACTCGGCCGCCGCCGTCCAGTCCTTCCCGCGGCGTTCCTGCCCCGCGTGGGCAGGAACGCGCACGTTCACGGGCGGGCCGCCGTCCCGTGCTGTGCCTCGACCGCCGAGCTGATCGCCGCCCAGAGGCTGCCCGCCGTGGCGAAGGTCGTGTCGTTGATCGCTTCCTCGGGCAGCGCGATGGCGAACTCGTCCTCGATGGCGAAGAGCAGTTCCACGGCCAGCATGGAGTCGAGTCCGAGGTCGCGCAGTGAGGACTGCGGGGTGATCGCCCCGTCTCCCAGGAACTTGAGGAGCGAGGTGAGAATCTCGGTGAAGCGGGGGTCCATCAACGTTCTCCTTGGGCGGTGCGGACGAGCCGTAGACGGGAAACGGCGGGGGCGGTGCCGGGCGCGGAGCTGTCGATCACCACTTCGCAGGGCATCGGCCGTCCGAGGAAGGCCACCAGGCTGGCCGTCAGTCCGTAGGCCCCCACGTTGGGGATGGAGAGCAGGTCGCCGGGGCGCAGCGGTGGCAGCTCCGCCGCCCGGGCCCAGGTGTCGAGGGGGGTGCAGAGCGGACCGGTGACGATCGTGGGCACGGTCTCGGAGGCGCCCCGGTCCTCGTCCGTGACGAGGGTCGGACGCAGGGGCGGCAGCCTGCGCAAACCTGACATGCCGCCCAGGTGGTTGATGCCCGATTCGAGGACGACGACGTTCCGCCCCTGGGAGAGCTTCACATCGAGGACGCGGGTGAAGAGGGTCCCCGCCGTCGCGACCAGGTATCGGCCGGATTCGAAGGCGACTTCGGGCAGCGGATCACCAGGCTCGACGACGGCCGGAAGGAGCTCGCCGAGCAGACGATCCAGTCGCCGGTCCAGCCCCGAGAGATCCGACGCCTCGCCCGTGGTGGCGAACGGCGCGCCGAATCCACCGCCCAGGTCCAGCAGCCGCAGGCGTACGCCGTGCCGCGCCAGCGCCCCGGCCAGCCGCCCGGCGGTGCGCAGGGAACGTTCGAACTGGGCCGTGAGCGCGTCGACGCCGTCGACGTTGGATCCCATGTACAGGTGGAGACCGACGACCTGGGCGTGTTCCCGGGAGGCGAATCGTTCCGGCTCGTCGAGTATCCACGAGGCGTCAGCGCCGAACTGCGAGGGCACTCCTGTCATGACCAGGCCCTGACCAGGGACGGGGTGGTCGTCGTTGACCCGGAGGAGACAGTCCACGGCCATGTCCTCGGCCGACGCGATCCGGTCCAACTGGTCCAGCGCATGGGGTGAGTCGACGGAGAACAGCCGGACTCCCACTTTCAGCGCCCGGGTGATCTCGTTGTCCGGTCTGCCCGGCCCGGTGTACAGGATCTCGGCGCCGGACCAGCCCGCCGCCAGTGCGGCACTCAGCTCACCCGTCGAGCACACCTCGGGACGCGCACCGCCTGCGCGCAGCGCTTCGAGCAGCAAGGGGTGCGGATTGGCCTTGAGGGAGTAGAAGAGGACGGAGCGCGGTGGCAGCGTGGAACGGAGCGAGGCATGCCGGCGCCGTACTTCCGCGAGGTCGTAGACGTACGCGGGTGTCGGTGCGGCGCCCGGTGGCTCGGGCGGGGGCGCCGCGGCCGGGGATTGACGAAGGGCGGGCAAGGGGGTTCCTTACGGGGAGGGGAGCTCGTGCGGAGCGGGGCGGGTTTTGGTCCGGTCCCGGGGGGTTTCCGACGGTTCGTCGGCCGTGCCGGTGACGGCGGCGCGGGCCAGGGCTCTGCGGTCGCCCTTTCCGTGGGCGGTGAGGGGCAGGTGAGGCAGCACTGAGCAGTGCTGCGGGATCTTGTACGTCTCGATCTGGTCCCGGAGCCGCGCGAGCACCTGGTTCGCGGACATCTCGCTCACGACGAACAGATGGGCGTGGCGGCCGGCGGTGGGGGCCAGTCAAGGGACGCCGTCCTTGTGCGCTGCGGTGGGCTGTGCGAGAACCCTGGGTGTGCGGGGCAGCCAGTCGACGTGAAGGACGACGGCAGCGCAATCCTGGAAGTGGACCACGTCCATGCCCTTGAGGACGGTGGCCCTGATCTTCCGTGGAACATGGTGGCGCTATGCCCCAATTGCCACCGCGTCAAGACGTACGGCCGTACCAGGAAAGAGCTGACGAGGGCCCTGGGTGAGCTTGCCCGGCGAAAGCATGCAGCATTCTGACCAGCCGTGCGGGGAGGTCACGATGCTCATCGTCACCCGTAAGGGTGGCCGCGGTGCAAACTCCCGCCGCCCCCGGCGGGCGGTAAAGCCAAAGCTGCCCCGCATGCCGCAAGGATGCGTCGCACTACCGTACGGAGGCGACGGTCGGGAAACACCTGCCGGCCGCCGCCTCTCCTCGCCGATAGCGGCCGGCCACCTGACGGTGCGGCGTCGGCCAGTAGGTCCGCCACGATCGAGGCGACGGGCGCCCTGGTCAGGACGTCGACCAGAGAGCCGCGTCGTCGGCAGGCGGGCAGTGGGCGTCAGCACCGTGAGACGGCTCCAGCGAGGTTCGAGCCGTTGCTGCCGATGCGCTGCAGTGATCCCGTTGCCATTTGTCATCCAATGGACGACAATTAGGATGTCGTCCACCCACTGACAAGACGAGGGAGGTGCCGTGAACGCAGCAGACCAGCCGTCCACGGCCAGTACCGGCGCCCACAGCCCGGCGTCCTTCATCGCCGCCGCGGCGGCCCTGGCCGCCATGGACGACGCTCTGCGCGACGCGCAGAGCGACTCCCCCGACGCCGTCGGCCCTGACCCCGAGCAGGCGCTGGCCTCCCTGATGCTGCTGCGGCAGGTGCGCGAGCATCTCGCCGGCTGGGAGACCGGCCTGATCGAAGCCGCCCGCGGCGCGGGCGCCAGCTGGGCCGATCTCGCCCGCCCTCTCGGCGTCGCCAGCCGCCAGGCCGCCGAGCGCCGCTACCTGCGCGGCCGCCCCGGCGCCGCCGGAACCACCGGCGAGCAGCGTGTGGCGGCCACCCGTCAGGCAAGAGCCGCCGACCGCGCCACTGCCAACTGGGCCCGCGCCAACGCCGCCGACCTGCGCCGCATCTCCGGGCAGATCGCCGCGCTCGCCCACCTCGCGCCCGGCGCGCGCTCGGCCCAGGACGCCCTGCACGCCGCTCTCGGCGCCGCCGACGCGGCTGAGCTCATCGCCCCGCTGGCCGGCATCCGCCCCTACCTCGATGCCCGTCATGCCCGCCTCGTCGAATCCCTGGACGCCCTGGACGCCCTGGACGCCCCGGCGCACAGCCGCGCGGACGGTGATGACTGACTCCCACCACGCAGAGGCATGCCATGCGGGTGTGGCCCGACCCATGCAGAACCACGCCGGTGACGGTCAACGACCCGTCCCGGCCCTGCTCCGATTCCCTTCGTGACGTTTCCACAGAAAGAGATCCACATGAGCGGCAGTGTCGAGACGCTGGAATTCCAGGCGGAGACCCGCCAGTTGCTCCGGTTGGTGATTCACTCGATCTACTCGAACAAGGACATTTTCCTGCGCGAGCTGATCTCCAACGCCTCCGACGCCCTGGACAAGCTGCGGCTGGAATCGCTGACCGACTCCAGCCTCGAGATCGAATCGGCCGACCTGCACATTGCGCTGGAAGCCGACCCGGACGCCCGCACCTTGACCGTCCGTGACAACGGGATCGGCATGACCCGCGAGGAGCTGGTGGAGCTGATCGGCACGATCGCCAAGTCCGGCACCGCCGGCCTGCTGGAGAAGATCAAGGAGTCCAAGGACGCCGCCACCGCCGAGAATCTGATCGGGCAGTTCGGCGTCGGCTTCTACTCGGCCTTCATGGTCGCCGACAAGGTCACCCTGTGCACCCGGCGGGCCGGCACCGACACCGGCACCCGGTGGGAGTCCGACGGCGAGGGCACCTACGCCATCCAGGCCGTCGACGGCCTGCCCGTGGGCACCTCGGTCACCCTGCATCTGAAGCCCTCCGACAGCGAGGACGGACGCGCCGACTACCTCTCCGAGCCGAAGATCCGTCAGATCGTCAAGCAGTACTCGGACTTCATCCGCTGGCCCATCCGCATGGCCACCGAGCGCACCTCCGCCGATGGCGCGACCACCCGCGAGACCGACACGCTCAACTCGATGAAGGCACTGTGGGCCCGGCCCCGCACCGAGGTGACCGAGGACGAGTACAACGAGTTCTACCAGCAGATCAGCCACGACTGGCTGCCCCCGGCCGAGACGATCCACATGCGCGCCGAAGGCACCTTCGAGTACGAGGCGCTGCTGTTCATCCCCTCGCAGGCGCCCTTCGACCTGTTCTCCCGCGACACCAAGCCCGGCGTGCAGCTGTACGTCAAGCGGGTGTTCATCATGGACGACTGCGAAGCGCTCATGCCCAACTACCTGCGCTTCGTCAAGGGTGTCGTGGACGCCCATGACCTGTCGCTGAACGTCTCGCGCGAGATCCTCCAGCATGACCGCCAGATCCACGGCGTGCGCCGACGCCTGGTCAAGAAGGTCCTCGGCGCCCTCAAGGACATGCAGTCCAAGGACACCGAGCGTTACGCGAAGGTGTGGGAGCAGTTCGGCCGGGCCCTGAAGGAAGGCCTGGTCGAGGACGCGGACAACACCGATGCCCTGCTTCAGCTGGTGTCGGCGGCCTCCACCCACGACCCCGACCGGACCACCACGCTGCGCGAGTACGTCGAGCGCATGAAGGACGGCCAGGACACCATCTACTACCTGACCGGCGAGAGCCGCGCGATGGTGGAGAACTCCCCGCACATGGAAGCCGTCGCCGCGAAGGGCTACGAGGTCCTGATCCTCACCGACCCCGTCGACGAGGTGTGGGTCGACCGGGTCACGGCCTTCGACGGTCACCCCCTGCAGTCCATCGCCAAGGGCCAGGTCGACCTCGGCGAGTCCACCGACGGCGAGAAGGAGGGCGACGCCGCCAAGGCCCAGCGCGAGGAGGACTTCGCCGCCCTGCTGCCCTGGCTGACCACCGCCCTGTCCGAACAGGTCAAGGAGGTCCGCCTGTCATCGCGCCTGACCACCTCGGCCGCCTGCATCGTCGGCGACGCCCACGACGTGACGCCGACCCTGGAGAAGATGTACCGGGCGATGGGCCAGCAGATGCCCACCGTCAAGAGGATCTTGGAACTCAACCCCTCACACCCGCTGGTCACCGCCCTGCGCACGGCACACGACGCAGGCGCCGACGACCCCGCGCTCACGGAGGTCGCCGAGCTGATCTACGGCAGCGCACTGCTCGCCGAAGGAGGCGACCTGCCCGATCCGGCCCGCTTCACCCGGCTGCTCGCCGACCGGCTGGCCCGCAGCCTTTAAGGGTGCAGCCCTGCACAGACGCAGCCGCCTGTGCCGGCGTCCCGTACGGGGTACCTGCACAGGCGGCTGCGGGGGCGCCGTCGCGCAGTCACCCGCTCCATGGGCCGGGCGCCGGCAAGAGCCATCGTTCACGTTGGCCGATGTGCCGCGGTGGTCGACTCGTACCCCGTGGCGAAGTGGATCGGCCCCTCCCCGGAAGGGATGTGGAGAACGGCCCCGTCCAGTGACGGGGCGCCGCCCTCGACGGTCCGGCTCAGCAAGTCGACGCGGGCGCACAGACTGACGGAGACGTCGTCGGTGGCCACCAGCTCCATGTCATCGGCGGACATGACCAGATGGATGCCGAGCCGCCCGCCGGCCCTGACCACCTCGCGCAGGGCGGTGTGCAGTTCGGGGGCCAGACGGTGGACCCGGGGGAAGTCGTCCACAGCCACGACCAGGTGCGGCGGGCGGTCCTGCTCGGAGACCTCGCGGGTGCCCGGCGAAGTGCTTCGCCGACTCCAGAAGTTCTCCCGGCGCCTCAATTCCCGCCGAAGCAGATCGCCCAGCGTCAGGACGTCCGTTCCACCTCGGCGAAGGCCGAGGAACGAGAAGTCGCGTGGACGTTGCGCGAACCGGTCGAAACCGCTGCGGTCGTCATAGTCGGCTAGGAGGAAACGTACCCCGTCGCCCGCCTGACGCGAGATCTGTTCCAGCACGTCCAGCAACAGGTCTCTGCGTACCCGCGCCGGACGCCCCTGGCACAGCAGGTGAGGGCCGTTGCCACTGCCGGACTCGCCGCGCAGGTCGAGCCGTACGGAGTTCAGCTCGGCGTCGAAGCCGAGGGCGATCGTGAACGCGTCGGTCTCCCGATGCGCCAGGGAGTCGAGAGCCTGGCGCAGCTGAAGTGCGGTGGGTCTGCGGGCGGGGTCGTCCTGAAGACAGGCGCGGAGAAGGCCGATGAAGGCGGGTTCGAGCGTCTCCCTGGCCGCCTCCAGGGCATCGGCCGGGCCCCCGTAGTAGCCTTGGCCGACCGCGGCCTCCACCAGGACGGCCCCGAGCGCATAGACGTCGGCCTCCCGGCTCGGACCCTCCGTGGCGTTGTTCAGTTCCGGGGCCCGGTAACGCGGGTGCTGTCGATGGACGGACCAGTAGCGGCTGTCCACATCGTCCACGGACGCGGTCAACCACCCCAGGATCTGTGCGTCACGTCCTGCGATCAGCACCCTGCCGGACGTCAGGGCCCCATGGACCAGCCTCAGCTCGTGGGCCCGGGCCAGGCCGTCGGCGAGCTGACGGGCGACCGCCAACAGGCCCGCATGGTGGAGGAGCCCGTGCCGGGTGGTGAAGTCATGCAGGTTGGGTGCGGGTTGCGACGGCTCGTCGAGGGAACACAGAACGGCGTGCCACGGTCGCTCGTGGTCGGGCTCCCACGCCATCAGAAGCGGGGCGCAGGAGCCGTTCATGCGCTGAAGTGCGAGGACTTCCGTCGCGATCAGGTTGTGGGCGTCGGGTTCCCCGTCCAGTCTCCGGATGACCAGCAGACGTCCCTCCCCGTCGTGCGCGAGGAAGACACCGCTCTCGACCGGTCCGTACTCGGCGAAGACGTCGTACGGCAGAGCCGACCGGCCCTCGAATCGTTGATCGGAGACCGTGAGCCCGCGCCACCGCGTCGCGTCGAGGTCGAGTGCCAGACCGGGCGGCAGCGGCCGCAGTTCCGGTGATCGCGGCGGAGCCTCGTGCTGGGAGACGTCCGGCGGCGAGACGCCGAGTCTGCGCAGGAGAGTCTCGCCCACCCAGCCGAACGGCCTTCGCGAGTCGGCCGATACCCGATCCGCGCCGCCCGGGTGAGGCAGCCAGGCCGGGAAGTCGGCCGATGAGCTGCTGAGTTCGCTGAGGTGGTCCGTCACCCTCCGTGTGGTGCGCACCAGTTCGGCGGGCGGAACGGTGCCGAGCAGAATCTGTCGGGTCTCCTCCGTGAAGTCGAACGTCCTCTGGTGCGGTGGGCGTTCCGTCTCGTCGGCGCTGCGCATGAGTCCGCCGAGGAAGACCTCGACCAGGTGGGACGTGTCCACGGCCGGAGTCACCGCGTGCTGGACGATGCGCATGACCGGCACGGGAAGGGGTGCGACGGAGGCCAGATGCGCCGCGAGGCGATAGGCGTCCGCGGACGCGGATTCCCGGAAGCGCGTCACGGCTTCCCGCGCGCCGCCCGTACGATCGCGATGCGGCGAGCGGGGCTGGTCCGGAGCGGTGACCGTTCCGGACGGCAGCGTGAGCAGAGGTAACACCGCGGTTTCCCCCGGGGAACCGACCAGCCGGGCCCACGTACCGACGGCGTCGCCGTCGGTGGCGAGCACCGGGACGGGTACCCCGTCGAAGGGGGCGAGTTCGGGGGGCAGTAGCGGGTCCTCGATGTGCCAGGACCGGTTCGCCGCGCCTCGGCGCCTGGCCGTCACCCGCCACGACCGCGTGTCGATGCCCGTCCCGGCCCACAGGCGCCGGGGCAGCGTGTGCACCACCGCCGTCGGCCCGGCCGATGCGGTGCGCAGCAGTGCCTCGTGCATCGAGCCGTCCCGCCAGGACCCGCCGACACCGTCACTCATGACGAGCAGCAGCGTGTTGCCGGCCGGGTCGAGCACCGCGGACAGGGGCAGCGCCGCCGCGGAGGCGCCATAGGGGCGGCTGCGCAGCCGCGGCCCGGTGGGGCCGCGGGTGTCCAGGCCGTGGACGCGTACCTGCCGGAAGGCGCCGCAGCGTTCCAGCAGTCGTCGGAGTTCACCGGCGAGCCCCTGCCAGAGGAGCATCGAGACGCCGTCGTCGACGAGGACGGTCAGGTCGAGCCATCGCGTCGTCGCCGGGCGGAGCACGGCTTCCGGGAGCCCTGTCTCCGCCATGGCCGTGACCGTCGCGTCGACGTCGAGTTCGCTGCGCAGGAAGTCGGGGCGCATCTGCTTCAAGGGACGGAGGGCCCGCCCGAGGCGGAGTTCCGCGCCGCCGAGCGCCTTGACACCGGGAGCTCGTACGGCCATCGCCGACCGGTCGGAACGGGCGGGGGGCTCTTGCACGACAGGAGCGGCATGCAGGCCGGTCTCCCGCGCCGGCCGAAGGACGGGGAGGGGCTCACCATCCGTCGTCGCCGTGCTCCGCGCGTCGTGGCCCGGCAGCGGGGCAGCGAACGGGGTGGGGTCATCGGCGTCCTGGTGGGCGGGAACCACGGCCGGAGGTTCGGCGAGGGCCGCCACGCGGGCGAGTGCCGTGGCGGCGCACGGGGGCAGCCGTGCGGCCAGCCAGAGGACATCGAGGAGTTCCTCGGCGTCGAGCGGCTCGCCCTCCGCCGCCAGGGCCCTGCGGATCCGCCCGAGCTCCGGCCGGCCGGTCACAAGGTTCTGCCGAGGCGGTGCAGTACGGCGTCCAGCAGCCCCTCGGCGTCCAGTTCGACGCCTCCGCGGCGCAGGAAGACGGCGTTGAGCAGCTGGTCCGTGGCCAGTTCACCGCGGGCCCTGCGGGCGAGGAACGCGCGCATCAAGTCGTCGAACTCGTCCGTGCCGCCCTCCTTGCCGTCCGGGTCCAGGTGGGCGGAGACGATGGCGCGCAGCCGCTCCTCGTCCGGTTCCGGAAGGTCCAGACGGACGCATCGGCGCAGGAAGGCGGGCGGGAAGTCGCGTTCGCCGTTGCTCGTGATGACGACGACGGGGAACGCGGTGCAGCGGATACGTCCGCGGACGACGTCCGTCCAGGCGTCGGAGTCGGCGGTCATGACGCTCACGGCGGACTGCTCCTCCGTGAGCCGTGCCAGCTCAGGGATCTCGAACTCGCCCTCCTCGAAGACGTTGAGCAGGTCGTTCGGCAGGTCGGCGTCGCCCTTGTCCAGTTCGTCCACGAGGAGGACACGTGGCGAAGCCGACGGCACGAGCGCGGTACCGAGAGGACCGAGACGTACGTAGGAGCCGATGCCGGGTTCTTCCTGCGGTGAGTCGTCATCGCCCTGTGCGTTCCGGCGCCTGTTCGTTTCGCGGAGGCGGCCGATCGCGTCGTAACGGTAGAGGGCGTCCTGGAGGGTGGTACGGCTGTTGACCGGCCAGTGCAGGACGTGGCCCAGGGACAGTTCATGGGCGAGGGCGTGTGCGAGGGAGGACTTGCCCGTCCCCGGGTGCCCGGTGACCAGCAGTGGCCTGCGCAGGAGGAGCGCGGCGTTGACGACATCGGCCTCCTGCGGGCCGATCAGATACGGCCGGGAACGCCGGGAGCGTGCTTCCTTGTCCCCGAAGCGCCTCCACGGCGGTGCCTCGGGGAAGGAGACGTGGCGTGCCCGGCCATCGCCCTTGAACAGCCTCCAGTCGGAGTCCTGTCGGCTGTCGGCCGCTCCATGGTGCCCTTGAGATGCCTGGGCCGTCATCGTGTGTCTGCCTTCTTGTCGGGGAGGTACGAGGGAAGGTCGGGGAGGTTCGAAGGGCTACGGCGCCGGCGCGTCATGCGGGATCCGCGAAGTGCAGGGGTTCGGGCAGCGACAGCTCGGTGTCGTGCCAGACGAGGGCCGGTCTGGCGGCGGAGAGACCCGCCTCCGCTCCGTAGACGGCGGAGCGGAGGTTCTGAAGCCGCTGCGGGAGCTTGTCCAGCGGGCCGGTCGGATCGAGGGGGTCGAGCCGGGGGGCGTCGTCGTGCGATGCCGCTGCCCGGTCCCAGAGGACGACGGGTACGCCCATCGCCAGGCACACCGGCAGAAGACGGCTTCGCTGCTGCGGTGGGCCGTGCAGGACGACCCGGACGGTGTCGCGGTGCGTGGTGCTCAGCAGTTCGTAGAGATGCTGAATATCGAGGGAGGGATCGCCGACCACCAGCGGATGAGGTTCGTCGGCAGCCCAGCGGCGCTGGACCTCGCCGTCGGTCCTGACGATGAACTCGGGGCATCGCAGGGCGACTTGGTAGCGGCTTCCCAAGGCCACGCTGAGGCCGCTGACATCGGGGAGGACGTCCCTGAGTCCAGCGAGTTCGGGGAGGCCGTCCGCCAGCTCACTGCCCGTTTCCCAGCCGTCGACGTCGATCTCGAGATGGGCGGGGCCGACGACTACGTCCACCTGGGAGGGGGCGGGCTCGCCCGCCACGCGGCTGCCCTCCGCGGTCCGGCGCAGCAGCCTGCCGATCTCCTCGGGTGTCAGGAAGCCCTTCGGAGTGGTGACGCCCACGCGTGTGCCGTCCCTGTGCCAGAGCCAGATCTCGCAGCGGTAGCGGCCGGTCGGCTCGCCGTCCGCCGCGGTGAGGCGGGCGCCGACGCGGGTGACGGGGGACGGCCGGTGGGCGGCCCATGCCACGGCGTCGGCCCGTCGCTCCGCCAGCGCCGAGGGGCTGATTCCGAGTCGGTCGGCGACGCGGTCGCACCATCCGCGCAGACTCTTGCGACGGGTGATGTCGGTGGTGGCCGCGGCGGTGAACTCGGTCAGTCTGAGCAGCGCGGGAACCGGGACTGACTGAGCGGCCGCGAGATCGCCGTCGGGGTAGTCCTCCAGGGCGAGGATGATCGCGTCGACGTCCACCACCGTCGGACGGGAGGCCAGCGAGAGCATGATCGGCAGGTTCATGAACCGGAGTGCCTCACGGGCGGCGCGCGCGATCAGACCGGGGTCGGCGTGGACGCTCGCCCGGAAGAATGCGACGAGCTGACGGTGTTCGGCGAAGGAGAGCAGCCGGACGTGGTCCTCGACGCGGCCCAGTGCCAGCAGGGCGCTCAGCGCGCGGCGCCGGGGAGGGTCGTGCTCGACCGCCGGAGCCAGCGACTCCGACAGCGTCGCGAGTGCCCGGTCCTCCGCGAGCAGGACCCCCGCCAGTTCGTCGAGGGCGGGCGCCTGCGACCCGCCCGTCGGCACCTCGCACCCCAGGGCGAACGAGAGATCGCGGCAGTGGTCGGTCCGCCTCACCGGGTCGTCCAGCAGGATGCGCAACAGGGGCGCCATCGCCTGTACGGAGGTCTCGCCGGGGCCCGTGGTGCGGCCCCGCCGCACCACCTGGCACTCCGCGACGACGTCACCGGCCCCCGCCCGCGTCATCTCCTCCCGTATGGTCTGCCAGGGCACGGCCCAGCCCCGGCGCACGGTGTCCTGGGCCTTCAGGGCCGGACCGTCCGTCATCACCTGCGCTACGGCGAGCCCGGCGACCGTGGCATCGGATCTGACCCACAGGGGACCACCGCTGTATCCGGGGCCGATCGCAGCCCCGGTCAGGGATCCGTCCAGATAGCAGCAGCCGTCGTGCTGGAGGCCCGCGATGGTGTCCGCGTAGGTGATCGCGGCGCCGCCACCGTGCCAGGCCCGCAACTCCATGCCTTCCAGCATGTCCTGCCAGACGACGGGCCTGGTCCAGTCGGGGGCGGGTTCGTCGAGGTCCAGCACCGCCAGGTCACCGCCCCACACGGGGCTGCCGGCCCGTCTCTGGGGCGGCAGCCACAGCGAGACGCGGCCGGTTCCCACACCGGCGGCCGCGTCGGCGCCGCGGAAGGAGACGGTGAACGCCCCGTCACGCCCAGGGTGTTCGGGGCTCAGCAACTCGCGTCCCAGAGCGTCGTTGACGACGTGGGCGCAGGTGAGGATACGGCGGGCGGAGAGGAGCACCGCACCGCCCGCCGCCCTGGAGTCACTCGTACGCAGCAGTGCGGTGTGGGAGCCGGGAGCTGAACGGCGGCTGAACCAGCCCATGTCAGACCTCGCCGGAGCCCTGGTTCTGCCAGGTGGCACTGACCGTCATCGTCGCCTGGCCGTTCACCCCCACGATCCCGAGCTTGAGGTCCTGGCCGATCTGGACACCGAACTCGACCGTCAGTTCCTGGGGTGGATGCGCGGTGCCGGTGACCGACGCGTGGACTTCCTCGAGGAGCGGACCGAGAGGGCTGAGCGCGGACTTCAGCACGTCCTGTGCCACCTCGGCGGCGCGTCGCCCCCTGGCCACGGGTGTGGCGGTGCCGAAGCCGTCGGGGAGGTCTCCGTCGTCCGGGGCGGCCGCAGCGGCAGGGAGCGGTGCTGGTTCCCCCACGGCGGCCAACTCCACGCGTAACGCGGCTCCGCCGAGGTCGAGTTCAAGGTATTCCGGCATGCCCCGCATTGTGCACGAATCGAGGAACCCGCCGGGGCGGATGTCGCAAGTTCGTTGGGTTCCCGCGGGCGGGAGCGCCTCTCCTGCGGGGCGGACGCCGGAACGCAAGGAGGCGGGACGCGGCAGGCGCCGCCCCTGGCGCCACACCGTGCCACCTTGTCCGCGGCCTCCGCCCTCCGGCTGCGCTTCCGTCGCTCCCGGCGCGCCCTGACCGGACGAGGTCTCGGCGAGCGAACGCGGCTCGTCCATTGGGGTCGCCGCCCCGCCAAATATACCCCCGGGGGTAAGAGTGTTACGGTGAAACACATACCCCCGGGGGTAATTTTTCGTCGGAAGGAGACTCTCGTGTTCTTCGTTGAAGCCATCGAGCTGGAGGGCTTGGGCAACCGCAGCTACCTGGCCGGTGGCCGGCGGGCGGCGGTCGCCGTGGATCCGCCACGTGACATCGACCGGGTGCTGGCCGCCGCGGCCCGGCGTGGTGTGGCGATCACCCATGTGGTCGAGACGCATATCCACAACGACTATGTGACCGGCGGTCTACAGCTGGCCCGTATCACCGGAGCCGCTTACCACGTTCCGGCCGGCGCGCACGTCTCGTTCGCCCGGACCGCCGTTTCCGACGGCGACACCGTCGTCATCGACGCGGAACTGATCCTCGGCGCGGTGGCGACGCCCGGGCACACGCCGCACCACATGTCGTACGTGCTGAGCGAGGCGGGCAGGCCCGTCGCCGCGTTCACGGGCGGTTCTCTCCTCATCGGTACGGTGGGGCGGCCCGATCTCGTGGAGCCGCGGCTCACCGAGCAGCTGGCCCGCGCCCAGCACGCCTCCGCCCACCGCCTCGCGGACGCGCTGCCCGACGGGACCGAGGTACTGCCGACGCATGGGTTCGGCAGCTTCTGCTCATCCGCCCAGGCCCACGGGGAAGCCACCACGATCGGCAGGGAGAAGGCGGTCAATCCGGCTCTCACCGCGGATGTGGACACCTTTGTCGCCGAGCTGCTGGCAGGGCTGGAGGACGTGCCCGCCTACTACGCGCACATGAGCCCCGCCAATGCGGCCGGCCCCGCACCCGTGGACCTGACCGTGCCGGCCGTGGCCGACCCCCACGACATCGCCGCGAGGCTCGCGGCGGGGGAGTGGGTGGTGGATCTGCGTAACCGCGTAGCTTTCGCCGAAGGGCATGTCGCGGGGTCGTTCAACTTCGAGGCGGAGGGCAAGCTCGCCACGTACCTCGCCTGGTTGATCCCCTGGGGCAAGCCGGTGACCCTGCTCGCCGAGTCGGCGGAGCAGCTTGCCGCGGCCCAGCGGGAGCTGGTGCGTGTCGGCATCGACCGCCCGGCCGCCGCCGCGACCGGCGGTCCCGCGGACTGGCTTCGCGCCGGCGAGAGCGCCGCGTCCTTCCCCCGGGCCACGTTCGCCGAACTGGCCGGTCAGGGAACGGGCCGGATCGTCGTACTGGACGTACGCCGCTCGTCCGAACGGGCCGAGGGCTGGATCGAGGGCTCGGTGCACATCCCGGTCCACCAGATCCACCGCCGTATCGACGACGTGCCCGACGGCACGGTCTGGGTGCACTGTGCGGGAGGTATGCGCGCGGGCATCGCCGCGTCGCTGCTGGACGCGGCGGGGCGGGACGTGGTCGCCGTGGACGACGGTTTCGACGCCGCGGCGGCGGCCGGGCTGACCGTCGTCACCGAAGAAGGGTGAAGTCGATGTTCCTCTTCCGGTCCCGAGGGCGTGGAGGACGCCTGTCCGTCGGCGAGGCGCGCACCCGCACCGGCGGGGAGCGGCCCGCAGCGGTTCTGCTGGACGTGCGGGAGAAGTCCGAGTGGCGAACCGGCCACGCCCCCGGCGCGGTGCACGCGCCGCTGACCGCCCTGGCCGCGGGCGCGCCGCTTCCGGCCGCGGCGGCGCGGGAGAGGCCGCTGGTGGTGATCTGCCGCAGCGGGCAGCGCTCGCAGCGGGCAGTGCGGCTTCTCGCCGAGCGGGGAGCGGACGCGGTGGACGTCAAGGGCGGCATGATCGCGTGGGCCGCCGCAGGGTTGCCGGTGATCGACGAGCGCGGTGACGGCGGCTCGATAGCGTGAGCACCTTGGTTCTCGCCCTCGTCGCCGGGACGGTGATCGGGCTGGCGCTCGGTGCGCTCGGCGGCGGTGGCGGCGTTCTGGCGGTTCCGGCACTGATCTACCTGCTCGGCTTCTCGGCGGCGTCGGCCACGACGGCCAGCCTGATCATCGTCACCGCCACATCGGCCACCGCTCTCTACGCCCATGCCAGAGACGGCCATGTCGCCTGGAAGGCCGGGGTGATGATGGCAGCCGCGGGAGTCGTTCCGGCGTTCCTCGCCGGAGCCGTCGCCGATCACCTGCCCGAAGCGGCTCTCACGGCGGCGTTCGCGGTGATCGCCGCCCTGGCGGCGCTGCGGATGCTGCGGCCCTCCGCTGCCGAGCCGACAGCGGGGGTGCGGCCCGCGAAGGCGGCCGGAACCGGCGCCGGTCTCGGCGCCGTGACGGGATTCCTCGGGGTGGGAGGCGGATTCCTCGCCGTGCCCGCCCTCGTCGGAGTCCTCGGCCTGCGGATGAAGCAGGCAGTGGCCACCAGCCTCCTGGTCATCACCGTCAATTCCCTCGCCGCCCTCGGGGCCCGGTCGGGGACCGGCGACGACCTTCGATGGGAGGTGATCGCCCCGTTCGCCGGAGCGGCGATCCTCGGAGCCTGGGACGGCAAACGGCTGGCGGCGAAGGTCTCCGGCGCCACTCTGCGGAGCGTCTTCGCCTACACCCTGTTCGCGGTGGCGGCCTTCATGGTCATCGACGTGGTCGCCTGAGCACGAGGGCCGCCCCGGCATCAGGCGAGCGAGAGGAAGAGCTTCTCCAGCCGGGCGCGCATCTCGTCCTGGGACTCGGCGGAACGCCGGCCTTCCTCCACCTCGGTCAGGCACTGCTGGAGCCCGGTGGCGATGATCGCGAACCCGGCCCGGTCCAGCGCCCGCGACGCCGCCGCCAGCTGGGTGACGACGTCCTCGCAGTCCCGCCCCTCCTCGATCATCCGGATCACCCCGGAGATCTGCCCCTGTGCCCGGCGCAGCCGGTTCAGGACCGACTTGAGCTCCGCTCCTGCCAGATCAAGCTCCATCATCACTCCTCATGAATACCCCCAGGGGTAATGTACTCCCCCTTGGTGGGGACCCCGCCGACAGGAAAAGGATGGCACCCGCCATGACCACGCCCACCGCCCTCGCCACCCACGAGACACGCAGCCGCCTCCACGAGCTGACCGTCATAGACGTCCGCACGCCCGGTGAGTACGCCGGCGGCCACCTGCCCGGTGCCCTCAACATTCCCCTGGACCGGATCCAGCGGGCCCTCGCCGAGATCCGGCAGGCCGCGGACCGGGGTGAGGTCCTGGTCGTCTGCGCGTCCGGAGCCCGCTCGGGGAACGCCTGCCGGATCCTCGCCGAGAACGGCATCCCCGCCGCCATGCTCAGCGGTGGCACCAGCGCCTGGGCGGCCGACGGTCACGACCTGCACCGCCCCCAGGGGACCCCCCGTGCGGTCTGGGGCATGGAGCGGCAGGTCCGTCTCACCGCCGGAACCGTCGTCCTCCTGGGCCTGCTCCTGGGCCTTCTGGTCCACCCCGCGTTCCAGGTCCTCTCGGCAGGCATCGCGGCCGGGCTGGTCTTCTCCGCCCTGACCAACACGTGCGGCATGGCCGCGATGCTCGCCAAGCTGCCCCACAACCGCACCAGCGCGGCCGATCTCGACGCCGCTCTCGCGGCACTGCGCGGGCGCTGACCGGGCGCGACGGAAGAGAAACGCTCAGGAAGCGAGGCGGTGACGGGCGGGGGGCTGCGCCCCAGGGGTCTCAGCCCTCGGGGTGCAGGAGGCCGCGCTCGTAGGCCTTCACCAGGCGTTGCGGCACCTGGTGGACGGAACCGTCGATCGTGACGGGCACCAGCTGAGGCGTCACGGCCTTCCACTGGGCGCGACGGTGACGGGTGTTGCTGCGGGACAACTTCCGCTTCGGGACTGCCATGGGTACCACCTTCGTCGTTGGCGTCGAGACGTTACATGGAAATGATAGTCATCACGAAATGGTTGGGGGGCCGGACCCCGGTGGGTGGCCCGCCGTCCGCCCCGGCACCCTCGCGATGCCCACTGCCGTGACCGCTTCCGCCGCGACACCGAGGTGACACGCGCTTCGGGTACGGTGCCCGTTGAGTCGTCCGTGGGGTGAGGGGAAAAGCGCGTGAGCTCGGTGGATGTCGCAGGGGGCGCGGGCGGGTTGCGGCGTCGGCTGGGTGTGTTCGATGCGGTGGTGATCGGCCTGGGATCGATGATCGGCGCCGGGATCTTCGTGGCGCTGGGTCCGGCCGCGGAGGCCGCGGGTTCGGGGCTGCTGCTCGCCCTGGCCGTCGCCGCGGTGGTGGCCTACTGCAACGCGACGTCCTCGGCGAGGCTGGCCGCCCGCTACCCCCGGTCCGGCGGCACCTACGTCTACGGCCGTGAACGACTGGGCGACTTCTGGGGCTACTTGGCCGGCTGGGCGTTCGTCGTGGGCAAGACCGCCTCCTGTGCCGCCATGGCCCTCACGGTCGGCGCCTACCTGTGGCCCGGTCAGGAGCACGCGGTGGCGGTGGTCGCCGTGGCGGCGCTGACCGCGGTGAACTACGCCGGGGTGCAGAAGTCCGCGCGGCTCACCCGGATCGTCGTCGCGGTGGTCCTGACGGTGCTCGCCGCCGTGGTCCTCGCCGCCCTGACCTCGTCCGGTGCGGACGCCTCGCGGGTGCGTATCGGCTCGGACGCCGGTTTCGGCGGGGTGATCCAGTCCGCCGGGCTGCTGTTCTTCGCCTTCGCCGGGTACGCCCGCATCGCCACGCTCGGGGAGGAGGTGCGGGACCCCGCCCGTACGATTCCGCGCGCCATCCCGATCGCGCTCGGCATCACGCTCGCCGTCTACGCCCTCGTCGCCGGTGCCGCACTGGCGGTGCTGGGCCCGGGGGGAATGGCGGCCACGACCGCCCCGTTGGTGGACGCCGTCCGCGCCGCGGGGGCCGGCTGGCTCGTGCCCGTCGTCCGTGTGGGGGCCGCCGTCGCGGCTCTCGGCTCCCTGCTCGCACTGATCCTCGGCGTCTCGCGCACCACCCTGGCCATGGCCCGTGACCGGCACCTGCCGCACGTCCTGGCCGCCGTCCACCCCCGCTTCGGCGTCCCGCACCGCGCCGAACTGGCCGTCGGCGCTGTCGTCGCCGTGCTCGCCGCGACCACCGACGTACGCGGAGCGATCGGGTTCTCCTCCTTCGGCGTGCTGGCCTACTACGCCATCGCCAACGCCGCTGCCTGGACGCTCACCCCTGAAGAGGGGCGGCCCAACCGCCTCGTTCCCGGCGTCGGCCTGACCGGCTGCGCGGTGCTCGCCTTCGCGCTGCCCCCGGACTCCGTGATCTCCGGTGCCGCCGTTGTCGTCCTCGGCGCCGCCGTCTTCGGTATCCGAAAGGCGGCGGGCGGCCGTTCGGACCGCTGACCCGCGCGTCATACCCCTGCCGGGTATAACGTGTCGCGGGTGGGGGACACACCGCACGGCACGGGAGGCGACGACCATGGACCACGGCACGCACCACGCCGACCACGACCACGGCGGCCGACGGGCGCCCGCGGGTCATGCCGGACACAGGGAAGGCGGGGCGACGTGGGGGACGGCCGCGAAGGCGACGCTCCACTGCCTCACCGGCTGTGCCATCGGTGAGATCCTCGGCATGGTCATCGGCACCGCCCTGAGGTGGGGCAACGTCCAGACGATGGCTCTGGCGATCGCGCTGGCGTTCGTTTTCGGCTACTCGTTCACTCTGTTCGCGGTCCGCAGGGCAGGGCTGGACTTCAGGACCGCGCTGAAGGTGGCGCTGGCCGCCGACACCGTCTCGATCGCCGTGATGGAACTCGTCGACAACGGCATCATCGCCCTGACGCCCGGGGCCATGGACGCCCACCTTTCGGACGCGCTGTTCTGGACGGCCCTGCTGGGCGGCTTCGCCGTGGCCTTCGTGATCACGACGCCGGTCAACAAGTGGATGATCGGCCGAGGCAAGGGGCACGCCGTCGTCCACGCCTACCACTGACCGCACCCGCCCGCCTCCCCGGTGCCGCGTCGGGTTCGGTCCGAGCTTTTCCTGCTCCTCGGCGGCGGACGGAACGGTCCGTTCGGCAGGCGTGACGAGGCCTGATGGCGCGCCGGTCCGGTCTGGAGGAGCAGCAGCCCGCCGCGCCGCCGTCGGCCGGTGCTCCGGCACCGAGCCGGACCACGGTGGGTCCGGGCGTCCCTCAGCAGCCTCCGGTGTCGGCCTCGCCCCCGTCGAAGGTGGAGTCGGAGAGGCCCCGGCGCAGGGCCCACACCCCGGATCCGGTCGCCCAGGGCGTCGGGCGAGCGGCCGCAGATACTGTTCGGCCCAGTCCCCACCGGAGGGACACGTGTCCGGGGCGGGCCGCGTTCAGCCCGTGAGGGCCAGCCCCTTGGTCAGCCCCTTCTCGGCGGCCGGGTCGACGACCTCGCCCCAGGTGGAGAAGAGGCGCACATGCGCCCGGTCGCGCACCGCGGCGCCGTGGGTCTCTCCCGCCCTGGTTTGACGTGTGTCAACATAGACATATGTCGCATGCGAAGGTGCTGCCGCTGATCGAGCCCGTCGGCGGCCAGGGTGTTGTGCCGTGCTGTCCGCCCCTGGCCGAACGCCCGATGACCGCCGACGAGGCGCAGACGGCCGCGCGGATGTTCAAGGCGCTCGGCGACCCGGTGCGGCTGCGGCTGTTCTCCGCCGTGGCCTCGCACGAGGGCGGCGAGGCATGCGTCTGCGACATCTCCGATGTCGGGGTCTCCCAGCCCACCGTGTCCCACCACTTGAAGAAGTTGAAGGAGGCCGGGCTGCTGACGTCCGAGCGGCGCGGCACCTGGGTCTACTACCGGGTCGAACCGTCGGTGCTGGCCGGGATGGGCAGGCTGCTGACGCAGCCGGCCGCCTGAGCGCGAGGGTGACGGGGAGGGGGCACGCGGTGAGCGGGGCGCCGGGATGCGTGATCGCGCCGCTGACCGCGGACCACGCCGAGCAGGTGCTGGCGATCTACCGGGCGGGCATCGACGAGGGCAACGCCACCTTCGAGACCGGCCCGCCCGACTGGCGGAGTTTCGACGCCGCGAAGTTGCCCGGCCACCGCTTCGTCGCCCTCGGTGGGCCCGGTGAGGTCCTGGGCTGGGTGGCGGCCGGCCGGGTCTCGGACCGGTGCGCGTACGCGGGCGTCGTCGAGCACTCCGTCTACGTCGACCCCGCCGCGCGAGGCCGCGGGATCGCGTCCGTCCTGCTGAAGGCCCTGGTCGACTCCACCGAGCAGGCCGGGATCTGGACCCTTCAGGCCGGCATCTTCCCGGAGAACACCGCCAGCCTCGCCGTTCACGAGCGGGCGGGATTCCGGGTCATCGGCATCCGCGAGCGGATCGGGCGCCACCGCGGCGTCTGGCGCGACGTCGTTCTCGTCGAGCGCCGCAGCCCCGCCATCATGTGACGGCCGGTTCGGCCACCCCGTCCCGCGTACGGCGTCGCGGGGCGCCCGCGCCGCGTCACGGTGCCGTCGTCACCGCACCGGAGGCGAACCTGCGCCGCCAGGCGAGCGCGACGTACACCAGCCCGATCAGCACCGGCACCTCGATGAGCGGGCCGACACGCGCCGGACAGGGCCTGTCCGGAGGTGACGCCGAAGGTGGCGATGGCCACCGCGGGGTATGGACCCGGCGGCAGCTGGTCGACGGCATACGGTTCCGGGTCCGCACGGGCGTCCCGTGGCGGGACGTGCCCGAGGAGTACGGGCCGTGGGGCCGGGTGTACGACCTGTTCCGTCGCTGGCAGTGCAACGGGACCTGGCAGCGCATCTTCACCCAACTCCCGGCCCGGGCCGATGCGCAGGATTTGATCACCTGGGACGTCAACGTCGATTCCACCGTCTGCCGGGCCCACCAGCGCGCCGCCGGAGCGAGGAAAGGGGGGACCTGCAGAAGGAACCGCCCGGCGGCGTCACCACCGAGCCCGACGACCATGGCCTCGGGCGCTCGCGCGGCGGCCCGACCACCAAGCTGCACCTGGCCGTCGAGCAGGGGCAGAAGCCTATGTCCGTCGTGATCACTGCCGGGCAGTGTGGGGACTCCCCGCAGTTCGAGGCCGTCCTGGGCCGCGTCAGGGTGCCCCGACCGGGGCCGGGCAGACCGCGCACCCGGCCGCGGCGGGTGCGCGCTGACAAGGCGTACGCCTCCCGCAAGAACCGTGCCTACCTGCGCAGACGTGGCATCCATTGCACCATCCCGGACAGGACCGACCAGGCCCGCCACCGCAAGAGGCGCGGCTCCCACGGTGGCCGCCCGCCGGAGTTCGACCCGAAGGACTACAGGGCCCGGCACGCGGTCGAGTACGGCATCAACCGCCTCGAAAGGCACCGGCCGTGGCCACGAGGTACGACAAACTCGCGGTCCGCTACGAGGCGACCGTCCTCGTCGCGGCCATCAACGAGTGGCTGTGACCAAGCGGCCCAGGGCGGGGAGCACGCCTCGTAGGTCGCCGCCGTCCACCGTCACGGTTGCAGCCGCCCGAGCTCCTGCCGAGGCATTGAACGCCACGCTCAGCCCAACGGAAGCGAATAGGGGCAGATCGGAGCGGCTGTCACCGACGGCCCCGCACGAGCCGGGAGCCAACCCCAGCTCTCGTGCCTGCGCGAGAGCGAAGTCTCGTTTGTCGTACTCGTCGAAGTGGCAGGCGACGCGGCCCGTGAACCGGCCGTCGGCGGTCTCCAGCCGAGGCCCGCTGAACGCGTGGAAGCCGAAGCGGTCAGTCAGGTAGCTACCGACCGGCGACCAGGCGAGAGTTGCCAGCACGGGCACCAACCCGTTCCGCCGGCACCAGCCCACGGTCTCCGTGATGCCCGAGACCAAGGGAAGCCCATCGAGCCAGCCAGAGACCTGTCCTTCCAGCACGCCCGCCCAGCCCTTGGCATCCAGCTCGGAGACTTGTCGATTGTCCAGGTCGCCGGAGGCGTAGGCTTCCTCGGCCTTGGCCAACTCGTCCCGATGGCCAAGGAAGCCAGCCAGAAAGACCGACGAACTCGTGCCTGGGACGAGGGTGCCATCGACATCGAAGAACACGACGCCCGCATGATCGGATGAGAACACCGACCGAGGATGTCACCGCCACGTGAGACGCCAGATCGGGGGGCGTCCCGCGTACTTCGACCTAGTGGGGCTTGGTCATGGCGAAGCCTCGTCGCCCGGGGCGGGCACGGCGCACGGGCGGAGGACCATCAACGAGTCCTCCGGCGACGCGACCATGGCGAAGGGGAACCGGTCGAGTTCGAGGCAGAGCGCGACGTCATCCGGATGGGCTCCCTGGCGTACGCCCTCCGTCAGTTCGGCGGCGGCGCGCGACCGGGCGGCACGGCGCAGGAACGGGGCCGCGTCCGTCCCGCCCCCGCCGGTCCTTCGCGCGATGTACTGAGCGCACGCCAGATCTTCCTCGGCGCGTCCTTCCTCGCCGGTGACCACGAATGTGACGGCGTCGCAGCCGCGTTGACGCAGGAGCCGAGCCGTTGCTCCCGCCACCACGAAGCCGGCGCACAGCACCAGCGACGCCTCCTTGACCGCGAGGGCACCGACCGTCCCCGCCGTGGTCTTCTGTACGACGGTCCGTCCACCGAGGTCGAGGGAGCGCAGCAGACCGGGTGAGTTGACGGTGTCGAAGCCGGGCGCGGGCGGACCGTCCTTGAGGGCCACCCAATCGGGATGGCGTGTCTTGAGCGCCAGTGCGGCGGCCTGGGACTCGGCCAGGACGATCTTCTCCGCGCCTCGGCCGAACGCCCAGGCGGCCACCGTGAACGCCCGCATGACGTCGACCACGACCGCCACGGACGGAGTTTCTGCCAGCTCGGCGATGCCGAGGAAACGAGCTTCCATCCGGCCATGATCGCGTACGTCCGGCCCGGAGCACCCGGTCAGTGAGGCAGTTCACAGCGGCCGTCCCGGTACGCGAGACCGGCGGCGGCCCGGGCCGCCGGAGTTACCCGGGGTCACTCCGCCTCGATGCCCAGGAGTTCGAGGAAGGCGGCCGCCGCCGGGGTTCGGCTCTCCCGGCCCCAGATCACGTACTCGACGCGGGTCGGCGCGTCCGTCACCTCGATCGTGGTCACACCGGAGAGGCCGGCCACTTACGCGGGCGGGAGCAGGGCCACACCCAGGCCGGCCCCCCCCGGCGGCCTCCCCACGGAGTTTCCGCGTGGAGGCCGTCCGCTCAGGCGCCCCGGCGCAGTTCCGGGTGACCGTTGTCGCGCAGCCAGCCGTGGTGGGCCGGCCCGTCGACGACGGGCGCGCCGTTGGCCGCGAAGACCATGCTTACCCGATAGCGCAACGGCGCTTCCCGGCCATGCCAGTTGAGTCCGCCGATGTGACGGCTGTCCCCGAACCCCTGGGCCGGAGGGGCGTTGAAGGCCGATGCGTCAGGCCGTGCCAGGTCGGACCCGTGCCCGATTCGGGGGACCGATGGTGCCCGCCGCGCCCCGACGCTACATTCCGGGCGGACGGCCGGGAGCGCTCGGCGGCGATGTCCCACAGCCGTACGGCTCCGAGAAAGGCCGCGCCCGCGCAGCACACCGGACTCCGAAGGACGGACTGCCCATGCTCTGTACGCGACTGACCAACGCGCGCATCCTCACGATGGACCCCCGGCACCCCGTCGCCCACGACCTGGGCATCTGGCGGGGGCGGGTCGTCGGTGTGGACGATGCCGTGACGTCCCTGCCCGCCCGCGAGGTCGTCGACCTGGGCGGCGCCACCGTGTTGCCCGGTTTCATCGACAGTCATGTCCACCTGGCCTGGGCCGGGTTGAAGGCCGGTACGCCGAGCATCGCCCCGTGCGAGCGGGTCGAGGACATCCTCGCCGTCGTGGCCGCGGCGGCCCGGCGGCCGGCCCCTGCCGGTGCCTGGGTGGACGTCGCCGGGTACGACCAGCGGGCCCTGGGCCGGCATCTGACCGCCGCCGAGCTGGACCGGGTCAGTCACGGCCGCAAGGTCCTCCTGATGCACGACTCCGGGCACGCGTGCGTCGTCAACACCGCCGTGCTGGAGCTCCTGCCGGAGGGAACGCCGCACGAGGACGGTTTCCTCGCCGAAAGTGCCATGACCACAGCCCGTCGGCTGCGGCTGCCCTACTCCCAGGAAGAGCTGGCCGACGCGATCGAGCTCGCCGCCCGCGGTTGCCTCGACGAGGGGATCACGGCTTGCGCCGAGGCGGGCATAGGCGGCGGGCTCCTCGGACACAGCCCCGTCGAACTGGGTGCCTACCAACTGCTCCGGGACCGCGGCCGACTGCCCCTGCGGGTCCAGCTCATGGCGTCCGGCGACACCCTGCGCCCCCGTGCCACCCATGCCGACGACGGGTTTCCGCGGGCCCTGGACCTCGGCCTGCGCACCGGGTTCGGCGACGACTGGCTGTCCCTGGGCGCCCTGAAGATCTACACCGACGGCGGGATGATGGCACGCACGGCTGCGCTCACCTCCCCGTACGAGGGCACGACCGACAACGTCGGCCGTTTCCAGGACGACCCCGGCCTTCTCGCCGACCTCATCGTCGACGGCCACCTCGCGGGCTGGCAGCTCGCCGTCCACGCCATCGGCGACCGCGCCGTCGACCTCGCCCTGGACGCCCTGGAGCGGGCCCAGAAGCTCCGCCCCCGCCCGGACGCACGCCACCGCATTGAGCACGCCGGGCTGATCCGCCCGGACCAACTGCCCCGGTTCGCCGGGCTGGGCGTGAGCGCCGTGGTCCAGCCCGGCTTCCTGCGCTGCTTCGGCGACGACTACGCGACGGTGATGGGGGAGGAGCGGGCCGGCTGGCTGTACCGGGGCCGGGGCTTCCTGGACCACGGGGTCGCCCTCGTCGGCAGCTCGGACCGCCCCGTCACGGACGGTTCGCCGCTGCGGGCGATCCAGTTCATGGTCGAACGCGCCTCCACGTCGGGCCGCCTCGTCGGTCCTGACGAGGCCGTCACCGTCGACGAGGCGCTGCGGGCCTACACGGTCGCCGGCACCCACGCCTGCCGCTGGGAGGCGTCGGCGGGCGCCCTCTCGCCGGGAATGCGCGCCGACCTGGTGGTGCTGGGCGACGACCCGCACCGCGTGGCCCCCGCGCGGATCGGGGACATCGAGATCGTCGGGACCTTCGTGGACGGCCGGGACGCCCGCATCGCTGGGTGACGCACGGGCGTGGCCGTCGTCGTGCGCCCGCCGGGAACCGCGGGACAGCCGTTAGGCTGGCCGTCATGCGCAGGCAGAAGGCGGACAGCGGGTCGAGTGCCGCGTGGGTGGCCGTCGTGTCGTGCGAGAACCTGGCGGGCTGTCCGCGGCCCCCGGAGGAACTCCGCGCCTGACTGCGGGACCGTGGCGTCGACTGGATGCCCTTCGCCGGGAATCTCGTCCGCTTCGATCTCCTCTGCGGCGTCGGCGCGGACGGGCGCCGGTACGGTCAGTACGTCGTCCGGGTCCGCGCGGACGCGCTGCGCGTCCTGGGCCTGCACCCCGATCAGCCCACCGCCGCGGTCACCGCTCCCTCTCCGCCCCGCTGGTGGCACGCGGCCGCCGAGCGCAACGCCGGACGGGGACTCGGGTACTGATGGCCCATCCGCCCGCGCTCACCCCTCAACTCCGTTCACGCCGAGCCTCTTTGGAGGCTGATGGGCGGTCGGCCCGGCGCCTTCCGGCAGTCGGGTGACAGCCCGGTGACCGTTCCGGAGGCAGCCCGGGTGGAGCCCGGCGGCAGAACAATAGGTCGCTCTTTTCGTGTTATTTAGGGTGAATGCGGACATTGGCCCGTAGGTTGGGGAGAAACGCCACCCGAGTGGCGTCCCGTGTCCCCCGACCCGCAACCGGCCCGGGGCCGGGCGGCCGCCGTTCCACCGGCCGTCCGGTGTCCCGCGCCGCAGGTCATGAACGAGGAAAGGCAGGGCAGGTGAACGTGCTGGGGATCATCGCCTCCGGTGTGGCCGCGCTGTTCATCACGGTCGCACTCGCCAAGGGCGCCCGCCGTGCGGCGCTCCGCCCCCACGCCCCGGACGAACCGGGCGGGCGGGCGCCACGGGCCGCAGCGCTGCGCAGGACAGGCGGTGCCACAGTCGTGCTCGGCGTCGGCGCGGCAGCCGGCGGGGCCCTGTGGCTCGGCGCGGTGGACGACTCCGCCGGCTCCGTCGCGGGGTTGCTCGCCGGGGCCGGGATCGTCGCGGCCCTGGGACTCGTCCATGACCTGAAGCCGTTCCGGGCCGCTGTCCGCCTCCCCGTGCAGACGGCCGCCGCGGTCCTTGTCGTCTGCCTCGCCGGACTGTCACCGGCGGCGGGCGTCCTGGCCGTGCTCTGGATCGTCCTCGTCACCAACGCGTTCGCCCTGCTCGACCACGCCGACGGACTGTTGACAACCGTCGGGCTGGTCACCGCCGCCGGGCTGCTCGCGTGCGCCGCCGTCGGCGGGAGCCCCGCCCTCGCCCTGCTTCCGGCGGCCCTGGTGGCCGGTCTGGCCGGCTTCCTGCTCCACAACTGGCACCCCGCCCGCCTCCGGCTGGGCGCATCCGGTGCGCAGTTCACCGGATTCGCGCTGGCCGCCTCCGGCGCGCTGATCCAGGCGGCGGCCCCGTCGGGCCGGGCCGCCTGGGCCGCACTGCCGGTCCTGGCGGCGGTGGCCCTCGCCGACACCGTCCTGGTCCTGGTCTCCCGCCGCCGCGCCGCGCGTTCCCTGCTGCGCGACACGGACGACCACATCGCGCACCGCCTGCGCCGGGTCCGCGTCACCGTGCCGGGCACGGCGGTCCTCCTCGGCCTGTGGGCGGCGGTGCCGGTCACCACCGCGACACTGGTGTACGCGGAACTGCTGCACCCCGCGCTGCTCCTCCTGCCGCTGGCCGGGACCGCGGCGGCCGTGTTCGCGCTGCTGAGGATTCCGGTGTACGCACCGCTCCGTCCGGCCCGACCCCGTACGGCCGCCCGGCGCACCACGGCGACCTCCACCGGCGCCGCGATCCCCTCCGCCGCCTCCGCGCGGCGTGTCGCGGGCCCGGCTCCCGGGAAGAGGGCGCCCGCCGGCACCGCCAGGACAGCCGCGGGGCACCCCACCGTGCCGCCCCCGCCCACCGGCCGGTCCGCCGCCGCGGTCGCCGAGCGAAGCTGACGCCCGCCCGGCCCCTGCTCACCCCCGCGGCCGGCCGAGCGTGGCGCGGACCGCGGCGCGCGCGTACGGGGCGAGCATCAGATACGGCGCCCACGGCCAGGTGTGCCGCAGGCAGTACACCCACCACGGGCGGAGCGGCAGCTCCTGCGCGGAGGTCACGCGGCGCAGCGCCTCCCGGACGCCGATGCCCGGCTCCCGGGATCGGGGAGCCTCCGGTCCGCCCACGCACTCACCGGCGTGTCCCGGGGCGACGAACGCGGTCACCCCGGCCCGCCGCGCCCGGCAGCCGTGGTCGTAGTCGCCCATCCGGTGGCGGAAGACCTTGTCCGGGTCCCCGACGAGGTCGTACACGGGACGGGGCACCAGCACCACGCGCCCGTCGTACGTGTCGCAGGCCTCGGGCCGGTGCTCGCCGGGCTCGACGAGGGTCAGGAAACGGCCCCGTCGGCCGGAGTACACCGTGTCCCCGTACGCGTTCCGTACCGCGCCCACGACGACGGTCCGGGGCCCGGCCGCCCCGGCCGTCCGCAGCAGGTTCGCCAGGGCGTCCGGGAGGAGCTCGACCCCGTCGTCGAGCCAGAGCTGATGCGTCCACGAGTGGGTCGGCCCGCCGGGCGCGCCGCCGAGCGGACCCCCGCCCCCGCCGCCGCTGCGGCTGTTGCGGCTCGCCATGCGCAGCGCCAGGTTGGGGGGTGTGTCCGCGCCCACCGACATGACCTCCACCGCCGGGTGCCGCAGCCGGACCGCCTCCGGCGTACCGTCGGTGCTGCCGGTGTCCACGAGATGCACGCCGAGCGTCGTACCGGCGGGGAGTCCGCGCTGCTCCTCCAGGGCGCGCAGCGCGGACAGCGTTCGCGCACGGCGGTCGTGACTCGTCATCAGCACGGCCAGGTGAACGGAGTGCACAGCGGCTCCTCGGCTACGGAGTGCACAGCGGGCTCCTCAGCTCCTGAATCTCATCATTCATGCGGAAAAGCTGATATTCCGCATAGGCTGGGCGGGTGAGTGCCGAACCGACCGGGAACTCGCTCGGGCCGTCGCGGGGACCCGCGCCCCCGCACCGGCCCGGCCGTCTCGTGCAGGTGCTCGCCTTCCTGCTGGCCGTCCTGTGCGTGACGACGGTCGCCCTGACCGCGACCGTCCGGTCCACGGCCGCCTCGCCCTCCTTCTACCAGGCGGTGCTGGACGAGGAGTCGGCCTACGACCGCCTCTACACCGAGGTGCTCGTCGACCCGGAGATCTCGCCCGTCACCCGCGATCTGCTCGCGCACTTGCCCGTGCCCGAGGCGCTGGTGACGTCGAACATCAAGGTCGTGCTGCCGCCCGGCACGGTCCGGGCCCTCACCGACCAGCAGATCGAGGCGGTGACCGGCTATCTGCGCGGCGACCGTGACGAGCTCCGGCTGACCGTCGACCTGGCCCCGGTGCTGGAGAACCTCGCCGACCTCGCACGCGTCTACTTCGGCGACCTGGTGGCCGGCATCCAGGGGAGAGACCGGCCGGACTTTGAACGGTTCGCCGCCGACCTCGTCACGGCGCTCGACGCGCTCCAGGAGGGCCGCGCCCCCGACCTGCCCACGCTGCCGCTCACCGAGGACCAGGCCGACCGCGCCGCCGACGCCCTCCTCACGACGGTCCCGGAGCCGGAGCGGGCGGCGCTGCGCCCCGAGATCGAGGTGGCCCTGGGGGAGGGAGACGTAGCGACCGCGCTGGCAGCCACCGCAGCCGCCGCGCTCTCCGAGGGCTCGCGGACCGCCGCCGCCGGCCTCCGCACCACTCTCCAGGACGGTACGTGGGACCTCACCGGCACCCTGACCACCGCCGGGATGGACCTCACGGCCCTGGAGCGGGCCCGTGACGCCATCAGGCTCCTGACCCTGCTCCAGGTCCTCGCCCTCACCGGCGCACTGGCCGCGCTCGCGACGCTCTGGTTCACCGGTCCCGCCGCCCCGGCCCGCCGGCTGATGAGACTGGGGCAGGCGCTCGCCTGCGCGGGAGTCCTGACCGCCGGGGCCGTGCTTCTGGCCCGGCTGATCACCGGAGGACGCCTCCTCATCACACCGCTCTCCTGGGCCCCGAGCGTCGCCGCGCTCGTCGACGACCTTCAGCGCAACGCCGTGAACCAGGCGGTCGCCACCGGGCTGGGCGCCGCCCTCACGGCCCTCGTCGGCGGCGTGCTCCTCACGGGCGTGGGCTGGGCGTTCCTGGTGCGCCCGGGTCGGATGCCGACCCCGACAGCGGTGCGGACGACGGCGGCGGGCGTGGCCTGTGCCGCACTGGCCGGCGTACTGCTCGTGCCGCCCGTGTTCGGCCCGTCCGCGCCCCGCCAGTGCCTGGGCAGCAGCCGGCTGTGTGAACTGCGTTACGACGAAGCCGCCTACCTCACCGCGCACAACGCCATGTCCACCACCGCGGACCGGTTCATCGGCCCTCTTCAGGACCCCGACATCACCACCCAGCTCAACACGGGCGTCCGGGCCCTCCAGCTCGACACGTACCGCTGGGAGCGCCCGCAGGACATCGCCGGGCGTCTCGACTCCCCCGAATTCACCCCCGAGCAACGGCGCCTGATCACCGGCGCCATCGACCTGGCGAACCCGCCGCGCGAGGGACTCTGGCTCTGCCACGGCGTCTGCCGCGCCGGGGCCGTCGAACTGGTTCCGGCCCTGGAGGACATCGGCGACTGGCTGCGCGCCCACCCGACCGAGATCGTGACGCTCATCGTCCAGGACGACATCAGCCCCGAGGACACCGAGGAGGCGTTCCGCGCCGCGGGCCTGGAGGACCTCCTGCACACCCCATCGGTGGATCCTGACGCCCCGTGGCCCACCCTGGCGGAGATGATCGACAGCGGCCGCCGACTGGTGGTGTTCGCCGAGAAGGCCGACGGCCCGGCCTCCTGGTACCGCAACTTCTACCAGTACGGGATGGAGACCCCGTTCGCCTTCCGGAGCCCCTCCGAGATGACGTGCGAACCCCACCGGGGCGGCACCGGGAAGCAGCTCTTCCTGCTCAACCACTTCATCACGAACGCGGGCGGCAGCCGCCTGGACGCCGGCCGCGTCAACGCCCGCGACTGGGTCCTGGAGCGGGCCCGCGCCTGCGAGGCGGAACGCGGCAGTCCGGTCACCTTCATCGCCGTCGACTACACGACGGTCGGCGACGCACTCGGGGCGGTGAACGAACTGAACTCGCGCCGGGCCGAGGCCGACTGACGGCTCATCAAAAATGGGGCCATCGGCGATGGCAGGGGCCCCGCCCGAAGCCGTCCGACGTGCCCGCCATTCGAAACCCCGGGGGAACCGGGAGGGGAGCGTGAGAGGCTACGTTCCCAGCGGCTCCCACCGTGCGGACGGAGCCGGACCACTGCCGACAGATCGGGAAATCAGCGCCCATGACGCCTCCGAGCGACCCCGCACCGCACGGTGCCCCCGCCGCCGTTCCCGCCCCCGGCGACGGGGGCCGACAGCAGAGCGCGGGTCGCCTGCTGGCCGTGAGCGACCTGCACGCGGCGGTGACCGACAACCGTGCCATCGTGGAGTCCCTGCACCCGACGTCCGACGCGGACTGGCTGATCGTCGCCGGCGATGTGGCGGAGACGCCCGAAGACATCCGGTGGACGCTCGGACTCCTCGCGGAACGCTTCGCCCACGTGATCTGGACCCCCGGCAACCACGAGCTGTGGACCCTGGCCAAGGACCCGGTCCAACTGCGCGGCCAAGCCCGCTACGACCACCTCGTCGAGCTGTGCCGGGACCTCGGGGTGACGACTCCGGAAGACCCGTTCCCGCTCTGGCCGGGCCCGGACGGGCCGGTGGCGATCGCGCCGCTCTTCCTCCTGTACGACTACACCTTCCGCGCCCCGGGAACGCACACGAAGGAGGAGTCGCTGGCCGTCGCGCACGAATCCGGCATCGTCTGCAACGACGAATACCTCCTGCACCCGGACCCCTACCCGACGCGGGACGACTGGTGCCGCGCCCGGGTCGCCACGACCGGCCGCCGGCTCGCGGCGCACGACCCCGGGATACCCCTCGTCCTCGCCGGGCACTGGCCGCTGGTCCGGGAACCCACGTCGGTGATGTGGTACCCGGAGTTCGCCCAGTGGTGCGGCACCGAACTGACCGCCGACTGGCACCGCCGCTTCAACGTCACCGCCGTCGTCTACGGCCACCTCCACATCCCCCGTACGACCTGGTACGACGGGGTGCGCTTCGAGGAGGTCTCCATCGGCTACCCCAGGGAGTGGCGCGAGAGGGGGCACCCCCGAGGCCTGCTGCGGCAGATCCTCCCCTACGAGGGACAACCCGCCCCACCGGCCCGCACCGACGCCGAACCCTCAGCACAGCGGCGCACCAGGGGAGGCTCCTCGTGATCGAGCGACTGCTGCCCGCCGACGTCTCCTGTGCCGCCACTCGCGCGGAGACCGTCCCCGACGGAACCCTCTTCCCGGAGGAGGAGGCGCTGGTCGCCAAGAGCGTGGCCAAACGCAGGAACGACTTCGCGACGGCCCGCGCCTGCGCCCGGCGTGCCATGGCCGGACTCGGCCTGCCACCCGTGGCGGTGCTCCACGGTCACCGTGGACGACCGCTGTGGCCCGAGGGAATCGTCGGCAGCCTCACCCACTGTGAGGGGTACCGGGCGGCCGCGCTGGCCCGCGCGAAGGGCGTACTGTCGCTCGGCATCGACGCGGAACCGCACGCCCCGCTCCCCGCCGGAGTACGGGAGTTGGTGACGCTGCCCACCGAACGTGCGCGGATCGGCCCGCCCGCGCCGGAAGGCAGGGGCGAAATCCACTGGGACCGTGTCCTGTTCAGTGCCAAGGAGAGCGTCTTCAAAACCTGGTACCCGGTCACGGGAATCGAACTCGACTTCATTCAGGCGGATCTGACGTTCCAGCAGGCCGGCGGTCGAGTCGGCGAGGACGACGCGCCCCACGGGGGTACCGCTGCCGAGGGCACGTTCGCGGCGCGTCTGCTCCTCACGGACCCGGCCCTGCCGACCACGCTGCGCGGGCGGTGGCGGATCGAGGACGGCATCGTCGCCACGGCCGTGCTGGTCCGGCCCGACTGGCGGGAGAGCGAGGCGGTGTGACGCCCGGTCGGCCGGGCAGCGCGAGGGCTGCGCGGTGGCGCTCGGTGGGCCGGGTCCCGTACCGCGGTGCCGTTCAGCCGGTCGTGGGGGCGGTGAGCGGGCGGCCCCGGCCCCACGTTCCACCGGCGAGGGCGGGAGACCGGGCGCGGAGGCCGTCATGGTGCGGGGGAGGGGACGTCGTGATCGCGGAAGCCGCCCTCCGTGCGGCGTGCCGCGTTGCCGACGATCCGTTCGAGGCTTTCCCGTACGTCGTGTTCCGTGCTCCCGTGCGGTGCGTTACGCGGACACCGTGAGCACGAGGTCGCCGTTCCGCGGGAGGAGGGTGCGGCCGGGGCGTTCCTGGTCGTCGGCCGGTATCGCGTAGGCGGCGTCGTGGACTTTCCCGGGCCCGCGTCCGTGGGCGCGGTCGAGGTCCTCCTTGACGCGGTACGCGGTACGCGTGACGGGTGGCCTCGGCGGCCTCGTACACCGATGCCCTGGTGCTGAGCCTCCAGAACGTGCCGTCGGGAGCCTCCAGGCCCGCGAGGAGATCGCAGGGTGTGCTGGTCCAGCTGTGGGTTCGAAGACCGGGCCCGCACCGAGTGGTGCGGGCCCGGCCGGTGACACGGAACTGCTCAGGAGCGCGTGGCTCCGGGGCCGAAGTCCCCGGTGAGGGCGGCGGCCATCCGCAGGTGCGGCACCGCGTCGGCGCTCCGCCCCTGGCGCTCCAGCGTCCGGCCCAGCATCAGGTGCGCGTAGCTCTCCACCGGGTCGAGCTCCAGAACGGCCCGGAGCTCCTGCTCCGCCTTGCCCAGCCGGGCGGAGTGGTAGTAGGAGCGGGCCAGCAGCAGCCGCGGAGCGACCTGCTCCGGCGCTTCCCCGACGAGTCCGCCCAGGATCCGTGCGGCCGTCAGGTACTCCTTGGCCTCGAAGAACATCTGCGCCCGGTCCCACCGGTCGGCGGCGGTGCCGAACTCGTAGTAGGTCTCGGTCTCGCTCACGTGTCCTCCTTCATGTGGTGCGGGCCGGCCCCGGACCGCCCCGCCGTACGTTCAGCCATGACAACAACGCACAATGGTTGAACATTCCACTAAAGTCCTGGCGTGGGACCCGGTGCTCCGCGCCCCTACGGGAATAGGTTGAGCGTCATGAGCAATCTCGATCGCCAGGCCACGCCCTCCGTCTGCGGAGGACGCGGCTTCGTCGTCGCCGAGCCCGTCCGTGAGCTTCTCGCACCCCGCCGCGTCCAGCTCGGCGAGGGCACCGAGGTCCGCCGTCTGCTGCCCAATCTCGGCCGGCGCATGGTGGGCGCCTGGGCCTTCGTGGACCACTACGGCCCCGACGACATCGCCGACGAGCCCGGGATGCAGGTCCCGCCGCATCCCCACATGGGCCTCCAGACCGTCAGCTGGCTCCACGACGGGGAAGTCCTTCACCGGGACAGTCTCGGCAGTCTGCAGACGGTACGCCCCCGCGAACTGGGCCTCATGACCTCGGGCCGCGCCATCAGCCACTCGGAGGAGAGCCCGAAGGAACATGCCCGGCTGCTGCACGGAGCGCAGCTCTGGGTGGCTCTCCCGGAAGCGCACCGCAACACCGAGCCGCACTTCCAGCACCACACGGACCTGCCCGTCGTCACCGCCCCCGGCGTGACCGCCACCGTCATCCTGGGCGAACTGGACGGTGCGGCCTCGCCCGGCACCACGTACACCCCGATCGTCGGCGCCGACGTGACTCTGGCCGGTGGCGCCGAGGCCCGCCTGCCCCTGGACCCCGACTTCGAGTACGCGGTCCTGTCCATGTCGGGCGAGGCCGAGGTCGACGGCGTCCCCGTGCTGCCCGGCTCGATGCTCTACCTCGGCTGCGGGCGCTCCGAACTGCCGCTGCGCGCCGTCTCCGACGCCGGGCTGATGCTCCTGGGCGGCGAGCCGTTCGAGGAGGAACTGGTCATGTTCTGGAACTTCATCGCCCGATCCGGTGAGGAGATCGTACAGGCGCGAAAAGACTGGGAGGAGGGCTCCCGGTTCGGCGAGGTGCGGGGCTACGACGGCGCCCGCCTGCCCGCCCCGGAGCTTCCCGCTACTCCGCTGAAGCCGCGTGGACGGGTGCGCTGACCTGCGGAAACCTATAGACGGTCTGGTCGTGCTTCCGCTGGCGACCGCCATGCTGGGCCCCGATCCGCCTTCCGTCCTGGTGCAGGGTGCTCGGGGGCCTATTGGATGTGAGAGGAGGCGCGTCGAGTCTCGTGTTTGAGCTTGTGTGTCAGGGTTCAATCGGATCGATGCTGACCTCTTGCTGACTTTCCTGATTGCCTGTCAGGTGGTGGTAGCCGTATGCCGGAAACCGGTCCCGGACGGAGCCGCTGAAGCGTGACTGGGTGCAGCAGAGCCCGGGCGTAAACTCGTCCGGCCGACTTCCGAGCCACCCTCGCCGAAGCCGGGAAGTGCCGCATCGGCTGGCTCCGGCGGGTGCTCACCGACGAGTTCTGGAAGTCGCCCAGCCAACTTCCAGGCCGCCTCTCAGCAAGCCAGGTCAGGTGTCACTTAACCGTGCAGCAGTCCCCCGCGCGGCCAATGTCGGTGGCAACGCCTAGGGTGCGGCACATGTCTGCTTCGTCAACTGAACTCAAGGCTGAGGAGCCCCTGGTGCCGTTGTACCCCTTCAATGCGCCAGGGGAGCCGATCACCCTCTACGACGGACCTATTGGCGCGGCTGGGGCTGAGGTGCCCGGGGTTGTCCAGTACGACTGCTCCCCGAAGCCCCGGATCTCTTGGCGGTTGCATACCGAAGACTATGACCCCACGTCTATGGACAGGACTGAGCTGAGTCTGCTCAACCCCGGCATCGAACTGCCGGTGTCTGCCAGAGACGCTGTGAGCGGCTGGTCCAACGGCACTTCTTACGGAGACCCCACCGCCCCGCTCGACCGTGTTATTGCCCACTGGTTCAATCTGCCCCGATGGCGTGGATCAGCCCACCTCGAGGCTCATGCTGCTGATGGGACGCCGCGACTGATATCGGCCGGACGCAGTGTGTATGAGGCGGACGGGTGGAGGATCACGCTCGACGTCCGCCCCGATCACAAGGCCGTCTTCTCTGATGTGCGCCAGGCCGACGTCTACGTCATGACTCACGTGATGGAGCTCCGTCGGTTGGACGGAGCCACGTTCACGGCCGCCGAGGTCGCCCCGGTTCTCAGTGCGCTGCACGTCGGACTGTCCTTCGCGCTCGGCCGGTGGGTCGCCCCCGCCCTGCCCGTCGGCCTGAACGACCAGGAGCATACGGTGTGGGGCCAGTGGGGCCCGATGCTCTGCGACCCGGCACGCCGCATCAGCTCCGGCTGGTGGTACACCGAAGACCAGAAGTCCTTGGCAGGTCTGCTGGCCTGCCTCCTGCCTACCTTCCGCGATTCCGGCAAGGGGCAGGCGCTTCGCCTGCAGATGCAGTACGCGATCACTGCCATAGTCGATCTAGGGTTCGTCGAGCAGCGGATCATGAGCGGAGCTGCCGGACTGGAGCATGTGATGTGGCAGGAACTCGTGCTCAGCGGGCGGTTCACGGAAGCCGAGTACACATCCCGCGCACGGCCGGCTCATGACAAACTGCGTATGGTCCTGACGGAGTCCGGGGTCGATCTTAGGGTGCGCGCAGACCGTCTGCCGGCAGCCGCTGCCTATGCGGCCAGACAGCGTGTAGACGGCACTCGGCTGGCGGACGGCGCCGACGTCGTCACCCGAGTCCGTAACCGTCTTGTGCATCCCAAAGAGACACAAGAGCCCGTCTACGGGGTGAAAGGACTGGTCACCGACACCTGGCTCCTGACCCGTCACTACCTCGCGCTGCTGGTGCTCCGCTCGATCGGCTACCGAGGCTCCTACCAGGATCTCTCCAGGACCAACAGGTGGGTCGGTGAGACCGAGCCCGTCCCATGGGTGTGAGGTCGAGCAAGCATTCAGGAGCCGACAGCGCTCTTTCCGGGCTTGGGGGCCCCTGCGGTCGTACGAGGTGCTGGGCGACATCGTTGCGGCTGATGTCCTGCGAAGTCGCAGCCTCGCGGATCGTGCGCTACCGCATCCTCGATTGATGACGGCGGCGTCCGAGTCCGGATTCGGTGACCGGAGGCCGACTGTGGCCTCCAGCCATGCCAACCTTCGACACCGGGATGAAGCCGCGAACTTGAAGGTGCCCCCTGTGGGAGATAGATGCGGATCAAGCACCTCGCCGGAACGTGCTCCCTGGCGCCGGAGCCGGTCCCCGCTGCGCGTGTGGCGTGCCTCTGCGCTGCTGCCGGTCGAGACCTGACGAACACAAGGCCGGCTGCCCCCGCGCCCCGGGGGCCCCGCGCCGGAGTCATTCCTCCATACGCTGCAGATCGGCCGCCCGGTGGTCACCTGCGGACGCCAACCCGTCGACGAGGCGTCGCCACCGTGCGATCTGGTCCGGTGTCATGGCATCCCGTGAGTGAAGCGTCCGGAGCCAGTCGGGAAGGTACCAGCACCTGTTCGCGGCGATGCGATGGTTGCCGTCGACCAGCCGCTCCGCCAGACGGAGTCCCGTGTCCCTCTGCCATGTGAGCGGGGCGCACTTGCCGAGTTGTGCGAGTGCATCGAGGGCCTTCGGTTCCTGACGGGCGAGTACTGTCCAGCGGTCCAGGAGGCTGGTGAGGATGTCGGGATGGAGCCAGTCCTGCCGGGCGCGAGCCAGGGTCGCGTCGATGTCGGTGTCACTTATGTCGATTTCTGGCGCGGGCAGGAGCGAACCCAGCGCGAGGCCGTCCCAGTGATGGCTGGTGCGTAGCCCGGTGCCGTTGCCGATGGCGTCGAGGGCGGCCTCCATGACGACGGGCCAGACGGCAGGGAGGGACGGGCGCAGGCCGTCGTCGTAGGTGAAGAGTACGGCGAGGTCGTGGAGGAACTGGTGGAGGGCGCGGCTGTTAGCGGCGAAGTGCTGTGCGTGTGCTTTGAGCGGCTCGGTGTTGCCACTGACCGCTAGGTCGACAATGACGCGCGCGCTTCGCTTGCTGTGCCGGTTCTCGTACCCTTCCTTGGCCCAGTGGTCAGTGGTGCGGGCGTGGGCGGCGAGCAGGGTTTCGGTGAGCCTGTTCGCCCGATCCACCACACAACTGTCGCTGAGGGATGCCGCGCCGGCGGCCACGAGCGGGGGGATCAGCGAGATCAGGTACAGCTGTTCCGTATCGACCTCGGGCAGCGTTCGCTCATAGGGGCCGTCGAGCCGGGGACGCTCCCGTGTGCCGGTCTTCGGGTCCCAGTCACCCAGTAGACAGCTCCGCAGTCCCGCCTCCGCGGCGTCTAGCGCCACCTGGTGGCGGCACGGGCCGGGCTGTCGGTCGGTGTCGCATGGCGCGGCCCAGACGTATTTGAGAGCCCGGGCGAACGCCATGCGCACCTCGTCGAAGTGGTTCGTGCTGCAGCGGGTCAAGACGCCGATGATCGCCTGCCGGTCGAGGACGGCGTCGTCGGAGGTCACCGCTAAGAGCGCCGCCAGGCCGGTCGCCGCGGACCGGTCGGCCCCTATCGAGTAGTAGGAGGAGGCGGCGTACCCGGTACGCTTCGGTTCGGTGATCGCCTCAATCAGGACGGTCGTCGCCCATCGCAGGTCGTCGGCCGGAACCCGGAGCCGTCCGCGAGCCTGTACGACGGCAGCGGAGGCGGCGACGGCGGCGATCGGGTCAAGCCGGTCGAGAGGAAGACCGGGTGTGTCGTCGCCCAGGGACCGCGCCTCGGCTATGTCGGCCAGAAGCGTGTCGGGAGAGGCGGTGCGACCGTCAGATCCAGCGTAGGTGTTCTGCAGGCGCAGGGCCCGGCTGGCCCGGTCGAGCATCTCAAGCTCGGGCCGCATGCGAGTCGCCAGCGGCTCGGGATGCTGGTACTGCACTGCCAGGTTGCCGGATCCGGCGGTTTCCAGGCGGAAGTTCTCCGGCCTGAACGTCGCTGCCCACACCCGCACCGAGGCGAGGAAGCGGTCGGCCTCCGAGCCGTCCTGGGAGTCGGCGACCATTTCCTCCGCGCGGCGGACGAGTTCCTCTCCGGTGGCCGCGAGCTCATCCACCCGGCCCTGGTCCCCCGAGAGGACCGCGCGCATGGTGAGTTCGGCGGCGACATCGCGAAGGCTGCTTCGGCGACGGGACCGCCCCACGAGATCGGGCTCGTCAGGGCCTTGCACGTGCAGTACTCCTTCACTGGCGACTCGTGCGAACTCCAACTGCCACACGTTCGAATCACGCATCCAGGGGATGAGTAGATCGCTGGCCTGTTCCAGATGGCGGGTCAGGAACCCGACGACCAGACCAGGCATGGCCAAGTTGTTGCAGTCGCGCAGCAGCAGCTCCACGACCCGGGCGGGGGGAATGCCGGCGATGGCCACGAGCTGGTCCGCCATACGCTCGACCGCGAGCAGCGCGCTCACGCATGGGTACGGTCCGACTGACGACCCCCGATACCAGACCCATACCTGCCCGTCCCCGATGCAGTGCCGGACCATTCCTGCCAGTTCCAGCTCGACTCCGGTTGGTTCGTCAGCAGGTTCCCGGACATCGTCGCCGTGGTTCCCGACTCGGACGGTCGCCGCGTGGTCGAGCATCCGGTTGATCAGCGCCAGAGCAGACACGGCGTGCGTCTTCAGCAGCGGCCAGAAGGGACCGCGGTACCACCCCGCCATCCGCTCGGTAAGGCCTCCGCGGGCGCGGTGATGTCGAATGCCGTCGTCGAATGGGTATGAGCGGGACCAGCCGTATCTGGCCTCTGCAGGGTCGTGCTGTTCGATGTAGTAGGACTCGGCCAGGGCCAGCAGCAGATCCGGCTGATGCCTCGCCATCTCCGTCGCAGCCCAGAAGCTCTCCACGGCGGGCTCGAGAAACGCACTGCGGTTGCCGGCGATTCTTCTGAGGAACGCCTCGGTCCGGCCGTCGAGGTCGGGACCGAGCATCGCCAGGGCTTCCACTGCGAATTCGTCCGAGTGCTCCGGATCAGATGCGAGCACGCGGTCCCGCAGCGACTGTCGGATCGGGACTGGCCCGCGTGTCTCGGCTTTCACCAGGCCACACAGCCACGCCAGCACCAGTTCGCGGACGCTGCTACCTACCTCGTAGGCGGTTTGTGAGCTGCTGTCGGAGCCGGCGTCGTGCGGGTGGCAGAAGGCCAACTCGACCAAGGGCGCGAGTACCAACGGGTCGCCGACACCATGGGACGCGTAACGCTGCATGGCCAGCCGGATCACCGTGCGCAAGCCGGCTTGCTGATCCGTCTGCAGCGCGGGCCACACGCGCCTGATTACCTTTCCGGCGGCACCGAGGGTGAGCACCGCCTCCCATGGCACATCCGACCACCGCTCGCCGTGGTCGGCCGCGATCCCGTCGAAGACGGTGCGCAGGTGGGCGAGTGCCCGTTCGACGTCATCGGTGCCGAGAAGATGGGCCTGGCACGCGACGCGGGCGGCACGCAGCCCCCAGCGCGGCGCGTCGGCGGTCGAGAGGAGAGCGAAGCCGTCCGTGACGAGCAGCCGCACCACCGCCATGTCCCGCACGAGATCGCTGGCGAACCGATCAGACGGACTCCAGGCGCTGGTCGCGCCGAGCGGTGCCAGCAGACCATCGGAGCGAAGGGAGGGCAAGGCGGTCGGGTTCGGTGGCACGGCGGTCTCGTGGGAGAGTAGCTGGCGCCTGGCCAGTGCCTGGAGAGACTGGTCGCGAGCGTCGGGGGAGGGGCCTCCCGCCGTCATCACCTCTCCACGGCGTACAAGGTTGCGCCAGACGGCGGCGAACAGGTCGGCCTCCGACGCCGCCCCTTGGGGGGCCGCCACGCCCGGGCCCGAGCGCAACAGCATGTCCACTAGACCAGGCCTGCCCAGCAACCACCGTGTCCGCTCGTCACCAGCCCACTGCCGCAGCTGCGGAAAGGCCTCGACGAGCCGCGTGATTTCGGCCGGAGTCAGCCGGGGGACCTCATGCTCGCGAACGAGGTCCTCAACGATTCCGCCGTCCCGTGTCACGCTCTCCGCAGCCTGAACGAGCACGTCACGTGCGGCTCCCGAACCGTCAGCACGGGTGACCGCCACCACGCCGAGCCCGGCGGCCATGGCCGCCCGCGCGAGGTCCGAGAGCAGCTGGGCACGTCCTTCCAACACCGACTCCGCGCCGTCGACTACCAGGAGACGCCCCATACCCACCGCAGAGGCGCCGAGCACCGCGGCGAGGCGGGCACCGAGCAGCGCCTCGAATCCCGCAAGCGTTGCGGGGATCTCCCGCAGGTTCAGCACGGTGATCGTGACTCCGTCGGCTCGCAGTCGCCCAGCGGTACGCAGGGCCAAGGCCGACTTGCCGGCGTCGGGCTCCCCGTGGACGATCAGCGCGGTCGCCCGCGAGGCAACCGCCCTCGCTTCGGAGGCCAGAGCGTCTCCGGCTTCGGCGCGCTCCAGTTCGAGGTTCGCGCCGACACTGGTCAACCGGAACCGCACGAGGTTCTCGGCCGTCTCTGACAGGGCGTCAAGGGCGCGCCACGCTGGGGCGTAGGACGGGGAGCGGTCGACGACCGCAGTCCCGGAGAGCTGTCTCCGAAGCATGCTTTCGGTGACAGCGGCCGCTGTCGGGGCGTAGCTCCGGGACAGTCTGCCCAGAGCTTCGAGCAGGGTGGCGGAGCCCTCCACGGAGGCATCGGGAACGACACTCCGCAGGCGGGCCACGGCCGCTGTACGGTCAGACTCGTCGGCCCCCTCCAGCCTCAGCTGCCACAACCAAAGCACGTGCAGGACTCGCCAGGTCAGCTCGGCGGCAGGCCTTTCGGTGCTCACCTTCGAACTGGTGGCCGCCTGAGCGATCAACGCGTCCAGATGGCTCAGCCGCCTGCGAACCGCTTCGGTCGTGCGTCCAGGCTGCTTTACTACCGCACGGAACGACTCCTCGTCGGGCTGCCCCTGTGCGATCACGGCCAGCTCATGCACCTGCCGTACGGCAGGACTTGTACTGGCCACAGCGAGCGCCAGCCGCCAACGCCCTGCGCCGGCCTCGGCCCAGTGATCCGTGACGATCTGCAGGTAGGACACGAGCAGGTCCGCCGTGGAGACGTCGCTGGTCGTGAATGCCGGGGCCCGGCGTACACCGATCGACAACCGCCGCTGTGTTCCGTCGGCCGTGTCTCCGACGACGATCAGGTCGTCCACGGGGCTGAAACTGCTGTCCTGAAAGCGTACGGACACCGGCGTGACGTCATCGCCCAGTGCCGGTACGGGATCGCCGAGGAGGAGGTGCGCCAGCAGGATGGCACCGAAGTCGTGCTCCAAGATCGTGCCACCGCCGCCGGTCGCGTACGGGCTGGCCACCTGCTCTGATGCGTCGCTCTCCACCATCTTCGCATGGTAGGACGCGCCACTGACAGCAATGGCGGCACGACGCCGCGTCTGTCAGTGCAACGGTCCTCTCAGACGAGAGGGGTATGCGATGGATGCGGCGATACATGAAGAACGTACCTACGTCCGTGGCCGCGTGCTATGGAACCCACACCGCCCCGCAGCGGAAACTCGGAATCGGTTGGATCGATCTTGAGCGGCGGGATGCTCCCACGAGTGGCCGAGGTAGGCCCGTGCCGATGGCCCGGCTGTTCCGGGGCGAAGAGCCGCCGGGCGGCAAGTGCGACCTGAAGACCCTCGTGGCCGGTGCCGGAATCACGCGCACGGGTTTCTACCCGAAGATGAACGGGGTTGGCACCGAGCGTCCCGCCCCGTGCCAGCACTTACCGAAAAGTTCGAGCGTCGCCCTGCGGCGATGCGCGACGCCGGGAGGCCGTGGACTCGCGGGACACTAAGATCGAGCGGCCCAGGGCCGAGGTGACCGAGTTGCGGGAGCGGGTCGCTGCGAGGGACAGGACGATCGTCGACCTGAAGGACTCCATGCAGAAGGCGGTGTCCCGACTGGCGCCGCCCAGCACGACGCCGTGAGCGAGGCTTGCAGGCCACGGCGCTGCCCCCGTGGTCGTCGCGGGCGACACTCCACTGGGGCTGATGGGACCGCAGACGAAGTGATGGCCTGTCGGCTCGTATCGGCTTCTGCTGCCTGCCCGTTGTTCTCTTGCCGGATCAGCCGATGGTGAGGTTCCTCTGCGCGGTGATGGCTCGGGAGTTGCGTGCCGTGGCGAAGGTGTAGAGGCCGGGGACCAAGGCCCACGTTCCGGACGTCCAGACGGTGAGGTCGTCGGTGGGGATGGTGAAGGTGAGACGCTGGCGGAGCTCGTTGCGCGTCTGGTCGCGGACCGGGAATCCGCGTACGTGATCGTGCCACCAGGACTACCCGACGACCTGCTCAAACTGGTCGGACCCCGCATCGAACGGGAAAGCACCCATCTCACGGCTCGCCGCCTCGACACCTTCGGAAGCGTGATCACGGGATGCGCACTCGCCCTAGCCGAGACAGGGACGCTCGTGCTTGACGCGGTACCGGACCAAGGGAGCCGAAAACTCACCCTCGTTCCCGACCACCACATCTGCATCGTGTACGAGCAGCAGATCGTGGGGTCGGTTCCCCAGGCCACAGCACGCTTGTCCCCGACCCGGCCCATGACGTGGATCTCGGGCCCCTCGGCCAGCAGCGACATCGAACTCAACCGCGTCGAAGGCGTTCACGGGCCCCGCCACTTCGACGTGCTCGTCGTCGCCGCGACCTGATCCTCCGTACGAGTCCTTGGTTGGCACCCGGGCCAGCAGTATGGGCGACGGCACCTGGCCTCAACTGCCAGGTGCTGTCGCCATGCGGCACTCTCATAAGGGTCGAAAGCGCTCCTAGAACGCACCACGAAGAAGTCGTGCTACGTCCTCAAGGCGCTTGCCGAGGGTGGGACCGTCCTGCCGCGAACTAATCAGAGCAGGTGGAGGTTCGGGGCCTGCGCGGCGTTCGCGTACTCAGGCAGTGCAATGACCGTTACGTCGGCCTCTTCGAGGAACTCAGTACCTTCTGCGCCTGCGACGAAGGTGTCGGGCTCGCTCCAGGCGGTGACGACGCGGCGGATGCCGGAGCTTTGAATGAGCTGGGCGCAGGGCCGAGAGCGGGATGCCCGCTGGGAACAGGGCTCCAGGGAGCTGTAGATCGTGGCGGTGGCGAGTCGGGCATCGTCGGCGGGGAGTTTGGCGAGGGCGCCTTCCTCGGCGTGGTCGTGAGGGTCGCTCTCGCGGGAGAAGCCGCGGGCGAGTTCGGTTCCGTCGGCCGCGACGATGACGGCTCCCACGCTGAAGGCGGTCGCCGAGGGTGGGCAGAGGGCGGCCAGTTCGCAGGCGAGTGCGAGCCAGTTCCGGTCCGCGGTGTTGGCCGTACGGCCGGTGCCGGGAGTGCTGACCGAAGGGGTGGGGCTCATCGGGGCTCCGTGGAGGTGTCTTTGGGGGCGTACGTCAGAAGTACCACGTCGCCGATCTGACGAGCCTCCAGGAGCCGGAGCCGGGAGGTCGGGCCGCCGGGGTAGCTGGCTGAGCCGAGCATCCGTACCGCGTCTGGCTGGCCGACCAGGAGCGGGGCGACGACGAGCTGGAGTTCGTCGGCGAGCCCTGTTTCGAGGAGCTGTGTGTGAATGGTGCCGCCGCCTTCGACCATGAGCCGGTTGACGGCGTACGCATCACCGAGGACATCGAGAACGGCGGGCCACGTGCCCTCCGCAGGGATGCTCTGAACGGTGGCCAGGTCACCGAGGGCGGAGCGAGCCTTCGCCGTGGCCGCGTCGCCGACGGCCAGGACGAGCTTGTCCCCGCCGTGGTGCCAGAATTTCCAGTCGGGGTCGAGGTCTCCCGTACCGGTGATGGTGACCTTCAGCGGGTACTCCGGCTGACCGGCTGCGATTCGGGAGGCCCTGCGATCCTCTGAGTTGACCAGGAGTCGGGGGTTGTCGGCACGGAGTGTTCCGGCTCCCACGAGGATGGCGTCGACGCCTGCCCGTACGGAGTCGACGCGGTCGAAGTCTTCTCTGTTGGAGAGCAGGAGCCGGGCTTCGCCCGGGCGGGTGTCGAGGTAGCCGTCGATCGAGACGGCTGCGGACAACAGGACGTACGGGCGGGGCACGCTATCTCCAGAAAGTGTGTTGGTGGGTCAGGCGGGGTGCAGGACGATGCGATCGAGCGAGGCTCGGAATTCGGCGACGCCGTCCTCGCTGGCTGCGGGGGCCAGCGTCTGGTCGAGACGGTCGAGCTGGTGGACGATCCGGGCGGAGCCGGTCTCGGCAGCGATGCCTACAGCCTGCGTACCGATTCGGGCGGCCAGGACGTTGTTCCCCGTCCCTGCATGGGCGCGAGCGGCACGAGCGAGGTAGACGCCCCTGTCTCGGCGGTACGCGGGTGGAAGCATCGCGATGGCGTTGTCGAAGCCGGCCGCGGCCCGCTCGTAGTCACCGAGCGCAGCGAGGGAGCGGGCTCGGGCTGTGTTGACGTACGCGGTATCGAGCCAGGAACCCCAGACGCCGTCGGAGTCCGCACGGGCGAGAAGGGCGAGCGCGGTGTCGTATGCCTTATGGGTTTCACTGGCCTCCCCGAGCACGGCATGTGCGTGAGCCTCGTGCAGAACAGCGATGACCTCCAGGCGGCTCCCGGGCCGGGCGGTGCGTCGGGCAGCGGTAGCGAGCCCGAGGGCGTCGGCGGGATGTCCGGTGTCAACGGCGAGTTGGGCCTTCCGGCCGAGAATGTAGGCCGTGAGGTCGGTGTCGCCGGTGATATGGGAAGCGTCCAGTGCTTTCGCGGTGTGACCGTGCGCAGAGCGTTCGTCGCCGATGTCCTGGGCGAACCAGCCTGCCAGCTCTTCGTAGCGGGTCTCCAGCGCGAGGAGTTTGACGGCGTCGGCACCACGGGCGGCTCGACGCCTTGCGGCAACGGAGACGAGATTCTGCTGCAGGGCGGGCAGCACGTGCCGAGGGCCGATAAGGTTGTCGGTCTGAATTATTACTCGGCGGAGCTGCGCGAAGTGCTCGAAAGGCGAGCCCATGTCGGCCAAATCGCTGTCGGCCGTCGCCGTCGTGGCCGGAACGGCAGCCGCGGCCAGTCCGGCGAGCCCGGAGGCGAGAACGACACGGCGAGGCACGGGCACGAAATGGATCCTTCCGTTGATTCGTGCGGGGACGACGACCAAGTCCATGTCGTCTCCGAGTGAGACTGCCTTCTCGGGGCCGCTCATTGCCAGAGGTCCCAGGCCGCTGGCCCCATGGCTCCGTGTATTGGCCTCATGAACCTCTATCTCGGCTCTGGACGTCATGGCCGAGGTGTCCTGTGGGGACTCGCATTCCGCCTCGTCCCAGTAGCGAACCAACGCGCCGGCGGCATCCAGGACCCGGTCAAGGACGACGGCCGCAGGCCGAGGCACGCGGCGCTCGGCGCGCTCGAAGCGCCCGAGATGCGAGCGGTCGATCAACGCCTTGCGAGCGAGCGCCTGCTGGGACAGCCGACGGGCCTCGCGGAACTGGCGTAGCTCGTACCCCCAGCGGTGCCATGGGCCTGCACCCGGAGTCAGGTCGTTCGGCTGTTGCCCCACGCTTCCCCCCTCACCCGCGAACTTCCCTCGTGCCACGGATTGATCCAACGAAGTCGGCCAGCTCCCGATGGGGCCTGTGGAGCCAGCGTGCGGGGCTCCATCCAAGGACTCCCGGCTGGGGCGCCCAGCCGTTTTCATCGTTGGCATGAGTTGGCCTCACGGTATCCGAACGGTCCGTGTGACGACTCGGATTCACGTCATGAAACGCGAGAGCCAGCGAACGCACCCCGCGCTCCTCTCCCAACCCGGGAGGCACACCATGTCCCAGGCGCCACACCCGCGTAACACGCTCGAATTGGCAGACACTCCCAACGCCGTGCCCTGGGCGCGGCTGCACACCGCCGATCTCCTTTCCTGGTGGGGCGTGCCCTCCGAGGCCGCGCAGACGGTACAGCTCGTGGTCTCGGAGCTGGTCACCAACGCCGTGCAGCACCCTCAGGAGGAGGGTGATGAGACACAGGTCTCGATCCTCTCCTCGCGCAACACGTCACAGACCTTCGAGCTCACGCTGGAGAAGCTCTGGGACGCCGTGCGGGTGTCCGTCTGGGACCGTGACGCACGGCCGCCTGTCCTCAAAGAGGTCGGAGTGGAGGCGGAGAGCGGGCGGGGGATCTTCATGGTCGCGATGATGAGCAGGGCCTGGGGCTACCGCCCGGCCGTGGGCATACCCGGCAAGGTGGTCTGGGCCGAGGTCGGACTCCTCTCAATTGGCCGAGTCGGTGAGGACGAGAGAGCCGTACGCCCTCCCGGTCGGCTGCCGTCGGCTGAGCCCGGAATTCCGAGGGCCGCGCCGACGGACCCGAACTTGCTCGGCCGCGTGCTCGTCGGTGTCAGGGAACGCTGAGCCGTGGCCGCGACAGACCGAGTCGGACCGGTGCCCGAGAGGACGAGGGAGCTGTCCTCCTGGGAGCGCCACCTGTTCGCCGGAGTGCGGATGGTGAGCCCGGACGAGCAGGCAGTGATAGCCGCAACGCCTCGCCATCGGCCGGACGGAGCCGCCCTCGCCCAGGGTTCCGCCGGGGTGAGGGTGACAGCTGATCACCCCGACACCGAGGCGAGTTCCCCACAAGTCCCCTCTCCGGCGCCGGGTGGTTTTCCCCTGCGGCGCCCGGCGTCGGAGAGGGCCCAACTTCCGATCGTCGAGGAGAGGATGGCGCACTCGATGTGCCCTCATACCCCGCGGTGTCCCACGGCTGACGCGGCTGACCGCCAGGCCGCACGCGTTTCCACCGCCTGCCACGAGCAGGGGTGGTGCCGCCTCTGCAACGGCGTCGTGGGGTTCGAGGACACCGGTGCGCTGTTGCCGGACGGTCGACTGATCCCGCCCCACCGTGACGTTCGCACCGGTCAGTCCTCGTGACCGACCGGGACAGCTCCGCTAGTTGGCCCGCGCTCTACATCCGGGCAAGCGAAGCACTGCGGCGGTTCCCCGCCGCGTAGCTCGTGCGCGACCTCGCCACCTCGGAGCCCGTCAACGTCCGGCGCGGTCTCCTCTGCACCACCACCCGCTGAACTAACCACCAAGGATCTGTTGTGATCTCTGTTCTCGATGCCGCTCACGTACCGCCGCTGCCGTTGGCCTTGAAGGTGAGCGGGGTGCCCCAGCGGTTGGTTCCGTCCCGTCCGCTGCCGGGCGAGCGGTTCGACGCCGGCCTCCAGGTCCGCGTTGACCGCGACGGAAGCCCGGTGATCCAGAGCGACCAGTACCGAGCATCCAACACCGGGGTCAGTTTTACGCATATGCGGCCCGGCGATTGGGTCGTCAGCGATGTGGATGGTGCGGCGTGAGCCCGGTCCAGGCCGATGGCGGCACCGTCCTGGTCATCACCGCCCGGGACTCCGATACCGGGGACGCGGTCACGTTGGCCCTTCAGGACCTCGGTGTCCGCACCGTCCGCTTCGACCTCGCCGATCTGCGGCCTACCGCTCCACCTGAACGGCGGCGGCGGCCAGGTGAGGGACCTGACCCACGTTGAGGACATCGCCGAGGGCACGCTGCGCGCCCTGGTCAGTCCCGGGGCCCACAACGAGACGATCAACATCGGCACCGGCATCGCCACCAGCATCCGGGCCGTGGCGGAACTGGTCCAGGCCCACTACCCGGACACCGAACTCCTGGAAACGCCCCTGCCGGCCGGCGACCCGCTCGGCGGCTACGCCTCGGTCCGCCACAGGGAGAACGTCCTGGGCTGGACGCCGAAGGTGCCGCTCGCGGCCGGGGTGGAGCGCTACGTGCGGTGGCTGCAGAGCACGCCGCAAGCGGCCCCGGACTGGCTGTTGCAGGCAACACCCCTTTAGGGACACCGAGTTCAGGCCCCGCAGCGCCGTACGGCGTCGACCGCCGCCGCCTTCCCCGAGGGCGAAGCCCCTCAAGACCTTCCGCCGCGACCAACTCACGGAAAGCCGAAACTCCATGAAGCCGCTCCCGCTCGGCGACTATGTCACCGCGCCCGCCTACGGACAGCTCGCCGCCACCCCGTACGGGCGTCTGCACACCTACGACCTGGCCGACTTCCTCGCTCGGTGGTCGGAGCTGCACGAAGAGGCTCTCGCTCTGCTCGGCGACGACCGCATCCACCCGACGGCGTACGTGCACCCGCAGGCGATCGTCGGGGACGACGTCATCATCGGCCCGGACGTGAAGGTGCACGAGTTCTCCACCGTACGCAAGGGCAGCGTGCTGTGCGCCGGGGCCTCCATCGGCTTCAACTGCGAGGTGACCTCCGCATTCGTCGGCGAGGGCGCGGTCCTGGGCCATCGCATCGGCATCAACCGCACCATCGTCGGCAACCGAGCGCACCTGTCGGCCGGGGTGATGGTGGCCGCCATCGCGGTGAGCGCCGACATGTCTGCGCGGGACCGCGAGATCCGCCTGCGCACCGAAGGCGGCGCGTACCGGTGCGGGACCGCGCGGTTCGGCGCGGTCATCGGCGACAGGGTGCAGACCGGCAACAACATCAGCCTCGGCCCCGGCGTCCTCGTCGGCCGCAACAGCCAGGTCGACAGCGGCGTCACCCTCGCCATCCGCGCCGTCCCCGAGCACTCCGTCGTCACGGCCCCGCACACCGCACAGACCCGCATCCGCAGCCGCAACGCGGGAGTCGAGGAAATGTTCCCGTGACCGCGCCCCGCCGGAATCCGGGTGCTGGCCCCGACGCTCTGCCTCCCCTGCACCTGGCCATCGGCGCCGATCGCGCCGGCCAGGAATACAAGGACGCGCTCGGCGAACACCTACGAAATCACCCCCTCGTCGCGACGGTGCTCGACGTCGGCGTGCACCTTCGTTCCGAAGGCACGTACCCGCAGATCGCCGAGGAGGCTGCCCGGCGCGTCGCCGAGGCCACCGTCGACAGGGCCCTGCTCATCTGTCACACCGGCCTCGGGGTCGCCATCGCGGCGAACAAGGTTCCCGGCGTCCGCGCCGTCACCGCCCACGACTCCCTGTCCGTGCGGGCCTCCGTGCTCTCCAACAACGCCCAGGTCCTCACCTTCGGCGCCGGAATCATCGGCCTGGCCCTGGCCAAGCAGCTCACCGAGGAGTGGCTTGCCCACCGCTTCGACCCGACCGCGTCCGCCGCCCGCAAGGTCCAGATGATTCACGACCTGGAGAGCACCGGCCGCATCATCCCCCCGCCCGTTCCCTGACCCGTACGAGGAGAGCGCCGATGCCGACCAACCGCAGCACCGTTCCCCGCACCACCGCAGCGCTTTCAATCCCCTTCGAGCCGGCTCAGGGCGGCTGGTACACGGGAGCCGAGCACGACGCCATCCGCATGGTCGTCTCCGGTTCGGAGAGCTGGCGGACGGGCTGGCGCGGCGCCGAGTACGTCACCAGCTTCGAGAATGCCTTCGCCCGGTACACCGGGGCGAGTTACGCCCTGGCGTTCAACTCGGGTGGCACCGGGATGGAGATGGTGCTCCGTGCCCTGGAGCTGCAGCCGGGGGACGAGGTCATCTCCTGCGCGATCAACTTCGTCGGCCCGCACATCGCCGTCATCGGGCAGGGCGGGCAACTCGTCCTGGCCGAGCCGGACCCGATCACCCTCAACCTCGACCTCGCTGACACCGAGCAGCGGATCGGCCCGCGGACCCGGGCGATCCTGCTCACCCACTGGAACGGGGCGAGCGCCGACATCGGCCGCTTCGTCGAGCTGGCCGCCCGCCACCCGCACCCGGTGCACGGGCCGCCGGTCGTGATCGTGGACGCCGCCCGCGCCTGCGGCGGCCGGACCCCGTCCGGAGCTCGCGTCGGTGCTGAGGGCTGGGCGACGGTGTTCTCCTTCGAGTCCAAGAAGCTGATGACCACCTTCGGCCAGGGCGGCATGGTCACCACCGACGACCACGTTCTAGCCGAGCGGCTGCGCGGGCTGCGGACGTACGGCGGACGGGCGGGGTGGGGTACCAACCAGCTGCTGACCAAGGCCCAGGCCGCGGTCGGGCTGATCCAGCTCGCGCGCCTGGACGAGATGAACGCCGCCCGCGTCACCCGCGCGCACGACCGTACGGCGGCCCTCGCCGACATTCCCGAGCTGACCCTGCCTCCGACGCTCGACGAGGGCCTGCACCTCTACTACCGGCACAACCTCCTGGTCCCCGAAGCGTGGGCGGGCCGGGGCCGCGACGAGCTGATGGACGTGCTCGCCGACCGGTACGGGGTCGGCAGCATCGTCTCCGACCCCGTCACCTACCTCGGCCACGACCTCATCCGCGCCCACACCGCCGGCCAGCGCTGCCCGCGCGCCGAGCAGCTCGCCGCCCGCCTGCTGTGCCCCTGCCTCCACCCGCAGATGACCCGGGACGAGGAGGCCCAGGTCCGCGACGCCGTCCGCCGGGCCACCGCCGACGTCGCCCAGCTCCAGCCCGCCACCACCACCGCCAAGGAGAACGGCTGATGTCCCAGCTCCGAGCCGAAATCGACGGCATCCTCGACCGCGAGATCCACCTCGTCGACCCGTACGAGCTCAAGGATCCCGACGGGCTGTTGCGGATGGTCTTCATGATCCCGTACGGACACGCCTTCAGCCTGATGGGCAACGGCCCCATGGGCTTGCACGACCTCATCAACCGTACGAAGGACGTCCCCGCCGTCGCCGAGCGCGCCCTGCACTACGAGTGCCTGGTCCACGAGGGGAACCGGGTGACCACGCCGGACGGCGAGGTCTACCGCAGCATCGAGTCGCCCTTACCCGTCGGCACGGCGGACGTGATCGGCGTCTCCGTCATCAACTCCGGCAGTCTGCACTCCGTCTTCCAGCAGCTAGACCTCGCCGGAGTGCCCCGCCGCAGCGCCGACCGGATCCCCGGCGAGCACCCGCTCGTCGTCGGCGGCAACTCCGGCCTCGCCGACCCCGAGCCCATGGCCGACTACCTCGACGTCATCGCCCTCGGCGAAGCCGAAGAATCCCTGCTCGAACTGCTGCGCGTCCTCCACGCCCACCGCGAGGAGCCCGGAACCGGCGTCACCTTGTACGAGAAGCTGGCCCGCATTCCCGGCCTGTACGTGCCGTCGCTGTACACCTGCGAGTACCTGCCCGGCGGCGGCGTCGCCGCGGTCACCCCGAAGAAGCTCACCGTCCCCGCGAAGGCCAGCCCCGCCTACCTCCCCGTACGGGAGCTGCACCCCGCCCACTTCGTCTACCCCAAGAGCGACGGCACCGCCGCCGGCATCCACCCCACCCTCGGCTGCCGGCACTCCTGCGACTTCTGCAACCTCGGCGTCCCCCCGTTCCGCCACGCGCCCATCGACATGCTCAAGGACTACGTTGACCGGCTCGAAGCGCGGAAGATCCGGCGGATCATCATCAGCTCGCCCACGTTCACCCAGTACCGCCACCGCGGTGAGCTCCTGGACCACATCAGCGCTTACGCCCGTCGGGCGGCGGCCGAGGGGGAGACGGTCACCACGATCATCGGCTCCATCAGGGCGGATGAACTCACTGCGGACTACCTGGAGTCGGTCACCGAACTCGAAGAGTTCGGGCACCTGTTCACCGAGCTGAACCTGGACCAGGCCCGGGGCATCATCACCATTGCCCCCGAGTGGGCCTCCCCGGACCTCGTCGCGATGTACGGCAAGACCCAGCGCCGCGAACGCGTCGACAACGCCATAGAGCTGTGCCGCAAGAGCAAGGACGTCAACACCGTCATGCTCTATTTCATCGTCGGCGCCCCGGGCGAGCGCGACGCGGACCGCCTAGCCATTGCCGACTACGCCCAGGACGTCCTGGATCGGCTCGGGCACCCCGACGGCACGGTGATCGTCAAGCTCCACCAGTTCATGCCCAAGCCCGGCACCGCCAGCCAGCGCCTGCGGATGAGCGACCCCGACCTCGTCCACACCTACACCGCCCAGATCGAGGACCGTCTGCGCGACCTCGTCGGCGACGAGAAGTTCGAACAGCACTTCCGGGTCCTGGACCTCGGCGCCAGCCACATGCACCTCGAAGTCATCTGCTCACGCGGAGACCGCCGGATCGGGCTGGTCCTGGAGGACCTCTACGACGCCAACGTCGACCTGCACACGGTGACCAAGGACCAGCTCGTCGAGGCCCTCGCTCGGCGTGGTCTGTCGTACGACCGCCACCTGCGGCACATGGACGAGCCCGTCCTGCCCTGGCACACTCTCAATTACGTCAACACCGCCGCCGAGCAGCAGCTGGCCACCGCCCTGTACGAGCGCGAGAGCACCCTCGGGTGAACGGCTTCCCCCTCCACCCGGGCAAGCACGCCCTGCCCGCCGTACCCGACCCGGCCGAGCACGCCGCGTACGTCCGCACCACCGACCCGGAAGCGGACCTCGCCCCGCTCGACGGGGTGGTCCTCCTCTACCAGGGGCGGCTGCTGGAGCACGCTCTACGTACGTACCCCACACGCCCTTGCCCGGGGTGGGTGCGCGGCGGCCTGCACCTGGTCGAGGACCAGGGCCGTAAGTTCGCTCTGTGCGGCGGCTTCGGCCTCGGCGCGCCGGCCGCCGCCCTCGTCGTCGAGCAGCTCGCCGCGCTCGACACCCGGCGGATCATCACCGTCGGCACCGCCGCCTCCCTCCAGCACGGGCTCGGCCCCGGCCACCTCGTCGTGGGTACGAGCGCGCTGCGCGATGAAGGACTCTCCCACCACTACCTGCCCCCCGGCCGTACGGCCTCACCCTCGCCCGTCCTCACCCAGCACCTGACCGAAGCGCTGGCCCCGTACGACGTACCGGTCACGCGCGGGCCGATCTGGAGCACGGACGCCCCGTACCGCGAGACAGCGGCAGAAGTCGATCGGTACGAAGCCGAAGGCATCCTCGCCGCTGACATGGAAGCCGCCGCGGTCTTCGCCGTGGGCCACTGCCGTACGGTCGCCGTCGCCACCGTCCTCGCCATCGCGGACTCCCTCGTCGACCGCCGCCCGCGGCGGCACTCGCCGGACACCGAACACGCCCTTCACATGGCGCTGGCCGCAGCGGCGCAGGCGCTCCACACCTCCACGGCGTTACCGCCGACCCCCGGCGAACACTAGGGTTGAACTCCTCGTGAACAGAAGCAGAAGGGCACCCTTGTGAGCACCGGCGCCTCGCGTCCCACGGTCGGCGCGGTCGTCCTGACCATGAACGACCGGCCCGAGGAGTTCCCCCGGGCCATGGCCTCGCTCCTCGCGCAGGAAGGCGTCGACCTCGACGTCGTCGTGGTCGGCAACGGCTGCACACCCGAACAGGTCCCCGCGGGTGTCCGTACGGTCACGCTGCCCGAGAACGTTGGCATCCCCGAGGGCCGCAACGTTGGGGCCCACAACGTCAAGGGCGATTACCTCTTCTTCTTCGACAACGACGCCCACCTGTCCGACACCGACACCCTCGCCCGGCTCATCGCCGGACTCCACCGCGACCCCCAGCTCGCCTACGTCCAACCGCGCATCAGCGACCCGGTGACCGGTGAGACCCTCCGCCGCTGGGTGCCCCGCCTCCGGGCCTCGGACCCCACCCGGCCCGGCGTGGTCACCGTCATGGCCGAGGGCGTCGTCATGGTCCGCCGCGACGCCTACGACCGAGCTGGCGGCTGGCCCGGAGACTTCTTCCTCTTCCACGAAGGCGTCGAGCTGGCCTGGCGGCTGTGGGACCTGGGCTGCACCGGCCGATACCTGCCCGACATCGTCGTTCACCACCCCGCCACCAACCCGGCCCGGCACGAGACTTTCTATCGGCTCAACGCCCGCAACCGCGTCTGGGTCGCCCGCCGGAATCTGCCGCGTCTCCTCGTCCCCTTCAACCTCGCCACTTGGTGCCTGATCACCCTGTGGCGCATTCGCGACCGCCAGGCCCTCCGCGTCACGCTGGCCGGCTTCCGTGAAGGGCTCGCCGGTGGACAGGGCCCAAGGCAGCCCATGTCCTGGCGAACCGTGCTCCGGCTCACGACGGCCGGGCGACCGCCCGTCTTCTGACGCTCTCTGTCCTGTGCCATCGAACCTTGAGCGCGTGCCATCGAACTTTGAGTTGTCCGGAGGATCGGTGTGAGCGCTATTCGTCGTGGAGCTCGGCCTGGACTCGGCGGGAGGGGCGGAAGGTGTAGAGGTCGAGGATGTCGGGCGGGTCGGTGATCCCGGGGCCTCCGCTCTCGACCCAGGTGGTGATGTCGGTGGTGGCGTCGGGGTCGTTGACCAGGCCGAGCCAGACGGGCCGCCCGCCGTTGCGGCGGGCTTCGGCGGAGGGCTGGACGACGACGTTGGCGCGTTCGCAGGCGTCGAGGCAGTCGGTGACCCGTACGGTCGCATGGCCGTCGAGGGCGTGGCGCAGGTCGCGGAGCTGGGCGGTGTGGTCGAGGCCGGGGATCTTGGGGCTGCCGCAGCAGCAGCCCCGGCAGACGGTGACGGTGGGCCGTGCCGCCCCTGTGGTGGGGGCAGCACGGCGGGTGCGTTTGCTCACGCGGTGTCCTGGGTGAGGCGAGGCCAGGCGGCTTCGCGCAGGAGGCGCAGGCCGTTGAGGCCGACGATGACGGTGGAGCCTTCGTGGCCGGCGACTCCGAGCGGGAGGGGGAGGTTTCCGATCAGGTCCCAGGCGACCAGGGCGGTGATGAAAGCTCCGGCAATGATCAGGTTCTGGAACTTCATCGCCCGATCCGGTGAGGAGATCGTACAGGCGCGAAAAGACTGGGAGGAGGGCTCCCGGTTCGGCGAGGTGCGGGGCTACGACGGCGCCCGCCTGCCCGCCCCGGAGCTTCCCGCCACTCCGCTGAAGCCGCGTGGACGGGTGCGCTGACCTGAAGAAATCCATTTCTCGGGGTTGGCCTTGCTTCCGGTGGCGGCCGTCATGCTGGAACTCCGATACGCATCCTGCCCTGTGCTCGTACTCGGAGCTCTGCTGGATTCGAGGTCAGACACGTCGGGTCCCACCAGTCGTCAGGAAGGTCAGCAAAAGGTCAGCATCGATCCGATCACACCCTGACTCACCAGCTCAGACAGCCTGCCTTTCGTACGATCACACTCTGTTCCCGGCCCCTTCGCGGGGTGAGCGGTTGCCCCGGGCGCGTGGGGCGTTCGAGAGGAGGGCACTGCCGGTGCATTCATGGCTCTCCGAGCGCCGCCGGTCCGCGGTGAGCACGGTCGTCGGGCTCTGTGTCGCCGGGCTCCTCGGCCTGCTGGGAGCTTTCGTGCCGGGTTCGGTGTCCGCCTCCGGTGCTGACCTGGGGGTTGTGGCGCTGTTCGCCTACCTGCTGTGCTACCTGGTGGTCACGCTGAGAGCCTTCTCGGCCGCGCCGCCGGAACGGGTCCGGCTGTGGGCCCGGCGGGAGGCGCGGGGCACCGTGCTGCAGCGCTATCTCCTGGGAACCGCGCCCGGGCCGGGAGTGTCGGTTCTCATTGCGTCGGCGGCGCTCGTGGTGTCGGCGGTCTGGCGCCCCGGGCATCTGGGTTCCGCTTTCCCGGCGACGGCTTGGGTGCTGATGGCGCTCGGCCTCGTCGTCGTCGCCTGGATCTGCGTCCTGGCCGCTTTCGCGGTCGCGTTCCATGCCGACAACCTCGTGGAGGACGAGGCGGCGCTGGACTTCCCGGGTGAGAAGACAGTGGCCTGGACCGACTACATGTACTTCGCCCTGTCGGTCATGACCACCTTCGGCACGACGGACGTCACGGTGATGTCGCGGGAGATGCGCCGGACGGTGGCGGCCAACGCGACCATCGCGTTCGTCTTCAACACAGTGATCGTGGCCGGCATGGTCGCGACGCTGGACAGTGGGCAGGGCGCCTGAACAGGCGCCGTTGACCCCGGGCGGCGGGGGCGGTGGCCGGGGTCAACGGCGCTGGGCGGGGTGAGCCGGCCTCCGCCTCCTGCTCAGGGGATGAGCACGAGGCGGACCGGGTCTCCGATCTTCTTCTCCAGCTGGGCGACGGCGTCCGCCGCCTCGGCCAAGGGGATGTGGGCGCTGATGGAGGGGCCGAGGTCGATCCGTCCGGCGGCGGCCAGTCCGACGAGCTGCTCCACGTGCTCCGGCTCGGAGCCGTAGTGTCCGCGGATCTGCTGGACGTTGAAGCAGAAGTCGATGCTGTCGGCGACGGTGACCGGCTCCGGGGTGAGGCCGGCGAGCACCAGGACGCCGTTCGGGCCGAGGACCGTGGTGGCCTGGGAGCGGGCCGCTCCGACGCCCGCGAAGTCGAAAGCGACGTCGATGCCCCGGCCTGCCGTGGCCTTGCGTACTGCCTCGGCGAAACCTCCGGCCATGGGGTCGAGCGCGTAGTCGGCGCCGAAGAGGAGGGCGCGCCTGCGGGCCGAGGGCAGCGGGTCGACGGCGATGACGGGGGCCGCGCCGACCAGGCGGGCGAGCCGGATGCCGTGGGCGCCGAGGCCTCCGGCGCCCCAGATGCCGACGGCCTGCGCGGGGCGGACCGCGCCGGTGTCCACGATCGCGGCGTACGGGGTGGAGACGGCGTCGGGAATGATCGCGGCCTGGTCGAAGGGCAGGCCGTCCGGTATGGGGAGCAGGGTGTCCTCCCGCGCGAGGGCGTACTGCGCCCAGCCCCCGTCGTAGTCCACTCCTCGGGTCAGGGGCTGCCGGCAGGCCATGTGGCGCAGGCAGTCGGCGCAGTGGCCACAGGCCTGACCGGCCTGGAGCACGACCCGCCGGCCGGGGGTCCAGCCGCCCCTCACGTCGGGGCCGACGGTGTGGACGACACCGGCCACTTCGTGGCCGGGGGTGATGACGCCGGAGGCCTTGACGGCGTCCACGGGGTAGAAGGGGCTCAGGCTGCCGTCGATCAGATGGATGTCGGACAGGCAGACGCCGGCGGCCCGCACCTCGACGAGGACCTCGCCCGGGCCGGGGACCGGGATCGGGACCTCCTCGACGGCGAAGGTCCGGGTGTCCAGGCGCAGCCGTCCGGCCAGCATTTTATTCATGCGGAAACCTCGATGGATTCGGTGAGAAGAGCGCGCACAGCTGGGGCGCTCGGGATGGTCGATCGACCGTGTCGCTTAACCGTGTCGAGTGACAATGTCGTCTGTCAAGCCGCTGTTGCCGGGACGTTCTCGGAGGGCGGAGGGTTCCCAAGCGTGACTGTGTCGGTCAATACAGTCAGTCGACATGTTCACCTGACACAGTCATGTGTAAGTTGGTCGGTGACTGCTGGATTGCAATGAAAGGCACGCTCATGACTCAGGTGTCCGTAGGCGCGGCGCGGGCGATCCCCGAGCGCCCCCCGCTGCCCCTCGTAGGCCACGCGTTCAACGTTCCGGCGGGCGCGGACTTCCTGGCCTACCTGCTGAAGGAGTTCAGGGAGTTCGGGCCCGTGTACCGGCTGCGGCTCTTCGGGAGGGACACCGTCATGGTCGGCGGTCTGGACCTCGTGACCGAACTGTCGGACGAGACCCGCTTCCGCAAGCACGTCCACACCGAACTGGTCGAGGTCCGGGCGTTGGCCGGGGACGGTCTGTTCACCGCCTACAACCACGAACCGAACTGGCGCAAGGCCCACGACATCCTGATGCCCGCGTTCTCGCTCGGCGCGATGCGCAGCTACCACGACCCCATGCTCAAGGTCGCCCGCTCGCTGATCGGCAAGTGGGACCGGCTGGCCGGGGTGCAGACGGTGGACGTGCCCGACGAGATGACCCGGCTGACCTTCGACACGATCGGCCTGTGCGGCTTCGGCTACGACTTCGAGTCCTTCCGCCGTGACGACCTGCACCCGTTCGTCGAGGCGATGGCCCGGGCTCTCGTCTTCGCCCAGGAGAAGGGCGAGTCCATCCCGGGCTCCGAGTTGTTCAAGAGGAAGAAGGTCGAGCAGTTCCGCGCGGACATCGATCTGATGACGGACCTCGTCGACGATGTGATCAGGGAGCGCCGCGCCTCCGGCGACACCAGTACGGACGACCTGATGGGGCTGATGCTGCACACCAAGGACCCGGTCACCGGTGAGCCGCTGGACGACGTCAACATCCGGCACCAGGTGATCACCTTTCTGATCGCCGGCCACGAGACCACCAGTAGTTCGCTCTCCTTCGCCCTGTACTACCTGACCAAGCACCCCGAGGTGCTCGCCCGGGCCCAGGCCGAGGTGGACGCCCTCTGGGGTGACACCGGCTCCCCGGACCCCCAGTACGGCGACATCGGCAAGCTCACCTACATCCGCCAGATCCTCAACGAGAGCCTGCGGCTGTGGCCGACGGCTCCCGGGTACGCCGTCGAGCCGATCGAGGACACCGTCATCGGCGGCAAGTACCCCGTACACAAGGGCGAGTCGCTGATGGTGATCAACTCGGCCCTGCACCGCGACGCTGCCTGGGGGGAGAACGTCGAGCTGTTCGATCCCGAGCGCTTCACCCCCGAGCGAGAGGCGGCTCGGTCGGTCCACGCCTTCAAGCCGTTCGGCAGTGGTGAACGGGCTTGCATCGGACGCCAGTTCGCGCTGCACGAGGCCACCCTGCTGCTCGGCCTGCTGGTGCACCGCTACCGCCTGATCGACCACACCGACTACCAGCTGAAGATCAAGTCGACGCTGACCATCAAGCCCGACGGGTTCAGCCTGCGGCTCTCCCGCCGTACCAGCGACGAGCGGCGCCTGCCCACCGCGGCGGCGGCGGACCCCGCCGCGGGCCGGACCTCTGCCGTGACGCGCCGGGCGAGCGGCACCGCGCTGACCCTGCTGCACGGCTCCAACCTCGGCACCTGCGCCGGTCTCGCCCGCGATCTGGGCACGGACGGCGAGGAGCACGGCTTCGCCCCGACCGTCGCCTCCCTCGACCCGTACACGGAGAGGCTGGCCGACGCCCAGGGGCCCGTCGTCATCGTCGCCGCCTCCTACAACGGCCGACCCACCGACGATGCGGCCGAGTTCGTCGCCTGGTTGGAGAACCTTGCCCCCGGCTCGCTCGCCGGGCTGCGGTACGCCGTCCTCGGTGTCGGCGACCGCAACTGGGCAGCCACCTACCAGCGCATCCCCACCCTGATCGACGAGCGTCTGACCGCCGCCGGCGCCGTCCCGCTCCTGGAGCGCGGGAGCGCCGACGCCTCCGGCGACTTCGGAGGAGCGGTCGACCAGTGGACGGAGAACCTCTGGAAGGCGCTCCTGGACGAGTACGGCCAGGCGATCGCCGGTGAAGCGGCCGACCCCGCACCGGAGGCCGAAGGGGAAGGGCTGTACGACCTGGAGGACACCTCGGAGTCGGTCCTCGGCGGTCTCGCCGAGCGTCATGGCGTTCAGCCGATGAAGGTTCTCGAAGCGTACGAACTCGTCGACACCGACCACGAACTGGGCCGCTCCAAGCGGTTCCTGCGACTCAGGCTCCCCGAGGGCGTCACCTACCGCACCGCCGACCATCTGGCCGTCCTGCCCGGCAACCCCGAGGCCCTCGTCCAGCGCGTCGTCGACCGTTTCGGCCTCGACCTGGACCGTACCGTCCGGCTGCGCGCCCGCCGCCGGAGCCGGGCCGCCCTGCCCGTCGACCGGCCGCTGACCCTGCGCCGTCTCCTCACCGACTTCGTCGAACTCCAGGACGCTGCCACCCAGGAGCAGGTCGCCGTGCTCGCCGAGCACACCACCTGCCCGCCCGAGAAGCAGCCTCTCACCGCCTTCGCCACCGCCGATCCCGATGCCTTCCGGGAACAGGTGACCGCCGCGGGCCTCAGCGTCCTGGACCTCCTGGAGCGCTACCGCGCGTGCGAGCTGCCCTTCGAGCGCTTCCTGGAGCTGCTGCCGGTGCTGCGTCCCCGGCACTACTCGATCTCGTCGTCCGCCGCGGCCCGGCCCGGCGAGGCCGACCTGATGGTCTCGCTGCTCGCCGCGCCCCACCGGTCGGGGGAGGGGACCTTCCGGGGCATCGCCTCGCACTTCCTGCAGACCATGGACGCGGGTGACGTGATCCAGGCCCGGGTCCTGCCGTGCAGCGAGTCCTTCCGCCTCCCCGAGGACACCTCCGTGCCGGTGATCCTGGTCAGCGCGGGCACCGGCCTCGCGCCCTTCCGCGGCGCGGTCCTCGATCGCCACCACACCGGCTCGACCGGCACCCTGCTCTGCTACTTCGGCTGCGACCACCCCGACGTGGACTTCCTGCACCGGGAGGAGTTCGAGGCGGCCGAGGCGGCCGGGGCCGTCAGCATGCGCCCCACCTTCATGCACGCGCCCGAGAACGGCGCTCGTTTCGTTCAGGAGCGCATCGCCAGCGAGAGCGAGGAGGTGTGGTCCGTCCTGGACGCGGGCGGACGCGTCTACATCTGCGGTGACGGCCGCCGAATGGCGCCCGCCGTACGGGAAGCATTCATGGCGGTCTACCGTGAGCGGACCGGTGCGAGCGATGAGCAGGCCGTGGCATGGCTGGGCGAGCTCGTCGAGTCCGGACGCTACGTCGAGGATGTCTGGGCCGGCTGATTCCCTGGAGTAGGCAAAGACGTTGTGGGCGCACCCGGAAAGGTGCGCCCACAACGTGTCGCGTCGAGTCAGGCCGTCGGCACGTCCGGGAGTTCGAGATTTCCCTTCGCCAGCGCTACAGTCGCGGCTACGAGTGCCCTGAGGCCCGTCCGCTCAGCGGCCTCGTCGGGCAGGGCCACAAGGACCTGCATGGTGAGTCCGTCGAAGCCGGAGAGGAAGAACCGGGCCACCGTGTGCGGAGACTCGGCCAGTTTCTGCCCCGTCCTCTGCGCTGTCTCGGTGATCACCTGTGCGGTCACCTCTATGACCCGCTGGTAGTGGCCCTGCCGGGCCTCGTTGAGACCGGGCACACGCAGGGCGAACATGGTCAGCTCACTGAGCAGCTGGTGGTGCGACGTCGGCTCGCGCACGGTGTCCCACAGGGACCGCGCGAAGGCGATGATGGTCTCCTCGAAACCCGCGTCCTCCGGGGCCGCCCGCTGCACATGCGCGACCAGCTCGTCGGTGATCTCGTCCATGACCGCGCGGTAGAGGTCCTCCTTCGAGCCGAAGGTGTAGTGGACGGTGGTCTGGGCGACACCGAGCTCCGCGGCGATGGCACGGGTGCTCCCCGCGGCCACACCCTCCCGGGTCATGAGATCGATGGCCGCCTTGATCAACTGAGGGCGGCGCTCCGCCGCGGAAACATGAGCCATGAGCTCACTATATCGACTCAGTCGGTCGACACAGTCATCCCCGTCAACGCTCGGTCACCGGCCAGGCGGACCGTTCGGCCGAACTCTCTTCTCTGCCCCCGGTCAGAGGGGGTTGGATTCCTTCGATGCTCGGCCCGCTTCCCGCCGGGAGAGCCTGCTCGGCCCAGATGACCTTTCCCTCACGATGGTGTCGCGTGCCCCAGCGTTCGGTGAGCTGGGCCACCAGGAGCAGGCCCCGGCCGCCTTCGTCGAGGATCCGGGCCCGGCGCATATGCGGGGCGGTGCTGCTGGCGTCGGAGACCTCACAGGTGAGCGTCGCCTGGAGGATCAGTCGTAGTTGGACCGGACTCCTGCCGTAGCGGATCGCGTTCGTCACCAGTTCGCTGAGACCAGCTCCGTGGTGAAGGACAGTTCCTCCAGTCCCCAGGCCGCCAGGATGTCGGAGGTGAAGCGGCGGGCCCGGACACGGCCGCCGCATCGGACGGGAGGTCGATCACCGCGACTTGGTCGGGGTCGAGGGCTCGGGTCCGGGCCACCAACAGCGCCACGTCATCAGCCGGGCGGCCAGGCAGGAGCGAGGCCAGCAGCTGGTCGCATGTCTCCTCCAGCGACTCCGGTGCCGAGGTGAGAACGTCGTGCAGCGTGGCGAGTCCGACGTCCACGTCACGCGTGCGGCCGGCGAGTAGCCCGTCGGTGTGGAGGACCAGCAGGCTGCCTTCCGGCAGTTCGAACTCGGCCGTCTCGAAAGGGAGCCCGCCCAGGCCGAGAGGCGGGCCGATCGGTACCTCGGGCAATTCGGCCACGCTGGAGGTCCGATTCGTAGGCGACAGGGGCACCACGGTCGGCGGGAGGTGACCGGCACTGGCGAGGGAGCACCGGCGGGAGACGGGGTCGTAGATCGCGTACAGGCAAGAGGCGCTGGTCATGGACACCGCCGCCCTGGAGGCGATCTCCTGCGCGAGAAGGAGATCGTCGTCGTCGAGGGGGGCCGAGGTGCGATGGCGTACGAATTGCACGAGGCCCAGGGTGCCCCCGCGGGAGTGCAGAGGAACGAGGAGAACCGAGTGGAGGCCGAGCGCACGCAACACCTCGCGGCGGGACTCGGACGGTGCCATCCACGCTGGTATCCCGGCCCCCGCGACGTGGTGCAGGACAGATCGTCCGGTGACCAGTGCGCGAGCCGGTTGCGAGTCGTCGGGACAGGAGTGGGCCTCGCCTCTGCGGAGCAAGGACTCCGGACAGCCGTCGAGGACGGAATGCTGGGTGACCCAGGGGCGGTGTCGAAGAGGTCGACGGTGACGAGGTCGGCGAAGTCCTCAGTGCAAACCTCCGTCAGCTCCTCCGCGGTACGGGTGACGTCGAGCGTGGTCCCGATTCGCTTGCTCGCCCTGTTGGTGAGGGCGAGCCTGCGCTGCACCAGATGGTCGCGCTCCTCCTGGTAGGCGGCGACGACCTCTTCCGAGGAGTGGTCTACGTAGTCGAAGCCGATCGTGACCAGTCTCATCGAGGCCAGGTGAATCATGTGCCAGTCGTCGGTGAGACGGGAAGCTTCGGTCTGTACCCGCTCGAACAGGCTGACGTGGCCCAGCCGGTACGCACGCAGGAGTCTGCTTTTAGGAGAGGGCCATAGACAGGACACGGAAGGCGCGGGCGCGGGCATGGCCGGCCGCCCGGCTGCTCGCGCGGTGCGCCGTGGTGGCGGCCACCGCCGCCGTGGTCGTGCTGCTGCTCGCGCTGGGCGCGGGCGGACTGCTCCTGGTGGTGGTCGGGCTCTTCGGGCTGGTGATCTGCGCCGCAGGCATCTGGTGGGCTGTGGCCCGACGCGGTCTGGTGCGGCTGCTCGGCGCGTTCGTGGCCGTTGCGGCGCCGATCGGCGTGCTCGTGTTCTACGTACGGAGTGGTCTGTGGCTGATCGCGTTGATCTCCAGCCTGTGCTGGGTGACGGCGTCGGCCTGCGGCCGCGCGGCGCTGCACCGAGCGCGGCCGCCCCGGTCGCAGCGACCCGTCCGCGCACGTCGGCCGAGGCGGGCGGTGCTGATCATGAATCCGAAGGCGGGCGGTGGCAAGGTCACCCGGTTCGATCTCGTGAAGCGGGCGGAGCGACTGGGGGCGCGGGTGATCCTCCTGGACCCGTCAGCCCCGGTCGATGTAGGCGGACTGGCCCGAGAGGCCGTGGGGAATGGGGCCGACCTGCTCGGTGTCGCCGGCGGCGACGGTACTCAGGCACTGGTCGCGGCCGTCGCCGCCGAACACGGACTGCCCTTCCTCGTGATCGCTGCGGGCACCCGTAACCATTTCGCCATGGATCTCGGCCTCGACCGCGCCGACCCGGCTCGTTGCCTCGATGCCTTGATCGACGGTGAGGAGACCCGGGTCGATCTCGGTGACGTCTCCGGCCGTCCTTTCGTCAACACGGTGTCCTTCGGCGTGTACGCGGACATTGTGCAGAGCCCCGAGTACCGCGACGACAAGACGGGCACCGCCCTGAAGCTGATGCCGGGCCTCCTGACCAGGCCGGGCGCGCGACGACTCGACGCGCGCGTGGACGGTGCCCGGCTCGCGGACCTGCAGGCGCTGTTGATCAGCAACAACCCGTACATCTCGCCCGACGAACTGAGCAGCGCCGGGCGCCGGCCCGTGCTCGACGACGGTGAGCTGGGTGTCATCGGGGTCAGAGTGGAGAACGCGGTACAGGCGGCAGAGCTGGCCCTATGGGGCTCACAGGCGCCGGGGCTCGCCGTGGCGACCGCGCGGCGGGTCGAGGTCACTGCGGGGGGACCGCGGCACCTGGTGACGGTGGGCGGGGAGGAGTCGCGGCTTCCGGTGGCGGTCGACGGGGAGGCGCTGTGGCTGCGCACACCGGTCGTGTGCTCGGTACGGTCCCGCGTGCTGCGAGTACTGCTGCCACGCGAGCGCCGCGGTGCGCTGCCTCCAGCGCCTCCTGTCGACTGGCGGAAACTGCTCGCCCTTGCGTTCGGTCCCGCCCAGCACACAGCATCCGGAGAGAGCCACACCTGATGGCCGTCCGGTCCCTGCGGTCCTCGGTGACACCCGCGCTCTGCTCCGACGATGCACGAGCCCCTCAGAGCATGGCTCGTTGGCTGATCGAGTCGGCTTCTAGAGACCGAGGTAGTCGCCCAGGTCGGCGTAGTCGACCTGCCACAGGCCGGGGGAGCCCGTCGGGTACTGGGAGCGGAAGCCGAGCATGCGCTGGACGCGCGGCGAGAGCGTTCTGGCGACCTCCATGTCGATCAGGAAGGGGTACGCCTCCTCGCCGGTGAGGAACCCCGGGTTGAGAGCGAAGGCCACGGCCCGCCGGTATTCGTCGTTCGTCCGGTTCGCTCCGCCGCCGTGCGCGGTCTTGCCGCTGAACAGCAGGGCGTCGCCGGCGTTCATGACCGCCGGAATCGTCTGGCCGGGAGTCCCACGGTCCTCGAAGTCGCCCCAGTGGTTGCTCCCAGGGATGACGCGGGTGGCACCGTTCTCCTCCGTGAAGTCGGTCAGGGCGATCAGGAAGTTGACGGCGACTTCCGGGCCCCTGGGCCCCATCGCGACGAACGGGAACCAGTTCTCCAGGTCCCGGTGCAGCATCTGCGCCTGGCTGTGCGGGCCGATCTCGATCACCTGCGCGGTGGTCATCCAGTACGTGCCCGACTCCGGGAGGAAGATCCGGTCACAGATCTCGTGGACCAGCCGGTGCTCGAGGATCTCGTTGCGGAACGTGGCACTGTGCGTGACCAGGTTCGTGAGCCGCTTGGTGTTGCTGCCGTGGAACGCGGCCACCATGTCGTTCCCGTGGGTCGAGCCCGGGTGAAGCGCCTGCAGCGGGGGCTCGATTTCGGAATTGAACCGGCACATCTGCTTCTGCGTCAGGAAATCCTTGACGATGAGGCTGCCATCGCGGGTCAGGAGCTCAAGGATCTCGTCTGCCGGAGTGCCGACCGCTACCGACGACAGAGTCTGGGGCTGCTTCTGTGCTGTCATGTGAATCTCTCTCCTCGACATGAACTCCGGCCGATCGGAGCCCCGATCGGCCGACGGCATCCTGGCTTTCGTGGTCGACTGCGCGTCGCCCTCGCGACGGTCAAGCGGGTTGGATCGTCAAGGCGGCTTCTTCGTTGTTCCTGTGGCGGGTGGCGTAACTTTCGCCACCCGCCACCGCCGACGAGAATGACGGCGTGCACCTGTTTCGATCGGGCCGGTGCGTGGTGAACAGGCGGGTCGCCCGAGCATGGCTGCCGGTCCGGATCCCGGGCGTTCGCGGTCAGGGCGGGCTATCCGCCGACGCCGTCCCGGTCGGAGCCGATGCCTGCCCAGGGGCCATCGCGGCTGGGATCCGGGACGTGTCCCTGTCGCCCTGCCTCCCGCGATGCAGCGTGCCGGCGCCCTGCGGCCCGCTCCCACGGACGCGCGCTGCCGAGCCATCCGAGCAGGAAGGCCGCCGGGACGGAGACCAGTCCAGGGGTGTGGAGCGGGAACAGGTCGAAGTCCCGGTCCGGCAGCAGCGCGTACGCCGTCCCGGACACCGCTGGGGAGAAGAGGGTCAGCAGAACACAGAGGGACAGCCCGCCGTAGACCAGCCACAGCAGCCCTCGGCGGTCGAAACCGGTCCAGAGGAAGGAGTAGACGAGCGCGGGGAATACACATGAGGCCGCGAGACTCAGCGAGAACGCGAGGAGGAACTCGATGGGGTAGCGGTGCACGGTCGTGGTGAGAACAAGGCTCACAGCGCAGAGCGCGACCACGGCCAGCCGCATGACCGTCGGCTCCCTGATGCCGGCCCTCGCAAGGCCCCTCTGACCGATCAGGTCGCGGGTCACGGAGACGGCGGCGGCGAAGGTCACACTTGCCACGGCTGTGAGGACGGCGAGGAAGGCGACGCAGGCCACGAGGGTGATGAGCACGACCCGGCCGGTGGAATGGTGGGGGAGCACCTCCGATGCGAGGAGGATCGGGGCTCCCTGTCCCTTCGAGTCGACCGCCCCGATCCGTCCGCTGCCCACCACCGCGGCCGCGGCGAAGCCGGCTGTGATGAGGAGCAGGTAGAAGACGCCGGTCAACCCAACGGCGACGCTCAGTGAGCGCCGGGCGGCAGGCACGTCCCGACCAGCGCTGACGCGAAGGAGCAGGTGGGGCATCATCGCGGTGCCGAGGATGACGACGATGTGGTCGCTGAGCGTGCCGAGCGGTCCGAGACCGGCGGAGTGCGCCCACAACCCGGGACTGAGGTACTCGTCCGGCGACGTGCTGTTGTCCACGGCGGCGGACAGCAGGGACGCGGGACTCCAGTCGAACCGGTGGAGCGCCAGCAGGATCACCGCGGTGAGCGTCGCCAGAGCCACGGGCACCTTGGCGACCTGCACGAAACTGGTCCCACGGAGATCGGCCACTCCCGCGAAGAACGTGATGAGGCATCCCATCATCACCGTGCACACCACCTGGGCCGTCTCGGTCGGCATGCCGATCAGAAGAGCCGCGGTGATGCCGCCGGCACGCAGCTGGACCATGAGCAGGGGTACGGCGATGCACAGCGTCACCACCGCACCGGCGATCCGCGCCCCCGGTCCCTCGGCGCGCAGGGAGAACAGCGCGCCGAGGGTGTAGCGGCGGGTCGCACGAACCCTGGCGGCGAGCAGCAGGAAGACCCCGAGGGCGAGCGCGCTGTCGACGGCGGTCGAGACCCCGTCGTAGCCGAAGAGGGCGATCGCCCCCGGCAGCGAGACCAGAATGACGACCGTGATCTGTTCACCCGCGATCGCGACGCCGTTGAAGACCGGTGGGAGGGACCGGTCGGCCACATAGAGGCGTTCCGGGTCGTCGGTCTGCGTCGCGAGGGTGAAGATCCACAGCAGGCAGAGACCGATGAAGACGAGGAAAGAACAGATGACCGCGCCCCTCGCGGCAGGGCCGATGAGGTCGGTCGAGCCGACGCTCAGGAGGCACGTCGTCACCACGTGCCTCCGGCCGAGGAGGCAGCGGTCGTCGCCGACGCCGGTTCACCGGAGGACGCGGACCGGCTCTCGTACCACCAGGCCGCGCCGACGAGGACGACGAGCTGTGCGAGCGCCCAGCCCAGGGCGAGGGTGAGACGCCCGTACAGGGAGATGGCTCCGAGGGGCGTGGAGCAGGAGAGCAGCACACCGACGGCGAGCGGCAGTGCGTTGACCGTGACCAGGACCCGTAGGTCGCGGGATGGGGACGGGGAGGGAGCGGAGTGCACGGTACCTCTCTCTGAGGAGAAAAAGACGGAGACGAGAAGGAACGGCACGCTGGTGACTGAGAGGCACGAGGAGGGCGGCCGGGCCGCGGCGATGTCGGTGCAGAGCCCCGTACCGTGGAGCGTCGGGCGTCAGCGGCGCGTGATCGCTGTCAGGCCGGCGTAGTGGCCGGCCCGTTCCAACAGACGGGGAACACCCGTCTCGAGCGACGGTCCGAAGGACGTGTCGTGGGGGCGCTCGCCGCGCTGCCAGCGGGTGTAGATGGCCTCGCAGAAGATCGCCGCCTTCCACAGGGCGAGGGTCTGGTACCAAGGGAGCGGGGTGAGATCGAGGCCCGTGCGGCATCGGTAGCGCTCTGCCAGTTGGCGCCGGGTGAGGTATCCGGGCGACCGGGTCACCCGGGTGAGTTCGAGCGGGGTGGCGGGGCTGCCCGCCTCGGAGTAGGTGGCGGTGAGGTAACCCAGGTCCGCGAGCGGGTCGCCGAGGGTGGCCATCTCCCAGTCCAGGATCCCGAGGATCCTGGCCGGTGCCTGGGGGGCGAACATGAGGTTGCCCATGCGGTAGTCGCCGTGCACCACCGAGGCCGCCTGGCTCGGCGGGAGGTTGCGGGCGAGCCACTCCCCGATGCGCTCCACCGCAGGCAGGCTGCGCGTGGTGTTGATCTCCCACAGGCTGTGGAACCGCTCGACCTGGCGCCGGAGATACCCCTCGGGCAAGCCCAGGGAGGCGAGCTCCCCCCGGGTCACGTCGATGCCGTGCAAGGTCACGAGGGCGTCGATGACCGCCTCGCTGGTGGCCCGGCGCTGTTCGGCGCAGGAGAGGTGCGGCGGGACGGAGTCGGTGATGACCGTGCCGTCGAGCCGGGACATGAGGTAGAACGGCACGCCGAGAAGCGATTCGTCCTCGCAGACCGCGATGATCTCCGGTACCGGCACCCCGCGCTCGCCGAGGATCTTCTGGACGCGGGCCTCGCGCATCATGTCGTGCGTCGACTTCGGCAGCGGCGGCCGGGGGCCGCGGCGTAGGACGACGCACTCGCCACCACGCTCGATCAGGTAGGTGACGTTGGATTGGCCATCGCCGATGCGCTGCCACGCGAGCGTGCCGCTGCCGATGCCCTGTTGGTCGAGAAAGCTGGTCGCCGCGTCGACGACCAGGAGCGGAGGGCTGTCGAGGTGACGGGCCCGGCCCCAGCTCGCGACGACTTCCACCCCGTCGGGGACGGTGTGCATCACGCGCCTCCGCCCCGGCCCACGACGGCATCGCCCCTGTACTGGTCCCCGGCCTGGACTGCTGCGCGTCGGCCGGCCGAGGCCCGGCGGGCGATGGCCCACCGGTGGGTCTCGTTGGAGCCGTCGTAGATGCGGAACGGGCGGACCTCGTTCAGGTACTGCGCCAAGGGGAGCCCGTCGGAGACGCCGTCCCCGCCGCAGATCTGGATGGCTCTGTCGATCACCCGGAAGATCGCCTCTGAGCAGTGCACCTTCGCGACCGAGGACATTGCGGAGCCCGCCTTCGGGTCGCTGTGCAGCAGCGCCGCGGTCTTGGTGATGATCGCGTCGGACGTCTCGATGTCGATCACGGACTCGGCGATCAGGTGCTGCGCCAGGCCGAGGGAGTCGATCGGCGCCCCGAACAGCTCCCTCTTCCCGGCCCGGTCGAGGGCGGTGTCGTGTGCTCGCCGTGCCAGCCCCAACCACCGCATGCAGTGCGTGAGACGTGCGGGGCCGAGCCGTACCTGCGCGTAGCGGAATCCGAGTCCGACCTCGCCGAGGACCGCGTCGTCGGGGACGAAGCAGTTCTCGATGTACAGGTGAGGGTGACCGCCGTCGATGGTGCGGTCCACGGTGTGAATCGCCTCACCGACCCGGATCCCGGGGTTCGTCATGTCGACGAGGAACATGGTGGCCCCCTGCGGGGCACCGTCGACGGCCGGGGTCCCCGCCATGACGATGCAGAAGGCGGCACCGACAGCGCCGCTGGTGAAGCGCTTGTGGCCGTCGATGACCCAGCCGCCGTCGGCGCGCACGGCCGTGGTCCGCAGCGCCGCCGGGTCGGAACCCGCTCCGGGGTGGGGCTCGGTCATGCCGAAGCACGACCGGACGGCTCCCGCCGCCAGAGGCGCGAGATAGCGCTTCTTCTGCTCCTCGGTCGCGATGAGGTTGAGCATGTGCATGTTCCCCTCGTCGGGGGCCATGCAGTTGAGCGCGACGGGACCGATCGGCGAGTAGCCGGCTTCCTGAAGGATCGGTGACCAGTGCTCGATGGGCAGGCCCTGCCCGCCGTACTCCGTCGGCACGAGTGGTGCGAAGACGCCGACTTCCTTGGCCGCGGCCTGTAGCCGGTCGCGGGCGTCCTGGTCGAGACGTCCGCCAGGCATGGGCTCGGCGTCGACGACGGACTCGCGTATGAACCGGCGCGTGCGCTCACGCAGGCTCGCGATCTCCGGGGGAAGGGGAGGGGTGGTCATGGCAGTCCTTTGGGGTGAGCGAGGTTGTTACGCGGTGCCGCCGGCGACCGTGAGGCCGCCATCGACGGTGAGGACGTGACCGGTGACCCATGAGGAGTCCTCCGAGGCCAGGTACGCCACCGCGGAGGCGATGTCGGACGGCACGCCCAGACGCCGCAGGGGGTAGTCGGCGGCCACCTCGGTTTCCTTGCCCGCGTACAGGGCTTCGGCGAACCGGGTCTTCACCACGGCCGGTGCCACCGCGTTGACACGGACCTCCGGGCCGAGTTCGACGGCCAGAGTCCTGGTCAGGTGGGACACCGCCGCCTTGCTCACGCCGTACAGGCCGATGCCGGAGGCGGGGGTGTCGCCGGTGACGGAGGAGAGGTTCACGACGGTGCCGTGACGTTCGGTGAATCGAAGCCCGGGGTGGGCCACCGCCTCCTGCACCCAGGCGAGGGTGGCCAGGACGTTGACCTCAAGGACCTTCCGGGCGACGTCGAGGTCCAGGCCGACGACGGGACCGTACGCCGGGTTGATTCCCGCGTTGTTCACCAGGACGTCCAGCCCGCCGAACTCGCGCGCGACGGTGTCGAAGACCTCGCGGCGGTGCTCGGGGTCGTCCGCTCCGCCGGCGACGGTGACGACGCTGCCCGGCGGAAGAGCGGCGGCGGCCTCTTCGAGCGGTCCGGCCTTGCGCGCCGTGATGCACACGCGCGCCCCTTCGGCGACGAGTCGTTCCGCGACGGCGAGACCGATGCCCCGGCTGGCTCCGGTCACTACGGCGACGCGCCCGGAGAACCGGCCGCGGTCGGTGTGGTTCTCGCTCATGGATCAGTCCTTCGAGGGGGAGGCCGGCCGCAGACCGTTGAGGCCGCGGAGCTCGGCGCGCCGGATCTTGCCGCTCTGGGTCTTGGGCAGGTCGGCGATGACATGGATCGTGCGGGGGCACTTGTAGGCGGCCAGCCGGTCGCGGGAGAAGGCGATCAGCTCTTCCGCCGTGGCGTCGAGACCTGCCTTGAGCGAGACGTAGGCCACGACGGTCTCTCCGCGGTAGGCGTCCGGCCGGCCGATGACCGCGGCCTCGAGCACCGACGGGTGCTCGTACAACGCGTCCTCGACCTCACGCGGCCAGACCTTGTATCCGGACACGTTGATCTGGTCCTTGAGCCGGTCCACCAGGTAGACCCAGCCCCCCTCGTCGATGACGGCGACGTCGCCGGTACGGAGTCGGCCTTCCGGCATGGTCCGACGGGTGGCCTCGGGCTTGTCCCAATAGCCGGCCACCACCTGCGGCCCGCTCAACTCGAGTTCGCCCTGCTCCCCGCTCGGCACCGCGTCACCGTGAAGGTCCACGACGCGCGCGGTGAGGTGCGGCAGGGGTTTCCCGATGGACAGAGTCCCGCTCGGCCGATGCACCGGCGCTCTCTCCCCTGGTGGCACGGCGATGACGGCGGAGGTCGTCTCCGTCATCCCGTAGCCGTTGTGGAGGTAGACGCCGAACCGCTCCCGGAACCGCTCGACGGTCGCCGCCGGGATCGGCGCACCCCCGGAGTACAGGGCCTTCACCGACGTGAAGTGCTCCGGTCCGGCCTGCGGCAGCTCGTGGATCGCGTTGTACGCCGTGATGGAGCCGATCGTGTAGGTCACCCCGTGCTCGGCGAATGCCTCCAGGGCGACCTCGGGGTGGAACCGGCCCGTCAGGACGAGCGTGGTGTCGGTGAGCAGGGAGATCGTCGCGTTGACCACGGCACCGGTGATGTGGAACAGCGGGGCCATGGCGAAGACGACGTCCCCGTCGCCCACGCCCATCCACGACGCGCAGGTCGAAACCACGCTCAGGACGTTGCCGTGGGTGTTCATGGCACCCTTCGGCGGCCCCGTCGTGCCCGAGGTGTACGTCAGGAACGCGACGTCGTCACGGGTCGGCCCCACGGGCGAGGGGCTGCGGCCCTCGAACTCGCTTATCAACGCCACCAGATCGCCGTCCGGCCCCGGGGCGTGGCGTTGCGTCGTCGTGAAGACCCGCGGATCGCTCCTCGACTGGTAGTCCAGCGCCGACGTGCTGATCAGCCAGCGCACCGTGCTCCCCGCCAGCGTCCCGAGCGTCTCGTGGACGTCCACGTCCGCACAGACGACCCCGACCGCCCCGGAATCGTCGATGATGCGGCGGAGCTCCTGGCGCCGGTACATCGGGTTGAGTCCCAGCGCCGTGGCCCCCAGCTTCCACAGGGCCAGCAGCACCAGCGCGTATTGCGGAACGTTCTGCAGGTACACCCCGACACGATCACCCCGGACGGTTCCGTGCGCCTCGAACACGGTGGCCAAGGCGTCCGACGCCGCGTCCACCTCCCGCGCGGACAGAACACCGTCGAAGTAGCGGAGAGCGGTGCCGTCCGGGTTCTTCGCCACGCGCGCCTTCCAGGCGGCCACGAGCGAGTCAGGAACCGCGTCGCCCGTACCCGGGCTGCCGAGGAACGTGTCGCGCCGCCGGCCCTTGTCCACTGCCATCTGCCGTCCTTCCCGACCAAGTTCATGAGCTTGGCGTGTCACGTGAGTTCGCGCTTGAGGATCTTTCCCGTGGACGTCATCGGCAGGGTCGGCACGATCTCCACGATGCGCGGGTACTTGTAGCCGGCCATCTGCTCCTTGCCCCATGCGATCAGCTCGTCGGGGCGGGCCTCGGCACCACGGTCGAGGATGACGAACGCCTTGATCTCCTCGCCGTGGCTCTCGTGGGGCACGCCGATGACCGCGGCCAGGCTGACCGCCGGGTGCGTCATCAGGACCTCCTCGATCTCGCGCGGGTACACGTTGAAGCCACCGCGGATGATCAGGTCCTTCGCCCGGTCGACGATGTAGTAGAAGCCGTCCTTGTCCCTGCGTGCCAGGTCGCCGGTGCGGAACCAGCCGTCCCTGATGGCTTCGGCGGTGGCCTCGGGGCGGCCGTGGTAGCCCTTCATGACGTTGTGGCCCTTGACCGCGATCTCCCCGATGGCGCTGCCCGTGCCGTCGTCCTCGACCTCCGACCAGTCCGGGTTGACGAGCTTGACCTCGACGCCCCAGATCGGCACGCCGATCGACCCGGGCCGGGGCTCCCGCGTCGGATCGCTGAAGGTCGCCACCGGCGAGGTCTCGGAGAGGCCGTAGCCCTCCAGGACCTGGACGCCCAGTCGCTCCCTGACCTGCTTGATGAGCTCCGCAGGGAGGGACGCGCCGCCGGAGGCGCCGACGCGCAGGTTCCTCGCTATGCGCTCGACGTCGACGTCGTCGGTGAGCGCCTGCAGCAGGCCCCACCACATGGTGGGGACGCCCGCGAAGACGGTGATGTCCTCCTGCTGCATCAGGGACACCGTCTGCCGGGCGTCGAACCGTGGCAGCAGCACCAGCGTGCTCGCCGTCGAGAAGCCGGCGTTCATCTGCACGGTCGCCCCGAAGGAGTGGAACAGCGGCAGCACGACCAGATGGGTGTCCCGGGCCGGCCGGTTCTCCAACAGCTTGTTGCACGCGAGGGCGTTGAGAACCAGATTGGCGTGGCTGAGTTCGGCACCCTTCGCCTGTCCTGTCGTACCACTCGTGTAGAGCAGCACGGCCGGGTCGTCCCCCGACGTGCCGACGCTGTCGAACGTCGTCGCAGTGCCTCGCAGCGCTGCGCCCAAGGTCTCGGCGCTTTCGATCGGGCTCTCCGCAGCAGGGTCGGCGGTGATGACGAAGAAGTGCTCACAGGCCGGGGACCCGGTGAACCCGGCGTGTCCCTCCGCACCCGTCGGCAGGCCCTCGCCGCCCTCGAAGCAGAAGTACGCCTTCGCCTCCGAGTCGGCGAGGTGGTAGGCGACCTCCCGGCCCTTGAGCAGGATGTTGAGCGGTACGACGACTGCGCCGGCCTTGAGGATCCCGTAGTAGACGATGGGGAACCAGGGCACGTTCGGGCAGCTGAGCGCGACCTTGTCGCCGGGCCAGATGCCGCGGTCGACCAGGAGGTTGGCGACCCGGTTGGCGGCGGCCTCGACCTGGGCGTAGGTGAGACGCGTCGTGCCCAGGACGACGGCGTCCTGGTCCGGGTGCGTGCGGGCGGAGTCCTCGAGCAGGACCGAGAGGTTCAGCATGGTGGGTCTTCCGGGAAGGTGGGCCGGGCCAGGCCGCGGGGGAACGAACACGCGGCCTGGCTCGGAGCGGGTGAGGGTTGCGCATGGCTCGAAGCAGGCGTCACAACGTCCGCAGGAGCCGGTCGAGGGCCTCGGCCGTCGCCTCGATGTCGGGGGTGGTGTGTGTCGTGCTGATGAAGACCTTGCCGGACGGCATGAACAGGAAGCCCTGACGCAGCATCCCTTCGAGGATCTCGGTCCAGAGCCCGCTGGTTCCGTGGAGCCCGGTGGTCCCGCCGGCAGGGACGTACTGGAGGAGCGAGCCGACCCGGTTGAAGCGGCCGAACTCAGCGGATGGACCGAGAGCGCCGCCGACGAGTGCTTCGAACTCGGCCGAGGTCCGTTCGAGCAACTCGTAGACCGCGGGATCGGCCAGGGCCTGCATCGTCGCCGCGACGGCCGCCAGGGCGATCGGGTTGGCGTTGAAGGTTCCGGCGTGCACGACGCCGGTCGTCACCTGATCGACCAGTCCGGCCCGGCCGACGACGGCGCTCTGGGTGAACCCGCCGGCCATCGCCTTCCCGAAGACGGACAGGTCGGGCAGCACGCCGTACTTCTCGGCCGCCCCGCCCCGTGCGATCCGGAACCCGGCGATCACCTCGTCGAAGACGAGGACGACGCCGTGCCGGTCGCAGAGGGTCCGCAATGTCGACAGGAACTGCGGTGCGGGTGCTTCGACGCCGGCGTTGCTCATCACCGGGTCGACGAGCACGGCCGCGATGTCGCGCTCGACGGACTCGCTCAGCAGGCGCTCGGCCAGCTGTACGTCGTTGAAGCGCGCCACGACCAAGTCGTCGAGCACGCTTGCCGACTGTCCCGGTCCGCCGGGGGTGGCGGGGCGGCCGCAGTCGTCCTCGGACATCCCGGCGTACACGGTGTCGTGCCAGCCGTGGTAGCTCTTGGCGAACTTGAGGACGCGGCGCCGGCCGGTGGCGGCGCGCGCGAGGCGCAGCGCCACCTGCACCGCTTCGGTCCCCGTGTTGCTCCACAGCAGTCGCTCGCCGTGCGGCACGGCTTCGAGGACCGCTTCCGCCGCGAGGTACTCGAGCGGGTGGCCGGTGCCGACGACCTGCATCCTCGTCGCGACCTCGGTCACGGCGGACACCAGGCGGGGGTCGCCGTGACCGAGGACGAGCGGGCCCCAGGCCATCACGTAGTCGATGTACCGGTCGCCGTCCAGGTCCCAGACGTACGCGCCCCGCGCCTCGCGCACGAAGAGCGGATGGGGTGGCATCGCGGCGCGCAGCCCCGACCCCACTCCTCCGCCGACGCTGCGGCGGGCTCGCTCGAAGGCCGAGCGTGATGATTCCAGGGCCATGAGATCGCCCCTGCCTTTCAGTACGTGATCACCGAGCGGATGCCGATGCCGCGCTTCATCTGGTCGAACGCCTCGTTGACGTCCTTCAGACCGATCACGCTTGTCACCAGGGAGTCGAGCTCGATGCGATCGTTCATGTAGTGGTCGATCAGCAGCGGAAAGTCGGAAGCCGGCTTGCTGGAGCCGTAGTTCGAGCCGATGAGCGAGAGCTCCTGATCGGACATGACGAAGGGATCGATGGAGATCTTCAGGCCGTCCGCCACCTGCCCGGCGACCACCGCCGTGCCGCCCCGGGCCAGGACCTCGTAGGCCGACTCGATGGTGCGGGGCAGCCCGATGGCCTCGATGGCGATCTCCACACCGTGTCCGTCGGTGAGCTGTCGCACCCTGTCCGCGAAATCCTCGCGGCCGTTGTTGATCAGGTCGGTCGCGCCGAAGACGCGCGCCTGCTCCAGCTTCTCGTCGGAGATGTCCGCGGCGATGATCTTCCGCGCGCCGGCGAGCCGGGCACCCTGGATCGCGTTCAGGCCGACGCCGCCGCAGCCGAGGACCAGCACGGTGTCGCTCGGCCGCACGCCGGCGGTATTGACGGCCGCGCCGACGCCGGTCGTGACGGCGCATCCGACCAGAGCCGACTGCGGGAACGGCGCGTCGTCCCGGATGGCGATGGCGCCCGATTCGGGCACGAGGGTGTACTGGCCGAACGTTCCGAGGCCCGCGAAGCTGAGCACGTCGCCCCCGTCGGCGGAAGTGATCCGGGACCGGCCGTCGAACGACAGGTGGTTTGCCGAGTGCTGGCTGACCATGTCGCAGAGGACGGGCCTGCCACTGATGCAGTAGCGGCAGCGGCGACACGAGGGCGTCCAGGACAGCACGACGTGGTCGCCCTTCTTCAGTGTCGTGACGCCTTCGCCGACGCTCTCGACGATCCCGGCTCCCTCATGGCCGAGGATCATCGGCGTAGGAACCTCCCATTCGCCCAGGAGGACGTGGAGGTCGCTGTGGCACACCCCGCTCGCCTGGAGCCGCACGAGTACTTCGCCGGGCGGAGGCGTCGAGGGGATCGTCACTCTCTCGACGGTCAGTGGTTCGTTCGGCGTCCTGAAGACAGCGGCGTCGAATTCGATGGTCATGAAAGTCTCCCTTCCGAGTTCCGGGCGATCACGTCCGAGCGGTGCGGATGAGCTTCCTGTTGGCGAACTCGTCGATTCCCGCCCGGCCCAGCTCGCGGCCGAAACCGGACAACTTGACTCCGCCAAAAGGTAGTTCCGCGCCTTCGAGGCCGACGCCGTTGATGAAGACCATGCCTGCGTCGATCTGGCCGGCGACGCGCAGCGCCTGCTCGGTGTCCGTCGTGAACACGTAGGAGCCCAGCCCATACGGCGTGCCGTTGGCCAGTGAGACAGCCTCGTCCTCGGATGCGACCCGGTAGACGGTCGCGACGGGGCCGAAGAGCTCCTCGGCGGCCGACGGCGACGTCGGCGAGACGCCCGTCAGCACGCCGGGCGGGAAGTAGGCCCCCTCGCGCTCTCGTGCGGAGACGAAGGCCGCCCCGTCAGCGACGGCCCGCTCGACCTGTTCCTCGACGTACTCGGCGGCGGCGACCGAGGACAGCGGCGCCAGGCCGTCGGTCAGCGCGAGCACCTTCTCGGTGAACTTGTCGAGGAAGGCGTCGTAGACGTCCTCGGCGACGATGAAGCGCTTCCCGGCGTTGCACGCCTGACCGGCGTTCTCGAAGCGGGTCTCGACCGCCGCCTGGACCGTGGCGTCCAGGTCGTCGGTGGAAAGCACGATGAAGGGGTCCGAGCCGCCCAGTTCGAGCACCACCTTCTTGAGGCTGCGCCCGGCCTTCTCGGCGACCTCCGCGCCGGCCCGCTCCGAACCGGTGAAGGAGACGCCCTGCACACGGGGGTCCGCGATGGCGCGACCGATCTGTTCGCCGGTGGCGTGGACGTTGACGTAACAGCCCTCGGGGAAGCCCGCGTCCGTGAACAGCTGCTGGAGAGCCGCGGACGACTCCGGACACTGCGACGCGTGCTTGAGCACGATGGTGTTGCCCAGCGCGAGATTGGGTGCGGCGAACCGGGCCACCTGGTAGTACGGGTAGTTCCAGGGCATGATCCCCAGCAGCACGCCGACCGGCTGGCGTCGGACGAAAGCGGTGCCCTCCCCCTCCAGGAGCTCGATCGGCTCGTCGGTGAGGAACTTCTCCGCGTTCTCGGCGTAGTACCGGTAGATGGAGGCGCTGAACTCGACCTCCCCGACGGCCTCGGCCACCGTCTTGCCCATCTCCCGGCGGATGATCTCGGCAAGATGCTGGCTGCGCTCGCTGTGCAGGGTTGCGACGGCATGCAACAACTGGGCGCGCTCTTCCACGGAGGTCCGCCGCGACCACCGCGCGTAGGCGCCCGCCGCCGCGTCGAGTGCCGCGTCGACGACCTCGTCCGTCGCGGTGGGGTACTCCTTGACCAACTTGCCGGTGGCCGGGTCCACCACCGCGTACACGTGCCTCTTCGCCATGCTGACTCCTTGTTGGTGTGACGGGTTCACGCGACGGCCCCGGTCGCGCGGGCCGGGTTCGCGTCCGAGGCCGCGTTGTGGTCGTGCAGTGCGCGGTAGGCGCGGAAGTAGACGAATCCCTGGGTGCCCCACGTCGCCAGCGCGGCGGTGTAGAAGATCGTGCGGTTCGCGTCGTCGAACGGCAGCGGGAAGAAGTCGTAGATCAACGCGATGGTGGTCCCGGCGGCGGTGACCAGGCCCGTCCAGATCGCGAGCCGCTTCGCGCCCGCGTTCCAGAGCCGCTTCGCGAAGTACCCGAGGAAGACCGCCGTGAGGAGGTTGACGACGACATAGAACACGGCGACCCAGAACGCGGTGCCGCCGGTGTGGAGATCCGCGCCGTGGAAGGGCCGGAGGAACAGACCGGCCACGATCGCGACTCCGAACACGGCGACGTCGACGCTGCGGCTCGGCTTGTAGCGGTGGGTGACCTTCATCAGGCCCATGATCAGAATGAGCGTGATGCCGACCGACCTGGAGAAGGCGTCGAAGAAGTACGCGACGTCGTACAGGACGCTGTCGCTCTCGGCCCCGAGCAGCGACCAGAGCAGGAAGTTGCTGCCCGACGTCGCGACGACCATCAACTCGAGACCGAGGAGGTAGTTGCCGTACCGGCGGATGAGTTTCCAGCCGTAGAAGTAGCCGACGAAGATCATCCACAGGTCGGCAAGCAGGAACAGCGCCTCCTTCAACGCGACGCCCCCTGTCGGACGTCTCGGGACAGGAGGGTGGCGATGTTCTCGGCGGTGCGCTGGCCCGTCAGGACCGCGCCGTTCATGGTGCCGGCCCATTCGCCGGCGGTCTCGGTGCCGGCCCAGTGGATGCGTGCGTGGGGCTCGGTCAGCGCCTTGCCGTAGCTCGTGGTCGCGTGGGGACCGGCGACAGGGTGGGGGCCGCCCGGGGCGAAGGGTTCCGCTCCCCAGCAGTGGTCCAGGTAGTCGATCGGGGTGCGGGCCTGCGGACCGTAGAGGTCGACGAGCTGCCGAACGACCAGGTCGCGTCGGGTCTCGGGGTCGAAGCCATCGAAGACGCGAGGGTCGCAGAAGGCCATCAGAACACCCGGTCCGCCGGGGGCGGGGGACACGTCGAAGGTGATGAACACGGTTCCGGTGTCGGTCAGCGCCTCACCGGAGAAACCGTCGGTCCGCCAGAACGGCTTCTCGTAGGCCACGAAGGCCTTGCTGAGGACACCCATGCGCCAGGTTCGCGTCAGCCCCTCGGCCCGCTCGGGCAGAGCGGGCTCGAACTCGATGGTGGCGCGGTGCGCCGGTGCGGCCGTGACGATCGCGTATCCCGCGTGGATCTCGCCGGAATCGGTGCGGACGGTGACGCCGTTGTCGTCCTGCGTGATGCGGCGCACCGGTGTCTCCAGTCGCACGCGGTCGCCGAGCCGCTCCGCCACCCGCTTGGCGATCTCCTGGGTGGTCTCGACGAACCGGTCCTCGTTCGCTCCGCCCTCGACGTCCAGCATGTGATGGAGCCCGCCCGCTGCACGGATGTAGCGCATCACGTGCAGCAGGGAGACGTCTCCCGGGGTGCAGCCCCACTGCACCTTGCTGACGATGGTCATCAGCGCACGGGTGCTGGGCAGCGCGCACTTCCGGTCGAGCCACTCGCCGAACGAGATCGCGTCGAGCCGGCCCGCTTCGGGCGTCTCCCACGCGGCGTTCACGTCGATGGTCGCGACCAGCTTGCTCACCGCCGTCTGCATGCGGGCCATGTCCACCAGGACCGCGGGGGAGACCTTGGGGATGGTGCCGCTGTAGGTGCGGCGCCGTCCTGCCATCCACAGCACGTTGCGACCCTGGTCGAACTGGCCGGTCGTGGTACATCCCATCCGGTTCGCGAGGTCCCGGATGGCGGTGTGGCGTCGTGCTACCCATGTCGCTCCGAGGTCGACCTTCACGCCCGCCACCTCACCCGAGAGCGATCGGCCTCCGACGCGGTCGCGGGCTTCCACGACCAGGACGGACCGCCCCATGCTCACCAGCCGTTCGGCAGCGCTCAGACCGGCGAAGCCGGCACCGACGATCACGACGTCGACCGTGGTGTCCCCGGAGTCGGATTTACGAGATCCGGTCATGGTTTCCTCCTTCACACACGCTGTTCGCGTGCTGCGAGATGTAGGTCGTGATGGGGGCGACGAGGCCCTCGGGAATGTGATGGCCCATACCGGGAATGACCACGTGCTGGGCCGAGCGGATTGCCCGAACGGTCGCGACGCCGCCACTCGGGTCGACCAGCGGGTCCCGGTCACCGTGGATGACCAGCGTCGGGGCTGTGATTCTGCTCAACTCGGCCGTACGGTCTCCGGAGCGCTGGATCGCCTGGATCTGGCGTGCCGTGCCGGCCGCCGGTTCGCCGGCGCTGCGGTCCCACCCACGAGCCGCGATGGCCGCCTCGGCCGCGTCATCGAGGGGATGTTCCGTTCCCGTGACGTGCCGGGTGAGCCGCAGGTGGGCACGGACCGCCGCGGTCCTGTTCCTCGCCGGCGGCGCGGCGAGGAGCCGGATCGTCGACAGAGCCGGCTGACCGACCTTGCGCCCCCCGGTGGTGGAGTAGAGGGAGGCCAGCGACAGGACCCGCTCGGGCGCCGTGGCCGCGATCGTCTGCGCGATCATTCCACCCATCGACCGCCCGGCCAGGTGTGCCCGCGCGATCCCGAGGTGGTCGAGTACGCCGACGGCGTCCCGGGCCATGTCGGACAGCGCGTACCCGTCGCCGCGCGGACGCCCGGCGATCTGACGCCAGAGCCCGGGAGGGGGAGCGGCGACGAACGTCGACCGGCCGACGTCGCGGTTGTCGATCCGGACGACCCGGAAGCCGCTGGTGACCAGGGAGCCGACGAACGAGTCGGTCCAGAAGGTGAGGTCCTCGCCCAGTCCCGCGATGAGCAGCATCGCGGGATCGGCCTTGTCGCCGTGGTCCCGGAAACAGATCGTCATCCCGGACGGCAGGGTCGCGTACTGGTCGACGGTCTCGGCGCGGCTGGTCTCAGGCATGGGTGGTCCGCCTCCCACCGGGCAACTGGGCGGCCGCCCGGCGCGCGCCGAACTCGAGGTGCTCGTCGGCCACCGGGCCGCGCAGGGCCCTGGCGTCCTCGGGGAAGGACATCGCCATCCGCCAGGGCTTCTCGGGGCCCTGTTTGGGCATGAACTTCTCGCTGCGCTTGGCGTATCCGGCCTGGATGTCCATGACGGGCCGGCGGTTCGTTCCCGACGGTGCGACCGGAACCACCGTGTCGTATCCGCGGGCGTCCATGTGCCTGACCAGGTCGATGAAGTAGCGGCACATCAGGCTCACCTTGAGCGTCCAGGACGAGGTGGTGTAGCCGATCGCCATCGCCCAGTTCGGGATGCCGCTCAGCAGCATGCCGCGGTAACAGAGCGCGTCCGCGAGGTCGACCTGGCGTCCGTCGACCACGAGGGGCATGCCGCCGAAGAGCTGCAGGTTCAGTCCCGTCGCGGTGACGACGACATCGGCCTCCAGCTCCTCGCCCGACGCCAGGACTATGCCGCGCTTGCTGAACCGGGCCACGGCGTCGGTGACGACGGAGGCCCTTCCTTCCTTGATCGCGTCGAAGAAGTCCCCGTCCGGTGCCACGCACAACCGCTGGTCCCACGGGTCGTACGGCGGGTTGAAGTGCTTGTCGACATCGAATCCCCTGGGAAGGCGCTTGACGTTCTCACGCCGGATGAAGGCCCGTCCTGCCTTGGGGAACCTCCGCAGCCCCTTCACGACGGCGTGTTCCGTCCAGATGTTCTTGAACCGCGTCACGGCGTATCCGCGCTCTTCCCCGAGCAGCTTCGTGAGCGCCAGGGCGGCCCTGTCGACACGGGGGAGCGCCATGACGTAGGTGGGGGTGCGCTGCAGCATCGTCACGTGCCGGGCGGCGCCCGCCCCGGTGGTCATGGCGGGCACCAGCGTGATCGCGGTCGCGCCGCTGCCGATGACGACGACCTTCTTGCCGCTGTAGTCGAGTCCCTCGGGCCAGTGCTGCGGATGGACGATCCGGCCTTCGAACTCGTCCCTCCCCGGGAACTCCGGGGAGAACCCCTCGTCGTACCGGTAGTAGCCGGTGGCGGCGAAGACCCATCCCGCGTGGATCGTCCTGGTCCGGGGCGCTCCCGTGGCGGGGTCCGACGTCTGGACGGTGAGGGTCCACCGTGAGTCCGCCGTGGACCACTCCGAGCGGACGACCCGGTGGCCGAGCCTGAGGACGCGCTCCAGGCCGTTCTCCTCGACGGTCTCGTGGAGGTATCCCTTTATGAGGGGAGCGTCGGCGATCGCGGCTTCGTGGCGCCAGGGCTTGAACGCGTATCCGAACGTGTGGAGGTCGGAGTCCGAGCGGATGCCGGGATAGCGGAACAGGTCCCACGTGCCTCCGATGTCCTCGCGCGCTTCCAGCACGGCGAGCGACTTGTCGGGCAGCTCCCGGCTGACATAGGTGGCCGCGCCGATCCCGGAGATCCCTGCTCCGATGATCACCACGTCGAACTCCTCGACGGCGTCCAACACCTCAGCTGTCATGGCGTTTCCTCGCTGTTCCTGTGGCGGATACCTCACTGTCGCGAGCAGCGACCGCCTGCGAGAACGACAGCGGGCACCTCCTTTGCCAGGGCTCGGTGCACGATGCACAGGCGGGCCGGGCCGCTGCGCCCATACGGTGTCCGACGTTCGGGGCGCGGCCCCGGTGGAGCCCGCGGCCAGGTCCTTCCGGGAGCAGGGCGGCCGGAGACGGCTGTCCGGCGGCCGGCCATGCGCCAGTCATTGCGGCAGCGAGACCGGCGTGACAGACGTTCGTTGGATCATGACGGGGTGAACCGTCGCCATGAACTGCCCGATGCCGAGCATGAGTTCGTCCGGACGTTGACAAGACCGCCGGGTCCGATGAAGCAGCCGTCGCCTTCGCGTCACCGTTTCTCGCTGACCGGGCTGTGCGCCGTGCACCACCCCCGGGAAAAATAGGTGCTCGGTGTCGTTCTCGCCGCGGTCGTGGCTGAGGACAGTGGGATACGAGGCAATCGCCACAGGCGAAGTCCAGTTTTGCCGAACACCATGGCGAGGGTGCGCCGACCGGGGTGCCTAGGGGTGTGCGTCGAGTAACCAGACTGTCACCGTGGGGCTAGGTGCGCTCGCGGCAGGGCTCGGATGGGATCTCGACACGGTGGACGTGGCAGAGGCCGAACCCGCTGTCGTGACGACTTCGCCGCGCGTCGGGGACCACATGTGTATCGAACCGGGGCAGATAGCGGCTGTCACCCATGCCGCCCGGGGTGTACTCAAAGGCGAAGTGGTGATCGATCTGGAGATCACGTTCGGATTTTTCGAACCGGTCGATGAAGTGGCCGCGGGGGACGACTACCGGATCGTCGGAGAGGGGCGGGTCGTCGACCTTCGTCGCTCCGTGGGCTTCGACTCCCTCCTCAGCATCATCGCAGCGGCGGTCAATGCCTCGACCGCGGTCGTCGAGGCGCGTCCCGGTCTTCTGTGGACGGGGGACCTTCCAGCCCGCTCGGTCGCGGCCAAGGGAGAGCGACGAGGAGCCGGGGCCTCGGGGGCGCTGCCGAGCGGGCCACGCGGAGCCGAGGCAAGCCGAAAATCCCATCCAGGAGGAGATCAGGACATCATGAGGACCGACGGCACGAAGTACAACAACTTCAGCGGCTGGATCGACCGGCCGGACGACGTTCAGCCTGCACTGGACGGCGACCTCACCTGTGACATCGCCGTCATCGGCGGCGGCATGGGTGGCATGGCGGCGGCGCTGCGCCTCGCGGAGCGCGGCCAGGACGTGGTGCTGCTGGAGGCCGAGTTCTGCGGCTACGGCGCAGCCTCGCGCAACGGCGGCCAGATCGCCGGGGCGCCGGGTGGCGACCTGCGGATGCTCAGCCTCCAGTCCCCGAAGAAGATGCCGGTCATGGCCAAATTGGCGGAGCACGCGGGCCGCTACGTCGAAGACCTCATGAAGACGCACGACATCGACTGCGACTACGTGGCGAACGGCCTGGTGTGGGGTGCGGTCTCACCCCTCATGATGCTCAGGGTGCGCACCCAGGCGGCGATCCTGCGTGCCTTCGGCGGGAACGGGACCGTCGGGAGCCGGGAGGAACTCGGCCTCCCTGCCGGCTTCGTGGGCGGTATGCGGGAATCCATCGGCGGGATGCTGAACCCGGGCAAGCTCGCTCGTGGTGTGCGTCGCGCGCTGCTCGCCTCATCGGCCAGGGTCTTCGAGCAGTCGCGGGTGAGCGATGTCCGGCGGACAGGCGGCATCGTCGAGCTCACGACACCGAACGGCACCGTACGGGCCGACAAGGTGATCCTCGCAACCAACGTCTACGGCGGCGAGTGGGACATCACGCCCAAGAACCTGGCGACGCCGCTGTACGTCATCGAGATCGAGTCGGAACCCATCGCGCCGGAGCGGCTCGCCGAGCTGGACTGGACCAGCCGGTCCGGCATCATCACCCAGCACCAGCTGATGACCCACTACCGGCTCACCGAGCGCAACACCATCGTCTGCGGGGTCCGCCAAGCACAACGGGGTCAGACCTATCCGCTCCCGGACCGCGTCCCGGACCCCGTAGTCGTGCAGGACATGGGGAAGGACCTGGCCAAGCGGTTCCCGACGCTGTCCGACGTGGCGATCGAGCGGGCCTGGGGCGGTTGGATCGGCATCAGCCCGGACTGGCTGTCGGTCGCCGGTCAGGTGGGCGACAACGTCTTCTACTCGATGGCCTGCAACGGCCACGGCCTCTGCCAGGTGCCGTACGTGGCCCATCAGCTCGCCGACTACGTCGTCGACGGTGAGATGTCGGATGACCTCGCCGGTATCTGGTCGAACGCCTCGAAGTACTCGCCATCGATGTCGATGCTCATGCAGCCGCTCGTCCTCCGAGCGGTCTGGAGGCTCGACCGGTTCAACGACTTCTTCAACGGCAGCAAAACGCTGGCGCGCCGACGTCGCAGGCGCGGGGACTCCTGAAGGTTCGGGCGGAATATGCTCCGTGACGGCGTGACGTGAGATCGCCACCCGCTACGACCAGACCGCCGAGTTCTGCGAAGCTGCCGTAGTCATCGCATCAGGTCCAGCCTGATCCTCCGCAGCTGTGCGCCTGTGGCCCCTTCGAGAGCGGCGGCGGCTTCCCGCTCCGCCTGCTGTCCCATCGTCACCGATGGACATGGTGCGCTCACCGACTGTCCGAGGCTACGGTCGTGTGCCTGTCAGGTGACGGGCCGACCCGGACGAGTCCTTTCCCGGACACGGGGCTAGTCCATGCGCATCAGGGGTAGCCGGTGCGCCCCGGCGGAGGGGGCGACGGCGTCGAACCGCTTGTGGCGCCGGTGAGGGCGTGGTAGGTCTGCCACCGTTCAGTGTGAGGGAACAGTGGCCGAACGGCCCGTGCGTGCGTCCTCGTCCAGGCCGCCGACGAGCCCTTCACCTGTCTGTGACGCGGCATGTCGGGAGCCTCGGTTCCCCGAGACCAGAGGGACACTGAGAACATGGAAGAGCTGTGGCCCCCGCCCTCGCGTGAGGTCGCGGATGCGATCAGGTCACTTTGCCAGCGCCTGCTGACGGAAACGGACGCCCTGGTCGGCGCCTTCGCAAGGCCCTCTCTCGTCGCCCAGAACGACCCCGCCCTCCTCGCGGACGCATCGCTGGTCGAGGAGGATCGCGCGCTCAACCGCTCTGACCTGGTCCAATGGATGACCGCGAATGTTCAGCAACCGGGACGGCGGGTAGAGCCCTACGTCAGCCCCAGGACCACGGCGTACATCAACGATCTCGTCTCCCGGGGCATCGCGCCCGACTTCGCCGGTGCATGGCGCGTGGCCCTGGGGATCGGCTGGCGGCGGTGGCTGGAGGAGTGCGTGGCGGACTGTGCCGACCCCGTCCTTCTCGTGGAAGTCCTGGACGTGACGGCGCAGTCGCTGGTGCAGTACGCCCTCGACTCCGTCGCGGCCCTGCGGCAAGCCGGCCTCGCCGCGGCGATGGGTAACACGGATGCCGAGGGGATCGCGCTGATTCAGCTGATCGCCAGTGGGGCGCCGATGGCGGAGGACCTCGCCGAAGGCCGCCTGCGCTACCGGATGGCGCGGTGGCACGTGGGTCTTGTCCTCTGGGTCGATGACCCCCGGCAGGCCGGTGCCCTGGACGACGAGGTCTCCGCCGTGCGATCCGCCGCCGGCGGCCGGAGCGCGCTGGTGGCGCGGGCCAGCGCCACGTCGCGGTGGATCTGGCTCTCGGGAGAAGTCGTCCCGGACCTTCACCACGTGGAGAATGATCTCGTGGCGGCCGACGAGGTCCGCGCGGCGGTGGGAAGGCCGGGGCGCGGTCTCGATGGATTCCGCTCCAGCCACCAGGACGCCCTCGCGGCGCAGGCGCTGGTGATCCGGCTGGGATCCGACCGGCGATTCACCGCCTACGCCGATGTCGAGCTGATCGACGCGCTCACGAAGGATCGTTCCGGCGCACGCAGGTTCGTCCTCAGCACCCTCGGGCCGTTGGCCGAAGCCGACACAGCGCTACGGCAGGCCCTCCTCACCTACGTGCAGTGCGGCTTCAGTACCACCCGGGCAGCCGCCAACCTCTATGCGCACCGCAACACCGTCGAACGGAGGGTCTCCCGCGCCAACGAGCTCTCGGCCGTCAAGGTGGAGACCAACCCGGCCCATGTGGCGGCGGCGCTCCTGGTGCTGGACATCGCGCCTGACATCGTGACGATCGCTCCGAGCTGAGCTCACACCACGGGGTCGCACGGCCACATCCTGCCGCTCATGCTGACTTTTGCTGACCTTCGAGACTTACAAGCCGCTGACCTACGGTCATGTGCGTTGCTCGTCATTCTGGAACTGGATCGGACGTTCGCAGGAGGAGATCGAACAGGCCGGCGTGCTGCGAGAATGCTGGTGAGATCCCGGGGAGATCCTGCGACCCTGAGTACATGCCTCGACGCATCATGTTCGTGCAGCTGAAAACGGGTTTCGACACCGACCGCGGGCCCTCATGGATCGGGTGGGTGGACTTTTCGAAGACGTGGGGGACCGCGAACTTCCACGGGCGAACGCTGCGCCGTGCAGGGGGGATGTTCGATGCCAACTTCTACGACATCGAGACCAGCGAGGAGTTCTGGGTCTCCGGTCCAAAGCGGGACCGTGCTGACACCCGCTACGCCCCCTCGGACCCCGAGGTCGAGCCGGAAGCAGCCGAGGCCTATGCAGCCTTCCTGGATGGCGCGCCTCTGCCGGGCCGGGAAAACGGCTAGTACGGCTTGGTCACGCGCGATCCGTGTTGGCTGCCCGGGACCACCCCGCTGCACCGCCCGTTCACTACGGAGGTTGCACGGTGGTCCACCTCCTGTGCAGGGGGCAAAAGCCCCTCGCGGGCGTGCGCCCCGGTAGCGTGCCGGCGCACGCCTCGCCCTTGATCGGCTACATCACGAGAGGGGACGTGGTCCTCCCCCGGAGATCTATTGTCCTGCTCCTCCCAGTAGAGCAGCCCGCGCGATTGAGGCCGCCCGACCAGGGACGGGCCGAGCTGCTGTAGTCCACACTGCCGTTCCGCCATTTGTACGGAGTCGCCAGTGCCGCTCCGCAGAAGTCGTGGAGGGGGCCGGAAGGCGGGGAGCCGGCCGGCGGGGTCCGGTGGCGGCCTTTCCGTCGCCGGGCCGGGCTCGGACGCGGGGGATCAGCGGTCGCCGCCGTGGAAGACGCAGCCGACCGTGGCGCCGCCGCCCATGCTGACGACCCCCACCGCCGGATCGGCGCTGCCCCGGACGAAGCCTCCCGCGTAGCCGTCGTCCTCGGCGCCGCGTGCGCTCAGGTAGAGGCCCCAGTTGAGGAAGAGTTCCCGCACGCCGCCGGCGCCGTCGGGAAAGGGCTCGGCGGTGGGACGTACACGGCGCTGGAGTACGAACGGGCCGTCCATCGCCGAGGCGACCCTGCTTTCCCACTCGGCCGGGTCCACCGTCCAGCCGGCGATGATGCCGTTGCCGCCGTGCAGCAGCGTCGGCTTGAGGATCAGTTCGTGCTGGTGCCCCAGGGCGTGGGCGAGCAGGTCGACCCGGGTGCCGCCGGGGTCCGTGGCGCGGGGGCGCACGTACCGTGTCCACGGCAGGATCCGGTCGAGGCAGGCCAGTTCGGCGGCATCGTACCGGTCACGGTGCTCCTCGTCGGAAAGCATCGCCAGGGTGCCCTTGTTGCCGTACAGCTCGGCGTCCAGACGGCTGAACAGGCCCAGCCTCCCCTGTTCGACCGCGGTCAGCAGCGGCTCCAGCTGGGCCGCCGCGGTGGGGTCGGTGAGGTCTTCGGGCAGGAAGTACCGGAAGACGACGTCGACGGTCCGGCCCGCGGCCGTCGGACGGCCGTTCGGGTACGTGATCGCGCCGAGGTCGCAGGCGATCCCTTCTGCCCCGAAGTCGGCCAGCTTCTCGGCGAAGACCCGCAGTCGAGGTCCCACGACGGCGAAGTTCTCCACCGTGTCCACCACGGCGACGACGGGCGCCCGGCCGGTGGGGATGTTCGCGGCACACTCCGCGTACATGGTCCGCACCATGTGGCCCAGCGTGTCCTCGTAGCGCAGCCCGTGCCGCCGTACGAACTCTTCGAGCGGGGGATAGGCCAGCATCGCCCGGTTGATGTCCGCGTTCTCGAAGCCGCCGAGGGCGCTGGTGATGTTGAATTCGAGAAGTTTGAATCCCGTGCCGTCGTGGTACAGGTCGGCCCGCCCCAGCGGGAGAAGTGACCCGGTCCGGGCGCTCCGCGTGATGAGCGCCGACTGCGAAGGGTCCAGCCCGACCGCCGCGGCCAGTGCGGTGACGCTTCCGCCGAACCCGCGTTCCGGCAGCGAGCGCAGCAGCCCGTAGACCGTGTGGAGGTCTGCCACGAGGGCGCGGAGCTCGCTCTCGCCGAGGAAGGCGGGGCCGGTCAGGAACCGGTCCTGGTACGCGAGTCTCAGCGTGGCGGACTCCAGGGCCGCGGCCGTGGGGCTGCCCGTCGGCCCGTTCCGCGCGAGCTGCTCCCCGTACGCGTGGCCCAGCCGCGACCTGGTCGGGGTGCGCGGACTCGTGGTCGTCGTCATGGGGTGTCCCTTTCCGGAATGGGCCGTGCGTTCGTTACGGTGCCGCGTTCGGTGCGCCGCGGTCCAGGGCGCTGCCGTGTCCGGTGCGGTGCGGCCGTCCCGCGGCGCGCCGGACGACTGCCCGCTCAGTCCGATTCCGTCGTGCGCGGAGCCGGGTCGGCGCGGGTGATCCACCGGCGGCGGGCGCCCACGAGGAGCCCCGCCGCGACCACCGCCATGACGACCGCGCCCGCCCCGAACACGGCGCGGGTGCCGACCTCGGCGGCGACGAACCCGCCGGCCGCCGCACCGACGGGCAGTCCGCCCCAGGCCACGAGCCGGTACACACTGTTCGCCCGCCCGAGCAGGTGCTGCGGCACCAGGGTCTGCCGCAGCACGACCACGACGACGTTCCACGTCACCGTCCCGCAGGCGAAGATCGCGAGGGCCACGCCGGCCGCGTACATCGAGGGCACGGCGGCGAGCACCGTCTCGCTCGTGGTGATCAGGACGGCGGTTGCGACCAACGCACCTTCCCGGCCGAGCCGTTCCGTCAGCGCGGGGGCGAAGCGTGAGGCCAGGACGGCTCCCACCGCTTGGCAGGCGAGCAGGACGCCGTACCCGAACGGACCCAGGCCGAGCTCCTTCCCGCTGTGCACCACGAGGACCGCGAGCATCGCGCTCCCGGCGAGGTTGATCAGACAGGACACCAGGGCGAGGCTGCGCAGCAGATGATGCGAGAACAGCCATCTGGCGCCGGCCAGCATCTCCGACATCACGCCGGACCTGTCCGGTGCACGCTCGACGGGCCTGGTGCGGCGGATACGGCTGATCAGGACGGCGGAGCACAGGAAGGTGGCCGCGTCCACGCCGAAGGGCAGAGCCGTCGCCACACCGAACATCAGCGCGCCGAGGAGCGGCCCGATGAAGCCGGTGCCGGCCTCCTGCGCGGCCATGATGCGGGCGTTGGCGGTGGAGAGACCCGCCTGCGGGGTGATGAAGGGGACGAGTACCTGGGCGGCGTTGCGGCAGAGGACCTCGCCGACGCCGAGCAGGAACATACAGACGTAGAGCAGCGGCAACCCGCCCCAGCCGCCGAGGATCCCGAGGGTGAGCACCGCCAGCAGGACGGCCCGGCCGACGTCGACACGCACCATCATCGCCCGGATGTCGATGCGGTCCACCAGCAGCCCCGCCGGGATGCCGAACAGCAGGAAGGGCGCGGTGAAGGCGACCGAGGCCGCGCCGATCAGGCGGGGGTCGTCGGTGAGTCGGGTGGCCAGCAGGGGCGCGGCGGCGATCGTGGCCCCGTCACCGAGCGAGGACACCGCGGCGGACCACCACAGCCGGGAGAAGTCACGTCCCAGAGCGGGCCGTTGCGCGTCGGCCTTGTCGGTCGTCGGCGCGGTCATGAGCGCGCGTGGCAGCGCGACCGGCAGTACATTGCCTCCCCCTTCGACGTGGCTGCCCCGCCGTCGACGCCCCACCAGCCCGTCGTCGTGCGCCGAGACCCGCACAGTCAGGTGCACGGGGTTCCCGAGAGTAGTCGGCGTCCGCGGTGGAGTCGAGGAAAAGATCAGGTCCTGCGGGGAAAGGTACGTAACCGGCGCTCACGTGCCCGGGACTGAGCCGCCGAGCGCCTCTCAGGAAGATCAACCGATGCACGAATGAGGGGGGTTGTGTCCTGCGGTCTTCTGATATGTTCGCCGCCGCTGGGCGGGTGAATCGGCGGCCGGCGACGTGCGTGCATGGGAGGGCATGCCGTCAATGGGGCTTCAACACACCGAGTCAAGCCTCCGGTTCGCGCTCACGGCCGATTGTTTCGGCGCGACGACATGCGGCCGGTGATTCCTCGTCCTCCAAGCACGACCGCGCATCGCCTCACTGACGCTTCACCTCTCGGCGGCCGACCGGCACGGACGACTGACCGACGGCTGCCCGAGGGAGAGGCATCGTGTCCGACCGCGTCGGCACACGGCCCGGAACGGACGGAGATCCCGGAGAGGCACCTGGCCCCCCGCGGCCAGGACCGCCACGGAGCTGCCGCGCGCAGATGGAAGGGTGGGAACAACGTTCATGAGAACCTACGAACCCGACGTGGCGAGACAGACGACCGGCGCCCGCCGTCGCCACTCACATCATCCGCCGGCCACCCGCCTCCGGCGCCCCGGAGGCATCCGTTGAGTCCCGCGGCGGGCCTGACGAACGCCCGTCCGGACATCGTCGAGACCGTGACGGTCGCCGTCATCGGCACCGGGGCGATCGGGCGGGACCTGGTCGGAAAGATCGACCGGTCGCCCGGGCTGGACTGCCGGCTGGTCGCCGGGCGCAATCCGGAGTCGGCGGGCCTGCGGTACGCCGAGAGCCTCGGCTGCCCCACATCCGCCGCGGGCATCGAGGCCGTACTGGCGGCGCCGATTCCGTTCGATGTCGTCTTCGACGCCACCAGCGCCGCGTCCCACCGGGGCCACTGGCCGCTGCTGGAGCCGCTCGGAACGCTGGTGATCGACCTGACCCCCAGCAAGGTCGGGCAGATGGTGGCGCCCACCGTGACCGGGGTCGCGGCCGAGGCCGCGCGCAACGTCAATCTGATCAGCTGCGGAGGCCAGGCGTCCGTTCCGGTCGTGCACGCGCTCGCGGCCCGGTTCCCGGTGACGTACCTGGAGGTCGTGTCGACCGTGGCGAGTGACGTGGCCGGCCGCGCGACCAGGCTGAACCTCGACGAGTACGTGACGGCCACCGGTCACGCCGTGACGACGTTCTCCGGCGTGAGTGACGTCAACGTGATCCTCAACATCAGCCCGGCGGTGCCGCCGGCCACCTTCCGCACGGTCATCCATGCCCGGGTGCCCGACGCCGATGCGGCGGCGGTGCGAGCGGTGGTCGACCGGGCGGCCGAGCAGGTCCGGTCCTTCGCTCCCGGGTACGAGGTCGTCGCCTGCACCGCCGCCGACGACCTGGTGACGATCGTCCTCAAGGTCACGGCGCACAGCGACGTTCTGCCCCCGTACGCGGGGAACCTCGACATCATCAACGCCGCCGCCGTCATGGTCGCCGAGCAGTACGCGGCCCGGCCGGACCGGGTGTCCCGGACGGGAGTGTCGTCGTGAAACACGTGGTGATCCACGACCCGACGTTGCGCGACGGCCAGCACGCCGTCCGCCACCAGCTCGGCCTGACCGCACTGCGCCGTTACGCGGAAGCGGCGGACGCGGCACGGATCCCGGTGGTGGAGGTCGGCCACGGCAACGGCCTGGGCGCCTCCTCGTTGCAGGTCGGGCTGGCAGCGGCGACCGACGACGAGATGCTGTCGACCGTTCGAGAGGCGCTGCGGCACAGCCGGTTGGGCACCTTCATGCTGCCCGGCTGGGGCACCTCCGAGGACCTCCGACGGGCGATCGCCCACGGGGTCGACGTCTTCCGCGTCGGCGTGCACGCCACCGAGGCGTCCCTGGCCGAGCACCATCTGGGCTTCCTCCGGGACGCGGGCGCCGAAGCCCACTGCGTCCTGATGATGAGCCATATGGCCTCCCCGGACGAGCTGGCCGAGCAGGCCGCACGGGCCGTCGGATACGGCGCGCAGGGTGTGGGGATCATGGACTCCGCCGGGCACTTCCTCCCTCCCGACGTCACCGCGCGGATCGGCGCGATCGTCGAGGCGGTCGACACCGTCCCGGTGATCTTCCACGGGCACAACAACCTCGGTATGGCCGTCGCCAACTCGGTGGCCGCCGCCGACGCCGGTGCCCTGATCATCGACGGCTGCGCCCGTGGCTTCGGAGCCGGGGCGGGCAACACCCAGCTCGAAGTGCTGGTGCCGGTGCTGGAGCGGAGCGGCTTCGCCACGGGCATCGACCTGTACGCGCTGCTCGACGCCGCCGACCTCGCCGAGCGCGAACTCATGCCGGCACCACCGGTGACCGCCTCGATGAGCATCGTCAGCGGTCTGGCCGGAGTCTTCTCCGGCTTCAAGCACCGGGTCGTCGAACTCTCCGGGGCCGCGGGTGTGGACCCGCGCGAAGTCTTCTTCGAACTCGGCCGACGGCAGGCCATCGCCGGCCAGGAGGACCTGATCGTGGACGTGGTGGCGGAGTTGAGCGGCCGCGGGACCGACGGCTGACGCGGTAGGAGACCTGGCGACGAGAGGAGGACCAGCGACATGGCAGTTCCGGAAGCTGTGCCCGGGTCGAACGGGACAGCGGGCGTCGAGATCACCCGTATGTCGTTCGACGAGTTCCTGGCCGTGGGCCCCCGGGGGCTGTACAAGGCCGACCGCCCCGTGGTGATCAAGCTGCCGGCCGATGTGCAGGGACTCGGACGGGACGAAGTGGCCGCGCGCCTGGCCGAGATGACCGTCACCCTGTTCACCGAGCCGGGCGACAAGAACCACCCGGGGCGCTGGGAGACACGGGACATCAGGCTCCGCGAGTTCTTCGCGGACGAGCAACACCTCACCAGCACGGACACCTGGCACCGGGTGGTATCGAACATCCGCAGCAACCCGGCCGACGTGAACGCCGTCATCGGCTTCGACGCCGAGGAGTTCTTCGGCTACGGCGACAGCCTGTACGCGGCCAACCTGTGGATCAGCCACCGCGGCGTGTTCACCAAGAACCACTTCGACGAGTTCGAGAACTTCAACATCGCGCTCGAGGGCAGCAAGCGGTTCATCATCGCTCCACCGGGCGTTCGGGCCTACTACCCGAGGTCGGTACTGCGTGGCTTCGGCGACAAGTCGAACGTGGTCGACCTCGACGACGTCGACCTGTCGCGCTACCCGAGGCTCGCGGCCAAGCTCGCCCAACGCCGCGACTTCGTCCTCGAACCGGGGCACATGCTCTACCTGCCGCTCGGCTGGTGGCACCAGGCCGAATCGCTGGACGAGCTGAACATCAACGTCAACTTCTGGCTCAAGTCCAAGAAGATCCTCCACCGGCCGCACGTACTCGGCGTCGCCCTGTACACGTACGCCTACCGGAGGCTCAAGGGCGTCTACAGCTACAAGCCCACCGAGGGGAACTCCCGATGAGCGAGCGCAGGACCATCACCCCCACCCACCGGTACCGCAACAACGACAAACTCATCGGGATCGGCAACGCCTTCTGGAACCAGTCCTACGAGAGGGGGGTCGCCGGCATCGTCGGCGACCTGGAGGACGGCGTGTTCCACATGCCCGACGGGCATGAATTCGTCAACTTCACCGTCTGCTCCTACCTGGACCTGGACACCCACCCCAAGGTCATCGACGGCGCGGTCGCCTCGCTGCGCCGCTTCGGGGTGCTCGACCACTGCATCCCGCGCACCCGCGTCCAGACCCCGGTGCTGCTGGAGCTGGAGGAGTCGCTGGGCGAGCTGTTCGGCGCGATGGTCATCAGCGCGCTCTCCACCGCCGCGGCCAGCACCGGTCTGCTTCCGATGATCGCCTCGGGGCACCTGGGCAACGGCACCAGGCCGCTGATGGTCTTCGACAAGAACGCCCACGTCTCCCTGGCCCATGCCAAGCCGAGCTGCGCCGACGAGAGCGAGGTCGTCACCTGCGGCCACCACGACCTCGACTTCATCGAGGACATGTGCCGCACCTACGAACGCGTTTGCTACGTGGTGGACGGCTCGGACAGTCTCGGCGGCTACGCGCCCGTCGAGGAACTGGCCGAACTCCAGGAGAAGTACAACCTCCTGGTCTTCTACGACGACTCGCACTCGCTGTCCGCGTACGGCGAGCGCGGCATCGGCTACGTACGCACCCACGCCCCGGTGCTCGACGAGCGGACCATCACCGTGGCGACCCTGACCAAGGGGTTCGGCGCCGGAGGCACGGCGATCCTGCTCGACGGCTACCCCGAGGAGACGCGCCGGCTCATCGAACGATTCGCGGGCCCGCTGGGCTACTCGCAGAAGATGAACGCCGCCGCGGTCGGTGCGGCACTCGCCTCGGCCGAGATCCACCGCACCGAGGAACTCACCCAGCTCCAGGGGCGCCTGCGGTCCAACATCGCGCTGTTCGACTCGCTCGTCCTGACCGAGCAGGCCGACAGCACCTATCCGATCCGGGTGGTGCCGATGAGCGACGACACGGTCGTCGACGCGGCCAGACAGGTCTTCGCGGCCGGGTTCTACACCTCACCGGTGTTCTTCCCGATCGTCGCACGCGGCACCGCCGGACTGCGGGTCATGCTGCGGGCAGGCCAGAGCGCCGACCAGATCAAACGGCTCTGCACCGCGCTGATCGAGGCCGGGGCGCGCCCGGCGGGCACCACGCTCCCCGGGGCGGTGAACCGGTGACCGGGGCGCCCAGGGCGATTCCGCGCAGCATCCTCTACACGCCGGCCCTGTCGCCGGAGAAGGTGGTGAAGGCCTGGTCGTACGACGCGGACGTCCACCTGATCGACCTGGAGGACTCCGTACCGGCCGCCGACAAGCAGGCCGCCCGCACGGTCTGCCGGGCCGCGCTGGAGAAGACGCCGAGACCCGGACGCGTCGCCGTGCGGATGAACGAGCTCGGCAGCCTCGCGGGGGTCCAGGACGTGTCGATGCTGGCCGAGGGCCCGGTGCGGCCCGGCATCGTCCTGATGACGATGGTGACCTCGGCGGACGAGGTCGACCTGCTGCGCCGGATGCTGGCCTCGGCGGGCGCGTCCCCCGAGATCTACGTGACGGTGGAGACGGTCGAGGCGGTCACCCGCATCGACTCCCTCGCGCGCTCGGCCGACGGCCTGGTGCTCGGCTCGGCCGATCTGGCCGCCACACTCGGTGTCGACATCAGCTGGGAGGCCATGCTGGCCGCGCGGCAGGCGATGGCGATGGCCTGCGCCCGGCACGGCACGGCGTGCGTCGACACCGCCAACTACCGGCTCGCCGAACCGGCGGTCCTCGCCGAGGAGACCACCCGGGCGCGGGCGCTCGGCTTCCACGGCAAGGCGACGGTGCACCCGGGTGAACTCGACGTGATCAACCGCCTCCTGCGGCCCCGGCCCGACGAGCTGGGACAGGCCCGCCGGGTGGTGGAGGCCGTGGCGGCGGCCGACGGCGGGATAGCCGTCCTGGAGGGCAACATGGTCGGCCCGCCGTTCGCCCGGCTGGCCCGCACCACTGTGGCGCGTGAGGACGCCTGGGCGAGCCGGTTCGGCGGAGACGGTGGGACCGCGTGAGCGCCCCGGTGATGGTCCAGGCCGCCGACATGGCCGGCAACCGGCGGATGCTCCGCGTCATCGACGTGCTCGGCGAGATGTTCGTCGACCTGGCCTCCGGCCGCACCCGCTCCCCGGCCCGCACGGTGATCGAGCACGGCGACCGGCGGGTCCTCCTGGTCAGCCCCGCCGTCTGGGAGCGGCGCGCGGTGGGCAGCGTCAAGGTCACCACGCTCACCCCCGGCAACCCGGTACGCGGGCTGCCGCTGATCCACGGGATCGTCGCCCTCACCGACCTGGAGACCGGGCAGATCACCGCGCTCCTGGACGGCGCCGAGCTCACCGCCGTCCGCACCGGCGCCGTCGCCGCTCTGGCGACCCGCTGGTGCACGCCCGACGACGCCGACGACCTGGCGGTGATCGGCGCGGGGGTCCAGGCGCGAGCCCTCTTCCGGGCGGTGACGGCGGTCCGCCCGATCCGTACCGTCCGCGTCCACTCGCGCACGTGCGCCGGGGCCGAGAAGTTCGCCGACTGGATCCGAGAAGCCGCACCACGGCCCGTCCACGTGACGGTCTGCGCCACCGCGAGGGACGCCGTCACCGACGCGGCGATCATCTGTACGGCCACCTCGACCGACGACGGCACCCCCGTGGTGCGGGCGGACTGGGTGACCCCCGGGGCCCATGTGAACGTGATCGGCGGAACCCACCCGGACGCCGTCGAGCTGGCCCCCGCCCTGCTGGCCGACGCCGTGACCGTCGTCGAGGACCGGACCGCGGCGCTGGACGGCGCGGGTGAGATCCGGGCCGCACTGGCCGACGGCCTGATCAAGGCCGAGGACCTGTACGAGCTGGGCGGCCTGGTGAGCGGCGCGGTCGACGTCACCGGCCGGACCACGGTCCTCCGCACGGTCGGCATGGCCATCGAGGACACCGCCGCCGCGGTGGCGCTGTCCGAGGAGCACCGTAGGGCCGAGCAGGGAACCGGCGGCCCGGCCGCCGTTCCGCCGACAGAGGAGGAAGAGCCGGATGGACACGCATGAGGACCTCGGTCCGGGACACGGGCACCCGTGGTTCGGCCGCCACCGGCTGAGGCCCGCCGCGTCCGCGGACGCGATCCGGCAGATGCTGCGGCACGAGCTGCGGGACACCGGCTGGCCGTACCAGAAGGTTCTTCCCGCGGCCCCGCTGGCGATCCCGCGCGCGTCCTACGCCGAGATCTTCCGGGTGAGCGTCGCGCTGGTCGATCTGCTGCGCCGTGCCGCCCTGGAGAGCGGGCACACCACCGCCGACCGGCTGACCGCCTACGAGATGCCCGCCACCGAGGACCGGCTGTGGACGCCCGACCCGTTCGTCGAGGAGCGGTACGCCGACTCCGTGGTCCGCCCGGATCTCGTCATCGGCCCCGACGGGCCGCAGTTCCTGGAGTTCAACGTCAGCGGGGCGCTCGGTGGCGTGGTGGAGACCCAGAGCCGTCTGGCCGTGTGGCGCGCGCTGCACGCCGACGAGGAGGGCCGGACCCCGTTCCGGTCGCCGAGCCCCTTCGCCGTACGCGCCGAGATGTTCCGGTCGCTCAGCGCGGAGTTGGCGGTGGCGCCGCGGGTGGCCGTCGTCGGCAGCGCCCGGGTGACCGGCGTGGAGCGGCGGTACTTCGAGATGGAGGCCGACCACTACAACAGCCACGGCCTGACCGCACGCTTCTTCGAACCGGAGGAGTTGTCGGAGGCGTGGGACTGCGCCCCGCATCTGCGCTATCCGGTCGGACTGCGCAACTTCACCATTCCGGACTGGCTCGACGCGGGCCTCGACACCACTCCGGTCCAGGACGCCCTGGACCACGGTTGCCTGCTGGTGGGCACCCAGACATCGACGTTCCTGCACAGCAAGCTCACCATGGGGCTCCTGTCGGAGGGACGGCCCTGGATGACCGAGGGCGAGCGCGGGCTCATCGCGCGGTACCTGCCGTGGACGCGGATCCTCTCCGAGCGCAGGACCGACCGCGAGGGACAGCAGGTCGACCTGGTGCCGTTCGTCCTGAAGAACCGTGAGCGGCTGGTGCTCAAGGCCGCACTCGGGGAGAGCGGACAACAGGTGACCATCGGCCGCGAAGCCGATCAGGCCGCGTGGGAGTCGGCCGTCGGTGAGGCCGTCCAGGGCCGCACCAGCGTGGTGCAGGAGTTCGTGCGGCCGGAGACCTGCCGGGTCGCGCTGATCGCCGACGGGGTCGACGAGCCGTACGACGCCGATGTCGCCCCGGTGCTGGGGCCCCTGATATTCGGCGGCCGGCCGGCCGGGCTGTTCTGCCGGTTCTTCGGCGACGGTTCCGCCGGGATCGTCAGCGTGCGGGGCGGAACGAGCAGCTCCGACAACGTGATGGTCGCGATCTGACCGCAGCACCGCTCAGCCCGCCCCCGTATCGGCGCCCGCCCGCGCCGCCCCTGATCGAGTGACATCACCGGAGAGATGCCGCATGACCCTGCGTCACGTCAAGGACAACGAGTACGTCGAGGAGCACGGCGGGGACTACGAGGACTTCGAACCGGGCATGGTGATCCGGCACTGGCCGGGCCGTACCCTCTCCGAGGCCGACAACACCTGGCTGACCCTGCTGACGATGAACCAGCACCCGCTCCACTTCGACCAGCACTACGGCGCCGGCGCCGAGTACGGAAGGGTCCTGGTCAACAGCGGCATCACGCTGTGCCTGGTCGGGGGGATGACCGTGCAGGCGCTGTCGGCGCGGGCGGTGGCCAACCTGGGCTGGGACAGGGTCCGGCTGAAGAGCCCCGTCTTCGTCGGCGACACCCTCTACGCGACGAGCCGCATCCTCGACAAGCGGCTGTCCCGGTCCCGGCCGGGGCAGGGCATCATCACGGTGGAGACGACCGGCACCAAGTCGACGGGGGAGACCGTCATCGTCTTCGAGCGGTCCTTCATGGTCCGCTGCCGTGAGCTGCCCGACCCACCGACGGACCAAGGCCCCGAGGGCCCGGCCGCCGCTCCGGAAGGCGGCCCGCCCGCGTAGCGCACGGAACCGCGGGCCCCGTTCGGTTCATGGGCGGCCCCCGCCCGGCCGCCCATGAACGGCGACCCGCGTACCCCGCGGCTACGCTCGAACCATGGAAGACAGCGGAGCCGGCTCCGGGCCGCCCCTGAACGGCGCCGACGCCCAGGACCCTGCCGTACAGGCCCGGCTCGCCGCCCTGGTGGAGGAGTGGTCCGCCGCGATCGTCTCGAACGACGTGCCGCGGATCAGCGCCTTCATGGCGGACGCATGGGTCATCGTCTCCGAGTCCGGCATCACGGACCGGGACGCGTTCCTCGGCTACGTCGCGTCCGGCGACCTGACCCACTCGGCGATGCGGGCCATCAGCCCGTCGCGGGTCCGCGTCCACCAGGACACCGCCACGGTCACCGCGCGGATGACGAACACGGCCCACTACGGTGGCCGCCGCGTCGACGCCGACGAATGGGTCACGGACGTCTTCGTCCGGCGCGACGGCCGTTGGCTGTGCGTGCTCACCCACATCACCTCCGCCGCCCCGACGGACCCTCCGCCCGACGCATGAGCCGGACGCCCGGCTCCGCGCACCGCGGGAAAGGCCTCGGATACCCGGCCGCGGCGGCCGTCTTCGCCATCGGCATGGCCGGCACCACGCTCCCCACACCGCTCTACGGCCTCTACCGGGACCAGCTCGGCTTCTCCGAGCTGATGGTGACCGTCGTGTTCGCCGTCTACGCCCTCGGAGTGATCGCCACCCTGCTGCTGGCCGGGAACGTCTCCGACGAGGCGGGGCGGCGGCCCGTCCTCCTGGCCGCCCTGGGCTTCTCGGCGGCCAGTGCCTTCTGTTTCCTCTTCGAGGGCGGGCTCCCCGCCCTCTTCGCCGGACGTTTGCTCTCGGGGTTCGCCGCCGGACTGCTGAGCGGCGCGGCGACGGTCACCGTGATGGAACTGGCCCCGCCGGGACGCGCGGCCCGGGCGGGGCTGGCCGCGACCGCCGCGAACATGGGCGGCCTGGGGTGCGGCCCGTTGCTGTCCGGGCTGCTCGCCCAGTACGCCCCCTGGCCCCTGCGGCTGCCCTTCGTCGTGCACCTGGCGCTGATCGCCGTGGCCGCCGTACTGACCTGGTTCCTCCCCGAGACGGTCGCCTCCTCCCGGGTACGGGGAGTGCGACTGCGGCCCCAGGGCCTGGCCGTCCCGCCCGCGATGCGCGGCGTGTTCGCCACCTCGGCGCTGGCCGCCTTCGCCGGGTTCTCCCTGCTGGGCCTCTTCACCGCGGTCGCCCCCGCGTTCCTGGCCGAGACGCTCGACGTGCACAACCTGGCCCTGACGGGACTCGTCGTCTTCTCCGTCTTCGTCGCCTCGACGGCCGGGCAGGCGCTCATGGGGCGGGTCGGCGAACGGCGGGCCCTGCCGGGCGGCTGCTTCGTCCTGGTCGGGGGCCTTCTCCTGGTGGGCGCCTCGTTGCTGTTCACCTCGCTTCCCCTGCTCATCGCCGGTGCGCTGGGCGGCGGCCTCGGGCAGGGGCTCGCATTCCGGGGCGCGGTGACGGCGATCAGCGCCGCCGCGCCGGCCGAACACCGGGCCGCGACCGTGTCCGCCTTCTTCGTCATCGCCTACCTGGGCATCTCCCTGCCCGTGGTCGGCGTCGGCGCCCTCACCCTGGGCATCGGACTCAGGAACGCCGGACTGACCTTCGCCGGCTGTGTCCTGGCGCTCGCCCTCGGCGTCGGCCTGTACCTGGCGCGCAGGCCTCCCGCACCCCGCTGACGTACCGACGTACCCCGCCGGCAGCCCTGGCCGACGTACCGGAAAACCCTTGCCGTGACCGCCGACCACGGTGCGAGACTGGCTCCGTGGACACAGCGACGCGCTTCCGGCAGACGGTCGTCTCCTGGGCCGCGGGCGACGCGGACACGCCCGCGCCCGCCGAGGCCGGGGCCGCCCGTGAGCTGGCGGCCGACCTGAGCCTGCGCACCGTGGTGCTCGTCGAGGGCGTCAGCGACCGGGCGGCGGTCGAGGCCCTCGCCGAACGCCAGGGGCGCACCCTGAGCGCCGAGGGCGTCGTGGTCGTGCCGCTCGGGGGCGCCACCAGCATCACCCGCTATCTGCGCCTGCTGGGGCCCGACGGGCTCGACACCCGGCCGGCGGGCCTGTGCGACGCGGCGGAGCAGCGCTTCTTCGTCCAGGGCCTGGAGCGGACCGGCTTCGGCACCGCCCGGACCCCCGACGACCTGGCGGCGCTGGGCTTCTTCACCTGCCACGCCGACCTGGAGGACGAGCTGATCCGGGCGCTCGGCACGGACGGCGTCCAGCAGGTCATCGACGACCAGGGAGACCTGCGGGCCTTCCGGATCTTCCAACGCCAGCCCGCCCAGCGGGAGCGGACGGTCGAGGCGCAGTTGCGGCGTTTCGTGGGGACCATCGGCGGGCGCAAGGAGCACTACGCGCGAGCGCTCACGGAAGCACTGGACCTCGCACGCCTGCCGGAACCGCTGGACGGCCTCCTCTCCCACGTCTGACCGAGGGCGCTGCTGACCGGCTTTCCCGGGGAAACGCCGGAGCCGCGCGGTCGTCGACCGCGCGGCTCCGCAACCGGGCCGGCTCCGCACTCACCCCTCGCGCCGCGACCGCCAGAGCAGCCAGATGAAGTACGGGGCGCCGATCACAGCCGTCAGCAGTCCCACCGGGATCTGCGCCGGCGCGATGACCGCCCGGCCGACCAGGTCCGACACGACCACCAGCAGCGCGCCGAGCAGCGCGCTCACCGGTATCACCCGCACATGACCGCGTCCCACCAGGGCACGTGCCGCGTGCGGGGCGACGAGGCCGACGAATCCGATCACGCCGACCGCCGCCACGGCTCCCGCCGTCAACAGGACGGCCAGGCTCAACAGCGCCAGCCGGGTGGCGCCGATCCGCACACCGAGCAGGGCGGGCGTCTCGTCGTCCAGCCCGATCAGGTCCAGCTCGCGGCGCATCAACGCCAGGACGGGCAGCGCGACGACCAGACCCACGAGCACCGGGATCAGCTCGGGGAACGTCCGCCCGTACGTCGAACCGCCGAGCCAGGCCAGCGCCTTCGTCTCGTTGTGCGGGTCGGTGAGCACGATCAGCAGACTCACGAACGCGCCCGCACCGGCCTGCACGCCGATACCGATGAGCACCAGGCGGTTCTGTTCCAGCCCGCGGCGCGCGGCGAGACCGAACACCAGCGCCGCGGCGGCCGTCGCACCGGCCAGCGCGGAGCCGCCGATCAGCCAGAAGCTCGCCAGCGGTACGACGGTGAGGACGGCGACCGCCCCGACCCCCGCCCCGCTGACGACGCCGAGGACTCCCGGCTCCGCCAGCGGATTGCGCGACACCGCCTGGACGACGGCACCCGCGACGGCCAGCGCCGCACCGGCCAGCAGGGCCGCGGCGACCCGGGGGACCCGCGTGTCGAGGACGTAGCCGACGAACTGCCCCGCCCGGCCGGTGAGCCAGTTGCCCACATCGCCCAGGAGCAGCGTCGCGTCCCCGAAGAGCGTCGCCGCCACCACCGCGCCGAGGAGCCCCACAACCGTCACCACCAGCGTGAGGACGAACGCCCGCCGGCTGCGCAGCCGGGCGAACGCCGTCGAGCCGCTGTCCGTGCCCGTGTCGCGCGACCGGTAGGCCAGGACGACCAGGACGAGCGCGCCGAAGCAGGTCGTGACGATGCCGGTGGGCACCTCGGCCCCCGCCTGGGCGCCGAACACCGCGCGCAGAGCCACGTCCGCGCCGAGCACGACCAGCACACCCGCGAGCGCCGACGCGGGGATGAACGCGTGGTGCCGGACCAGGCCCGGGATCCACGTGCTGAGCAGGCGGACCACGGCGGGCGCGCACAGGCCGACGAAGCCGACCGGCCCCGCGACCGCCACGGACACCGCCGCCAGCAGCACCGCGAGGACGACGGCGGTGCTGCGCGTCAGCCGGGGGCTCACGCCCACGACCGCGGCGCCGTCGTCGCCGAGGGCGAGGATGTCCAGCCGCCTGCCGAGCAGCATCAGTCCGGCGAACGCCAGGAGGGCGACCGGGGCGAGCCGGTCGATGGACTGCATGCCGATCTGGGCGAGCGAACCATTGCCCCAGGCGAACAGCCCGGTCGTCTGCTGGGAGCGCAGGAGCAGCAGCATCCCGCTCAGCCCGGAGAGGGCGAGGGTGAGGGCCGAACCCGCGAGCACCAGCCGGATCGGTCCGGCTCCCGCCCGGGAGAGGCCGAGGACGACGCCGGCCGCCAGCAGCCCGCCGAGGAACGCCGTCGCCCCGGCGGGCAGCGCGGGCAGCGTGATGCCGAACGCGGCGACGGCCACCACCGCGAGGTACGCGCCCGCGTTGACGGCGAGCGTGTCGGGGGAGGCCAGCATGTTGCGCGACACCGACTGGAGGGCCGCGCCCGCCGCACCGAGCGCGCAGCCGACGAGGAGTCCGGCGGCGAGCCGGGGCAGCCGGGAGTCCAGGACGACGGCGGCCGTCTGCTCGTCGGCGCTCCGGTCGGAGGCGGCCCCGATGGCCAGCTGCCAGAGCGTGTGCAGGTCGACGGCGGCGGTGCCCTGGCCCACGTGCACGAACGCGAGTGCGGTCAGCGCGACGGTCCCCGCGATCGCGAGGACAAACATCCGGCCGCGGCGGGCCGTTGGGCCGGCCGCCACCGGGGAACCGGCGCCGGCCTGACCGGCCGCGCCCGCCCCGGTCCTCACGGGGGCGGGCGGGGCGGTTGTGGTGCGTGTGCTCATCGTCAGGCGGTCAGAGCGCCGACGAGGGCGTCGATGTACTCGCGCATCGACGCGGTGGAGCCGAACATCCAGATGCCGTCGGGCAGCCGGTGGACCTCGTCGTTCTTGACGAACGGGAGGGACTTCCACACAGCGTTGTCCTTGAGACCGTCGGCGAACGGGTCGCCTCCGTCGGAGTCGTTGGCGATGTACGCGAACCGCGCGTCGCCGATCTTCGTGAGGCCCTCGACATCGGTCGCCGCCAGGCCGTAGGCCTTGTCACCCTTCAGCTTCCACGGGTCGACGAGGCCGAGTCCGGTGTTCACGTCGGAGAGCAGCGAGCCCTTGACGTACGGGCGCACCGAGACCTGGTTGCCCTCCTGCCAGCCGTCGGCGAAGGCGACCTTCTCGCCGTCGAGACCGGCGTCCGCGAGCTTCTTCTTCCCGTCGGCGACCGCCTTGCGGAAGGAGGCGACCTCGGACTCGGCCTTGTCCTCGTTGCCGGTGGCCTTGCCGATGAGTTCGACGGTGTCGACCATCTGGTCGATCTGCCGGCTCGCGTCGGCCGAGCGCACCACGGCGACCGGGGCGGCCTTGGACAGCTGCGCGATGGCGGAGTCGGACAGGTCGGTGGTGGCGATGATGAGGTCGGGCTCGAGGCCGGCGACGGTGGCGACGCTGGGCTCGCCCCGGGTGCCTATGTCCTTGACGCCCTTGGTGAGCGGCGCGGCCGTGTTGTACGCGGTGTAGCCCTTGACGTCGGCCACGCCGACCGGCTGGACGCCGAGGGTCACGAGCGACTCGACGACGTTCCACTCGGTGCCGACGACGCGCGTCGCCGGCCCGTCGAGCGTGATCTTCTTGCCGCGGGAGTCGGTGATCGTCACCGCGCTGTCCTTGGCTGACTCCTTCTTCGGCGCCTCGGTGGTGCCACAGGCCGTGAGGGCGAGCGCGGCCGCGGCGGCGAGGGCGGGCCACGTCAGGTGCTGGTTCTTCATGAGGGTGTTCAGGGCCTTTCGGAACGAAGGTGGTGGCGGCCGACCGCGCGGGTGCGCGGGATGCCGGTGGAGGAGTCGTGTTCGACGTCGATGCGGATGCCGTACGCGTCGCTGAGCCGCTCGGGGGCGTACACCTCCGCGGGCGTGCCCGCGGCGACGATCCGCCCGGACGAGAGGAGGACGACCTGGTCGGCCACGGCGGCGGCCTGGTCCAGGTCGTGCAGGACGACGCCGACGGTGACGCCGTGGGTGTCGGCGAGGTCGCGGACGAGGTCGAGGATCTCGACCTGGTAGCGCAGGTCGAGATAGGTGGTCGGCTCGTCGAGGAGGAGGACGTCGGTGTCCTGGGCCAGGCAGCAGGCGAACCAGACGCGCTGCAACTGCCCGCCGGACAGGCTCTCCACCCCGCGGTCGGCGAACTCGGCGAGGTTCGTGACGGCCAGCGCGTGTTCGACCATCCGGGCGCCGTCCGGATCGGTGCCCCGGAGCCGGCCCCGGTAGGGGTGCCGGCCAAATCCGACCACGTCGCGCACGCTGAGGCCGGCCGGCGCGTTCCGGCTCTGCGCGAGCAGGGTGACCCGGCGGGCGAAGTCGGAGCGTGACAGGGCGAGGGCGTCGACGGGCGCGGCGTCCTCGGCCCCGGCCGCCACGGTCACACTGCCGGTGCGGGCCTTGTGCAGCCGGGCCACCGCCCGCAACAGGGTGGACTTCCCACTGCCGTTCGGCCCGATGAGCGCGGTGACGCGACCGCGCGGCAGCCGGAGGTCGGCCCCGTGCACGACGTCGGTACGGTCGTACGCGATCGTCATGTCACGGGCGTCGAGTCCGGCATCGGGTTCGGGGGCCGCGAAGGCCGTGGCCGGGCCGGGCTCGGCGCCGGGGGGCGCGGCGGTGGCGCCGGCAGCCGGCGCGGAGCGCCGACGCGGCGGGGGGTCTTCTCGGTCGAGGGCAGGAGCGATCACGGATGTGAGGTTAGCCTAACCTAAATTGCCCTGGTCAAGCGGGATTCGGAATCGTGTCCTCCGTGTGACCCCCGGGTGGTTCGCCCTCCGGCCGCCGGTCGTCGGCCGCCGGTCGCCACTGAGGGGTGGTCGACGCTCCCGGAAGGGTCTGGCGGTCCCGGGTGGCGGTACATTCTGGCCGAAGCGGCGATGTGGCGCATCAATGGACTCGCGCATGTCCGCAGGTCAGGCGGTAGTTCTGTGTTGAACAGCCGAAGTTGGTCCATATGTTGGACGGCTCACGCGGGGCGTCTGAGCTGCCCGAATGACCATTCGGTCGGTTCGAACGTCCGTCCACGGCTGGAAGCTGGCCGTCGACGTGCGCTTACTTTCCGCATGCGTCAGACTCCTGACCGCAATCAAGCACACGACCAAGGAGTCTTCACTCATGCGACGCAACCCTCACGCGATCTTCGCAACTGTCACGGCGGGCACCCTCCTGCTCGGCGGATTCGCGACCGCCACCGCTCAGGCCGCACCGGCGAGGGCGGAGAGCCTCTACGCGCCCTCGGCGCTCGTCCTCACCGTGGCCCGCGGCGAGGACCCGCTGACCGCCGCCGTCGAGCGGGCCGTGACGCTCACCTGCGCCCCCACCGCCGAGGGAACGCACCCCACTCCCGCTGCGGCCTGCAAGGAACTGGCCGCGGTCCAGGGCGAGTTCTCCGAGCTCACCGCCGGCCCGTCGAACCGGACCTGCACCCGCCAGTGGGACCCGGTCGTCGTGACCGCCCACGGTGTCTGGCAGGGCAAGCAGGTCCAGTTCAGCGCCGCCTACGGCAATGCCTGCGAGATGGCGGGCAGCATGAACGACAACGCCGTATTCGCCTTCTGATCCACCGGGGCGTGCCGACGCCGGGATGACGGAGCGCGACTCCGTACCGCCCGACCGCGTCCGGCGACCCGCCCTGCCCGGCGTGCCCCGCACACGCCCCCCGTTCGCGACGACCGGGAGCCACGCGGTCGCCCCAGCCGTTTCCGCCGCGGCCGGCAGCGCCCCCCCGGTCGGTTCGTCCCCGGTGTCGATCGCCCGGATCGTCGCGTCGGTCGAGGCCGGCACCGGCAGGCCGCGGCCCGCCTGGTGAGCCGACCGCCGAGCAGCGGCCTGATCGCGTGTGATGAGCGCCCCGCACAGAGCGGAGGGGGTGACGACGACCCGGCTTTACGCGGCGGGGCAGCGCCCGCTACTTGCCCGCCGCGGATCCGGTGTACGGCAGCAGGGCCATCTCGCGGGCGTTCTTGATGGCCGCGGCCAGCTGCCGCTGCTGCTGGGCGCTGACCCGGGTGACCCGGCGGCTGCGGATCTTCCCGCGGTCGGAGATGAACCTCCGCAGCAGATCGGTGTCCTTGTAATCGATGTACGTGATCCGTGCGGCGTCCAGGGGGTTCGGCCGGTTCTTGAGCGGCTTGCGGGGGTCCTGCTGACGTGCCATGGGGCTTCCTTCGTGCTCGGTGTGCGGTCGGCGGTCGTTCGGGTCGCGGGATACGGCGGTACGGGGGTACGGGGGTACGGGGGTACGGCGGTACGGCGGTACGGGGGTGCGGGGGTACGGCGGTACGGGGGTGCGGGGCGTCAGTGCACCGGGTCGAGGAGCGCGTCGAACGCGGCGGGCAGGTTCTTCCACGTCTCCCGGCCGGAGCCGTACTCCTCGTCCGTGAGCAGGCAGGAGTCCAGCAGACCGGTCAGGCCGTCGCGGTCGAGGCCGGGGGAGACGAAGACCAGGTGCTGGCAGCAGTCGCCGTGCTCCGGGTGCCAGTCCAGGGCGGCGGCCGCCCGTCGGTAGGGCGGCACCATGGACCAGGCGGCATCCGGGAGCGAGGCGAGCCAGGGGCCGGTGTTCTCCACGCAGAGCGCGCCGCCCGCCGCATCCCAGGAGAGCAGGGTGTCGGGCCGGTCCGCGAGCCAGAACCGGCCCCGGCTGCGGGCCGCCGCGCAGCTCAGGTCCTCCAGTGCGTCGAGCAGGCGCTCGGGGTGGAAGGGACGGTGCCGCCGCCAGACGAGCGTGCCCACCCCGGCCTCGTCGGCCTCCTGCGGAAGCAGAGCGCAGGCCGGGTGCTGGCCCGCGTCCGCCGCCTCCACATCGAATCCCGCGAAGGCGAGCCGGGCCAACTCGGCCGATCCGGAGGCGGCCTGGCGGGCCGTCGGGTTCAGCTGCCGGATCAGGGCGCGGTCCTCGTCGTCGGCCGCCGGGCTCGGCACCACGGCCAGTACGGGTGCGTACTCCACCTGCCGGGCCCAGGTGTCGCCGATGGTCCGCCGGTCGGCCGGCGCCGCCGCGAGACCGGCCTCGGCCAGATCGTCGCCGTTGGAGAGGCAGGGCAGGACGAGAGTGGGATCGACCGCCGCGAACACGCCTGTGACCTCGGCGGCGGTGGTGTGCGCGGCGATCACCTCGGCCATGGACTTCGGCTCGACGGAGTCCCAGAGCTCCAGGACGGCGAGGCGGGTCCGTCCGTCCCCCGCGAGGCGTTCGAGTTCGGGGACGAGGTCCTCGCGCAGCGCGCAGCAGGCGCACGCGTTCACCAGCGGGGTCTCGCCGGAATCCAGCTCACCGCCGGAATCCCGCAGGGAGCGACGTACGGTCCCGCCGGTGGCCGTGGACAGGTCGTGGTGCAGCGCGACGCTGTGCGGGACGTCCCGCAGCAGCCCTTCCACCACTTCGCGGCGGGCCTCGGAGTGCAGGCCGCAGACGATGACGACGGGCAGTTTCGTGCGGTGCCCGCTCACCGGGCCTCACCACGTCCGTAGCGGCGCTCGAAGCGCTCGACGCGTCCGGCGGTGTCCAGAACGCGGGCGGTGCCGGTGTAGAAGGGGTGGCTCGCGGAGGAGATCTCCACGTCGACCACCGGGTAGGTGTTGCCGTCCTCCCAGGTGACGGTGCGGTCGCTGGTCATGGTCGAGCGGGTCAGGAACGCGAAGTCGGCGGCCTTGTCGCGAAAGACGACGGGGCCGTAGGAGGGGTGGATTCCGGGCTTCATGAAGGTGTCCTAGGGGTCGGGTCCGGGGCGCGTGCGGGTGAGCGGTGGGGTCTCTGGGGCCTCAGCGCTCCTCGCGGAAGTCGACGTGGCGCCGGGCGACCGGGTCGTACTTGCGCAGCACCATCCGATCGGGGTCGTTCCGCCGGTTCTTGCGGGTGACGTAGGTGTAGCCGGTCCCCGCGGTGGAGCGGAGCTTGATGACCGGGCGCACTTCGTTGCGAGCCATGGGCGCTACTATATGGCAATGGTTTCCATTTTCAATAATGGATGCGTCGAAGGAGAGGCAGGTAACCTCATGTCCGCCCACTGTCAACTGACCGGCTCGAAGCCGGGATTCGGCAACAACATCTCCCACTCGCACCGCCGGACGTCCCGTCGGTTCGACCCGAATATCCAGCGCAAGCGGTACTGGCTGCCCGGCGAGGGCCGCTATGTGCGCCTCACGCTGAGTGCTCGTGCCATCAAGACCGTCGACAGCATCGGCATCGAGGCCGCGGTCGCGCGCATCCGTGCGCTGGGCGGGAAGGTCTGATGGCGAAGAAGAGCAAGATCGCGCGGAACGACCGGCGCCGGGAAACCGTCGACCGCTACGCCGCCCGCAGGGCCGAACTGAAGGAGATCATCCGCCGGCCGGGTACGCCGGAGCGCGAACGCAGCGCGGCCGTAGAGGAGTTGCGGCGTCAGCCGCGCGACGCCAGTGCCACGCGGGTGCGCAACCGTGACAGCGTCGACGGCAGGCCCCGGGGGTACCTGCGCAGGTTCGGGCTCTCCCGGGTCCGGATGCGTGAGCAGGCCCACGCGGGGTTCCTGCCGGGGGTGACCAAGTCCTCCTGGTGAAGGCGGTCTGAGCGCCAGGAACGGGTGGTGGTAGGGCGGTTGCGCCGCGCCACCACTCGTTACGCGTCTCTCAGCGGCCGACCGTGTCGGCGTGCGCCCCGTCCCCGGGGGTCAGCAGGGCGAGGTGGCCGCCGTCGTTCAGGGGGGTCGGGACGGTCAGGGTCGTGAGCAGCTCCGCCCGGTCCGCGTCGAATACGTGGACCTCGCCATGGCCTCCCCGGCTGACCGCGACCAGGCCCCCGCCGGGCGACGCGGCGACGGCCCGCCGCTGCACGCCGTCCCAGGGGGTCCCGCCGGGCCGGGGCGCGCCGGACATGGCGGGCAGGGGCAGGCGCGCGGCGACCTCCGGGCGGGCTCCGGCGACCGGGGGCGCGGTGAGCAGGACGAGTTCGTCGCCGTCCGGGTGGACGCGGGTGTACGCGATGTGGCGGGCGGTCACCGCGAGCCGGAAGACCAGTCCGGGGCCCAGGTCCAGCCGGCCCGTGACGCCGGTGTCGAGGTGGTGCCACCAGGCGTCGTTGGACCAGTCCGGCCACTGCCCGGGGTCGCCCGGACCGTCGCGCACGCAGGACCAGAGCGTCCGCCGCACGGGGTCGAGCCGCAGGTAGTAACCGCGCCCGCCGGAGCGCCCGTCGGCGGACCAGGGCAGGGGAGCCTCGCCGACGAGGCCGTCCCCCTCCCGCCGTGCGCGATGCACCCCCGACCCCGCGGCGGCGAACACCCGGCCGGTGAGCGGGTCGTGGGCGTCGCCGTGTCCGTCGTCGTCCGGCAGGGCGATCCGCCGGACCGGGGTCGCCGGAGGGCATGCGGGGGCCGAACGCATCAGGTCGCCGTGTCGGTGGACCAGCAGCTCGCCCGGCTCCCGGTGGCGCAGCACCACGAGCGAGGGCGCCCCGCCGAGGACCGTGACCCCCGGCTCGCCCGTCCGCCCGCGTACGCGTACGGCGACGGCGCCGTCCGGTGCGTCGAGGTCGACGGCGGTCAGAAGCCCCGTCCAGGCCTCCTCGTTGCGGCCGAGGCCGGTGGTCACCGCGAGGTGCCGTCCGCTCGGGTCCGCCGCCAGGTGTTCGGCGGGGACCGCGACCGGTATGCGCCGCCGGACCAGTGGCCGGCCGGCGCCGGGGCCGTAGGGGTCGAGGACCAGCAGCTCGCCCGCCCGGTCGTCCACGCAGGCGGTGAGGCCGTCCGGCAGTGCGAGGAACCCCGCGTGCTCGGCGAGGTGCCGGTGGTTCAGCTCGGCACGCTCCGTGCCGTCCGGGAGGTCCAACAGGCTGATGCGGCCCGCGACATGGTCGGAGACCAGCAGGCGCGGGGGCGCGTGGGGCGCGGGGTGCGGGGACTGCGGCATGGCGAACTCCTGCGGTCGGCGGGGTCGTGGGGGCGGCGGTGGCCGGTGGGTTCCGGCGAGGGCCGGGTGAGGGCCCCGGCCACTGTATTGGAAATGATAATCATGTGTAAGGTTTCGGTTCGTGGCGGGGATCGCTCCCGGGGCTCCGCCGCCTGCTCTGCCGCATCCCCGGGACCGCACAGGAACGTTGAGGGACCGTCGATGCCACGAACCGCGCTGAGAGTCCGCCGCTGGGCGGCGATCGCCGTACTGGGAGGCCTGCTGGCCGGCTGCGGGACCGGGGAGACCGACACCGGAGGGCCGGCCGCCGCTCCGGGGAACGGGGCCGGCGCCCGCACGAGCACGGACGTGCGGCCCATCGAGGCCGCCACCCGGATCACCGACGCCAAGGGCGTCAGCGTCTCCCTGTCGAAGCCGCCCGAGAAGATCGTCTGCCTGGTCGCCCTCTGCGACGACATCCTCGTCGAGCTGGGTATGACCCCGACCGCCACCAACTCCCAGGTGCTGGCGCACCCGAAGTTCCTGGGCGAGAAGAAGGCCGCGGAGATACCGGTGGTGCCCGGCGGCTTCCTCAGCCCCGAGGTCGAGGCGATCCTGTCCCACCGTCCCGACCTGGTGATCGGCCTGGAGGACACGCACGGCAAGCTGGCCCCCGCGCTGAAGGGCGCCACGACGTTCTGGCCGGTCCAGCCCGGATCCTGGCAGGACAGCGTCGGCTACCTGCGGGACCTGGCCGCGCTCACCGGCCGCACCGAGCAGGGCGAGACGGCGGAGAAGACCTTCCGCACCCGCCTGGCGCAGGCGGAGAAGGAGAAGAGCGACCAGACCGCGCTGATCGTCTACGGCAGCGACGAGAACTTCGGCGTGGCCACCCCGGAGTCCGACGTGGCGGCCGGGCTGTTCCCGAAGATCTCCCACTACCCCTGGAAGAGCCGGGGCGTCGACGGCAGTTACAGCCTGGAGGAGATCCTCGCCCGGGACGTCGACGTCCTGTTCGTGGAGACCCTGTCGTTCGGCGCCCCGGACGGCAAGCTCTCCGACAAGCTGGCGAAGAACCCCCTCTGGTCACGCATCCCCGCCGTGAAGAACGGCAAGGTCATCGAGGTCGACTCCGAGGTGTGGGCCAAGGGGCGCGGCACCCGCTCCCTGGGCGTCGTCCTCGACGAGGCGACGGCCGCACTGCGGTGAGGCGCCCGCCCGTGGCGCCGCTCTGCCTGGGCGCGGCGGCCCTGGCGGGCGCGGTCTGCGCGCTCAGCCTCGGCACGCCGTACGTCCCGCCCGCCAGGCTCCCGGCCACGCTGGGGGCCGACGGGCTCGCGGGGCTCGTCGTCACCGAACTGCGGCTGCCCCGCATGGTGCTGGCGCTGATCGCCGGGGCCTGCCTGGGCGCGGCCGGCCTCGTTCTCCAGGAGGCCCTGCGCAATCCGCTGGCCGTGCCCGAGATGCTGGGAGTCTCCTCCGGGGCCGCGCTGGGCGTCGCCGCACCGCTGGTCCTGGCCCTGGCCGTCCCCCTCGGACTGCAACCGTTCCTCGCCCTGGCCGGGGCGGCGCTCGGCGGTCTGCTCACCCTGGTCGCCGCCGGATTCGGGCGGAGCCCCTCGGCCGTCCTGCTGACCGGAGCCGCCGTCGCGGCCGCGCTCCAGGCGGCACTGCTGGTGCTCATGGTGATGGCCGACCAGCTCGACCTCCAGCTCATCTACCGCTATCTGCTGGGCAGTCTGTCCGCCCGCACCTGGGACGACGTCACCGGCCTGCTGCCCTGGCTCGCCGTGGCCGTCCCGGCGCTGGTGCTGTGCGTGCCGGTGCTCGGTGTGCTGCGCCTCGGCGACGACGACGCCCGCGCGCTGGGCGTGCGCGTCGAACGCGCGCGGGTCGCCGCGCTGGGCATCGCCGTCGTCCTCATCGCCCCCGTCGTCGCGGTCTGCGGACCGGTGGCCTGGGTCGGCTTCCTCGCCCCCCACCTCGCCCGCCGGCTCCGCCCGGACGGCGGCGCGGCCGGGTGGCTCGTCCGGTCCGCCGTGTGCGGCGCGATCGTCGTGCTGTGCGCCGATCAACCGGCCCGGCTGGCGCTCGCCCCGGTCGAGACCCCCGTCGGCGCGTGGACCGCCCTGGTCGGGGTGCCGGTCGGGGTCGTGCTGCTGAAGCGGGGGAGACGGCCCGACCGGGACCGGGGGCCCGTGCTCGCGTCCCTGCCGGGGACTCCGCGGGACCTCTCCGCTCCCGTCCTGCGGAAGGCGGAACGATGACACTCATCGACACCGTGCCCGGACCGTCCCGCCGGGTCCTGCGCGCACCGGGCGTCCGGATGGGCGGCCTGGTGCTGCTCGTCGCCGCGATGGCCTGCGCCGATCTGTTCGCCGGCCGGGGCGTCACCCCCGAAGGCGTCCGGGCCGTGCTGCTCGGCGGCGGTGACGACCCCACCGCCGAGCACATCGTGCTCCAACTGCGGTTGCCCCGGCTGCTGGTGGCGCTGGTCGCCGGGGCGTGCCTGGGGGTGGCCGGGCTCGTGCTCCAGTCGGCCCTGCGCAACCCGCTGGCCGGGCCCGAGGTCACCGGCGTCACTCCCGGTGCGGTGCTCGGGGCGGTCGCCGCGACCGGCCTCGGTCTCGCGGGCTGGGAATCCCCCACGGCCGTGGTCGTGGCGGCCTGCCTCGGCGGCTTCGCCGGGGCGGGGCTGCTGTGGCTGCTCGCCGGGCGGGACCGGGGCGACCCGGAGCAGACAGCCGTGTACGGGGTCCTCGTGTCGGCGGTGCTGGCCGGGCTCACGGCGGTCGTCCTTCTGGTGGCCCCCGGCGAACTCGGCAGCGTCGTCCAGTGGTTGATCGGTTCCACCGAGGGCCGGGTGTGGCAGCACTGGAATCTGCTCTGGCCGTGGGCCGCCTTCTGGGGCGCGGCGGCCTGGCTGCTCGCCGGGCCGCTGACCCTGTTGCGCTGCGGCGACGAACAGGCCTCTGCCGCGGGCCTGGCCACCGGCCGGGGCCGGGGGGCGGCGCTGGTGTGCGCCGTCGCGCTGACGGCCGGTGCCGTGTCGGCCGTGGGGGCGCTCGGCTTCGTGGGGCTGCTGGTGCCCCATCTGGCGCTGGCGGTCTTCGGGGCCGATCTGCGCATCACCCTTCCGGGTGCCGCGCTGCTCGGCGCGGCGGTGGTGTGCGGGGCGGACGCCGCCGCCCAGCTGCTGTCCCGGCTGCTGGCCACCGCGCTGGAAGCGGACCGGCTGACCCTTCCGGTCGGCGCCCTGACCACCTTCGTGGGGGCGGGGCTGCTGATGGTGGTGGCGCGACGACGGGCGGACGAGCGATGACGGAGAGCGGTACGCGGACGGGGTGCGTCGATGGCGGTATCGGTGCGGGCGTCGGCGTCGGCGTCGGCGTCGGCGTGGGCAACTACGCCGACGCCGACGGAAGTGGAGGACAGCGGATGAGGAGGGTGACATGCCGGAAGGCCTGACCGGACAAGTGGAGCCAAGCCCGGTGGAGGCGGCCGGGCCGGAAGCGGAACCGGGCGTGATGTCCGGTCCCGAGGTCGTCCGGGCGGAGGGGCTGTCCTTCGGCTACCCCGGACGCATGGTCCTGCGCGGGGTGGACCTGAGCGTCCACGCCGGCGAACTGGTCGCGCTGATCGGGCTGAACGGCTGCGGCAAGAGCACCTTCCTCAAGCTCGCCGCCGGACTGCTCACCCCGAGCGGCGGGCGCGTCCTGCTCGAAGGCGACGACGTGGCGAGGCTGCCCCGCCGCACCGCCGCCCGGCGCGTCGCCCTGCTCCACCAGTCGGCACCCGCCGTACCGGGACTGACCGTGCGTCAACTCGTGCGTCAGGGACGCTACGCCGCCCGGGGGCCGCTCGGAATGCTGCGGGAGGGGGACGACGAGGTGACGTCGCGGGCGCTCGCGGACGTCGGCGTCACCGCCTGGGCCGACCGGCCGGTGGACGCGCTGTCCGGAGGCGAACGCCAGCGGGTCCGGCTGGCCATGGCGCTGGCCCAGGACGCCCGCGTGCTCTTCCTGGACGAGCCGACCACCTATCTCGATCTGCGGCACCAGCTGGAGGTGCTCCAGACGGTCGTACGGCTGCGCGCGGAGCGCCGGCTGACGGTGGTGATGGTGCTGCACGACCTCAACCACGCCGCGCGGTTCGCCGATCGGATCGTCGCGCTGCGCGAGGGCCGCGTCGCCGCCGACGGGCCTCCGGCCGAGGTGGTTACCCGGGGTCTGCTGGCCGAAGTCCTCGGCGTGGAGGGCCGGGTGGGGGTCGACAGCGAGGGCGGGTGGCCCGTCTGTTACCCAGATCACCCTCTCGATCCGCTCCAGCTCTTGCGGAATGAAAATCATATTCATTAGTGTCTGTGCTGCGGCACGCACCGACGCCGCGACCGAAAGACCCATCCGATCCTTCCGAATGGAGATTCAACTCATGGAGAACAACAAGGTGTTCAGCCCGATCGCCGACCAGGGCCAGCTCGCGCACCTCTCCGCCACCCACTCGAACGCCCTCGTCGAGAACCCCTTCGACGACGCCGTCGAGGCCGACACCGCGACCGAGAAGTAAGCGACGCCTGCCGCTGACGGCAGGTTCCCCGCGTGGCGCGGGGCGGGCCCGCCCGGTGACATCCCGGGCGGGTCCGCCCCGTTCGGCCCTGTTCAGCCCCGAACGTCCCGTCCCGCTTCCTGCTTCGGAGGATTCCGTGACCCGCAGTCGACTCGCTCCCGGCACCGGGATCGTCACCGTCCCCGGTGAACCTCCCGTACTCCGGACCTCCGGAGGGGAGTTCCTGCGCATCGACACCGGCGGTGTCGCCCGCGAAGCCCTGGTGCGCCGGCTGGCGGGGGAGGAGGCGCCGGACGAGGACGCGCCGGACGGGAGCGGGCACGCCGCCGAACTCGCGCGGCTCGTCGAGGCGTTCGAGGCAGGCGGGCACGCGGTGTCCGCCCCGTCCCGGGCCCGACTCGCCGGCCGCACCGTCCACGTACTCGGCGACCCCGTGCTCGCCGAGCCGCTGGCGCGCTGCGCCGGGGCGGAAGGGGCCGAGGTCCACCGGATCACCCCGGGCGGTGTGGCGGAGCTGGCCCGGACGGCCCCGGACCACCGCACCGAAGGGCGCGTCGCCGTGGTGTGGTGCCTCGACTCGCCCGTGCCCGAAGGGCTCTGGGACACGGCGGACCTGCTGCCAGGGCGACGCGTCGCCTGGCTGCGCTGCCACCGCGAGGGCGCCCACAGCTGGACCGAACCCCTTGCCGCGGCCCCGGGAGACGTCACCTCCCGTCACGTCAGGCTCCGCAGACTCGCGGCCACCCCCGCCCATCGCGAACTCGCCGCGTACTGGGCCGGGCACCGGACCCCCGACACCGGACCGCACCCCACCGAAGCCTCCGCCGCCCTGATCGCCGCGCTCCTCACCGCCGATCTGCTCGCCTGGGCCGAAGCCGAAGCCGAAGCCGAAGCCGAAGCCGAAGCCGAAGCCGAAGCCGGGGCCGAAGCCGGGGCCGGGGCGCGGGCCGGAGCCGGAGCCGAAACCGGGGCGCGGGCCGATGCCGCGACGAGCCGGGAGGCCGTTCTCCCGGTGCGCCGTCGGCTGCGCCGCATCGACCTGCGCGACCTCACCTTCTCCGAGCACTCCGTGCTCCCCGTCCCGGACGTCGCACCCCTGCCCGCTCCGGCCTCGACGCGCGCCGGGGCCGGGGCCGGAGCTGGAGTCGGAGCCGGGGCAGCCAAGGCGCGCCCGTGAACACCCGCACCCTGTACGTCCCCGCGCCGGACGGCACCGCGCTCGCCACCGACGTATGCCTTCCGGAGGGCAATCGCCCCGTCCCCGCCGTCCTGATCAGAACCCCCTACGGGCGTGACGCCCACCGCGCCGAGCTGTACGGCTGGGCGGCGCACGGATTCGCCGCCCTCGCCCAGGACGTTCGCGGCCGCCACGGCTCACCGGGGGAGTGGCACCCCTACCGGGGCCACGAGACGGTGGACGGCGCGGCCACCGTCGCCTGGACGCGCGCACAGGAGTGGAGCAACGGGGAGGTCGTCGCCGTCGGCGCCTCCTACGCCGCGTACTGCGCCCTCGTCACCGCACTCGCCGCTCGCGACACCGCCCGCGACACCGTCCGTGACGCCGCCTGCGATGCAGCCCACGATGCCGGCCCCGGACCCGGCGCCGACTCCGACCGCCTCCTTGCCCTCGGAGTCCCCGACGCCGTCATCGCCGCTGTCCCCGCGCTCGGACTCGCCGAGACGGCGCGGGAGCCCGGGGGTCCTGAGCGGCTGTGGGCCCGGGCCGGCTGGTGGGCGGCCCACGGCGACCGTCGCGACTCCGACCCGGACGCGTTGGCCCGCGCCCTGGCCGAGGACCCCCGGCTGCTCGAACACCTCCCGGTCGCCCACCTCCCGACCCGGCTGGCCGAGAGCCTGGGACGCGAACTGCCGTCCTGGCCCCGCCTCTGGGCCGGCCGAGGACGAGGCCGGCTCGTCGCGCTGGGCCACACCGCCCGCCTTCCGCTGCTCGCAGTCGGTGGCACCCGTGACCCCTTCGCCGACGACACCGTGGCCCTGTGGCGCGGCTGGGGCGGACCGTCCCGCCTGCTGCTCGGGCCCTGGGGCCACCGTCTCACCGCCGACCCTGCCGCACCGGCCCGCGCCCGCGTCAACCTCGGTGCGCTGTACGTACGGTGGGCCCGCGCGGCGCTCGCCGGGCGGCTGGGGCCGACGCGGCGCGGTGTCATCGCCCTCGGCGACAGCGGTCGCTGGCACAGCGTCCCCGGAGAGCCGATCACTCCCGACACCACCTCACCGGACCGGCCGGAGGCGGAGCGCCGCTGGCCCTTCGGCTCTCCCACCGGTCTACGGCTCCTCCACGGAGCCGAGTTCAGCGCCGACCCGGACCGCCCCGTGCGCTCCGACGACCTCGCCGTCCCGGCCGACGGCGCCCCAGCCGACCGCTGCCTGCTCCTCTCGCCACCGCTGCCCCGCCCGCTCGACCTGGCGGGAGCCGCCGTCGCCCGGATCAACGTCACGGCCGACACGCCCAGTGCCGACTGGGCCGTACGCCTGACCGCACTCGACCCGTCCGGCCACGCGGATCCGCTCGCCTTCGGCATCGTCCGGCGCACCGGCCCGCCCGGCGAGGCCGCGGACATCACCGTGCCGCTCGGCACGCTCGGCCGTCGGCTGCCCGCCGGGACCCGGTTGCGCGCGGAGATCGCCGGACACCACTTCCCCGCCCACGCCCGTAACCCGCACACCGGGGAGGACCCGGTCGCCGCCACCCGGCTCGCCCCGTCCCGCCGCACCGTGAACCCCCGGGGCAGCGCCCTCCACCTGCCCGTCGTCGCCCGACGCCGCTACGTCGAGCCCGCACCGGAGATATGCCGTTGACCAGCGTCCTGCCCATTGAAGCCCTCGTCGATCCCGTCACCGGGATCATCCGCGACGTCGCACCCGTCGAGCACCCCACCGGTGCGCCGCCCCGCTACACCGCGATGACCGCCGACGTCGCCGACGCCCGCCGCCTCGGCGCCTGGCCCGCCGACCGGGTCTCGCTCGGTACCACGTTCGGCGACCCCCGGGGCGCCTGGATCGCCGCGGTGGCCGAGGCCGTCGAGCGCTACTGCGGCAACCGCCTCCCACCGCCCGGCCACCCCCAGGAGCCCCGCCGGGCCACCGCCGCCGAACTGACCGCCGAGGGCCACCGCGTGTACGGGCCCGGCGCTCTGCCGACGTACGCGCCCTGGCAGTTCGGCCGCCCGGGATTCCCGTACGCCGAACTCACCCCCGACACCCCCGCACTGTGGACCCGGGCCACCGAGAACGGGCAGGCCTGCTGGGCCCCCGTCGCGCTGACCCACCTCAACTGGCGTCAGGGTGAACTGCGTTCGCTGCCCCGCACCCACCACCTCAACTACGCGGGCATCGCCACCGGGCAGGGCCTCGACGACGCCGTCGAGCGCGGCCTCCTCGAAGTCGTCGAGCGCGACGCCCTGGAGCTGTGGTGGCACCTGGACGGGCCCACCCGGGGCATCGACCCGGCGAGCGTCCCCGGGCTCACCGAGGACCTGGCCGGCTGCGCGCTGGACGTGCACATCGTGGAGATGCCCTCCGAGTTCGCCCCCTGTGCGGCGGCCCTCGTGCACGACCCCGGGCGCGGCATATACGCGGCCGGGTTCGCCTGCCGGTACGACCCGGCGGAGGCGGCCCGCAAGGCCGTCCTGGAGGCCGTGCACACCTGGGTGTTCACCCAGGGAGCGGTGGACGCCGACGGCTGGGTGTACCGGGCGGTCGAAGCCGGGATGCTCGCCCGTGGCCTCTACCTCGACCACCGTGCCGACCGGCGCTATCTCGACGACTGCGGGCCCGAGTTCGCCGCCGTGCGGGACCTCGGGGCCCACGTCCAGGTCTGGCTGGACGACCGGATGTCCCCGCTCGCCCGCCGCTTCACCGAACCCGCCCTCGGCACGGTTCCGGTCACCGCGATCGCTCCCGGTGGCCGCACCGCGCTCGACGCGGCGCTCGCCGCCGGGGGGCACCGGGTGATCACCGCCGACCTCACGACGGAGGACGTCGCCGAGACGGCACTGCGGGTCGCCCGCGTCCTGGTCTCCGGACTGATCCCCAACGCACCTGCCGCCTTCGGCTACTTCGGCTGCCCGCGCCTCGCGGACGCGGCGCTCGCCCGGGGCTGGCGCACCCGACCGCCCACCGCCCCGGGGGACTTCACCCTCGCCCCGCCCCCGCACATGTGAAGGAGCGCGCCGCCATGCCCGACACCCCGGCCCGGACCGCCGCCCCCGGCCCCCGCACGCGCCCCGCGTCCGGCCTGCTGCGCCGGGCCCTCGCAGACGTCCGCTCCTCGCGCGCGCCGGGCCTCTCCCCGTACGTTCCCGAGCGCCCGTTCCCCTGGAGCGGGACCGGGCTGCCGTTGGCCGGGGAAGAGGTCCGGTCCGGGGCGGGTCCTCGGGCCGGGGGCGGGGCCGGCCTCGACCTCGACCGCCTCCTGCGGCTCTCGCTGGCCGCGCCCGCCGGCACCCCGGGCCGGCTGCGGCCCGTCCCCTCGGCGGGAGCCCTGCACCCGGTGCGCGCGCACCTGTTGGCCGGGCCCGGGTGTTCGCTGCCGCCCGGGCGCTACGCCTACGACCCGCGCGCCCACCGCGCGCATCCACGCGGCCCGGCCCCCGAAGGCATACCCCCGGGCGCTCTCGTCGTCCTCACCGTGGTCGTGTCCCGCACCGTCGCGCACTACGGCCACCGGGCCTGGCCGCTCCTGCTGCTGGACACCGGCCACGCCGCCGCGGCCCTGGCGCTGGCCGCGCCCCCGGTAGCCGATGTCCTGGTCTGCCTCGACGCGGACACCGCCCTCCTCTCCGCCGCCGCCGGACTGCCCGCCGCTCCGGACCGGCCGAACGCCTGGCCCGGCACCGAGCCGGAACTGCCGCTCGCGGTAGTCGCGTTGACGCCCGTGAGTGTGACAGCCGACGCCCCCGGGGCGCTCAGGGCCTGGGCCGGCCCACCCCGTACCGGAACCCCGTCGCCGCGATCCGGCGCGGAGACCACCCCGCCCAGTGAACTCGCGGCGACACTCCACCTGTTGCACCACATCGCGGCATCCCCCGAGCTGCCCGGCGGCACCTGGCACCCGGCCGTCCGTCCGGGACCGGTGACCGACCAAGCCCTGGAGGCGCGCCGGAGCGCCCCGCCCGACGACCTGATCCACCCGCCCGGCGAGGAGCAGCTCACCCGGCTCCTGACCACAGCCGGGACAGCACGGCCGGACGGACCCGCCTGGACCGCGGCGCTCGGCGGTGGGGCCCCGGCCCTGTACGCGAAGGCTCCCGGCGGCAGCGGACTCGACGTCCGCGCCTCCGGGGACGCGCGTCCCACCCTCGCCCACTGGGCCGCGGGCCAGCAGTGGATCGGCGGCGCGGGCGCGGTGCTCCTGGCCCACGGCTGTCCCGCTGACGCCCCGCCGGCCACTGTTCGCACCGGCCACCTCGCCGCCGGGTACGCGGCCGGAGCCGTCCAGGCCCACGCCACCGCGCTCGGCCTGCGCTCCCGTCCCGTCGGATCCTGGCAGCGGGCGGATCTGGGCGCGGCGCTGGGCGAGGCCCCCGGACGCGACTGGATCGCGCACGGCCTCGCGGTGGGAGCGCCCCCACCGCCGGGCCCCGTCGGCCCGGGCTTCGTGCGGCGCCCAACGACGGCCGAAACGCCACCCGCCCCGACGCCCCCCGGCGCAGCCAGGCCAACGCCACCCGCCCCGACGCCCCCCGGCGCAGCCAGGCCAACGTCACCCGCCCCGGCAGCACTCGGCCCCAGGGCTTCCGGCGCAGTGAGCCCAGCGCCACCCGCCCCGACGCCCCCCGGCGCAGCGAGGCCAACGCCACCCGCCCCGGCAGCACTCGGCCCCAGGGCTTCCGGCACAGCGAGCCCAACGCCACCCGCCCCGACGCCCCCCGGCGCAGCGAGCCCAACGCCACCCGCCCCGACACCACTCGCCCCCACGGCCCCCGGCACAGCGAGCCAGGCGCCCGCCGCCCCGACGGCACCCGCCCCAGCGTCCCCGACAAGCGCCGCCCCGGCGGCTCCGCCCGGCGAGGAAGAACGGCCATGATGCTCCACCCCGAACTCCTGCGCGCCGCGAACACCGCACGCCGCCCGCTCGGCCTCGCCACCGCACTGCTCGCCGCGGTCGCCGCCACCCACCTCGCCCAGGCCGTCCTTCTCGCGCTCGTGCTCGCCCGGATCGCCCGGGGGGAGACGGCCGCCCTCGCCCCCCTGCTCACCACCGTCATCGCCGTCGTCCTGGTCCGCGCCGGACTCGGCCGTGCCCAGCGCCTGACCGCCGTCACGGCGGGAGCCGCCGTACGGGTCGGGCTGCGCGACACCCTGCTGGCGAGGCTCGGCGCACTCGGCCCCACCGCGATCACCGGCGCGCGCGCCGGAGCCGTGCGCGCCACGCTGGTGGACGGCGTCGAGGGCGTCGACGCGTACGTCTCGCGCTATCTGCCCCAAGCGCTCATCACCTGCGCCGTTCCACCGCTGCTGCTCGTCGCCGTCGCCCTCGTCGAGCCGTACGCGGCCCTCGCCCTCGGCCCCGCCCTGCTGCTCGCCCTGTTCGGGCCGCGCTGGTGGGACCGGCTGCTCGCGCGGCGGGGCAAGGAGCACTGGGACTCCTACGAAGCCCTCGCCGCCGACTACCTGGAAGCGCTCCAGGGGATGCCGACCCTGCGCGCCACCGGTGCGGTGGGCCGCGTACGGGAACGGCTGGAGCGGCGGTCATCCGCCCTGCACCGGACCACCGTCGCCAAACTCCGCGTCTCGCTCGTCGACACCGGCCTCACCGACCTGGCCGTCCAGGGCGGCACGGCCGCCGCCGTCCTCGTGGCGTGCTCGTCGGCGGCCACCGGCCGTACCGCCGCCACCGGCACCTACCTCCTTCTCCTCCTCGCCTCCGAATGCTTCCGCCCCGTCCGCGACCTCTCCCGCGAGTGGCACGCGGGCTACCTCGGGGTGTCCGCGGCCGACGGAATCGCCGCCCTGCGCACCGCCGAGGCGGCCGTGCCCGACCGGGGCACCCTGGCCGCCGCCTGGGAGAGCCCACCCGAAATCCGTTTCGAGGACGTGCGCTTCACCCACCCGGGGAGCAAGCTGCCCGCCCTCGACGGCGTCACCTTCACCGCCGCCCCGGGGCGCACCACAGCCGTCGTCGGACCGTCCGGGGCGGGAAAGTCGACCCTGCTGAGCCTGCTCCTGCGGCAACGGGACCCGGACAGCGGCAGCCTCACCGTCGCCGGTACGGCCACCGCCGCGTACACCCTCGCCTCACTGCGCCGGGGCATCGCCGTCGTCTCGCAGGACACCTACCTCTTCCACGCCACGATCGCGGAGAACCTGCGGATCGCCCGCCCGGCCGCCACCGACGAACAGCTGCGTGCCGCCGCCCGCACCGCCGGGATCGACCAGGAGATCGCCAGGCTGCCGCACGGTTACGCCACCCTCGTCGGCGAACGCGGCGCCACGCTCTCCGGTGGGCAGCGTCAACGGCTCGCCCTCGCACGGGCGTTGCTGGCCGACGCCCCTGTCCTGATCCTGGACGAGGCCACCAGCGCGGTCGACGAACGCGGCCAGGCCCGCATCGTGCGGGAACTGTCGGCGGCCGGCCGCGGCCGCACCTGCGTCGTCGTCGCCCACCGGCTCGACGCCGTACGCCACGCCGACCACATCGTCGTCCTCGACGCGGGCCGTGTCGCCGCGGCGGGCGACCACACCACCCTGCTCGCGGGCGGCGGCGTGTACGCCTCGCTCGTCGCGGCCGGGCGCACCGCACAGGAGGAGCGCGCCGCATGACCCCGACCTCGGCCCCTACCGGCCCTGCCCGTTCCCCCGGCGCCGCCGCCGCCACCGACGACGCCGCGACCGGCGCCCTGCGCTCGCTCCTCCCGGTCCTCGGCGCGCACCGCGCCACCGTCCTGCGCACCTGCCTGGCCGCCCTCGTCGACCAGGCGGCCCTGGTCGCGCTCGTGACCCTCGCCGCGCACACGGTGGGCACGGCCGTGACGGAGCACCGCCCACCCACCCCGGGGACCGTCGCCGTCCTGATCGGGCTCGTCCTGCTCCGGGCCCTCGCCACCTGGCGGGAGATGGACCTCTCGCACGACCTCGCCTACCGGGTCCTCGCCGAACTGCGCGTCCGGGTCTTCGACGGGCTGGCCCGCAGCGCCCCGGCCCGAATCGCGGGCCGGCGCAGCGGCGACCTCGCGGCCACCGCGCTCGGGGACGTCGAGGCACTGGAGTTCTTCTACGCCCACGCCATCGCGCAACTCCTCGCCTCCGGCGTGGTCTTCGCGGTGTCGGCCGCTGTGCTGGCGGCCCTCGGTCCCTGGTTGCTGCTCGCCGTCGTGCCCGCCGCGCTCCTCCTGATCTGGTCGCCCCTGTTCGAGGCGCGCGGACGGGCCGAACGCGGGGCGAGGACCCGGAGCGCGCTCGCCGAGGTCTCGTCCGAGACCGTGGAGAGCGTCGACGGGCTGCGCGAACTCCTGATGACCGGGGCGCTGAACCGCAGGCGGTCCCGGCTCCGGTCCGCCGGACGCCGGCTCGCCCGCGCCCAGCGCGCCGAACAGTCCTGGGAGACCGGCGCGGGCGCCACCCGCGACCTGCTGGTCGTCGCCGCCGTCATCGGGGTAGTGGCGGCCGCCGCCCACGCCGCGTCCGCCGGACGTCTGGACGGGGCGTGGGCCCCGGCCGCCATGGCACTCGCCCTGGGAGCCCTGGCCCCGGTCGCCGAATCGGCGGCCGCACTCGGCCGGGCCGGGGGTCTGCGCGCCGCCGCCGCCCGGGTCCGGGCCGCCGTGCACGCGCCCGCCGGAGCCCCCGCTCCCACCGCCCCCCGCCCCGTACCGCCGGGACCGCTCGGCCTGCGGCTGCGCGGAGTCCGGTTCGGCTACGGGGGAGAGGCCGTGCTGGACGGCCTCGACCTGACGGTCCGGCCGGGCGAGACCGTCGCCCTCGTCGGAGCCTCGGGGGCGGGAAAGTCGACCTGCGCACACCTCCTGGCGCGTTACTGGGACCCCGAGACGGGCGCGGTGGAGCTGGTGCCCCCCGCCCCGGCCGACCCCGTGGACCTGCGGGACCTCGCCGAGGATGACCTGCGCGCCGCCGTGTCCGTGGTGGGGCAGGAGGCCCCGCTCTTCCACGGCACCCTCGCCGAGAACCTCCGGCTGGGCACTCCGGACGCCACGGCGGAAGAACTGGGCGCGGTGACCCGGATCTGCGGCATCGACCCCATCGCCGACGCCCTGCCCGACGGTCTGGACACCGCCGTCGGCGAGCGCGGCGCGACCCTGTCCGGCGGCCAGCGTGCCCGGGTGGCCCTGGCCCGGGGGCTGCTGAGCGGCCCGCGCGTACTCGTCCTGGACGAGACGACGGCCCACCTGGACCACCGGGGCGACGCGGAACTGTCCCGGGCGCTCGCGGCCGACTCCGCCACCCGGACGACCCTGGTGATCGCCCACCGCCCGGCGACGGTCCGCAGGGCCGACCGGATCGCGGTCCTGGACGGCGGGCGCATCGTCGAGGAGGGCACCTGGGACGAGCTGATCCGGGCGGGCGGCCCGCTGACCCGCCTCTTCGCCCGCGAGGAAAGTCCCTGAGGAAAGCCCCTGGAGGAGAGCCCTTGGGGAAAGTTCCTGAGGAGAGCCCCTGAGGAGCCCCTGCGGAGAGCCCTTGAGGAGAGTCCGCAGGGGGGCGTCCCCGAAGCAGCCAGGGGCGTCCCGGGGACCGGGCCGGATCAGGGAAGGGGCTGCTCCGCCCAGATGATTTTCCCCCGGGGGGTGTAGCGCGTGCCCCACCGATGGGCGAGCTGAGCGACGAGGAACAGCCCACGCCCGCCCTCGTCCGTCGTCCTGGCGTGCCGCAGCCGCGGCGAGGTGTTGCTGGCGTCGGACACCTCGCAGGTCAGTGCCGACTGGAACAGCAGCCGCAGCCGCACAGGACCCGCGGCGTACCGGATCGCGTTGGTCACCAGCTCGCTGACGATCAGTTCCGTCGTCATCGACAGCTCCGCGAGCCCCCACGTCTCCAGCTGGCGGGAGACCTTGGCGCGGGTCTCGCCGACCGCCGCGGGGTCCACGGGCACGTCCCACGAGACCAGGTGCTCGGGGCTCAGGCGGTGGGTCCGGGCGAGGAGCAGCGCGATGTCGTCCGGCTGCGGGACGGGCAGCAGCTCCTTGACCACCGCCGGACACAGGTCCGCCAGGGGCATTCCGTTCCGGGACACCGCCCGGCCAAGCCGGTCCATTCCGCGCTCCAGGTCCTTGTCGGCCCCTTCGATGAGCCCGTCGGTGTAGAGGCCGAGGAGGCTTCCCTCGGGCAGCTCGACCTCCAGGGACTCGAAAGGCAGCCCGCCGAGCCCCAGAGGCGGCCCTGCGGGCAGGTCCGGGAAGCTGACCGCGTTGTCCGGCGTGACGATCACCGGTGGCGGGTGACCGGCCCGGGCCATCGTGCAGCAGCCGTTCGCCGGATCGTAGACGGCGTACAGGCAGGTGGCCCCCACCACCGTCGTCCCGCCCCGCTCCTCCGGACCCCCCGCGCGCTCCTCCTCGCTGAGCCGGAGGACGAGATCGTCCAGGCGTGCCAGCAGCTCGTCCGGGGGAAGATCCATGTCGGCCAGCGTCTGTACGGCGGTGCGCAGCCGGCCCATGGTCGCGGCGGCTCCGATGCCGTGTCCGACGACGTCGCCGATGACCAGGCCGACCCGGGCGCCGGACAGCGGGATCACATCGAACCAGTCGCCGCCGACCCCGTCCTTCGCGTCCGCCGGAAGGTACGACGACGCCACGTCCAGCGCCGTTCCGCCGCGCAGCGTGTGCGGCAGCAGGCTCCGCTGGAGCACCAGCGCCGCGGTGTGCTCCCGGGTGTAGCGGCGGGCGTTGTCCACGCACACGGCCGCGCGCGCCACCAGCTCCCGGGCGGGCGCCACGTCGTCCTCGTCGAACGGCACCGGATTCCGCGACCTCATGAAGGTGGTCAGCCCCAGCACCGTGTCGCGCGCCCGCATCGGCACGGAGATCAACGAGTGCAGCCCGAACTCCCGGAGCCGGGCGGCCCGCGCGGGCTGCTCCACCGTCCACCCGTGGCTGTCCGGGTCGAGCGCCGGGAGCAGCACCGGGTCGCCGTCGAGGAGGAAGTGCGCGTCGTGCGGCGGCGGCACGAAGTCGACCGTCTCGCCGACCCGTACGACCGCCTCCGGGCAGCCCTCCCGCACCGAGCTCAGCCCCGCCCGGCGCATGGCCGGCCGCTCGCCCTCGGCCGGCGCCCCCGGCAGGTCGCCGCCGAACGGGTTCTCCAGCAGGTCGACGAAGACGAAGTCCGCGAACCGGGGCACCGCGAAGTCGGCGAGCTCCTGCGCCGTACGTTGTACGTCCAGGGTGCTGCCGATACTCGCTCCGGCCTCGTTCACCAGCGCGAGGAGCCGACGCGCGTTCCACCGGTCGGTGACGTCGAGGACCATGTAGCCGATGCCGATCCGGCGGTCGCGGGCGTCGGCCAGCGGGAAGCACGAACTCGCGTACGCCCGTCGGCGGTGCGGGTCGGCCCAGCTCCAGCCCAGGTACTCGTAGTCCATGATCGCTTCGCCGGTCGACAGGACCTGCCGCATCAGCCGCTCGACGGGCGTCGCCAGTGCTCGGGGCAGTACCTCGCTCGGCCGGCGTCCCAGACGCTGTTCCCGGGGCACGCCGCCGAACCGTACCAGGGTGTCGTTGAGCCAGAGATAGCGCAGTTCGGGGTCGAGTACCGCCATTCCGACCGGCGACCGGGTCAGGAAGTCGTCCAGCACGGACCCGCGCATCGTCCAGCGCGGGGTGAGTTCCCGCCCGGACACCAGAAAGCCCTCCCGCCCGGCGATCAGGAACGAGGCGGTGACCCGTACGTCGATGTCCAGCGACCGGCCGTCCCGGGCCCGCAGGGGGACCAGTCCGCTCCACCCCGAACCGGCCCGGCAGCGGGCGGCCACCGCGGCCGTGCGCCGGGCGTCCGGAGGGCCCGTGAGCAGCTGGGAGGCGGACCGGCCGACCACCTCGGCCGCCGGATACCCGAGCAGCGCCTCGGCCCCGCGGGTCCAGCCGATGACCGTGCCGTCCCCGGCGATCACCGCCGCCGCGGCGTCGGTCGTCCGCGCCGGTTTCCGCCCGTCCCCGGAGGGCAGCGGGCCGGGTTCCGCCGGGGAGCCCTCTTCGGCGGATGCCATTGCACCTCACCACCCTCCGTAGGTTTCCATGGTCGCTGCTCGCCCCGGACCGCGCCCGGTGCGGAGTCCGGGCGAGGGCTGTCCCTCGTTCGGCGGCGTGACGGAGCGGGCCGTGTCCGCGTTGGTGGTGGTGACAAGCGGTTGCTTGTCCACCTGCCCCGCGCTGGACCCGTGTGGGTGGACGGCTCCGGCCCCGACAGGAGGGCCGGAGCCGTTTCCATGCCCGGGATCAGTAGCGGAAGCAGATCTCGCGCTCCCGCAGCCACGGGACCGGCACGCACCACTCGCGGGCGGACGGCCCCCCGGCGCCCGGAGCCGTGGGCGAGGGCGAGGACGCCACCGGGGACGGCACCACGGACGGCGCGACCGTCGGTGAGGGCGCCGGATCCGTCGGAGCGGCGGTAGGTGCGGGCGTCGGCGTCGGGCTGGACACGGGCGCGGCCGGCGCGGCCATCTCGGTCAGCATCCTCCGGAACACCTTCGAGGACCGCGGATTGCTCTCGCACTGCCAGACGCCGTGCGGGCAGTAGTCCGTGACCGTCTGGTACAGCGGCTCGTGCCGGTCGATCCACTCCAGCATCCGCCGCATGTACGCGGGGTTGTCGCCGTTGCGGAAGAGCCCCCACTCCGGGAACGAGATGGGCTTGCCGTGCTCCGCGGCGAAGTCGATGTGCTTCTGGAGCCCGTACGGGTCGGTGATCTGGTCGTCGAAGGTCTCGCCGGGCGGCTGGTCGTAGGAGTCCATCCCGACGATGTCGACGACGTCGTCGCCCGGGTAGCACTCGGTCCACGGCACCGCGTCCCGTCCCCGGCTCGGCGTGAAGTCGAAGCGGAAGTCCTGACCGGGCACCGCGCGCATCGCCGTGACGATCCGCTGCCAGTACGCCTTCCAGGACGCGGGATCGGGGCCGCACCGATGGGTGTACGTGGTGCCGTTCATCTCCCAGCCGAGCACGATCACGGTGTCCGGAACACCCAGTTCCACCAGCCGCTCCGCGAGCCGGGTGAAGTGCTGGTCGTAACTTCCGGCCGCGCCCGCCCGGAGCAGGGTGCGGACCTCGTCGTCCGGGACCCGCTCCTCGTTGCGCTCCAGCATCGGCACGTTCAGGACGAACATCCGGTCCGGGTCCGCCTGTCTCCACTCCGCCCAGGCGTCGAGGAAATCGGGCGCCCCCTCGATGTTCACCCACAGATCGCCCGGCAGGTAGGTGTGTCCCACCCGTAGCTCCGCCCCGCCGAGCCAGCGCGACAGCTCGGCCATCCTGCTGACCCCTGCGGGCCCGTAGTCCAGATACGCGCCGTGCGCCGTGCTGCTCGCCGCCGCCGGGGCGCCGGGGGCGGCGCCGTCGACGGAGTCGGCGCCCGGCGGCGACTGCCCCGCGATGCCGCCACCCGCCAGGAGGCTGAGAGCAGCCGCCGCGATGCACGAAACGATAAGACGGCGCTTGGACGGCATTACTCCTCCTGGCTGTGGTGCATTCCGGCCGGTTCGGCCTGATAGGGAGAGAGTCGCATCATCGTGCACCGGGGGCATGTGCAGGAGTCCATTTATCGTATTCGGCGTTGCGTACGCGCCGATCAGGTGAATGTGGGGCCGAACGTGAAGGGCAGCGATCCGACGCGGTTGTCGAAATTCGAGTCGACCAGGTCCGGATCTCCCAGGTTTCGCATGACGGGACGACGGGAGATCAGTTCCCGGAAGAGCGCCACCATTTCGAGCCGTGCCAGATGTGCTCCCAGGCAGTGGTGCGGGCCCCCGCCGCCGTATCCCAGATGGGGATTGGGTGACCGGGTGATGTCGAAGCGATCCGGCTGGGTGAAAACCGTCTCGTCGCGATTGGCCGACGCATAAATGAGAGCGACTTTCTCCCCCGGGAGAAACGTACGGCCGCCCAGTTCACATTCCGTGGCGACAGTCCTGCGGAACTGGATGATCGGCGTCGAATGCCGCACGATCTCGTCGACGGCGCCGCCGATGTACCGGTCGAAGTCGGACCGCAGCAGTTCCCGCTGCTCCGGATGCCGGTCGAGCAGGAACAGCCCGTGCGCGATGGCGTTGCGGGTCGTCTCCACCCCCGCCACCAGCAACAGCGAGAAGAAGGCCCCGAGTTGCCGCCCGGACAGCGCCTCGCCGTCGATGTCCGCACTGACGAGCGCCGAGACGAGGTCGTCCCCGGGGTCACGGCGCCGTTCCCGGGCGAGCCGCCCCATGACGAACTGCATCCGGGCCAGCGACGCCAGCCCGCGGCCGGGAATCCGCAGCCGGGCCCGGCCCCGGCGCTCGACGCCGACGTGCTCCGAGGCGTGGTCGATCTGCTCCGCGATCCGCGCCCGATACGCCTCCGGGACGCCCATCAGGTCGCAGATCACCTCCAGCGGCAGCCGCGAGGCCGCCGACGGCATGAAGTCCCGGGGGCGCTCGGCGATCAGCTCGTCCACCAGCCGCCCGGCGAGCCGGCCGACGTTCTCCTCGACGTCCGCCAGCAGCCGAGGGGTGAACCGCCGCGAGATGATCCGGCGCAGCGCCGCGTGCTCGGGCCCGTCCATGTTGACCATCGAGTTCCCGAACAACGCCTTCGCCCACCCGGCCGGCTCCGGGGTGGTGACCCCCGGAGCGCTCGCGAACACCTGGGGCGTCCGGCTCGCGGTCCGCACGTCCGCATGGCGCACCAGGGCGTGGAAAGGCTTCCCGGCGGTGCGCGCGGCACCGGCCCGCGGAGTGAACAGGACCGGCGCGTCCAGCTCCCGCAGCAGGGCGAAGGCCCTGAGCCGCACGGGGCGGGGCAGCCGCCAGAAGGCCGGGTCGGCCAGATCGACGTCCGCCGCGCGCAGCACACGGTCCCCGGACAACGGATACGGAACGGTCATGCCCATCACCTCCACGGTTCGCCAGGCCATGGTCCGGCCCGCCGCCGCGAGGAGCCTCATCGACGCGGCCCGTCACTCCCGAAGCGCCCGCACCCTCACGCGTTTGACGGAACGGAACCGGTGACTGTGCGCCGTACGCCGCACGCACGAGAACTGTTTCGCCACCGCCTCGTTGTCAACATCGCCATCAGAAGCACCTCGGACGAGTGAGCGAGTCACGAGTCGACGAGGCGAGTCCACGAGAGGCAGGCAGTCATCCCATGAGCCCCACCCCCGCGAAACCGGGCGGCCCCCGCGTTCCCTCCCGCCGGACCGTCCTGCGCGGAGCCTTCACCGCCGCAGTGGTCACGGGCACCGCGGGCGCCCTGCTCCCGCTGGTCGGCCCTGAGCGGGCCGCCACGGCCCGGCCCGTGCCCCGGGCGCCCGCATCCGGCACCCCGCCCCGCCCCGCACCCGCGGCGGAGGAGTTCGCCGAGATGTACCGGGGCAGGGAGATCCGCGCGACGGCGACCGCCGTCGTCCCCGCCGGCGCCACGGACGACCACCGGCTCGCGATCGCCGCCGAACCGGGAGCAGAGATCCGCATCGACGGCAGGCCCCTGCACGTCATGAGGCGGGCGGACGGCACCTATCTCAGCGACGTCCGGCACTACGAGTCGTACCCGACGCTGCTGGAGGCGGCCCGTGCCGCCGTCGACGAGCTCGGAGCCGCCCAACTCGCGCACCCCGCCGCGCACCGCATGTGAACCAGGAGGACCAGCACCGGTGTACACCCGCAAGAACCAGCGCGACCTCACGCGCACCGAGAAGCGCCGGCTCGTCGACGCGATCCTGAAACTGAAGCGCTCGGGCCGCTACGACGACTTCGTCGTCATGCACCGGGAGTACTACGTCATGGACACCGAGCGCCGGCCCCGCCCGGCGCACATGACGTCCTCGTTCTTCCCCTGGCACCGCCAGTACCTGCTGGAGTTCGAGAAGGCCCTGAGAGGCGTGGACGCGGGCGTCAGCGTCCCGTACTGGGACTGGACCCAGGACAACAAGCCGACCTCGTCGCTCTGGGCGGAGGACTTCCTCGGCGGCAACGGCAGACAGGGCGACCGGCAGGTCACCACCGGAGCCTTCGCCTACAGGGCGGGCAACTGGAGCGTCGGCAGGGGCGTCACCGACGAGCACTACCTCACCCGCAACTTCGGCAGACCGGGCCGCGACCCGGTCTCCCTCCCCACCAGGAACGACCTGGCGCGGGCGCTCAAGGACCCCGTCTACGACACCGAGCCCTGGAACAGCGTCTGCACCGGGGGCTTCCGCAACCGCGTCGAGGGGTGGGGGATCCGGGGCGTGCGCGGGGTGGGCCTCCACAACCAGGTGCACCAGTGGGTCGGCGGCCCGATGGCGGGCGCGGCCTCCCCCGAGGACCCGGTGTTCTGGCTCCACCACTCCTTCATCGACCTGTTGTGGGACCGTTGGCGCAAGGCCCACCCGGACTCCGCCTACCTGCCGGGCCGCAAGCCCCCGTCGCCGGGCCCGGACCGCGACTACGTCTTCGGCCTCGACGACGCCATGCCCCCTTGGGGTGTGACCCCGCGCAGACTCCTCGACCACGGCAAGCTCTACCGCTACGCCTGAGCCCGGACGGAGGAACGGCCGGCCCCCTCCGCGAGGAGGAAGCCGGCCGTTCCTGTACTACGGGCGGTCAGCGGCCGTAGCCGTAGCCGCCGTTGTCGTGGTGGCCGCCGTCGGCGTTGACGCAGGTGTTGCCGAAGGCCGGGTTCAGCAGGCCGATCACGTTGATCGTGTTGCCGCAGAGGTTCACCGGCACGTGCACGGGGACCTGGACCACGTTGCCCGAGCCGACGCCGGGGGAGGCGGCGGCGAGGCCCTGGGCGCCGGCGTCCGCGGACGCCATGCCGGCGCCGCCGGCGATCAGGGCGCCGGTGCCGGCCATGACAGCGGCGACCTTCGTCATACGAGACATTCAGAACTCCTTGTAAAGAAGGGGGTGTGCTGCGGACGCGAGGCCCGCACCCCCTGACAACGCGGGAGAGGCCGGACGGTAACGGATCAGCGCACAGGTGATATCTCCGACGCCCCTGTCCGGCGTACGCCCGGCCCGTCAGCGCCCGATCACCGACAGCCCCGTCAACCGCTCGTGCCAGTCCCGCGCCGCCGGGAACCGGGCCTTCACGGTCTCCACCGCCCGCTCCCGGACGGCCACCTGCGACTCGCGCAGTCGCAGCAGCGGCTCCAGGCCCGGCCGCGCCAGCAGCAGCCGCTGGTTGACCACCGGCACCGGCCCCCAGTGGTTCTTGTAGCTCTCCGCACCGCGCAGCAGGCTCAGCACCGCGCGCCCGCCGTCCGAGGCCTGCTGGGCGACCTCGCGCAGCAGCATCGTCGACACATCGACCTTCCGCTCGCGCAGCGCCGGGTCCGCACCGTACAGATAGCCGCCCGTCAGCCGTCCGGACTGCAACGACAGGTTGGACGCCACCACCTCGCCGTTCAACCGGAACTCGGTCATGGCCGCCGTACCGTCCCCCACCATCCGGCCCACCGACCGGATCAGATGGTCCGAGAACCGCGCCCGGAGATGCTCGGGGTTGACCGCCCGGCCCTCCCACTGCCGCTCGTGCAGCCGCAGCAGCGTGCCGATCGCGGCGGGCACCCCGTCCCGCGGGATCCGGCGCGCCTCGACGCCCAGGGCGTCGACCTTGCGCAGCTTGGAACGCAGCCGCTGGCCCCGCGAGCCCGTCAGCCGCGCCACGGCGTCGCCCAGCGGCTCGGCCGGCAGCTCCATGCACGTCGAGTCGGTGAGCCGGCTCCGGGCCCCGGCCCACCGCCCGAACAGCAGCTGCGCCGACGCGTCGGGCCTGACCTCCCGCAGGTCCACCACGGTGTGCCGGGCCGCCCGGTCCAGACCGCGCCCCAGCGCCCCCACCGCGTACCCGGCCTCCTCCTCGTCCAGCAGGATGTCGAAGAAGTCGGAGATCGCCCCGCCCATCGGGACGAGCAGCGGCATCGGGCGGTGCACCAGCATCAGCGGCGCCGCCCCGATCAGCCGCCCCGCCCGGCGGACCAGCAGCACCCGCAGCCGGCCCTCCTGACCGTAGGAGATCCACCACGAGTGGAGCCAGGCGTGGCTCTGGAAGGGGGTCGCGGTGGCGCAGCGGCGGTGCAGCGCGTCCCACTCCCCGGCGAGAGCGCCGAACTCCCCGAAGTCCCGGCACAGGGTCACGGCGAGGCCGCCCGCCCGGCGCCCCGTCATCGGACGAGCTCCCGGCCGTCCTGGGCGACTTTGCCGCCTTCGGCCGTCGGACCGGGAACCTGCGCCGGGACGGGCCGGCCCGCCCGGCGCGGCCGGACCAGCAGCACGAGGCCGCCCAGCAGCCCGCCCGTCGCGGCTCCCACGGCGCCGCCCAGCGGCACGGACGGCGAGACCGGCTGGTCCGGCGTCATCGCGTGGGTGAACTTGATCAGCCTCACCCCGGTGTCCTCGGAGACATGGCCGCTGCTCACGATGACGGCCTCGATGACCGCGTTGGCGATGTCGGCCGCCTTGTGCCGGTCCTCGGACGTGCCCGTCACCGCGATCATCGGCGAGTCGGGAGAGGTCTCCGACCGGACGTGGGACCGCAGCTCGCGCACCGGTTCGCCGGCCGCGCCCTGGGCGTACGAGAGCGTCGCGTCGCTCGTCGTCAGCCGCCCGTACGACTGGGCGTACCCCAGGGCCGCCGAGGGGTCCGTCTCCGCCTCGGCGACCGCCATCGCATAGCTGGTGGCCTCGTACCGGTCCGCGGCGAGCGCACTGTACGAGAGCCCGGACGCGGTGCCGATCAGTACGGAGACGGGCAGCGGCCACCAGTGCGGCAGCCGGGCGAGGGCGGTGCGCAGCCGACGGACGACGACGTGCCGGCGCTGCTGCTCGGGTGAGTCGGTCATGAAAGGGCTCTCCGGTTCGGTGGGGCGGTGTCGAGGGCGTACGCGTACACGTCCATCAGGCGTTCGCTGCTGCGCCTGATGTCGTAATGGCCGACGGCCCGGGGCGGCGGCCGCCGGTCCGCTCCGGCCTGGACCCGCTGCCGCAGCCGGGCCGTCAGCTCCTCGGGGCTCCCGGCGATGCGGGTGGCCGCGGGGGCGTGGGCGGCGGGCAGGTCGTCGATGGCCGGGCAGGCGTCGTGGAACACGGGCAGTCCGGCGGCGAGCGCCTCCACGGCGGCGAGCCCGAAGGACTCCTCGCGGGACGTGGAGACGAAGGCGTCCACGGCGCTCAGCAGCGCCGGGACGCCCGGGACCGGGCCGTCCCCGCGCTCGTCGCACTCCCCGAGGAACCGGATCCGGTCCACGGCCCCCAGGCGCAGGGACAGCGCCCGCAGCGCCCCGGCCTCCGGACCGTCCCCGGCCAGCAGCAGGCGGGCCTCCGGCAGGGCGGCGACCGCGCGGATCAGCACGTCGAACCGCTTGCCCGGCACCAGCCGACCGACCCCGCCGACGACGAACGCCCCGTCGGGGACGCCCAGTTCCGCCCGTACGGAGGCCCGGCGCCCGGCGTCGAAGCGGAACCGGTCCGCGTCGATGCCGTTCGGCACCAGCCGGATCCGGTCGGCCGGCACCCCCCAGTCCCGCAGCCGGCCGGCCACGGTGGAGGAGACGGCGACGGTCGCGGCCCCGAGGCGTTCGGTCGCGAGGTAGAGGGCTCGGATGGACCGGGTGAGCGGGCGGCCCTCGATCTCGGCACGCCCCAGGGAGTGCTCGGTCGCGACGGTGGCCCGGGTCCCGGCGAGCCGGGCCGCGATCCTGCCGTACACACAGGCCCGGTACAGATGCGTGTGGACCACGTCGTAGCGGCCGTCCCGGATCAGCCGGGCCAGCCTTCCGACGGCCGCCACGTCCCGGTTGCCGCGCATCCCCAGGTGGGTCACCCGGATGCCGTCGGACCGCAGCTCCTCGGCCACCGCCCCCGGGTTGGTGAGCGTCACGACGTCGCACTCCACCGGCAGATGCCGCAGCAGCAGCCGCAACTGCCGCTCGGCGCCGCCGACCCCGAGCCCGGTGATGACGTGCAGCGCCCTCACCGCGGGCCGCCCGTCGGCACCGGCCCGGCGACCCGGGTGCCCGCACCGGGCGCCGCCACCTGCCGCAGCCCGTGCCGCAGGTCCTTCGCCCACAGGCGTACCCCCCGGTCCGCCTGGCTGATGTGGGTGCGGGGCAGCGCGAACCGGCTGAGCAGCGCGCCGGGAGCCAGCGCGCACGCGTAGCCGTAGCCCGCCGAGCGCGCGGCCTCCGTGACCCGGCGGTCGAGGATGCCGTACGGGTAGCAGAAGCCCTCCGGGAGCGACCCGGTGAGATCGCCGATCAGCTCCCGGCTGTGGGCGGTCTCCCGGCGCAGCTCCTCGTCCGGAAGGGCCGTCAGATCCTGGTGGTACAGACCGTGCGAGCCGACCTCCATGCCCGCTGCGGCGACCCGCCGGACGTCGTCGTGGGTGAGCAGCTGTTTGCGCGGGCCGAGCGGATCCCACTCGTTGACGCCGCCCGGCCGGCCCGGGAGGACGAAGACCGTCGCCCGGAAGCCGTGCTTGCGGAGCACCGGCAGCGCCTCGTCGAGGAAGTCCGCGTACCCGTCGTCGAAGGTCAGCCCGACCAGCCCGCGCCGGCGCCCGTCCTCCGCGCGCAGCAGCTCGGACACCCCCACCCCCGTCAGCCGCCGGCTGCGCAGCCAGGACAGCTGCGCGTCGAGGCGGTCGGGGGAGACGGTGATGCCGTACGGATCGTCGCCCGGATCCGTCACCGAGTGGTACGTGAGGATCCACGGGCGGCGGCGGGTGTGCGGGCGGAGCCGGGACGCGGGAGCGTCGGCGCGGTGTGCCGAGGATTCAGCGGCCATCAAGGAACCTCCGTCGGGTGAGTGCCAGCAGGGAGACGACCTCGGGCGAGCGCAGGGCGAGCCCGGTCAGGAAGAACACGGAGGGGACGAGGAGACACCCGGCGGCCAGGCTCAGCACCGGATCGGAAATGAGGGGGGCGCAGGCCCAGCCGGCCACGCCCGCCGCCAGCGACGCCCCGGTGAGCCGGCCCAGCGAGAGCGCCACGGCCCGCGTCCGGATCGGCACCACCCGGGTGCCGAGGCCCATGAGGAGCAGCAGCGCCGCCGCGCTGATCCCGATCGCGTTGGCGGTCGCGATGCCGTCCACGCCGAAGCGGTACGTCAGGGCGTACCCGGCCCCCATCGTGACCAGCAGCCCGGTGCCCATGGCGAACGCCGGGAACCAGGTGGGCCGTCCGGACGAGAAGAACGGCCGGCTCAGCGCGCCGACCAGACAGTGGCCGAGCAGCCCCAGCGCGTACACGCGCATCACCTGGGCGGTGGAGGCGGTGTCGGCGGTGTCGAACGCGCCGCGCTGGAAGAGCACTCCGATGATCTGGGGCGCGTAGCCGAGGACGACCGCCGTGCCGAGCAGCACCACCATCCCGGCGAGCGCCAGGTCCCGCTCGACGCGCAGCCGGGCCTTCTCCCGGTCCCCCGCGGCCATGGCCTGCGCGACCACCGGGAAGGTCACCGTGCAGATCATCAGCGACAGCACCATCGGCAGCTGCGCGACCTTCTGCGCGTAGTTCAGATGCGAGATCGCGCCCGCCGGCAGCGTGGAGGCCAGGAACCGCTCGACCAGCACCTGGGACTGACGGCTCACCACGAACAGGACCACCGGGGCCAGCACCGCGAAGCCCAGCAGCGGAACGGTCCGCGTCGCACGCCGGCCCCGCCGGAACCTCGGCAGCCGGGGCCGTGCGAGCGGCAGCAGCCGCAGGAACACGGGCAGTTGGGTCAGGATCATCAGCACACTGCCGACCGCGACCCCCGCCGCCGCCGCCCGCACCCCCCACGCCGCGTGCAGGGCCAGCGTCATCCCGATGATGCCGAGGTTGTACGCGACGTAGACCCCGGCGGGCGGCAGGAAGCTGCGGTGCGCGCGCAGGGCGGCGCTGAAGTAGCCGGTGATCCCGAAGGTGAGGACGGTGACCGCGGTCAGCCGCGTGCAGTCCACGGCGAGCCGCGGATCGGCCAGGCCCGGGGCCAGCACGCCCACGACCCAGGGGGCGCCCGCGACGAGCAGCGCCGCGCCGCCGGAGAGCAGGAGGAACAGCCGGGGGAGCGTGGCTGCCACCAGATCCCGTACGGGGTCGGGGCCGGAAGCTTCCCCGGCCGCGGCCCGCCGGGTCAGGGCGAGGCTGAACGCGGGGACCAGGAGGAGCGCCATCCCGTCCTCGATCAGCAGCGTCGCCGCCATCTCGGGCACGGTCCAGGCGATCAGGAAGGCGTCACTCGCGTCGCTCGCCCCGAAGTACCGGGCGATGGCCTGGTCCCGCACCAGACCGAGGACGGCTCCCACCACGGTCAGCACCGCCGTGGCCGCCGCCGCGCGGGCGAGGAACGGCCCCAGCCGGGGTGCCTCGCCGCCGGCCGTTCCGGGCGCGACGCCGGGGGAGAGGGGGCCTTCGGTTCCTCCTCCGGGGGCCGGGAGCAGCGGGGGGGCCGCCGTGCCCGCCGGGCGTGCCTCGGCCTCCGTCCCTGTCCCCGTCCCGGTGCCTGCCCCGGTCCCGGTCCCGGTGCCGGTGTCGGTGTCGGTGCCGGTGTCGCTCATGCGGCGTTCACCCGGTCCGGCCCGGCCAGCGCCCACCAGGCGGCCAGCCCCAGCACGACCCCGCTCAGCACCGTGGTGGGCCCGCCGATGTCCGCGTACAGGAAGTTGACGCTCTGCCAGGTCATCAGGGCCACCGCCGTCAGCCCGCAGTCCAGGGCCGTGTGTCCGCGCGAGCGGGCGACGCACAGTCTGCGGACCGCGCCGGCCAGGATCGCCGCCCAGCTGCCGACGAGCGCGGTCAGACCGATGAGGCCCTGCTCGCTGAGGACGAGGAGATACATGTTGTGCGGGGAGAGGAGCGCCTGCCGACGGAACTCCTGGCCCGCCCCGGCCGTGTCGCTGCCGGAGGAGAGCCCGATGGAGGCGTGTCCGTCGCGGTGCGCGGGGAACCCCTTGAGGCCGACCCCGGTGACCGGTCGCTCCCGCCACATCGCGCCCGCCGCGCTCCACATCGCGTAGCGGTCGCTGACCGACCGGTCCGGGGTGCTGGTCACCCGGGTCACGCTGGCGGCCCGGTCCGCGATCATCTCGGAGCCGATGCCGAGCCCGCCGACCAGGACCACCCCGGCCGCGCCCAGCACGGCCAGCGACGTCAAGGCCTGCCGCCGCCCGGTCAGCGCCAGGGCGACGAGGAGCGCGGCGACCGTGGCGATCCACACGCCCCGGCTGAACGACAGCGTCAGGGGCACGATCAGTGCGACGGCCAGGACGGCGGCGCACGGCCGCAGCCAGACCGGGGCGTTCCGCGGCGTACGCAGGGCGCAGGCCGCGGCGGCGAGCAGCCCGTAGGCGACGACGGTCGCCATCCCCATGATGTCGCTGGGCCCGAACGTGCCGACCGCCCGGACGTCCTCGCCCATGTAGGAGGCGCCGGTCCCGGTGACGTACTGATGGACGCCCGTGACGCCCTGCACGACCGCCAGGAGGACGAGCGAGCCGGTGACGATCCGGAACCCGTGGGCGTCCCTGAGCAGCAGGTACACGGCGATCGGTACGAGGACGAAGACCTGGAGGTGGCGGACCAGCCCCGGCAGGGCCGCCGCCGGGTCCGCCGCCGTGACCGCGGCCACCGCGAAGCCCACGGCGGGCAGGCCCAGGACCAGCGCGGCGGTGGCGCTCAGCGGACGCTGCCGCAGATACAGCAGCCGCCCCACGCACACCAGCACCGCGAGGCCGGACGCCACGTCGGCCGGGCCGCCCCCACCGGAGGCCCCGGAGGGCAGGGCGGGCAGCAGGACGGTCGCGACCAGCGGCAGCAGCGGCCAACGGCTCCGCCAACCACCCCACGGGGGGCGGGAGACGGCGCGGGGTCCGGCCGCCGCCGACGGCGCGGGCGGGCTGAGCACAGCGGCCATGATCAGCTGCCTCCGAGCCGGAACAGGGAACCCGCGGTCCGCGCGAGCACGCACGCGTCCTGCCACAGCGACCAGGTCTCGATGTAGCGGTTGTCGAAGCGGGCCCGCTCCTCGATCGAGGTGTCGCCGCGCAACCCGTTCACCTGGGCCAGACCCGTGATGCCCACGGGCATCCGGTGGCGGGCCTGATAGCCGGGATGGGCGCGGCTGAACTGCGCCACGAAGTAGGGGCGTTCGGGGCGCGGGCCGACCATGCTCATATCGCCCCGCAGGACGTTCCACAGCTGCGGCAACTCGTCGAGGGAGGTCCGGCGCAGCACACGGCCGACGCGGCTCATCCGCCCGTCGGACGCGACGTTCCAGCGGGTGGCCGACTCCTGGACGTCGGCGGGACGCAGCGTACGGAACTTCAGCAGGACGAAGGGGCGTCCGTACCGGCCGACGCGTTCCTGACGGAAGATCACGCCCGGCCCGTCGGAGAGCCGCACGGCCAGGGCACAGGCCGCCATCACCGGGGCCGCCAGCAACAGCCCGACCGCGGCCAGGGCGGCGTCCATCGCCCGCTTCGCCCCGTGGCCGAGAGGACGGTTCGTCCCGTCGTTCAGCGGCTGGACGGTGAAACCCCACAGATGATCGGGGCGGCCTTCCGCCGGGAGCCCCGCGACGGCGCCGGGACCGGTGACCAGCCACACCCGGCAGCCGTGACCGGTGAGCAGAGTGAAGAGAGCGGCGCCGTCCGGGGTGGACTCGGGCGGGGCCGTGAACACCGCGTGCCGCACGCTGTTCTGGACGACGGCCCGCCGCACCTCCTGGGGCGAGGCCAGGACCGGCAGCGGCACGGAGTCGGAACCCGTCGGCTGCTTCTCGTCCCCGGATGCCGGGGGCGCGACCAGACCGACCGGCCGCAGTCCGTAGGCGGGGTGGCCGTGCAGGGCGGCCGTCACCTGACGGGCCGGCGGCCCCTGACCCACGACCAGCGTCGACAGCGGGCGGCGGACCGCGGCCCACCGCCGCGCCCGGTACACGGACGCGCGTCCCGCGCAGGTCAGCACGGTCTGCGTGGCGGCCCCGCACGCCAGCACAGTCCAGCCGATCGACTGTTGCGGGGCCCAGGCGGCCAGCACCTCCATGGTCACGTACCACTGGAGGAGGGCGAGGCCGAGCAGGGCGGGGAGTTCGGAGAGGACCGAGGGGGACAGGCGCATCGCGTACAGGCGACGTCGAGCGAAGAGCAGCACCTGCGCCACCGCCTGGGCGGCCACCAGCATCCAGGGCCACGGGACCGGGACGACCAGGGCGAACGTCACGGCCGGGGCCAGGGCATCCGCGCACAGGAGCGGGGCGAGGCGGCCGTACCGGACGGTCCGGCGCCTGCCGGGCTGGGCCCGCGCACCGCCGCCGCTTCTTCGCGGCGGATGAACCGTGTGAGCCTGCACGGCTGTTGCCTGACCAGCGCCGGGAACCGGTGCACTCTCCATCGTCATCGCTCGGTGCGCTTCCTCGTGGGGCCGGACACGCCGACCAGTTCCTGGTAGAGACCGGTAACGGCCCCCGCGGTCCGTCGGACGTCGAAGGACGCACGGGTGTGGCGCAGGGCCCGGCGGGCCAGCGCATCGCGCAGCTTCCGGTCGGCGAGCAGGGCGGTCAGCGTCGCGGCCAGTGCCTCCGGATCCTCCGGAGGCACCAGACAGTGGTCCTCGTGGCCGGGCGGCAGGCTCTCCCGCGCCCCGTTCACGTCGGTCATCACGACGGGGCGCCCGCAGGCCATGGCCTCCAGCGGGGCCAGCGCCATGCCCTCCCAGCGGGAGGGCAGCACGAGGACGTCCGCCGCGTGGATCCACGGCCGCACGTCCTCGCAGGCTCCGGTGAACAGCACGCCCGGCGGGGCCGACGCCTCCAGTCCGTCCCGGTCGGGCCCGTCCCCCACCAGCACCAGGCGGGCCCCGGCCGCCGGCATCCGGCGCCAGGCCCGCAGCAGCACGTCCTGCCCCTTCTGCCGGGTCAGCCGGCCGACGCAGACGACCAGCGGGGCATCCGGGCCGACGCCTTCCAGCAGGGGCAGCGAGGCGCGGGCCTCCGCGCGGTCCCCGCTTCCGCCGGGACGGAAACGGTCGAGGTCGATGCCGTTGTGGATGACCGACCAGCGGGCGGCGATGCCGGCCTCCTGTCCGGTGCGGCGTTCGGATTCGCTGACGCACAGGATGTGATCGGCCCAGCGCGCGCCGAACCGCTCCCAGCCGAGCGCGAGTTCCGCGGTGCGCCCGCCGACCGCCTCGAACGACCAGGCGTGCGGCTGGAACACGGTCGGGATCCGGCCGCGCACCGCGATCCGGCCGGCCAGTCCCGCCTTGGCGCTGTGGGCGTGCACCACGTGCGGGCGGCTCACGCGGACGATCCTGCGCGCGGCGGCCACCTCACCGGCCAGCCGGGGCCCGGGGGCGCGGGTGACGGACCAGCCATGGACCTCGGCGCCCGCGGCCGCCGCCCCGAGGGCCAGCGGGCTGCCGGGAGGGCAGGCCACCACGGGGCGCAGCCCGGACCCGGCCTGGGCCCTGACGAGATCGGTGACGACCCGGGCCACTCCGCCCTCCACGGGTTGAACCAGATGAAGGACCGTCAATCGGCTTTCTTCAGTACGACGCATGTGCAGCACGCACGGCTCTCTTCGCTCAATCCGGTGAGTTAAGCCGAAGTGCACTTTGGCAGAGTTGTGGCGAAATCGTGCGCGTGACTCGCTCATACGACTACAGGGGGATGATGCGGGAATGAGGGCCGTTCGGGTGGTCGCGCAGCAGCCAGGCGCATGACCGCGGGCCTTTCACGGACAGCCGGTGAAAGGGCTTACCGGGAGTCCCCGTGCGGAATGCCGGAGGTGTTCCGTACGCATCGCGCCGCTTATATCGTCAGCCGGTTTACGGCCTGCCGTGCTCCGCCGATCGCCGCACTGGATGGCGGCACCATCTATCGGGGCAGCTCTCGAATAATTCTCGTGGTGGCGGACGGAGCGGCGAAAGAGACGGTCGCGGCGCGCGCCACGCTTTCCACTTCGTTACCCAGAGCTCATTCCGCGCCCCGTGACGCCATGGCAGCCGGCACCACGTCACTGATGTCCCCCACGACGAACGCCGACTGGGGTCCTCACGTGTCGCGGCGGGTGCGGGTGCGGGTGCGGGTCCGGGTGCGTGGGCGAGGGCCCGCCCGGACCCGTCGTGCCGTACGCGGACCCGTGGCCGCCCGCCGATTTCCGGCGGGCGGCCACGGGTCAGCCGGTGCGCTCCACGAGGTACGGGATCAGCGTGAGCAGGTCCCCGCGCGCGTCCTCCGCCAGCGGGACCCGGTCCAGACAGGCGCGGGCCGCGGCCAGGTGCTCGTGCGCCTCGGCGACCGCGGCCCGCCGCCCCCCTGCCTCGTCGATCAGCTCGGCCGCGCGGCGCGCCGCCAGGTCGTCGAGCGGCCCGGCAGAGGTGAGCAGCGCGTCGAGACGCCGGGCCGCCGGGTGGTCGGCGGACAGGGCGGCGAGCACCGGGTACGTCTTCTTGAGCCGCCGCAAGTCGCTGTGCACCGGCTTGCCGGTCACCTGCGGATCGCCCCAGATCCCGAGCAGGTCGTCCACCGCCTGGAACGCCACCCCCACCTGCCGCCCCGCCAGGTCGAGCGCCTCGACGGTGCTCGCCGGGGCGCCGGCCAGCACCGCGCCCAGGGCGGCGGCGCAACCGAGCAGGGAGCCCGTCTTCTGGGTGGCCATCGACCGGTACTCGTGCGGCAGGACCGCCCCGGGCCCGGTCCACGGCCGGGACTCGAAGAGCAGGTCCTGCGCCTGACCACGCACCAGGTCGCTCAGAGCGCCGGCCAGTTGCCGGACCGCCGCCGCGCCGCCGGGGCCCGGAGCCTCCGCCAGCGTGGAGACGGCCAGCGCGAACAGCGCGTCACCCGCGAGGACCGCCGGCCCCGTGCCGTACGCCTTCCACAGCGTCGGCCGGCGACGACGGGTCTCGTCCCCGTCCATGATGTCGTCGTGGATCAGCGAGAAGGTGTGGATCAGTTCGACGGCCACCGCGCCGAGCACCGCGTCCGCCCCGCTGCCGCCCGCGGCCTCCGCGCCGAGCACCGCGAGCGCCTGGCGGACCCCCTTGCCCTGCGATCCGGGCGCCGGCTCGCCGCCGGTCCCGCTCCAGCCCAGGGAGAAGGCCGCCGTCTCCGCGTGCCAGGGGTGCAGCCGCCCCACCGACTCCACCAGGGCCGGGCGCACCAGTTCGCGGCAGCGGTCCAGTATCTGCGGTGCGCTCGCCCGGCTGGTCGTGGAGAGCGTCATCGGCGGCCGTCGCTCTCGCCCGCGGAGGCCGGTTCCACGCCGAGTTCGGCGTACGCCTTCTCGACCATCTCCTGGGCGTTGAGCAGTCCGATCCGGCTCAGCCTGCCGCGCAGTTCGTCCAGCTCGGCGGCGGTGGCGTCGCGGTCCCGGCCGAGCCTGGCCCGCGCCTTGACCAGGCCGAGCGAGGCGAGCGCCTCGCCCCGCGGCTCGTCCATCGCACGGAACTCCCCGAGCGCCTGCTCGTAGACCTCGCGCGCCTCCTCGTACCGCCCGGCGCGGAACAGCACGTTGGCCCGCATCTTGTGGTTGTACGCCAGGGCGCTGGAGAGGTTCATCTCGCGACAGGTCCCCTCGGCCTCGGAGAGCAGGGCGAGTGCGCGCCCGGTCGCCCCGTCCCGGAGGGAGACGATGTCGGCGATGCCGCGCAGGGCCCAGGCCCGGCCGCGCCGGTCGTCCGCGTCGCCCGCCAGGACGGCCGCCTCCTCGAACATCTCCAACGCGGTGTCCAGCGAGCCGGTGTTGCGGTGGATCTGGGCGATGCCCTCCAGCGCCCAGACGGTGTGCCGGGCCTCGCCCCGGGCGCGGGCCTCGGCCAGCAGCTGTTCGTGCAGCGTCGCGACGGTCGCGTAGTCGCCCTGGATCCGGCCGGTCTCGGCGAGGCCGGCCAGCGAATAGCCCCGGGCGACCACGTCCCCGCCCCGCTTCCCCAGCTCCGCGGCGAGACCGAGCAGCCTGAACGCGAGGCGCAGCGAACCGCGTTGGCGTGCCAGGGTCCCCCCGCTCCACAGCGCCCACGCCATCGCCCCGGTGTTCCCGGCCGCGCGCGCGGCCCGGTAGCTGGCCTTCCAGGCCCGGTCGGCCTCCGCGACCTGCCCGAGCCTGCGGTGCGCCTCGGCCACGGCCAGACCCGAACGCGCCACCTCCTCCTGCGTTCCGGAGAGCTCGGCCTGCCTCAGGTGGTGTATGCCTTCGGCCAGTACGTCGGTGAGGGAGGCGTTCACCGACATCTTGGTGAGCGCTCCCTGGTACTCGGGCGCCAGTGCCTTGGTCTGCATGGGGGCCTTCCGCGCGGTGCCGGGCCCGCAGCGGCGCAACTATACGCTCCATGTATACGTGGAAGGTATAGTCCGGCGGTCGTGCAGGCCCGGATCATGTGGGGGTTGGGCGCCGCGCGTCACGCGCGGCGCACCGTCCTGTCATGGATCAAGACGGCGGCCGGGCGAGGAGGGTTGCTCGGGAAGCCCAGGTCGTTCCGCGTTCCCGCCGCGCACCGCCTTCTGCGTTCTCCCCGTGCGCCGCAGCCGGTGGCGTACCGCCCGCCGGGCCACCGGGCCGAGCTCGTCCAGCACCCCGGCCAGTTCGGCGAGCTGCTCCAGCGCGTCGAAGGCGCGCCCGGCCCCCGCGGGGTCGACGCCCTCGTACAGCTCCAGGCCCACGAACGAACCGGTCACGGCGCGTGCGAGGCCCACCGGGTCGGTGAACTCGCCCAGCGGCGAGTCCGCCAGGATCCGGGTGAGGACCTTCTCGATCTCGGCGGTCCACAGGTCGAGCCCGGCCGCGGTCGCGGGCGCCAGCCGGGGCTGGGTCTGCGCTCCCGCGAGCACCTGCGCGAGAAAGGCGACATGGCCGCCGGCCCGCTCCTCCTCGTGCAGCTCGCGCCCGCACTCCAGCAGCTCGGCGAGGGTGGTGACGGCGGCGAGCCGGTCGCGGTGACGGGCCACCCGCTGCTCCGCGCCGTACCGGCAGGCCGCCGCCAGCAGCTCGTCGACCGAGCCGAAGTGGTAGAAGACCAGCGCCTGGTTGACCCCGGCCGAAGCCGCCACCGAGCGGGCCGACGTCCTGGCGATCCCCTGTTCGGCGAGGGTGCGCAGCGCGCCCTGAAGAAGCTTCGTGCGGGTGTCCGCCCCCGCCGCGCTCGCCGTCACGCCCGCGCCTCCTCGCGGACCGGGCGCAGGCCCGCCCGCACGCCGTGGCGGAGGGCGTCGACATAGCGGGCGCGGAACGTTCCCTCGTACCCGAACAGGGGGCCGAAGCGGCGGTTGGTCACCACGACCCGGATGCGGAAGCGGCCCGTGGCGTCGTCGAAGGACTCGCGGACCTCGGCGTCACCCCCGATCAGCCGGGGGACCCGCACGTCGACGGGCCCCTCGCGGAAGCGGTGCTCCCCGGAGCGGATGAGCAGGGAACCGTCGGGCTCCGCGGTGAGCCGCAGGTCGGTGGCGAGGTGCTGGTGCGTACCGAGGTAGTCCAGCACGCAGGACCGCTCGGGGCTGTGCACCATCGTGGCGTCGAAGCGGCGCGGACCGCCCGGCAGGGCGAACGTCCGGACGAAGGTCACGGTCTCCCGGCCGTGGGCGTCGGTGTACGGCACGTTCTCGATGGTGAACGGGACGTCGCGGCCGGTCCTCGGCACCAGGATATTGCGGGTGGCGCCGAGCGCGAGGAACGGCTTCACGAAGGTCCGGCCGTGCCAGATCCGGTCCATGGAACCGCGCCCGACGCACGCCTCCCCGCTCTCCAGACCGACCGAGAAGCGCCGTCGCAGCTGGGGGTGGAGCCGCTCGAAGTCGTCTCCCATCGCACGGGCGAAGATCGAGGTCACGGGCGCTCCAGCCGGGCGAGGAGGGACGGGGCGGCGGTCGGCCGGCCGGGCGGTCTGCGCAGGCAGCGCCGGGCGGCGGGCGTGAGCGGGGACGGGGGTACCAACAACGCGGCCAGGGCGGCGGGCAGTACGGCCGCCGGGCCGAAGGGGAGGGCGGCCGCCACGGCGAGGGTCCGTACCAGGACCTCCGCCAGGGCGTACGCCAGCGACCGGGCCGGGCTGACGTCGCGCTCGCACCACAGCCGCAGCCGGTCGAAGGACCAGGCGGTCGCCCAGCCCATCAGCGGCCGGAACGCCAACCGGTCCGCGACCGCGCCGAAGCGGCCCCAGCGGGTCCGGTAGTCGTAGCCGGTCAGAAAGCGGATGCCGTCGGCGGTGGGAACGTAACGCCAGTACCCGCTGCCCTCGGCCAGCGGCGACAACCACTCCGAGGAGGCGAAGCGCAGGGCCGAGACCCGCTCGCCGTCCGCCCGCCGCCGCTCGCCCGCGCTCGTCCCGGTCCCCGCGACGGTCAGGAAGGGCAGCACCCGGGTCGCGTACCGGAACCGCTGGGCGGAACCCGGCGGAGAGGGCAGGTGGCTGATCTCGGTGAAGCGCAGATCCCACCGCTGATGCTGGGCGGGCTCCTGCGTCCGCTGCCACAGGCGCTCCGGATCCGTGCGGATCAACGCCTCTATGTACAGGCCCATGCGTGCCCCCCGGGGTCGGTCACGAGGGTTTTGAGCGAGTGCTCAACCCTCTCCGCTCGCCAGGACGCTACCAGAGGGGTTTGAGCACTCGCTCAAAACCCTCGAACGGCGGCCCCCGACGCGCGATCGAACCGCTGCCGCGCTCGAATGGACGGGTGACGGCGCCCCCGGACGACTGCCTCGCCCGTAACGAGTGGATCTGCGGGGCCTACCTCTCCAGCCGCCGCGAGATCCTCCTGGACGCGGTGCTGCAACACCTCCAGCTGACGGCCGCCTCGGTGGCCATCGCGCTCCTGCTCGCCGTCCCCCTGGCGGTGGCCGCCCGCCGGTGGCGCTGGGCGGCCGACCCGGTGCTGGGGCTGACGACGATTCTGTACACGATCCCGTCGCTCGCGATGTTCTCCCTGCTGCTGCCGCTGTACGGACTCTCCGCCGCGCTGGTGATCGCGGGGCTCGTCCTCTACTCCCTGACGCTGCTCGTCCGCAACATCCTGGCCGGGCTCCGGGCCGTCCCCGAGGAGACCCGGCAGGCCGCACGCGGCATGGGCTACGGGCCGCTGCGGCTGCTCATCGCCGTGGAGCTCCCGCTCGCCCTGCCCGCCGCGATGGCCGGGCTGCGCATCGCCACCGTCTCCGCGGTCTCCCTGGTCACCATCGGGGCGATCGTCGGCCACGGGGGACTCGGCAACCTCATCTACTCCGGCATGAACACCTACTTCAAGGCCCAGGTGCTCACCGCCTCCGTCCTGTGCGTCGTCATCGCCGTCGCCGCCGACCTGCTGCTCCTGGGAGCGGGACGGCTGCTGACCCCCTGGACCCGGAGGCGGGCGTGAACACACCCAGCAGGGGGGCGCGGAGGTGAACACCCTCTCCGACACCTGGTCGTGGCTCACCACCGCCGCCCACTGGTCCGGCCCCGACGGCGTCTGGAACCGGCTCGGCGAACACCTCTACCTCACCGTCGTCTGTCTGCTCATCAGCTGCCTGATCGCCCTCCCCGTCGCCCTCGTCCTGGGCCACCTCGGCAAGGGCGGCGCGCTCGCCGTCAACCTCTCCAACGTCGGCCGGGCCGTGCCCACCTTCGCCGTACTGGTCCTCCTGCTGCTCACCCCCATCGGAACGCGCGGGCAGTGGTCGACGGTCATCGCGCTCGTGCTCTTCGCCGTGCCGCCGCTCCTCACCAACGCCTACGTCGGGATGCGCGAGGTCGACCGGGACGTCGTCCGGGCCGCCCGGGGCATGGGCATGACCGGCCGCCAGCTGCTCCTGGGTGTAGAACTGCCGCTCGCCCTCCCGCTGATCCTCACCGGCGTGCGGATCGCCGCCGTCCAGCTGGTGGCCACCGCCACCATCGCGGCGCTGGCCGGCGGCGGGGGACTGGGGCGGATCATCACCGCGGGCTTCAACCTCGCCTCCACCCCGCAGGTGGTGGCGGGGGCGATCCTGGTGGCCGCCTTCGCCCTCCTCGTCGAGAGCCTCTTCGAGGCGGGGCAGCGTCTCGCCCCCCGGCGCGGCCGGGAGGCCGCATGAGCCGCGCCCGCCGGGCCCTGGCCGCGCTGGCCCTCCTCGCCGCCACGGCCTGCGCCGCCGGCCCGGCACTGGAGAACCAGGGCGAGGTCACCGCACCGCCCGGCGACAGCAGGCACCTCACCGTCGGATCGGCCGGCTTCACCGAGAGCGACCTGCTGGCCCAGCTGTACGCGTTGCTCCTGGAGCACGCCGGGTACTCCGCCGACACCATCTCCGTGACCAATCGCGAGATCTACGAACCGGCTCTGGAGAACGGCCAGATCGACGTGGTGGCGGAGTACGCCGCGACCTTCGCCGACTGGCTGAACGCCAAGGCCAACGGGGCCGACGCGCCCCCGGTCGGATCGCCCGACCTCGCCACCACCATGAAGGAGCTGCGCTCGCTCGCCGCCCCGCGCGGACTCACCGTGCTCGACCCCGGCCGGGCCGTCGACCAGAACGCCTTCGCCGTCACCGCCGCGTACGCGAAGGAACACGGACTGAGGACCCTCAGCGACGTCGGCGCCGCGAAACTGCCCGTACGGCTGGCGGCGGGCGACGAATGCGTCCAGCGGCCCTACTGCGCCCCCGGCCTGTGCGGGACGTACGGCATCGACGTCGTCGCCGTCGACCCGAAGGGAGTCGGCACCACCCAGGCCAAGCAGGCGGTGCAGAGCGGTCAGGACCAGATGGTCCTGACCACCACGACCGACGCCACCCTGGACCAGTTCGGTCTCGTCCTGCTGGAGGACGACAAGAAGCTCCAGAACGCCGACTACGTCGTCCCCGTCGTCAACCGCGCACGCGCCGGGAGCACCGGGGTGCGCGACGCCCTCGACCGGCTCAACACCGTCCTGACCACCGCCGACCTGGCGTCGATGAACGAGCAGGTCGACAGCTGGCGCAGACTGCCCGAGGACGTCGCACGCACCTACCTGGAAGGGAAGAAGCTCCTCCCGGAGGGCTGAGGCACGGCCGGCTGCTCAGGAGGCGGGCGGGGCCGGGGGCCAGGGCACACCGGCCAGCAGGGGCAGGAGGTGTTCCTCCTCGTAGTCGAGGTGGGCGGTCAGCTCCTCGGTCATCCGGGCCAGTTCGGCGCGGAAGCGGTCCGGCTCCGCGACGGCGACGTCGGCCAGCAGGGCCGCGAGCGCCGACTGGACGGCCCCGATGCTCCGGTGCTCCTCCCGCAGCCGGTCGAAGACGTCCACCAGGTGCGGGTGGTAGCCCTCCATCGTCGGGAGCATGTGGCCGTCCTCGGCCGTGTGGTGGAACTCCAGGGCCTGGCAGAACGCGAGGCAGCGCTGGCGGATCTGGAGCCCGAGGCCGGGTGCGGGCGCCTCGACCCCGCCCGGGTGTGCGGCCCGCGCGGCGAAGTGCGCCTCCGTCTCCGCGTGTACGTGGAGGAGTTGGGCGCGCAGCCAGGTGTGCACCTCCACCAGCTTGTCGGCGAGCGAGGCGATCGCGGGGGCCGTCGCGTCGGGGTCGGGCCGCTCCAGGACCACGACCGGCAGCACGCGGTCCGTCGTGTCCTGGTAGTCGGCGTACCCGGGCGCTTCGGCGACGATCCGGGCGAAGAGTTCGTCGCGCCGCGCCCCTTCGGCCGGTACGGCGAGGGACTCGAACTCGTCGTCGCCCAGCTCGACCGTCACGGTGGGACGGGCGAGGAGGTTGCGGTACCAGTCGGGGTGGTGCGGTGCGCCGAGGTTGGAGCCGACGACGAGGAGCCGGCGGCCGTCGCGTACGTATCCGAGGGGTGTGGTGTGCGGCTTCCCGGAGCGGGCTCCGATGGTGGTGAGCAGCAGGAGATCGGCGCCCTCGAAGGGGCCGCCGACCTTCCCCGCGTTGGCGCGGAACTCGGTGATGACGGACTGCTGGAAGGCATGGGGCATGGAGGTTCTGGGTCTCCCGGAAGGAAAGCGGGCGGCGAAGGCCCGGCGTCGCGGAGCGCGTGCCCGCGGCGAAGCGTTCGGAGGCTGCGGTGCTCAGAGGCAGGGGGCGATGAGTGGACTCACGGCGTCATCCCTGGGAAGAGGGTGCTGGCTTGACCGTCGGCCGGCCCAGATCTCTTTGGCCGACGTCACGCTGCACGGACACATCACAACCCGGCCGGTACGGGTCTGTCAACGCGAGGACGGGCAACGCCGAAAAGGCGTTGCCCGTCCTCCGGACGGCTGCGACGCTTCCGGCCATGCCCGCTGAACAAGAGCCCCTCACGCCGCCGTCGCGGACCCCTCGCACCCACCGGGTCGAAGCACTCTTCTCGCACGGCCGCCTGGTCGCGATCCCGCGCAGGGAGGCCCGGCGGGAGCAGTTGCTCGTGCACCTCGCCGACACGCTGTTCGAGCGGGAGCGCTCGTACACCGAGCGCGAGGTGAACGAGGCCCTCCTCACCGTCCACGAGGACTGCTCCGCGCTGCGCCGCTACCTCGTCGTGGCGGGGCTGCTGGTCCGGCCCCGGGACGGCAGCAGCTACCGCCGCGGACGCTGACCGGTGAACCGGGTCAGTTGAGGGTGTCGGGGTCGGGGCCGGTGCGCATGCCGCGGTCCAGGGCCGCGATGGCGTCCATGTCCTCGGCCGACAGCTCGAAGTCGAAGACGTCGATGTTCTGCCGGATCCGTTCGGGCGTGACCGACTTGGGGATCACCACGTTGCCGAGCTGGAGGTGCCAGCGCAGCACCACCTGGGCCGGCGACTTGCCGTGCCGCTCGGCGATGGTGACCAGCGTCTCCTCCTTGAGCAGGGCGCCCTGGGCCAGCGGGCTCCAGGCCTCGGTGGCGATGCCGTGCTCGGCGTGGAAGGCGCGCAGCTCGGCCTGCTGGAGGCCCGGGTGCAGCTCGATCTGGTTGACCGCGGGGACGAGCGTGCCCGTGTCCAGCAGTCGGCGCAGGTGGGCGGGGTGGAAGTTGGAGACCCCGGCCGCGCGGATCCGGCCGTCGGCGGCCAGCTTCTCCAGGGCGCGCCAGGACTCCGGGTACAGGTCGTGCGCGGGCGTCGGCCAGTGGATCAGGTAGAGGTCGACGTGGTCGAGGCCGAGCTTGGCCAGGCTCGCGTCGAAGGCTGCGAGCGTCGCGTCGTAGCCCTGATCCGCGTTCCACAGCTTCGTGGTGACGAACAGCTCCTCGCGGGGGATCCCGGAGGCGGCCAGCGCCCGGCCCACGCCGACCTCGTTGCCGTAGATCGCCGCGGTGTCGATGGACCGGTAGCCGGCCTCCAGCGCGGCGGAGACGGCCGCGGTGGTCTCGTCGTCGGGCACCTGGAAGACGCCGAAGCCGAGCTGGGGAATGGTCACGCCGTTGTTGAGCGTGACGGTGGGAACGGTGGACATGTGACGGCCTTCCGGTAGAGCGGTGCAGCGGTGTGCCTCGTGCGCGTCGCCCGCCGGAATTTCCGGCGTGCGACGTTTACTGGCGCCAACAATAATTGCACACGCGGGCTATGCGCAAACGCGGGCAAGATGTGGCGGGGTGCCCCGTAGGGCTGGGACGCGGAGGCACCTCTACGCGTCCGCCACGGAATCGAACTCCACCTCCTCACGGCCCACCCCCTGCGCGTCGGCGTCCACCGACCGGCGCAGCGCCTCGTGCAGCTTCGCGGGGGTCAGCACCCCGAGGAACCGGGCCCCGTCCAGCACCGCCACCCACCCCGCGTCGTGCTGGAGCATCTCGCTGAACGCCTGCTTCAGCGGGGCCCCGACCGGCACCCACGCGTCCATCCGGCGGGCCAGGCCGCCCACCGTCCCCTCCTCCCCGGCCGACCGCAGCGCGTCCGCCGACACCCAGCCGTGCAGCTCGCCCGCGCCGTTGAGGACCACCGCCCAGCGGGCCCCCGCAGCCGCCAGCCGGGCCGCCGCGGCCCCGGCGTGCTCCTCCAGCCGGGCCACCGGCGGCTCCTCCAGGTCCTCCGGCTCGATCGCGGTGACCGACAGCCGCTTCAGCCCCCGGTCGGAACCCACGAACCGGGCCACGTACGGGGTCGCCGGGGTGCCGAGCACGGCGGCCGGGGTGTCGAACTGCTCGATGCACCCCTCCCCGTACACGGCGATCCGGTCGCCCATCCGCACCGCCTCCTCGATGTCGTGCGTCACCAGGAGCACCGTCTTGCGCACCCGCTGCTGGAGCGCCAGGAACTCGTTCTGAAGCCGCTCCCGCACCACCGGGTCGACCGCGCCGAACGGCTCGTCCATCAGCAGCACCGGCGGATCCGCCGCGAGCGCCCGCGCCACGCCCACCCGCTGGCGCTGCCCGCCGGAGAGCTGCGCCGGATAGCGCGGGCCGTACGTCCTCGGGTCCAGGCCCACCAGGTCCAGCAGCTCCGCCGCCCGCTCCCGGGCCCGTGCGCGCTTCCAGCCGACCAGCGCCGGCACGGTCGCGGTGTTGTCCAGGACGGTCCGGTGCGGGAAGAGGCCCACCTGCTGGATCACATAGCCGATCCGCCGGCGCAGCTTCACCGGGTCGATCCCGGCGATGTCCTCGCCGTCCACCAGGATCCGGCCCGAGGTCGGCTCGATCAGCCGGTTCACCATCATCATCGTGGTCGTCTTGCCGCAGCCGGACGGTCCCACCAGGGTCACCAGCTCGCCCTCCGCCACCTCGAAGGACAGCCCGTCGACCGCCGTCGTCCCGTCCGGATAGACCTTGCCGACCTGCTCGAACCGGATCATGTCTGAACGCTAGGAGTCCTCCGGCCGCCGCGCACACGGGCCGGGACCGTCCGGGGCGGGCATCCCCCGACGACCCGTCCGCCGGGCCGGGGCGGGCATCCCCCGACGACCCCTCCGCCGGGCCGGTGCGGCCATGTGCTGAACTGGCCCTTTCGCCCGGATCAGTCCGCACCCGGATTCAGGAGTTCCCGTGATCAGCTACCGGCAGCCCGGCGTCGTCCTCACCGACCGGCGTTTCACCGTGCCCCTGGACCACAGCGACCCCGGCGGCGAGCAGATCGAGGTCTACGGCCGGGAAGCGGTCGCCACCTCCCGGGCAGGCGAGGAGCTGCCCTGGCTGGTCTACCTGGAGGGCGGCCCCGGCTTCGGCGCGCGCCGGTTCGTCGGCACGGAGGCCTGGCTCGGCCGCGCCCTGCGCGAGTTCCGGGTCCTCCTCCTCGACCAGCGCGGCACCGGACTGTCCACCCCGGCCAACCGGCAGACCCTCCCGCTCCGCGGCGGCCCGCGCGAACAGGCCGACTACCTCGCCCACTTCCGCTCCGACTCCATCGTCCGCGACTGCGAGCTGATCCGGCCGCAGCTCACCGGCGGAGCGCCCTGGACGGTCCTCGGCCAGTCCTTCGGCGGCTTCTGCGCCGTCCGCTATCTCTCCTCGGCCCCCGAGGGCCTCGCGGCGGTCCTGATCACCGGCGGACTGCCCTCGCTGGACGCCCACGCGGACGACGTCTACCGGGCCGCGTACCCCCGTATCGAACGCAAGGTCGCCGCCCACTACACCCGCTACCCCCAGGACGTCGAGCGCGCCCGCGCGATCATCGCGTACCTCGCCGAGCGCCGGCCCGAGAGCGCCGGACACCGGCTGACGCCCGAGGGCTTCCAGTCGCTCGGCATCATGCTCGGCTCGGGCAGCGGCAGCCACCAGCTCCACTACCTGCTGGAGAACGCGTTCGTCCGCACCCCGGGCGCCACCGAGCTCTCCGACGCCTTCCAGGAGGCCATGCGCACGGCCGCGTCCTTTGCCGGGCACCCGCTGTACGCCCTGCTCCACGAAGCCATCTACGGGCAGGGCGAGCGCCCCACCGCCTGGGCCGCCGAGCGTGTCCGGGCCGAGTTCCCGCAGTTCGACGCGGCGACGGCGCTGGCGGGCGACGGCCCGGTCCTCTTCACCGGCGAGACCATCCACCCCTGGCACTTCGACGTCGACCCGGCCCTGCGCCCGCTGCGCGAGACCGCCGAGCTCCTCGCGCAGCGCACCGACTGGCCCGTGCTGTACGACCGCGAGCGGCTCGCCGCCAACGAGGTCCCGGTCGCCGCGGCCGTCTACCACGACGACATGTACGTCGACACCGCGGACGCGCTGCGCACGGCGGCGGCGATCCGGGGGCTGCGGACCTGGGTGACGGACGAGTACGAGCACGACGGCGTGCGCGCGGGCGGCCCCCGCGTCCTGGACCGGCTGCTGGCGCTCGTCCGAGACGAGGCCTGACCGGCCGGGCCCCGACCGCCCGGCCCCGGGCCGGGCGGTCGCGGACCGGCCTGCCCCGTCGGATCAGCGCTGGAGCTCCGCCAGCGTGGCGTCCAGGTCGCGGGCGGCACGCGGGGCCCGGTTGTGCGGCAGCTTCGAGAGGACCGCGGCCATCCCGCACGTGTTGCTGAGCGCCGAGTACACCAGGCCCGTGCCGACGCCCGCGGACAGCCAGCGCGCCGCCGGGAAGCGGATGCCCGCCACCAGCCCAGCCACCACCAGCGAACCCGCCGCGAGCCGTACCTGACGCTCCATGGGCCAGGTGGTGCGCGCGCCGTCGGGACGGTCCAGGCCGCGGCCGTCGCCCTCCCAGGCCGACGTGCCGCCGGTCAGCGTCACGGCCTCGATGTCCGCTCCGGCGAGGATCTCGCAGGCCCGCGTGGACCGGACCCCGGAAGCGCACACCACCAGCAGCGAACCGCGCGCGGAGGCGGACTTGAGCGCCGGCAGCGCGTCCGGCAGCTTGTCGAGCGGGATGTTCAGGGCGCCGGGAACGTGTCCGGCGGCGTACTCGCCCGGAGCCCGCACGTCGACGACGGTGAACTCCTCCAGACGGGCTGCGGCCTGGGTGGGGGAGAGGGATGCGGGGCTGGGCACGAGCGGGTTCCTTTCGTTCGCCGGAGCGGCGGGGTGCGGGGGCGCCCCCGCACCCCGCCCGGACGGGCCGGGCGGCCGTGTTCGCGGTGACCGTCACCGGACTCCAGCCTCGCACGCCCGGCGCCGGAGCCGGGAAGCCCGCCGTGCCCACGGCACGTGGCCGGCCTGCCGGTATGACGTCGCAGCGACTCGAACGCGTGCCCGTCGACCGGCAGCGCGCCCAGGTGTACCGGCCCCGGCAGGTTGTGGAGGGGCGAGGGAGGTCTCGGCCGAGGCGTCTCGTACGGGTGAGGGCCTTCCGGGCTCGGGTGGATTGCGATCTCCACCGGCCGGTCGGAAGCCCGCATGCCCCACCGCGCAGCGCCGAGCGGTTCGGAGGCCGCCCCGCGGTCACCTTCGAGGTCTTCGACCTCTGACCGTATTGACAAACCGGCTTGCCGATCCTGCAATGGCCGCATGAAGGAACACGACCGGGACGACCCGGAACTGGAATCCGTCCTCTCCGGCGTCGGCCCCCGCCTGCGTCGGCTGCGCAAGGACCGCGGGGTCACCCTCGCCGCGCTCTCGGCAGCCACCGGCATATCCGTCTCCACGCTCTCCCGGCTGGAGTCCGGCGGCCGTCGCCCCAGCCTCGAACTGATGCTGCCGATCGCCCGTGCCCACGAGGTGCCGCTCGACGACCTGGTGGGCGCCGCACCCGTCGGCGATCCGCGCGTGCGGGCCAAGCCGATCGTGCAGCACGGCCGGACCATGCTGCCGTTGACCGCCCGGCCGGGCGGCCTCCAGGCGTACAAGCTGATCCAGGAGCCCGGCAGCGGCGGCCCGCCGGAACAGCGCACGCACGAAGGGTACGAGTGGCTGTTCGTGCTCTCCGGGAAGCTGCGACTGCTGCTGGCCGAACACGATCTGGTGCTGGAGCCGGGCGAGGCCGCCGAGTTCGACACCCGGCTGCCGCACTGGTTCGGCCCGGCCGAGGACGAGACCGTGGAGTTCCTCAGCCTCTTCGGTCCGCAGGGCGAGCGCATGCACGTGCGGGCGAAGCCGAAGCGCGCCTGAAGCGCGGGGCCGGCCTGAAGCCCGGGCCCTTCTGAAGCCCGGGCCCTTCTGAAGCCCGGGGCGGGCCCGAAGCCCGGGGCCGGCCCGAGGTGTTCCCAGATGGGCAAGCGACCGCTTAGTATGCGGCGCAGCAGTGGTAATGCCGACCGCTCCAGCGGTTGATGCCGACAGTGTTGTGGAGGCCCCTCATGCAGGCATGGCGAGTGCACCGGAACGGCGAGCCGGGCGAGGTGATGCGGCTGGAGGAGACGGACCGGCCCACGCCCGGCGACGGGCAGGTGCTCGTCGAGGTCCGTGCCGCGAACGTCAACTTCCCCGACGCCCTGCTCTGCCGGGGCCAGTACCAGGTGCGGCCGCCGCTGCCGTTCACCCCGGGCGTCGAGGTGTGCGGCACCACCGAGGACGGGCGGCGGGTCCTCGCCACCCCCGCCCTGCCCCACGGCGGCTTCGCCGACTACGTGGTCGCAAACGAGGCGGCCCTGCTGCCCGCCCCCGACGCGCTGGACGACGCCGAGGCGGCCGCCCTGCACATCGGCTACCAGACCGGCTGGTTCGGCCTGCACCGCCGCGCCCGCCTCCAGCCCGGTGAGACCCTCCTCGTCCACGCGGCGGCCGGCGGTGTCGGCAGCGCCGCCGTCCAGCTCGGCAGGGCGGCCGGCGCGAAGGTCATCGGCGTCGTCGGCGGCCCGGAGAAGGCGGCCGTCGCCCGTGAGCTCGGCTGTGACCTGGTCATCGACCGGCGCGGCGAGGACATCGTCGCCGCCGTTAAGGAAGCCACCGGCGGGCGCGGCGCGGACGTCGTCTACGACCCGGTCGGCGGCGACGCGTACGCCAAGTCCGCCAAGTGCGTAGCCTTCGAGGGGCGCATCCTCGTCGTCGGCTTCGCCAGCGGCGTCATCCCCACCCCGGGCCTCAACCACGCCCTGGTGAAGAACTACTCCGTCGTCGGACTGCACTGGGGCCTGTACAACACCAAGGACCCGGCCGCCGTCCGCGCCTGCCACGACGAACTGACCAAGCTCGCCGAGCAGGGCGTCGTCAAACCCCTCGTCAGCGAGCGCGTCGCGATGGCCGGGGCGGCCGACGCCGTACAGCGCGTCGCCGACGGCACCAGCACCGGCCGCATCGTCGTCCTGCCCGGAGGCGCCCGATGAGCCGCGCTGTCGACGCCGCCGAGGTCCGCCGCCGCACCCGCGAGCTGCTCGCCGCGCACCCGCCCGCCACCACCGACCGCACCGACTTCCTCAGGGCCCGCTTCGACGCCGGCCTGGCCTGGGTCCACTACCCGGCCGGCCTCGGCGGACTCGACGCGCCCCGCTCCCTCCAGCAGGCCGTCGACGCCGAACTCGCCGCCGCCGACGCGCCCGACAACGATCCGCGCCGCATCGGCATCGGCCTCGGCATGGCCGCGCCGACCATCCTCGGCTTCGGCACCGACGAGCAGAAGCGCCGCTTCCTGCGCCCGCTGTGGGTGGGGGAGGAGGTCTGGTGCCAGCTGTTCAGCGAACCCGGCGCCGGATCCGACCTCGCGGCCCTGGCCACCCGTGCCGTCAGGGACGAGGGCGGCGACTGGATCGTCGACGGCCAGAAGGTCTGGACGTCCAGCGCCCACCTGGCCCGCTGGGCGATCCTCATCGCCCGCACCGACCCGGACCTGCCCAAGCACCGCGGCATCAGCTACTTCATCTGCGACATGACCGACCCCGGCGTCGAGGTCCGGCCGCTGCGCCAGATCACCGGCGAGGCCGAGTTCAACGAGGTCTTCCTCACCGGCGTACGCATTCCCGACAGCCACCGTCTCGGCCCCGTCGGCGAGGGCTGGAAGGTCGCCCAGACCACCCTGATGAACGAGCGCGTCTCCATCGGCGGCTCCCGCATCCCCCGCGAGGGCGGCATGATCGGCCCGGTCGCCAGGACCTGGCGCGAGCGCCCCGGACTGCGCACCCCCGACACCCACCAGCGGCTGCTGACCCTCTGGGTGGAGGCAGAGGTCGCCCGGCTCACCGGCGAGCGGCTCCGACAGCAGCTCGTCGCCGGGCAACCGGGCCCGGAGGGCTCGGGCATGAAGCTCGCCTTCGCCCGGCTCAACCAGGAGATCAGCGGCCTGGAAGTCGAACTGCTCGGCGACGAAGGCCTGTTGTACGGCGACTGGACCATGAGCCGCCCGGAGCTCGTCGACTTCACCGGACGGGACGCCGGCTACCGCTATCTGCGCTCCAAGGGCAACTCCATCGAGGGCGGCACCAGCGAGGTCCTGCTGAACATCGTGGCCGAGCGCGTCCTCGGCCTGCCCTCCGAACCCCGCAACGACAAGGACGTCGCCTGGAAGGACCTGAGCCGATGACCGCGCCCGCCCAGCCCCCCGCCACCCCCGACCTGCTCTACTCCAGGGACGAGGAGGACCTGCGCTCCGCCGTGCGCGCCCTCCTCGCCGACCGCGCCGACGCGCCGACGGTGATCGCGGCGACCGAGTCCGACACGCCGTACGACCAGCGGCTGTGGTCCTCGCTTGCCACCGGCATCGGCGCGGCCGGACTCCTCGTGCCGGAGGAGCTCGGCGGCCAGGGCGCGTCCCACCGCGAGGCCGCCGTGGTCCTGGAGGAGCTCGGCCGGTCCGTGGCCCCCGCCCCGTATCTGACCAGCTCCGTCGTGGCCACCGAGACGCTGCTCGCACTGGGCGCCGAGAACGGTCCGGGCGCCGCGCTCCTGGGCGAGCTGGCCTCCGGCGCCCGTACGGCCGTGCTCGCCGTGCCCTTCGCGACCCCGCCCGTCGGGGCGGACGCGGAGCTCGCCTCACTGGAGGGGACGGTACGCGGCGTCGCCGACGCGGCGGTGGCCGATGTGCTGCTGGTGCCGACCGCCGAGGGCCTGTACGCCGTCGAGACGGCCGGCCCCGGCGTCGCCGTACAGCCGCTCGTCCCGCTCGACCTGACCCGGCCGCTGGCCGCCGTCACCCTGACCGGGGCCGCCGGGACCCTGCTGGCGAACGCGGACGCGAGCGCCACCGCCGTACGGCGCGGACTGCTCGCCGGGGCCGGACTGCTCGCCTCCGAACAGCTCGGCCTCGCGGAGTGGTGTCTGACCGAGACGGTCCGGCACACCCGGGAACGCCACCAGTTCAACCGGCCCGTGGGCTCGTTCCAGTCGCTCAAGCACCGGATGGCGCAGCTCTGGCTGGAGGTCGTCTCGGCCCGCGCCGCCGCCCGCAACGCCGCCGACGCCCTCGCCACCAGCAGCCCCGACGCCCCGCTCGCGGTCGCGGTGGCCCAGGCGTACTGCTCCGGCGTCGCGGTCCACGCCGCCGAGGAGTGCGTACAACTCCACGGCGGGATCGGCATGACCTGGGAACACCCCGCGCACCTCTACCTGAAGCGCGCCAAGGCCGACTCGATCGCCTACGGCACGGCGGGCAGCCATCGCCGGGCGGTCGCGGAGCTGGCGGAGCTGCCGGCTCCGTAGCGCCCCGAGGCCTGCGAACGCGTCGGTCCGCTCGTCCATTCCGGTGGTCTGTGCGTGCGGGGCGACCCGTTCCACCCCGGTGGGCGTTTGTCCGTGGGGCGCGCGTGCGCCCGGAGACACGACGGACAAGGGTGTGAGGCGGGCGATGACGGACATGGATCGCAGAAGCGTTCTGCAGTTGACCTCGGCGGCGGCCATCGCCGGGGGACTGGTCGTCGGGGCGGGCGGGGCCGCCCACGCGGCACGCAGGGCGGCCCGCCGGATCGTCCTCACCGGCAGGCGCACGGGCGCGAACATCCCGGAGGTCCTCACGGCCGGCGTCCCGTACTTCGTCCGGTACGACCTGTCGGACGCACAGGGCGACAGTGTGGGCACGGAGAACGCGCACTGCCTGCCTGTCGCCGTGGGTCTGGACGGCTCGTTCGTCCTGGCGACACTGGTCCTGAGCCTCGACGACGGTCTGATCACGGCCGCCACAGGCTTCCAGCGGCCGCTGCCGGCCGTGACCGAGCCTCCGGTCAACGCGCAGCCGTGGTCCCACCTCTTCGCGATCACCGGAGGGACGGGGGCCTACGCCGGCGCGACCGGCTCGATCACGATCGACCACCCCGCGAGGGACGAGGACGTCCTCACCATCGACCTGGCCGAGGCTTCGCCGTAGGGCGCAAGAGGCCTGCGAGGCCATCCCTGTAGTGCAAGAGGCCTGCGAGGCCATCCCTGTAGAGCCGACCCCGGTTACAGCCCCCGTCTGTCGAGGCGGGCTGTACCGGGGTCTTTTACGTGATGTTTAATTGCATACTGTTCGCAATAACAGTCGATCTTGAACAGGGATGTGCAGACTATGACGGCCCGATCGATACGGGTGGCGGTCGCCGCCACGATGGCGACCGCACTGTCCCTGACCGCAGCCGCCTGCTCCAACCCGGACAGCGGCAAGAGCGGAACCGGATCGGGGTCCACCTCGGCCGTCGTCGGCATCGCCTACGAGCCCGACAGCCTGAGCCCGCTGCTCGGCTACGGCAAGGACGGCAACTCCAAGATCTTCGACGGACTGCTCGCCCTGGACGCCGACATGAAGCTCCGTCCCGCGCTCGCCGCCGAACTCCCCGAGGTCAGCGCCGACGGTCTGACGTACACGTACAAGCTGCGCCGGGGCGTGAAGTTCAGCGACGGGAAGCCGTTCGGGGCCAAGGACGTCGTCTTCACCTACCGCACCATCCTCGACGAGAAGACCAACAACGCCTCCCGCACCGAGCTGGACGCCGTCAAGGACGTCACGGCGAAGGGCGAGGACACCGTCGTCTTCACGCTGAAGTACCCCTACGCGCCGTTCGCCCAGCGCACCGTCCTGCCCATCGCCCCCCAGCACATCGCGGGCGGGCAGGACGTCAACACCGGGGCCTTCACCACCCGCCCCATCGGCACCGGACCCTACGTCCTCACCAAGTGGTCCAAGGGCGAGAAGATCAGCTTCACCGCCAACCCCCACTACTGGGGCGGCGAACCCGAGGTGAAGAAGTTCACCATGGCGATCATCAAGGACGACGACGTGCGCGCCACCCGGCTGCGCTCCGGCGACCTCGACGGCGCGATCCTGCCGCCCAACCTCGCCAAGGGCTTCGCGGACGACAAGAGCAAGAAGACGGTCGCCGCCACCACCTACGACTACCGCACGGTGACCCTCCCGACCCACAACAAGGTGGCCGGCGACACCGCCGTGCGCCGCGCCCTCGACATCGCCGTCGACCGCGAGACCATGGTCGACGCCATCCTCAACGGCGAGGGCAAGCCCGCCTACGGGCCCGTCCCCACCGACAGCGAGTGGTTCACCCAGGGCACCGAGCGCCCCCACGACCTCGCCGCCGCGAAGAAGATCCTGGACGAGGCCGGATGGAAGCCCGGCAAGGACGGCGTCCGGGTCAAGGACGGCGTCCGCGCCGCCTTCCCGCTCTGGTATCTCACCGGCGACAAGCTCCGCCAGGAGCACGCCCTCGCCTACGCCTCCGACGCCAAGAAGGCCGGCATCGCCATCACCGCCGAGGCCGGCACCTGGGAGGTCATCGAGCCCCGGATGAAGCACGACGCCGTGCTCGCGGGCGGCGGCTCGCCCGCCGACCCCGACTTCGACCAGTACACCCTGCTGAAGTCCTCCCTCGCGGGCGACGGCTTCAACAACATGGCCTGGTACGACAACAAGGCCGTCGACGCCGCGATCGAGGCGGGCCGCAGGAGCGGTGACAAGGCCGAGCGCAAGAAGGCGTACGACACCGTCCAGCGCGAGCTGGTGAAGAACCCGGGCTACACCTTCCTCACCCACATCGACCACCTCTACGTCATCGACGACCGGTTCGGCCCCCTCACCACCCAGGTCGAGCCGCACGACCACGGGCTGGCCTCCGGCCCCTGGTGGAACGTGGAGAAGTGGTCCACCGAGGGCGCCGGGGGCTCGAAGAAGTGAGCCGACGCCTCCCCTGGGGGCCGATGGCGCGGATGGCGGGACGGCGAGTGCTGTTCGCCGTCCCCGTCCTCGGCGTCGTCACCTTCGGCGTCTTCGCCGTCGCCGCCGCGTCCCCGTTCGACCCGGTCAAGGCCTACGCGGGCACCGCCGGCCTCACCGCCTCGCAGGAGAACCTCGACCAGCTGAGGGCCAACCTCGGCGTCGACCAGCCGCTCGTCGCCCGCTGGTGGGACTGGCTGACCTCCGCCCTCCGGGGTGATCTCGGGGACTCCAGCGTGATGCGCCAGCCGGTCGCCGACGTCATCGCCGAGCGCATGGGCTGGTCCGTCCTGCTCGCCGCCACCGCCTTCCTCGTCGCGATCCTGCTCGGCACCGGCCTCGGCGTCCTCGCCGCCCGCAGACCCGGCGGCTGGCTCGACCGGTGCGTCAGCTCCGCCGCCTACACCCTGGAGGCCGCCCCCGCCTTCTGGCTCGGGCTGCTCGCCATCTGGTTCTTCGCCCTCAAGCTGGACGTCCTCCCGGCCGGCGGACTCACCGACGCCGCCAGCGAGGTCGTCACCTTCGGCCAGGTCGCCTCCCACCTGGTGCTGCCCGCCGCCGTCCTCGGCGTCTCCCAGCTGCCGTGGTTCTTCCTGTACGTGCGCCAGGGCGTCACCGACGCGCTGGCCGAGGACCCGGTGCGCGGGGCGCGCGCCCGGGGGCTGAGCGAGCGGACCGTGCTCCTCGGCCACGCCCTGCGCTCCGGGATGCTGCCGATGCTCACCCTGATCGGCTCCCGCGTCCCCGAACTCATCACCGGCGCGCTGCTCGTGGAGACGGTGTTCAGCTGGCCCGGCATCGCCGCCGCCACGGTGGAGGCCGCCACCTCGGTCGACTTCTCGCTGCTCGCCGCGCTCACGGTGCTCGCCACCGCCGCCGTGCTGCTCGGCAACCTGCTCTCCGACGTCCTCTACGGACTCGCCGACCCCCGGGTGGCCTTCGATGGCTGAGACCGCGCTCGCCCTCCCCGGCCGCACCACCCGCCGCGTCCGGATCGTCACCTCGGCCACCATCGTCGTCGCCGTCCTGCTCGCCGTCCTCGTCGTCCCGCCGCTGGCCCAGCTGGACCAGCAGGCCGTCGACCTGGCCAACAAGCTCGACGCGCCGTCCTGGGCCCACCCGTTCGGCACCGACGACGTCGGCCGCGACCTCCTGCTGCGCTGCGTCTACGGCCTGCGCGTATCGCTGCTCGTCGGCCTGGTCGCGGCCCTCACCGCCACCGTCATCGGCACCGCGATCGGCGCCCTCGCCGGGGCGTTCGGCGGCTGGACGGACCGGGTCGTCATGCGGGTCGTCGACGCCCTGTCCTCCGTACCGCACCTGCTCCTCGGCATCTTCATCGTCGCGATGTTCCGGCCCGGCGTCTGGCCGGTGATCATCTCGGTCGCCCTGACGCACTGGCTGTCCACCGCCCGGATCGTGCGCTCGGAGGTGCTGTCGCTGCGCTCGCGCCCCTTCATCGACGCGGCCGTCTCGGGCGGCGCCTCCCGCACCCGGGTCATCGTGCGGCACCTGCTCCCCGGCGTGCTCCCGCAGGCCGGTCTGGCGGCGGTCCTGATGGTGCCGCACGCGATGTGGCACGAGTCGGCGCTGTCCTTCCTCGGGCTGGGGCTCCCGGCCCATCAGGCGAGCCTCGGCAACCTCGTCCAGTCCGCGCGCGGTTCGCTGCTCGCGGGGGACTGGTGGCCCACCCTCTTCCCCGGCCTCTTCCTGATCATCCCGACCCTCGCGCTCGCCGGCCTCGCCGGAGCCTGGCGCGACCGGATCAACCCGCGCCGGAAATCGGAGCTGATGCTGTGACCCGCGCCCCCGAATCCGCCGAGCCCCCCGTCCTCGCGGTCGAGAACCTCTCCGTCCGCTTCCGGATGCGTGGCGGCCGGGACATCGCGGCCGTCACCGACGCCCGCTTCTCCGTCGCGCCGGGGGAGTGCCTGGCCCTGGTCGGCGAGAGCGGCTGCGGCAAGTCCGTCCTGGCCTCCGCCCTGCTCGGCCTGCTGCCCGCCAACGCGACTACCACCGGCAGCGCGGTGCTCGGCGGGGACACGGACCTGCTCACCGCCGACGAGCGCACCCTCGCCCGCACCGTACGGGGACGGCGCATCGGCCTCGTACCGCAGAGTCCCGCCGCCCACCTCACCCCCGTGCGGACCGTCCGGGCCCAGTTGGAGGAGAGCCTGCGCGAGCTGACCGGGGTGCGGGGGAGCGAGCTGCCGAAGGCCGCCGCGGCGGCAGCCGACCGGGCCTCGTTCCCCGAGGACCACCTCGACCGCTACCCGCACGAGCTCTCCGGCGGCCTCGCCCAGCGCGCCGCGACCGCCCTCGCCCTGGTCGGCGACGCCCCGCTGCTGCTCGCCGACGAACCGACCACCGGACTCGACCGGGACCTCGTCGAACGGACCGTCGACGAACTGCGGCGCCACACCGACGAGGGCCGGGCGCTGCTGATCATCACCCACGACCTGGCCGCCGCGGAACGGATCGCGGACCGGGTCGCCGTGATGTACGCGGGCCGGATCGTCGAGATCGCCGACGCGGGTCCCTTCTTCGGCGCACCCGGCCCCCGCCACCCGTACGCCAAGGGCCTGCTGGACGCCCTGCCCGAGCGGGACTTCGCCCCGATCCCCGGGATGCCGCCGGAGCTGGGGGCGCTGCCCGACGGCTGCGCCTTCGCCGCCCGCTGCGCGCACGCGGACGCCCGCTGCGCCGGTGAACGCCCGGCCTTCGTGTCGGACCTGGCCTGCCACCACGAACTGCCCGGCCGGACGCACCCCCTCAAGGAGGCCGCCGATGCTTGAGCTGACCGGGATCACCGCCGGATACGACCGCCGCGACCCCGTCGTCCGCGATGTCTCCCTGCACGTCGCGGCGGGCGAGGCGATCGGGCTGCTGGGCCCCAGCGGCTGCGGCAAGTCCACCCTGGCCAAGGTCGCCGCGCTCCTGCACCGCCCGGACGCGGGAACCATGACCCTCGACGGCACGGTCGTACGTGGCTGGCGGCACCGGGCCCCGCGCGAGCAGCGCACGGCCGTCGGCGTCGTCTTCCAGCAGCCCCGGCTCTCCGCCGACCCCCGGCTCAGCCTGCGCGAACTGATCGCCCAGCCGCTGCGGTCCACCGGGCGCCGCCGGGACGTCCCGGAGCGGGTGGCGGAACTGGCCCCGCTGGTCGGTCTCTCCGATGAGCTGCTGGAGCGCCGCCCGCACGCGGTGAGCGACGGCCAGCTCCAGCGGGCCTGCCTGGCACGGGCCCTGGTGCTGGAGCCCCGGCTGCTGATCTGCGACGAGATGACCGCGATGCTCGACGCCTCCACGACGGCCGCCCTGGTCGCCGTGGTCGAGCGCTACCGCTCCGGGTCCGGGGCGGCCCTGCTCGCGGTCGGCCACGACCGGGTGCTGCTGGAGCGCTGGTGCGACCGTACGGTCCGCTGGGGCGAGCGGACCGCCGGAAGCGAGCGCGTGGCGGTCGGCTGACCGGCGGCTGTCGCCCGAGCGCGCCACGCGGACGGCGGACGGCGAGCAGCGAACGGCGCGCGAAGAACGGCGGACGGCGGACGGCGGACGGCGAGCAGCGGACGGCGCGCGAAGAACGGCGCGCGCCGCGGCCCACGGACCGTGGCACCCGGCGAACAAGCGATGCGGCCCGGCCGACCGGCGGGCGACGGGTCGGCCAACTCTTGGCAGGTACCTGCCCAGCGGTGGGGGTGCGGCTCCATACTCGACGCGACCGTCCACCCCGCCCGTCCGCCGCTCAGGGAGTCCCCATGGCCCAGCCCACCCGCCGCCGCGCGCTCACGGTCGCCCTCGCCACCGCCGCCGCGGCCGTCGCCGCCCCCACCGCGACGGCGGTCGCCGCACCCGCCCGCCCGCGCGGTCCGCGCCCGTTACGCCAGGCCCACGCGCACAACGACTACCTGCACCCCCGGCCGCTGCACGACGCGCTCGCCCACGGGTTCACCAGCGTCGAGGCGGACGTCTTCCTCGTCGGCGGCGACCTGCTCGTGGCCCATGAGCCCGCCACGCTCGACCCCACCCGCACCCTCGCCTCGCTCTACCTGGACCCGCTCGCCGCCCTCGTCCGCGCGGGGCACGGCAGCGTCCACCCGCACCACCGCGCCCCGTTGCAGCTCCTCATCGACATCAAGGCCGACGGCGTCGCCGCCTACCGCGAACTGGACCGCCAACTGCGCCGCCACCACCGCATCCTCACCCGCTACACCCACGGCCGCGTGCACTTTGGCGCGGTCACCCCGGTGGTCTCCGGCGACCGCGCCGCCCGCGTCCCCATGGAGGCGCAGCGCACCCGGTACGCGTTCTACGACGGCCGCCTCGACGACCTCGGCACCGGGGCCCCCGCCTCGTTCGCCCCGCTCGTCAGCGCCAACTGGACCCAGAGCTTCGGCTGGCTCGGCGCCGGCCCCTTCCCCCGGGCCGAGCGCGACCGGCTCCGCACCCTCGTCGCCACCGCCCACCGGGAAGGCCGCCGCATCCGCTTCTGGGCCACACCCGACCTGCCCGGACCCGCACGCGAGGCCGTCTGGTCCGAACTGCTCGCCGCCGGGGTCGACCACCTCAACACCGACGACCTGGCCGGACTCGAACGATTCCTCCGCGCTCGCGGGAACGGCGCCCCGACCCCGTAACGCCTCCCGGCCCGGAAGTACCCGTTCGGCCGACACGCCAGTGCGCCGGACAGCCCCTCTGCTGCGCCACACTGGCGGCCGAATGCCGCAAATCCGGCGCGGCGGAGGAGGTTGGCCATGGCCGTTTCGATCTCGGTGGTCCTGCTCATGCTGATCCTGGCAGTGATCTTCCTGCGCAACGGCGGACTGAAGGTCTCCCATGCACTGGTCTGTGTCCTGCTGGGATTCTTCCTGGCCGGTACGAGCATGGCGCCGACCATCCACGACGGCGTCGGGGCCACCGCCGACCTGGTCAGCGGCCTCCACCCCTGACCCGGCCGCACTCCCGCACCCGGCCCCGGGCTCGGCGCGGAACCCGCTGCCGGTGGCCCGGCCGGTGCCGACGGCCCGTCCACGCCGCGCCGGGACATACCGCACAATGGGCAGATGTCTTTTCCGCCCCCCGGCCGGCACTCGGGCGCCGCCCACCACGAGTACTGCAACACCGGCCTGTGCTGCCGGTGCCAGATGCGGATCTGGACGACGAAGGCGGGCAACGAGCGGCTCTGCGGGCCGTGCGCGGCCTGCTGCCAGTCCTGCGGCCGGGCGCCCGCGCCCCACCTCGACGGGCTCGACGGCGGGCTGTGCGCCGAGTGCCGCGGCCTGTGCGGCCGCTGCCACGCCCCGAAACGGCCCGACGGAACCTGTTCCTGCGACCGCTGGCGGGAGAACGCCAAGAGCAACCCGCGCGGCTACGTCCTCCAGGCGTTGCCGCAACAGCTCCTCCAGGCGCTCGGCGGCCGGATCCCGAGCACCATCCACGACCTGATCCACCAGGAGCTGGCGAACCGCAGCGCGGGTCTCCTCCGGGAACGCATCGAACGCCGCTGGAACCTGCGCTGGGCCCACGCCCTCAACGAGAAGGACGAGGACGGCCGCCGCCGCTGGAGCGCCCAGGACATCGCCGAACAGTTGCTGATGCCCGGCTCGTGCTCCGACCCGCAGTGCGAGGACGGCCACCGCGTCACCACCGACACCCCGTGCCCCCGCTGCCGGCAGCCGCTGCACCGCTTCGTCACCTCGGTCGCCGACCACACCGCGACGCCGGAGCACGCCCGGGCCGCGGCGGCCCGCATCCGCCGGGCGATGCTGGAGAACCGCTCGCACAGGAAGCCTCCGCCGCGCGGATAGGGCGCGCGAAACCCGCGGTGCGGCTACTCAGCCGTTCACCAGACGGGACCGGATGATGAACCGCACCCCCTTCCGGAGTCTCCAGCGAGAACCCGCTGCCGCGGCCCTCCACCACATCCACGATCAGCCGGGTGTGGGACCACGCCTCGTACGGGCTCCGCGACATCCAGAAGGGCACGCTCCCGGCATTCCCTCGACGGCGAGGTCCGCCAGCAGCACATCGGCGTTCCCGGTACGGAACTCACCGGCCGGACAGCACATCGGCGCGCTGCCGTCGCCGGGGCCTTGCGACGTGTCGCGGCCGAGCGGGCCGGATTGAGTGAGGCCGGAGGGCCCGGAGACCTGCGTCGCGTGTGGTCACTCCACGGAAGCACCGTCCGTGCATTTTGGACACATGAGGCTCAATTCTGACTGCGGTGAGAGGCACGCTACCTACACTAAGTAACAAGATGATCAACAAGTCGAGCGTTTCATCCGCTTATTGAGCTGCGCGCCCCTATTGGTGAAGATTATTTGATCTTCCCGTGAAGGATCGCGCATGGCATGGTCACGAGGTAAGCGGCAGCGTCGGCTCATGGGGAGCAGCGGATACGCCGACAGCCGCCGTTTCGCGGGGAGAGCGTGCGCCCAGGCGTCGGACGGCGCCTGTCATGCCCATGAAATGTGCTGCCGGACGATCTAGAGATTGCCGGGCAGACATGTCAATGCTCAGAGATGTCGGCAGACGCCGACGTCGCATTCGCTCCACCCTGACCAGAGCTACCGCAGCAACAGCGCTCCTGACCGCCGCAGCCGTACTGGCGGGCGTGATCCAGGCCGTTCCTGCCACGGCTGACCCGGCCGCCGAGGAGGATACCGGGACCAGCCGCAACAGCATCGGCGAGGATCCGCGGCGCGACCGCTGCCTCGCCGGTGTGGCGCTGCACGTCGGCGGCCCCCGGATGAAGGCCAAGGCCATCGAGGCCCTGACCGGCACCGACGAGCAGCTCCGCGAGGCCATCGGCGACATCGGCTGGATCGGCTACGGCCCCATGGGCATGGAAGGAATCGCCGACGAGGAGGACGGCAGCGCCTACCGGGAGGCCAGTGACCGGCGCAGGACCGAGCTCAACGAGGCCAACAAGCCTTACCGCGAGTCCGCGTGGAACGCCGAGGGCATCGAATACCACGCGCCCAACTTCGGCGCGAACGTGAACTACTTCACCGCGCTTGCACAGGTTCAGCTCGCCTCCCCACTCGGGTGGGACGGCCACAGCGAGGCCAGTGACGAGGCGATCGCGCGAGCCCGCGCGATCGCCGACGAGAACGACGGCAAGGACGACTGGCACGACTTCGCGGCGCACTGGATGCTGCAAGACGTCGGATACGAGTATTCGGGCGGCACCACTTCCAGCGACATCGCCGCCTATCTGCGGCGCGGTGGATTTGCGTCCGAGGCTCCGGTCAAGGACACGGCCGAGTACAACGTTGAGGTCGAGGACCTCAAGCAGGCCTGGGCGGCCTGCGACTACCAGAACCCGATCGACCCGCGCCGCGTGCTCAACGCCCCGGTCATGAGCGCGATGGTCGAGTGGGAGCAGGAGTACGCGGGGCAGTCCACCCAGCGCGCCACGATTATCCAGGCTGAGGCGGACGCCGCAGCGGCGACCCAGGCCGCGACCAGCGACATGATCGAGGCCATCAGGCAGGCCTGGATCGTCGAGCAGATCCTGACCTGGCGCAAGCACTGGCAGGACGAGCTCGCCAACAACCCCGACACCATCTTCGAGAAGCCCGACCAGGCGTTCTACGACAAGGCCACGGCCGATCAGAACGCCGCCCGCACCACGGTCGCCGGCCTGGTCGTCTCGGCCAAGGCGCAGGCTGCCAAGGCAGCTACCGCTGCCCAGAAGGCCGCGACCGCGCAGCAGGAGGCATGGGCCGTCGCCGACGCCGCCCATGCGCCGCGCGGGCGTGGCCTGATGTATGCCCAGCAGTCGGTCCAGGTAGCCCGCGCCTCGTCTGCCGCCACCGCGGCCGCCGCGAAGGCGACCGAGACCGCGCTCGCAGCAGCCAACGCGACGATCGCCGACGCGGACGCCCTGCTCGCCAAGGCGCAGACCGACTCCCACGCCATCAGCACCGAGTTCCGTCGCGTGGCCGCCGAGGAGGCTGCCTCCCAGGCGACGGCCGCCGCCGACAGCGCCGAGGCCAACGCCCAGGCTGCTGCCACCAGTGCGAAGAAGGCGAAGGACGCCCGCACGACGGCGGAGCAGAAGCGCGACAAGGCCAAGACCGCTGCCGCCACCGCTGCTTCCGAACGCGCCAAGGCACAGGCCGAGAAGGCCAACGCCGTCGCATCCCGCACCAAGGCCGCCACCGAGCGGGACAAGGCGCAGAAGGCCGAAGCGCGGGCGGCTGCCGAGCAGACCACCGCCAAGAGCGCCGACACCGCTGCCGAGACCGCGACCGCCGACGCGAAGGCGAAGCGCAAGCTCGCCAACGAGAAGGCGAAGGCTGCGCAGACCGCTCGCGAGAAGTCGGTCGCCGCGACCCAGGCCAAGCAGGCCACCGCGGCCCGCGCAGCCGCCCTCGAAGCCGCGGCCACCGCCGCCGCAGGCACAGCGGCGGCCGCCGAGACCCGGGCCGCGGCGACCGCTGCACGTACGGCGGCGAGCCAGGCCGCCCAGGCCTCTGCCACGGCGCAGACCGCGGCGGACCAGGCCACCACCGCCGCCGTCGGTGCCCGGACCGCCGCGACCACGGCGGAGGGCGCCGCCGGGCGGGCCGAGGCCAACGCCGGCAACGCGTGGTCGGCGTACCGCACGTCCCTCGGCGCGGCGTCTTCCGCGTACGCCGCTGCCGCCGTCGCCTTGGACGCGTCGCAGGACGCCGCGCTCCGCGCGGAGAACGCCGCCACGGCGTCGGGGAATGCCACGAAACTGGCCGAGAAGGCCGAGCAGGAATCCGCAGCCGCGATGACAAGCGCAACCGCGGCGGTCAAGTCGGCCGCGACCGTGGTCGGCCGTGCCTACGCCGCCGGACAGGCGGCGCTCGCCGCGCGCGACAGTGCGAAGGAAGCCACAGCGGCTTCCAGCGAAGCCATCGCGGCGGGAACGCCGTACCGGGTGAAGGACAGCTCGGCCGCGTTCGCCGTTCTGGTCGGTCAGTCGTCCAAGACGATCGCCGAACAGCAGTCAGCGGCCGCCGAGGCGAAGGCCACCGAGGCGGCAGCGGCGTCCGAGTCCGCGCGGCAGGCCGCTGCGCAGGCGACGGGCGACGCCAAGCTGGCAGCCGAGGCCGCCGCACGCGCCGCGAGTGATTCGGTCCGCGGCGTCGAGGCCGTGACCCGCGCTCAGACGTCCGCCGCCGACGCGGCCGGCGACCAGAAGGGCGCCAAGAACGCGTCCGACGCCGCCGCCGGCCACTCCCAGCAGGCCGGCGACGATGCGGCCAGTGCCCACGTCGTCGCGAACGAGGCGAACAACACCGCCATCGAGGCAGACCGCGAGGCGACGGACGCCGAGCGGCACGCCGCCGAGGCGAACGAGAAGGCCGATCGGGCCGATGAGGCCGCCAAGGGCGCCCAGGACAAGGCGACCCAGGCGGAGAAGGACGCCAAGGCAGCCGAGGACAAGGCGTCCGACGCCACGGGCGACAGCACCGCCGCCGAGGAGGCCGCGAAGAAGGCCGAGCAGGAACAGCGCGAGAAGAACGAAGCCGCGCACAAGGACGCACTCGCCGAGGGCGTCACACCCATCAAGGGCGGCGTCTCGAACTGGCCCGTGCTGGGTGACCGCGAGGAGAAGATTCTCCTCGACGCGTGCGGCCAGACCTGCGTCGACGACTACCGCGAGGGCCTCGCGGCCGTCTCAGTGGACATCGTCGCCTGGGCGACGGCCAACGGCGGCCAGATCCTCTTCGAACAGCTCGACGCGGCCGAGGTGAAGAAGTGCCTGGCCGGCTTCGACGTCGAGGACTGCCTCTGGGATCTTGTCGACATCGCCTCCTCCGCGGTGATCGTGGGCCGTATGTCCGCACTCGCCCAGGCAGTCGAGAAGGTCTCCGAGGGTGTCCGGAAGATCTTCGTCGACGCCGACGATGCACAGGGCCGGCTCGGCGAACTGACCGCCGTCATCAGCGATGTCCGCTCCACCCCGCGCCTGAACCGTTGCCTTGCGGGAGTCGCCCTGCACGCGGGCGGCGCAAAGATGAAAGCCAAGGCCATCGAGGGCCTGACCGGGACCAATGAGGAGCTGGACGCCGTCATCGGCGACCACGGCTGGATCGGGTTCATGCCCCTGGGGCAGGCCAGGGACCAGGACGACGAGACCGCCATGGCCTTCCGCGATGCCATGGCCGCCCGAGAGGCTCTTCTGGAGGACGCCAACCGGCCCTACGCGATGAGCTCGTTCGACGACGGGATCACGCTGCACACACCCGAGTTCGGCGCGGACATCCTCGGGTTCACCCTGGCATCCCAGGCGAAGCTGTCCCAGCGTCTGGGCTGGGACGACCACACCAACCCCAGTGCCGAGTCACTGGCGAAGGCCGAGGAGATCACCGAGCAGAACCGCGGCAAGGACAGCTGGCACGACGCCGAAGCCGACGTCATGCTGCGGTACTCGAACGTCACCAACACCCGGTTCTCCGGCGGTACAACGTCCGCCGACGTTGCCAGCTATCTGCGGCACGGCGGCTTCCTCGACAAGAAGGTCACCGAGGACAGTGCCGGGTTCCGCATCGAGGTCGAGACCCTCAAGCAGGCATGGGCGGAGTGCAACCACCAAGACCCGGTGGACCCGCGCAACCGCCTGAGCGAGGCCGTCTCGCAGGCCTCGGCAGAGTGGGAGACGGAGTACGCCGGCCAGGCCGCCCCGCGCGCGGTCATCATGCAGGCGGAGGCCGACGCCGCCGCCGCGACCCGGGCCGCCGCCGACAACATGGTCGAGGCCATCGGCCAGGCCTGGTTCGCCGACCAGATCCTGCGCTGGCAGAAGTACTGGCAGGACCAGCTCAAGATCGACCCGGATCACCTCTTCAAGCCGAAGCAGGCCCTCTTCGATCAGGCGAAGAGCGATCTGGCGAAGGCACGGGGCAAGGTCCAGGCGCTCGTCACCGCCTCCAAGCAGCAGGCCGCCGCTGCCAACGCCGCCGCCCAGCGCGCGGTGACAGCCCAGCAGCAGGCCTGGACGATCGCGGACTCCGCAGAGGTGCCACGCGGGCGCGGTCTGGTGTACGCCCAGCAGTCGGTCCAGGTCGCCCGCGCCTCCGGCGCGGCCGCCACGGCCGCCGCGAAGGCCACGGAGACGGCGCTGAACGCGGCGAACGCCACCGTCTCGACGTCCCACACCTTGCTGGCCCTGGCTCAGACCCAGACGCACGCGGTGAAGACAGAGTTCGCCCGTATTGCCGCTCAGGAGGCCGCCTCCCAGGCGAAGGCCGCCGCAGACAGCGCGGAAGCCTACGCGGTCTCCGCCGCGGCGAATGCCGCGACGGCCAAGAAGGCCAAGGAGACCGCCGCCGCAGAGGAAGAGGAGGCTCGTCAGGCCGCTGCCGACGCGCAGCGGACAAGGGGCGTGGCCGAGCTCGAGCGCGCCAACGCGGCGGCCTACAGGGCGACCGCGGAGAGCGAGCGGGACAAGGCGGCTTCTCACGAGGCGGACGCCGTCGCGCAGGGCCGGCTCGCCGGTGATGCCCGTTCCTCCGCCGAAGCATCGGCAGTCACGGCTTCGGATCGCAGGGCCAACGCCGAGAAGGCGGAGAAGGACGCGGTAGCCGCCCGCGACAGGGCCCTGGAGGCCGAGCAGCGGCGGGACTCGCTCAAGGCCAAGGCCGAGGCGAAGGAGGCGCACGCCGCCGCCGTGGAAGGTACGGACGCCGCAGAGGCCGCCCGTGCCGCCGCCACCGACGCCCGGAGCGCTGCCAACACGGCCACCACAGCTGCCGCCAACGCGCGGGCGTCGGCGAACGCGGCCACGGCCGCGGCCACCAACGCCCGCGAGGCGGCCACCAAAGCACAGGGCGCGGCATCCCGTGCCAAGGCGGCGTCCGACGCCACCTGGGCCTCCTACCTGGTGGCGGCCGGTTCCGCCGCCTCCGCCCACGCCGCCGCGGCGGAGGCGATCGACGCCTCCGAAGCGGCAGCCCTGGACGCCAAGGGCGCCAAGGAACAGTCCGAGAAGGCGTCCACAGCAGCCAAGACCGCCAAGAATGAGGCAGCCACCGCCCGCAGCGAGGCGCTGAAGACCGCAGGCTGGGCAGCGACCACCGCCGGCAAGGCGCTCGCCGCCGTCCAGTCGTCCCTCGCCGCCCGGGACTCCGCAGCAGCGGTGATCAAGCCCGCGAACGAGGCGATCTCGCTGGGCGGTCCGTACCAGGAGACCGACAGTTCCGCCGCGTTCGCCGTCCTCACCGGCCAACAGAGCCTGACGCTCTCCCAGCAGCAGGCAGCGGCGGCAGCCGCCACAGCCAATCTGGCCGAGGGCTTCTCCGCCGAGGCGAAGGCTCTCGCAGCCCAGGCCGCGGCCGACATGAAGCTCGCGGCCCAGGCATCCGCGGCAGCGGCAACCGACTCCGTTCGTGCCGCCAAGGCATACCAGCGGGCCCAGGCATCAGCCACCCAGGCCGCAGCGGACTCAAAGCTGGCCCAAGGCTCGGCGAAGCGAGCCGACGACTACGCCCATTCGGCCGGTTTGGACGTGGGAAGGGCTTGGACGGCGTCGAACGACGCTCAGCAGGACGCGATCGCGGCGGACAGCGCTGCTACCGAAGCGGAGAAGGACGCCGCTTCGGCCCGTGCGGCGGCCACCAAGGCCGAGGAGGACGCGGCCGGTGCCCGCGGCGCCGCCACCCGGGCGGAGGCCGACGCGACGGCGGCCGAGAAGGCCGCCGAGGGCGCGTGGGATGCGGCGAACGAGGCGCAGGAGGCCGCGGACCGCACGGAAAAGGGTGGCAACACCGAGCAGATCACGCAGGGTGTCACCACCGGAATCGGCGGAGTGTGGGCGGTTCTCGACCGCATCGAGTACATCGGCGACCCGCAGAACGTCGTCAAGGACAACTGCAACCCGATCATCCACATCGGGGACTGCACGATCACGGCCAGCATCACGTACAAGTCGCACGTCGACCTGTTCATGTGCATGGCGCCGCCGGATTCCTACTCCGGCAGTTGCCCCGCCGCAGACACCGTCTACCTCGGCCCCGAGATCTCGGAAGCCCAGACCAAGCGGATGTCGTACACGCTGACGATGGTCGAGTTCAACTCGGGCATCGATCCGATCGATGTCCTGCTCGGTGACTTCATCGGCTGTGCGAAGCTGATCACGCCGGGTGTTTCGGGGGGCAGTTGGGGCAACTGTGCCTGGGCTGCCAGTTGGTTCGTCGCCGGCGCGATCTTCAAGTCCGCAAAGGCTGCGGTCACGGCGATGGACGCCGCAGTGAAGACTGGTGTCGGCTTCGTGGACGCCTGGCTGGCACTCCGCTCCATAGGACTGGCCGAGGCAGCCGTCGCCGGTATCGGCACCAAGGTGATCCTGCGACTGCAGAAAGCCTGCGAGAAGGTCGTCCCGAAGTCCTTCAGCCGTGCAGCTCTCTCCGCCTCCAGCACCCCGCACCATCCAGGATGCTGGGTCGAGATGGGTGGCCCGGGCGTATGGCAGATCTCCCACGAGGGCGGAAAGAAGCCCCGCGCCATCGCCTACGAGTTTCAGATCACCGGTGTCCCGGAGGGCTTCGGCTACCTCCTCAAGAGCACACCCAACCCGGCAGGCAGACTGAAGATCGACGGATACAAGGGCGGCGTTCTCCTCGAAGCCAAGGGGCCCGGGTACTCCAACATGCTCAACACCTACAAGCCGAAGGTAGTGGAGGAGGACTTCGTCAAGCAGGCCCAATACCAGGTGCGGGCCGCACCGAACACCCCTATTACTTGGCACATTGCCGAGGAGGATGTCTTCCTGGAGGCGAAGAAGGTGTTCGCGGCCGATCCTGAACTGGCACGTATCACCGTGCTCTTCACGCCCCCCGTCTGACCGAACCGTCGGTGCCCCGCCCCCCCAGGGGGCGGGGCACCGGCAACCACCTGTGATAGGGAGAGGCCATGAGTTTTGACATCTTCGTGTGCCGGTTCGAAAACGGTGAACCGGCACCACTGGACATGAATGCCGCACATGAGGTCCTCGACCCCTATGCGGTTGCGCGCGACCCCGAAATGGATTTCCTTCTCGTGAGTACAGCGGAAGGAGAGGAGGCTTCGGTGTACTTCAACAACACGACCGGAATCACCTTTAACCGGTTCGGGGGAGAAGGAATCATGAACCTTCTCGCCGTCCTGCTCCAACGCCTGGACGCCGCACTCATCGTCCCGGGCGGGCCAACGATGATCCAGAGGGAAGAAGACCATGAGCGTCTGCCTCCGTCACTGAGGGACGAGTGGCCGGTCGTGGTCGTCAGAACTGGAGCGGAGATCACGGAAGCGATCGAGGCTTCGTAAGGGGCCCCCGGGAGGGGCGTACTCAGCTCAGCTTCTTCAACTGCCCCCGGACGACCGCTTCGGGAATTGCGCTCTTCTGCGGGGTCAGCATGTTGACCCCGTAGAAGACCGCGATCACGCCATCTTTGCGGATCAGGGTGTACGTCATACTGGCCTTCTGCTTTCCGACGACGTTGGTGATGCGATAGCCGACGGCATCGTCGCCCAGAGCGGGGGCCTTCACCGGCTGGACCGACTTGTAGGCCAGCCCCAGGGTCTTGAAACCGTCCGGGCACTCCTTGAGGGAAGTTCGCACCTCGGCGAAGACCTTCTTGGCGTTCTGCGCCGAGTGGGAGGCGAGCCACATCGAGCCGACAGTCGCGTTGGTTGCCTCCATGGGTTCGAGGGCACGGTGCTCGACCGCCACCGCAGGGATGTGGGTGTAGCCGCCAGCCAGGCTCGCCAGCGGCTGGCACTCGGCCTTGTCCGCCTTCATGTCGCGTCCGGCTTCGACATCCGCCTTGGCTACCTTCTTGGCATCGAAGCCGTTCTTCTCTCCGGAGAGCGTGGCCTTTTCGAGGGCCTTTGGGGCCATCGCTCCGATGCGCTCGGCCTCGGCCTCAGCCTTGGATTCGGCCAGAAGTGAGCTGCTTTTTGTGCTCGCTTTCGAATTATCGCTAGAATCTTCAGACGTGCCACTGCATGCAGATATTGCGATAAGGGCTGGCAATATGGCGGTGAGCAAGTTGACCTTGTGCGGTCTCATGTGATTATTTCCTGGCATCTCTCGCTGTCAAAGAATTAACAAAACTATCTTACCGACAGCAGAGCGGATTTCAGATTACGTTTTGACGTCAACCAAAGCCACAATCATCTGCTTTCCGGCATAAGCCTCGATCTTTCGTGACGGCCCGCCAGCTTCTCTGGCGGGCCGTTTCGGTTGTTCGAGCTCGCGGCCGCTGGCACCGGCACTGACCGCGACCAAGGCGGTGCGCAACTGCACTACGCCGGTAGCGTCGGTGCCAGCTGGAGCCAGGCCGAACGCACCCGCCTCGCCGGCCTCCTCCGCACCGCGGCCATCGACACCTGCGCGTTCACCGAGATCCCGCCGGTGGCCGGGGCCCCATGGGTGCTCGGCTACGCAACCCGCACGCGCGCCGGACGCCTGCGCCACCCCTCCTGGCACCGGCTGATCCCCGACCTCGCCCCCGGCGACCTCACCTGATCCCGCGGCGGTTGGTTGCGCGGGCCGCGTTCCCGGTCCGTCCGCGCCGGATGCGTCTTTGCCCGGCAGCGCGCTACGCCGCCTCACCCGTGGACTGGTCGTCACGTGCTTCAGCTGCATCCGGAGACAACGGTGCTGGGGCCCAGGGTCTGCCAGAAGGGGTGGGTGCTCACCTGGGTGCTGAGCTCCAGCAGAAGCTTCCGGTAGGCAGCGACCTGCTGGAGCTGGTACTCCGCATATCCGGGGCCGGCCGGCCTGGCGGGCCGGTAGTTCATCCGGGTGGCGCACATCCCGGCCGCGAACCATAACCGGCGGCCGCGGCGCCGCACCGGGCATGGATGCCGTTTCGACGCCCGCCACGTCAGCGAGCCCGGGCTCGTCGTCCTCGACACGCCTGGTGGCGGAGGTCCGGGAAGCAGCCGACACGGCTTTGTACTCCCGAAGCCGCCGCGACGTAAGAGGAGCTCTACGTCACCAGGCGCGAATCGACCGGCACCGGATTGCTCTCGTCGTCAGTCTCACGGCCAACCGTCTGTAGTAGAGGTGAGGGCCGGGACATGTGACAGAACAATACGACGGCGTGCGAGATCGACGTCGATGATCTTCACAGTGATGGCGTCGCCGACCTCGACGACGTCTCTGAACGATTCATCCAGCTCGCTGGTGTGCACGAGCCCCTGGAAGCCGTCCGCTCGGTCCTCGATGCGGACAAGGACGCCGAACGGCACGATCTTGGTGACCGGCCCGATGACCATCTGTCCGATCCTCTGCGCCATCTGCGGCCAGGGGTCTTCCTGCAGTGCTCGAAGCGACAGCGGTACCCGTTCCCGGACCATGTCGACGTCGAGGACCTCGGCTGTGACCTCCTGGCCGACGCTGACGACGTCGGACGGGTGGTCAAAGGGACGCTGGGACAACTCCGGGAGGTTGATCATCGCGGCGAAGCCGCCGATGTCCACGAAGGTAACGCCGAAGCTGGCGATGGTCGTTACTGTGCCGGTGACGACCTGGCCGCGCCGTAGGGTCTTCAGGAAGGCCCAGTCCCGGTCGCCGGGCGTCGGCTCGGTCTGCCAGCGAGCGCGTAGAACGCCGTCGCTGTCAGGCAGCACAGCGGTGAACAGCGGGAGATCTTCACCGGCGTACATGGATACGACGCCGGCAGCACGCGCGCCGGCGAGCTGGGAAGTCACTGCCGCGAACTGGGTCTCGTCCACGACCGTGCTCGTGATCTGCCCGTCCTCGTCCTCCCAGACGATCTTCGCAAGGTCTTCGTCGGGCAGAGCGGCCACGGCCGTGTCGACGTCCGTGAGCAAGTCCGGCCAGACCGCCAGCTGGGAGCGCGGGACCAGCTGGGAGCGCACGGTCTCGATGTTGTCGCGGGTCAGGCGGTGCCACCGGGAGACGTTGACGGCGAAGACTTCCTCCAGGAACACCGCACGGTGGGAACTGACGGTCCAGTGCAGACGAGCCCAGAAGTCGGCATCGGCCGGGCGCTGCACGTACGCGGCGTCGTCAGGGGCGAAGTCGTATGGCGAGGCGTCTATTCGTTCCGGGAACAGGCCGAGCGCGCGGGTGCGGGCCAGTGCGGTTTCGCAGGGCAGGTTGCTGCCGATGTAGAGGTACTGGTCCCAGCCTACGTGCACAGCGAACGCTCCCTCCGCCTCCAATCGGCACCAGGCGCCGTTGTCGCGGAGCATGGACCGGACGAGTTCCAGGCCGACGGCGATCGGCACCAGAGCGCCGTCATGGAACCCGGCCGGGCCGGCCGGGAACAGGTCGGCCAGGCCGTAGCCGTCTACCGGTGGCTCCAGGCCGAAGCGGGCGAAGCCGCCGACCTGTGGCTCGCGGACCTCCAGCCGGTCAGTGCCTGCCGCCTCCGCGAAGGCGGCGATTGCCGCCAGGTAAGCCTCTTCGACCGGCCCGTGGTCACTGACCGTGTCCTCGGCACCGGTGTAGTGACCGCGCTCGTCACGGTGTGCGGGATCGTACTTGGTGATCCGGTAGACGAACGGCGGCACGCTGCTCCCTGGGCGGTCTGAAGGAGATCTCAGCATAGGTTCCGCTGCCGAGTCCGCGGTCAGGATTCTCGGAGAGCGTCCCAGGTCACCCCGGCTGGGCACCCTGTGCTCGCCAAGTGGAATGCACACCCGTGACAGCTCCTGTGCTCAACGGACAGGCAGGCCTGATGCTCAGCCACCGCTCCTGCGCCCGCCGGGAGTGGATCACCCGCAGGAACGCTGGTCCGGCGTCTGACCGGTGCGTGGGAGCGGTGCGCCGACGGCGCCCTGAGGAGTGGTGGAGTTCGCGCCATCCTTCGTCAAGATCCAGCGGGCCCGCCCGGCTATCGCGATACTCGTTCCGCCCTCCTCCGGAAACAGAGGAGGATGAGGGCGTTCCGGACGAGGCGTTCGACTGACGGCACATCAACGGGCCGTGTCCCGCCCGCAGCCGTCGCAGCAGATCGGCCGCGGCCGGTGTCAGCTCGACGGCGGGAGATTTCGGGTCACACTCCATGGACCTGCTCCTTCTCTGCCACGGCGACGCCGCGACAACCGGACGCGAGTCAACCGGACCGGACGTTGCGACCGGGTTGCACGCCCTATGCTCGCGGCCATGGAGCAACGGGAAGTCGTGAAGCGCGTGATCGGCATCCTCACAGAGGCGCGCGAAATGCAGCGTCTGCTGGAGGCGGACCTCGAACGGGAAGATCTGGACGCGGGAGCGGGCGCGGTCACCGCCCTGCTGAACGAGACGATGCCCCACATCGCCATCCCCGACGACTTCTCCGTGGAGGAGGTGGTCACCGTCGTCGGGCGCGAGGTCGGCGGCGCGGTCGAACAGCTCGTGAGCGCCTTCACCCTCGCGTTCACGATGCTGGCCCAGGTCCACGACTCCGGGCAGACCGACGTGTCGTCGGCGGACGTTCTCCAGGACCTCGCGCTGCGGGTCGAGGGCGGCGGGCCGGACGACGACGAGGACCCCCTGCTGTAGCGGCCTGCGTTCCGCCGCGCGGGTATGCATAGTGGAGGGAGAAGCGCGTATCTCCCTCGCGGCATGGAGGCAGCTGTGGGAAAGAGCACCGGCATTGCCCGCGCCAAGGCGCGGAGGCTCAAAGGCATGATCAAGGAATCGGACGGCATCGCCCTCGAGAACGAGCGGCTGAAGGCCGAGGGCAAGAAGGAACAGGCCGAGGCCCGCCGCGAGGAGGCCCTGGCACGTGCGGCGCGGGAGGCCTCCGACCGCTGAGAGAAGCGCGGGTGCCCGTGCCGTCACGCACGGCAGGCCGTCACGCACGGCAGCGGGCACTCGCACGAGTCCGCTGCTGCCGTACCTCCCATCGCGGAGGAGAAGCGCCGTCGATTTCGCCGGAGGACGCCCCTCACCCGGGGACGCTGCCGTACGTGGGGGCACCGGACGCTGCCGTACGTGCGGCGGCCGGACGGGGTCGTACGTGCGAGGGCCGGACGGGGTCGTGCGTGCGGGGGCCGGACGGGGTCGGCTACTTCCCGGCCTGTGCGTTCTCCCGGACCGTCTCGACGACCTCCGGGTCGAGGGCCGCCCTGACCAGCGCCGCGGCGAGCGCCGCCCGGCTCCGGCCGTGCGCAAGCTCCGCCAGCGTGCCGGGGGAGGTGGGCAGACCGAGCCTCTCGGCTCCCTGGAGCCCTTTCGCACCGGCCCGGAACCCGGTCTCCGGCCAGAGGTCCTGCACCTCGCGCACGAAGATGTCGGCCCCGGCCGGTCCGATCCCCTGGACCCGCTGGAGCCCCGCACGCACCACCTCCCCATCGCCGTCCGCCTCAGCGCGGAGGCGGCGAAGGTCGCCCTTCCAGACGTCGAGGACGAGGTGTGCGCCCTCCCCGAGCTGGGTGGAGGTCCGCTCGTCGTAGCGGCGGTAGCCGCCCTCGCCCAACGCGTCCACGCGCTGCTGCCAGGTCGCGTCGGCCATCCGGCGCGGGGTGCGCATGCCGTCCGCGAACAACGCCCGCGCGGCGGCTACGGCGACCGACGCCCGGATCCGCGCGCTCAGCAGATGACTCAGCACCAAGAGCTGGTAGAGCGGCTGCGGAGTGTCACGCAGCCGGATCCCCGCCTCCTCCGCGTACGTCCGCCCGTACCCCTCCAGCAGCGCGTCGGTGATCCGGCGCGCTGCTGCGGACACCTCGCGGCTCGTCATCCGTAACCGAAGATCCGGGCGAGGAAGAATCCGGCGACCACCAGCGCGCCGATCACGATCAGGGCGGTCCAGACGCCGGGGTGCTCCCACGGCCCTCCGTCCGGGCGTTCCTCGTGGGCCTCCCCGATGGAACCCTCGGCCGGCGGTGTCTCTCCTGGGGGATTCAGTAGAACAGCCATGAATCCAGGGTCCCTCCTTTCGAGGGCCCGCGCACGCCGTCCGGTCCTTGCCCGGCTGCGGGGCCGTACGGCGGAGCCTGACGGGGGAAGCGCTGCGGTGACGGAATTCGGGGCACCGTCAAGGAATGCCCCGAGTCTCCGCCCCTGTCGTCAAACTCGTGCAGCGCACCACCGAACCCGCCGGGGTGCAGACGCTGCGCTCGACGGCGGCCGCCGTCATCGCCTACTCCGTGGCGGTGTGGGCGCTGCCCGAACCAGCGCCCCTGACCGCACCCCTCACCGCACTCCTGGTCGTCCAGGTGACCCTCTACGCGACCCTCACCACCGGCGTCCGCAGGGTGAACTCGGTGGTCGTCGGTGTCCTCATCGCCATCGCCTTCAGCTCTCTGGTGGGGCTGAGCTGGTGGAGCCTCGGCCTCACGATCTTCACCTCGCTGCTGATTGGACGGCTGGTCCGGGTCAACGAGTTCGTGCCCGAGGTGGCGATCAGCGCGATGCTGGTCCTCGGCGTCTCCCAGGTCGCGGACACCGCGTGGGACCGGGTGTGGGAGACCCTGATCGGCGCTGTCGTGGGACTCCTGTTCAACCTGCGCCTCGCCCCGCCCGTCTGGGTCGGCTCGGCCGGCTCCTCCATCGAGTCGCTCGCCGCCCGGATGGGCACGATGCTGCGCGGCATGGGAGAGGAGGTCGTGGGGCACAACCCGGTGACCCGGGCCGCGGCCCGGCTCCACGAGGCCCGCAGGCTCGACCACGACATCGTCGAGGTCGACGCCGCCCTGCGGCAGGCGGAGGAAAGTCTCACCCTCAACCCCAGGGTGAGACAGGGGTTGCTCCACCGGGTCGTCCTGCGCACCGGGCTCGACACGCTGGAGATCTGTGCCGTCGTGTTGCGCGTCCTGTCCCGCACCCTCACCGACCTGGCGAAGGCCCGCACCGAGGAGTCGTTGTTCCCGGCCGACGTGACGGAACTGCTCCAGGAACTCTTCGGCCACCTCGCCGACGCGATCGAGAGCTTCGCCGTACTGGTCACGACCCAGCTCGCCGCCGACGCGGAGGCGGCGGAGGACCGGCTCGCCGACGCGCTCGCCCGCAGCCGCGCCACCCGCGACCGGGTGGCCGACCTGCTGCTGGAGGACGTCCAGGAGCACCCGCGGCAGTGGCAGTTGCACGGCGCCCTGCTCGCCGAGGTCGACCGGGTGCTGGCCGAACTCGACATCGAGGAGCGCACCCAGCGCCTCGGCGAGGAGCTGGACCGCCGCTCGGCGGAGGCGCACGCGCGTCACCCCGGGCTGCGCGCACTCCGGCGGCGGTTGGGCCGGCAGCCCTCCTGACCGCCCGCGCGGGAGCCCCACCCGATTCCGGCACGAGAACTCCGGCTGCTGGGGATGCGAAGGCGGCCGGTCGCTGGTTCGCTGGTGGCCGGGGTACGTCCGGCCGCGACCCGCCTGACACGCCTCAGAGGTCCCCAGCGTCCAAGGAGTGATGATGAGCGGTTCGGACGGACCCGCCGACCTGGCTCGGCAGATGCGCGAGAAGGCCCAGCAGCTCGCGGAGGCCGCGGAGCGCGCGAGCGACCCGCACGAACGCGAGCGGCTGGAGAAGAAGTCCCGGACGATCCGGGACCGGAGTGAGCAGCAGAGTGCCATGGAGGCCGGGGACGTCTACCCCGAGAAGTAGCCCCGCCGACGCGCGCCCGCGCGCCCGCTCGCCCGCTTCCGGAGGAACCTGGCGAACCTCCGGGGCGGACGGGCGTGCGCGCAGGCGGGCCCGGGCGCGACCGCGTGCCCCCGCCGGCGACCGCGTGCCTCCGCCGGCGACCGCGTGCCTCCGCCGGCCCGGCGACCGGGTGCCCCGCACGGGACTGCGTGCATCCGCCCGCCGGGCGACCGGGTGCCTCCGTCGGCAGCCGCGTGCCTCCGCTGGCCCGGCGACCGCGTGCCCCGCACGGGGCTGCGTGCCCCGCACGGGACTGCGTGCATCCGCCCGCCCGGCGACCGGGTGCCCCCGCCGGCAGCCGCGTGCCTCCGCTGGCCCGGCGACCGCATCCGGGCGCCCCCGCCCAGCAGCCGCGGGCGCCCGGATGCGGTCACCTGGCCCACTTCAGGAGCCGGTCCGCGCTCCAGGTCGTCACCACCCGGTCGGCCCGCACCCCGCACTCCTCGGCGCGGGCGCACCCCGACCGCTGCCAGGCGAGCTGCCCCGGGGCGTGCGCGTCGGTGTCGATCGCGAACAGCGCCCCCGCCGCGACGGCCGCGCGCAGCAGCCGCAGGGGCGGATCCCGCCGCTCCGGACGGCAGTTGATCTCCACCGCCGTCCCCGCATCGGCGCAGGCCGCGAAGACCCGGTCCGCGTCGAACCGCGACTCCGGCCGGCCGCGCCCGGCCAGCAGGCGGCCCGTGCAGTGGCCGAGCACATGCGCCCGCGGGTGGCGTACCGCCGCCTCCAGGCGACGGGTCATCGGCTCCGGGTCCATCCTCAGCTTGGAGTGGACCGAGACCACGACCACATCGAGCCGCTCCAGCAGCGCGGGCTCCTGATCGAGCGAGCCGTCCGGGAGGATGTCGCACTCGATGCCCGTCAGCAGTCGGAACGGGGCCCACACCTCGTTGAGCCGCTCCACCACCGCGAGCTGCTCCCGCAGCCGCTCCGGCGACAGGCCGCGGGCCACCGTCAGCCGGGGCGAGTGGTCGGTGAGGACGGCCCATGCGTGCCCGAGCTCCGCGGCCGTCCGGCCCATCTCCTCGATCGGGCTGCCCCCGTCCGACCAGTCCGAGTGCAGATGGCAGTCGCCCGTCAGCCGGGCGAAGAGATCCTCGCCACCCGCGACGGGCGGCTCGGCGGCGGCTTCCGCCTCCAGCCGGTCCAGATACCCGGGCGTCTCCCCGGCCAAGGCCTCGCGAATCACCTCGGCGGTGCGCGGCCCGATCCCGGCGACCCGTTCCAGGGAGTTCGCGGCCACCCGCTCGGCCGCCTCCCCGGCGGCCATCGCATCCACGGCGGCCGCGGCCGTGCGGAAGGCCTTCACCCGATAGGTGGCGGCCTGGGAGCGTTCCAGCAGGAAGGCGATCCGCCGCAGGGCGTTGACCGGGTCCATCGGCACCTCCACCAGAAGCGTCCGCGGCCGGCACAGGTCCGCGCCGGGAGTCCGCCCGCCCCACCAGGATGGTCGCATCCGTCCCAGGTCGCATCCGCCCCCGTTCCCAACCGCCCCCGGTCCCATCCGCCCCCAGTCGCCTCCGCGCCGAAGCCGCCGCTTCAGGACACGGCCTCCCCGGTGTCCGGCACGGGCACCCAGCGGCCGGTGCCCGTGTCGTAGTCGAGCAGCGGCCGCCCCCGCACCCCGCTCGTACGGAACGGCCGCCCGCCGTCGTCGACGCGCACCGTGCCGGACCGGCCGCCGGCGCTCCAGGTCAGCTCCGCGAACCAGTCGCAGTCGCAGCCGACCGTACGACCCGTGATCAGGAGGACCTCGGGATCGGTGACGGAGACGCTGTACGGGAAGGCGACCGCCTCGATGGGCTCGCCCGAGTCGTTGCCCGCGACCGAGCGGGCGACGGGGCGAGGCGCGTCGAGATCCACGTCGAACATCCTCGGGGTGAGGGCACCGCCGCAGCCGGAGCTCATCCGGTAGACCCGGCCCTCCGCCGGCGGACGACGCTCGACCACGCGGATCCGCAGGGCTTCCAGCACCACGGTCCGCTCGTCCTTGCCCTGCAACGTGATCCGGACACCGGCCTCGCCCGCGTGCACCGCGCCGAGCGCTCCGGCCCAGGACGCCGCGTCCGCCTCCAGCGGGGGCGGCGGGACGGCGGCAGGCGCCCGGTCGACGAGGTAGGAGTGGTCGCAGCCGTTCTTCCAGACGTGACCGTCCGCGGTCCAGGTGAACGGCACAAGCCCGGCCTTCGGGCCCGGTGAACCCCCGGACGCCCGTGGGAGCGCCTCCCCGCGCTGCTCGACGCCGGGCGGCACGGTCGCCGACGGGGTGGAGCCGGAGGGCCTTACGCGTGGGGTCCCGGTCGGCGATGCCCGCGGCTTCGCGGGTGTGAGGGAGCTGGAAGGCGAGGGCGCCGGGCTGTCCGCCGGGGGCCCGCCCGGCCGCTGGGCCACCGAGGGGCGTCGGTCCGTGTCCGGGAGCGACGGCCCTCCCAAGGCCGCGACCAGGGCGAGCGTGAGCACCGCGGCGGCGAGGACCCCGAGCCCCTGCCCGTACCGGCGTGCTCGACGCGCCCAGGACACCGGCCCCCGGGGAAACCCGCCGGTCGTGGCCGCCTTCCCGGCGACGGAAGCCGGCCCCGGGCGAGGACCGGTGTGGCCGGACGGCTCGTGGGCCGCGGACGGCGGCGGCCCGGACACGGCCCTGCCGGACGGCCCGGCTCCGGCGGCGTGGGGCAGCGCCGGCCACCGCCCGGGCGACACCGTCTCCCTGGCCGATCCCTCCACCGGCGCCACTTCCGCCACTTCCGCCACTTCCGCCACAGCATCCGCCTCTGCCTCAGCGTCGGTCGCGGCTTCGGTCTCGGCCTCGGCGCCGGCCTTCTCCTCCGGCCTCCCTTCCGCCGTCCCCTGGCGATCGAGGCGTTCGCGGTCCGCCAGGATCCACAGACGGTGCAGTGCCTCCCGCTCCCCGGCCGGTGCGCCGCACAAGCGGGCCAGCCGCTCCACGGGGGCGAACTCCACGGGCACCGTCCGCCCCGTGCAGTACCGGTGCAGCGTCGAGCCGCTGACCCCGATCCGGCGGGCCAGCGACGCGTACGTCCGGCCCGACCGCTCCCGCAGCGCGTTCAGCCGTTCCGCCAGCACCGCCCGCGCGGCCCCCTCGGCGTCACCCGACACGCTCGACCTCCCCCGCAGCCGTACCAGGGCGTTCCAGCCCCCCGAGAACACCCACGTCACCAGGGGTGGGACGGTTCCAGCCCGGCGGGAACCCGTGTTGCGCTTGTCGGCGTCCTGGGCGGCGGCCCAGGCTGGTGCTCGTTCCCGTACCTCCGTCGCAGGGCCCCTCAGCGGGCTCCGCACCTCTCGGCGCGACGGCTGTACGACCACCTGACCGCACCATCCGAAACGGGGAACCTCACCATGCGCACCCTTCGCACCGCACTGCTGACCGCCGCGGCCACGGGCCTGGCCGTCTCCGCACTGGCCCAGGTGCCCGCCGCCGCGGCGCCGGCCCCCGCTCCCGTCCAGCCGAAGTTCCTGAGCGCGGGCCGGCTGCCCGCCTCCACCACACCCTGGACGGCCGGTCCCGTACGCCAGGGAGTACCCGCGGAAGGGTCGGTGTGCACCGCCGGCATCGCCCCGGCCGCCGGCACCCGCCACCGGGACTTCCGCACCGAACTGGACACCACTGCCCGCCAGACCATCACGGTCGCCACCACCACCGCTCGGGCCAAGGCGCTCGCCGCCGAGCTGCGCGGCGCCCTGGAGAGCTGCCTCGACCGGCTGAAGGAGCAGGACCCCGGCCTGGAGGGGGAGGCGTTCTACCACGGCCACGTCGACATCGAGGAGGGCGCGCACGTCTACAGCATCGACACGTCCTACCCGGAGGTCGGCTCCACCGACATCGGGCTCTACTCCGTGGGCCGCGACGGCAGGGCCGTGACCGTCGTCGAGTGGGGACAGCTGGGCGAACTCGACGGCGCACCGCTGGAGGGCTTCAGGAACACGACGCGCACCGCCGTCGCCAAGCTGTACTGAGGCCACGTCCGGCGACCGGCCGTCGGGGGGTGGCCGGTCGCCGGAGGTGCGGGGCACCCGGCACCGGGAGCATGCTGGCTGTGTGACCCGGCACGGAACGCCCCGGCATCCCCCGCCCGCCGGAAACGGGGCCGCGGCCGGGGGACACGAGGGTGGCCGAGTGCCCGACGAACTGTCCCTCGTACTCGCGCAGGCCCTCGTCAGCGCCGTCGAGTCGAGCGACGGCCACGCGGGCGGGGTCTACCTCCGCAGCCGGACGCCCGGGCTCCTGCGGCTCGCCGTGCTGGCCGGTCTGCCGGGTCCGCTGTTCCGGCCCTGGTGGCGGATGCAGGTGAACCGGCCCTTCCCGCTGTCCGAGGCCTATCGTACGGGCCGACCCGTGCTCCTCTCCGACGCGGAGGAGGCGATGCGCCGGTTCCCGCAGCTGATGGCCGGACTGCCGTTTCCGTTCGGTTCGCTGTGGGTGCCGATCACCGGACCCCGGGGGAGCCTGGGTGTGCTGGCGATCCTGCGGGCCTCCACACCGGGTCGGCCCGTCGCCCCCGCCGACGGCGACCGGCTGCACCGCCTGGGCCACCGGCTCGGTGACGCGCTCACCGATCTGGACCAACGGGGCGTCGACTGCGTATGGGAGACCGAGCCGGTCCCCGTGCAACTGCCCGCCGCCACCACGCCCCCGGTCCGCGTCGGCCGCTTCGACTGGGACCTGCACTCCGGGCAGGTCGCCGCCGACGACGAGCTCTGCGCGATCCTCGGTTTCGAGCCCGCCGCCTTCCCGGGAGCCGTCGATGCGCTCGCCGAACGGCTCGTCCCGGAGGACGTGTACGGTCTGTGGGCGCTGGCCCGCCAGACGGTGGAATCGGCCGAACCGGTCGTCCGGCGGATGCGGTTGCGTGGCCCTGACGGCCGGTCCCACCTGCTGGAACTGTCCGGCCGCTGGACGCACCCGGACGGCGATGTGTCCGCCGGCCGTCTGAGCGGCTTCCTGGTCGACCTCGGCGCGGGACCCGTCGTGGCGGAGGCCGCCGACCGGCTGCCGCGCGGCATCCTCTCCCTCGACCGGCTGGGCCGGATCACCTACGCGAACGGCCTCGCCGAGGAGCTGCTCGGCCATTCCAGGGAGGAGCTCGTGGGCCACGTCGTGTGGCAGGCCCTGCCGTGGTTCGGGCACGAGGCGTACGAGGACCACTACCGGGCCGCCCTGATGGCCGACGAGCCCGTCCACTTCCGCGCCCGCCGCCCGCCCTCGCGCTGGCTGTCGGTGTCCCTGTACCCGGGCCACGACGGGGTGAGCGTCGTTCTCCAGGAGACCGACCGGCCGGACTACGCACCGGGCTCGGTCACCGCGCCAGGTCTCGGCATCGGCTCTACCGCAGACCGCTCCTCGGCGCTCTACCGGCCGGTGGCCCTCGCCATCGCGCTCACCGAGGCGGTCACGGCACGTCAGGTCTCCGAGGTGGTCACGGAGGAGCTGCTGCCCGCGTTCGGCGGCCGCCGGCTCGCCATCTATCTGCTGGACGAGGGCCATCTCCATCTGGCCTTCGAGACGGGGTTCCCGAAGGGTTTCCTCGACCGTTTCGAAGGGGTCGAGCTCGACGTCAGCATTCCCGGGGTGGAGACCCTGACCACGGGCCGCCCGATGTTCTTCGAGTCCATGCAGCGCTTGGCCGAGGCCTATCCGGGCATTCCGATCGACGCGGACGTCGGGGCCCGCGCGTTCCTGCCGCTGATCGCCTCGGGGCGGCCCGTCGGCTCCTGCATCCTCGGGTTCGACCGCCCTCGCGGCTTCAGCCCGGAGGAACGCACGGTCCTGACGGCACTGGCCGGACTCATCGCCCAGGCCCTGAAGCGCGCCCGGCGCTACGACAGCGAGTCGGCCCTCGCCCGCGGACTCCAGAACGCCCTGCTGCCGCACCGGCTGCCCGAGGTGGACGGGGTGGACACCCTGGGGCGCTACCTCTCCGGCACCCAGGGCATGGACGTGGGCGGCGACTGGTACGACGTCATCGAGACCGGCCACGAACTCGCCCTGATCATCGGCGACGTACAGGGACACGGTGTCTCGGCCGCCGCGACCATGGGGCAACTGCGCAGTGCGGTAAGAGCGTTCGCGCTGAGCAATCACGATCCGCAGGAGGTGATGAGCGGGACGAACCGGCTGCTCATCGACCTCGACCCGGGACAGTTCGCGAGCTGCTGCTACATCGCGCTGGACCCGGTGACCGGAGTGGCCCGCGCCGTACGGGCGGGGCATCCGCAGCCCGTGCTGCGTCGGGCGGACGGCCGGACGGAAGTGCTGGACCTGCCCGGCGGCATCGTGCTCGGGATCGACGGGCAGGCGGCCTATCCGGTCACCGAGATGCGCCTCGAACCGGGCGCGATGCTCGCCCTGTTCACGGACGGGCTGATCGAGCGCCCCGGGACCGACATCGACGAGGGGATCGAGCGGCTGCGCGCCACCGTCGAACGCATCGGCGCGGTCCCCCTGGCCGAGACGGCCGACCAGGTCATCGGAGAGGCCAGGGCGGCCGTCGACCGCCCCGACGACATCGCGCTGCTGCTCGCCGCCCGGTGGGCCGGGGCCCCGGAGGTCCGCCGGCCGCGGGAGGACCGGGCGCCCGGCCCCGACCTGTGGCGCACGTTCAGGAGGCCGGACCCGGGGCGCACGGCAGGCGCACCGGATCCGGCCTCCGGAGAGACGTCCTGCTGATCAGGCGCCGCCGAGGCGTTGATCAGACGTCGGCCGGCGGCTCCGCCGGCGCGAAGGCGCCGGAGGCCTCCAGCATCCCCTCGCGCTCCACGACCTTGATCCGCTCACGGCCCTGGGCCGCGCCCAGAGCCTGCTCGTGGGCGTCCAGCTTGTGCCAGCCCTCCCAGGTCGTGTAGCGCACGCCGCGGTCCGCCAGGAAGGCCTCGACGGCCTCCGGAGCGGGCGTGGCCGGCTCCGGCAGCCGGCCGGCCGCCCGGTCTTCCAGGACGCAGGCGACCGTCTCGTTCGCGTCGCCCTTGGTGTGTCCGATCAGACCGATCGGACCGCGCTTGATCCAGCCCGTGACGTAGACCGAGGCCATGTGCTCGTCGCCGGAGATGACGCGTCCCGCCTCGTGCGGCACGGTGCCGGAGGCCACGTCGAAGGGGAGCTTGGGCAGCTCCTCCGAGTAGTAGCCGACGGCCCGGTAGACGCTCTGCATGTCCCAGTCCGTGAACCGGCCGGTGCCCCGGACGTTGCCGGTGCCGTCCAGCTCGGTGCGCTCGGTGCGCAGCGCCACGACCTTGCCGTCCTCGCCGAGGATCTCGACCGGGGACTCGAAGAAGTGCAGGAACAGCTTGTGCGGGCGGTCGCCGACATCGCGGATCGCCCAGTTCTCCAGGGTCTGCGCGACCATGTTGGCCTGCTTGTTCTCCCGGCGGGTCGCGATGGAGCCCTCGTCGTACTCGATGTCCTCGGGGTTGACGATGACCTCGATGTTGGGGGAGTGGTCCAGCTCCCGCAGCTCCATCGGGCTGAACTTGGCCTGTGCGGGGCCACGCCGCCCGAAGACGTGCACCTCCAGCGCCTTGTTCTCCTTGAGGCCCTGGTACACGTTGTCCGGGATCTCGGTGGGCAGCAGCTCGTCCGCCGTCTTGGCCAGGACGCGGGCCACGTCCAGGGCCACGTTCCCGACGCCGAGCACGGCGACCTTCTCCGCGGCGAGCGGCCAGGTGCGCGGGACCTCGGGGTGCCCGTCGTACCAGGAGACGAACTCGGCCGCGCCGTAGGAGCCGTCCAGCTGGATGCCGGGGACGTCGAGCGCCCGGTCGGCCTCGGCGCCGGTGGAGAAGATCACCGCGTCGTAGAACGACCGCAGGTCGTCCAGGCCGATGTCGTGCGGGTAGCTGACGTTCCCGAAGAGCCGGATCTGGGGCTTGTCCAGCACCTGGTGCAGGGCCTTGACGATGCCCTTGATCCGCGGGTGGTCGGGGGCCACGCCATAGCGGATGAGGCCGAAGGGCGCGGGCATGCGCTCGAAGAGGTCGATGGAGACCCCCGGGTCCTGGCAGACCTCGGATTTGAGCAGCGCGTCCGCAGCGTAGATACCGGCGGGGCCGGCTCCGACAATGGCGACGCGGACGGGGCGTGTCATGGCGTGGTGATCCTTCGGGGCGGGCGAACGCGGGCAGGTACAGCGTACGTCGGAGGTAAGGGTTGGCTTACTAGTCTCCACCGCACACCGTAAGCGATCGCCCCGAGGGCTGTTCGACCGGCCCCGCCTAGAGTGTCCGATTGGCCCGTTTTTCTGTGCCGATATGGGCGATTCGCTTCTTTTGGGCATTCTGCTCAATAAAAGGCTTACTGGCGCTTCTGGGGTATTTGCTTGGGCTCGTTTTCGCCATCACCGCGAGGGAGTGGTGAGCGTCACGTCCGCGAGGGCGGACGCGGAAGTGGAAGCTTCGGTTCCCTTCTGTGCGAAGAAAGTTGACGACGTGACGGAGTGACCCGATCCGGCGATTCCGTCTTTCGATCTTGCGTGGAAAAGGGAATCCGGAATGCGGGGCTTGTTCTGTTCGGCGTTTCTCGCCTACGGTCACCGTCAATCCGGATGGAACGCCGAATCCTGCCGCCGTCCGGGAATCCGAAACCCACTCGAGTACGGCAGGAGCGGGGGACCCAGGTAAGTCGCCGATCCGTAACCGGAACGGCTTGGGGTGAAGCCGCACGAGCGTGCGGCCAGACATCTCCCGTCTGAACCCGACAGCTCACCCCGCAGGCGCCGGAGAGGAAATCCCCCATGCCCGCACAGGGTAAGCACCGTCGTTCCCGTTCCACCTCGCTGCGCCGCGGCCTTGCAGCCGTGACTACAGGTGGAGCCGTCCTCGCCCTCCCCGTGATAGGTGCCACCAGCGCCTTCGCGGCCCCCGTGCCCGCCACCGCGCCGCAGCAGGCCGTGGCGCCCGCCTCGATTCCCCAGGTGAATTCCGCCGTGCGGGCCGCGCCCGCCGAGCATTCCGTGGCGGCCGGTGAGACGCTTTCCAAGATCGCCCGCGAATATTCCGTGAGCGGCGGCTGGGAGAAGCTGTACGAAGGCAACCGGAAGATCATCGGAGAGAATCCCGATCTTATTCACCCGGGTATCAAGCTGACCCTCGGAACCAAGGCCGAGGCCCCTTCGGGTGGTAAGGCGGACAAGGCCGCCGAGGCTTCCCCGTCCGCCGTGCGTGGTGCCGAGGCGGACCGTGCCGACCGTTCGGAGCGTGTCAACGCCACTCCCGCGGCAAAGGCCGCTCCGGCCGCCGAGAAGGCCGTCACGTACACGAACGACCTCGACGGCTGGATCAAGGAGTCGCTGGCGGTCATGGCCGAGCAGGGCATCCCCGGCACCTACGAGGGCATCCACCGCAACATCATGCGCGAGTCCTCGGGCAACCCGGCCGCGATCAACAACTGGGACTCCAACGCGGTCAAGGGCACCCCGTCCAAGGGGCTGCTCCAGGTCATCGACCCGACCTTCCAGGCCTACCACGTGCCCGGCACCTCGACCGACAGCTACGACCCGGTCGCCAACATCACGGCCGCGTGCAACTACGCGGCGGACCGCTACGGCTCGATCGACAACGTCTTCGGCGCCTACTGATCCTCCGCGCCCGAGCCCGAGGGGCCCCGGACCTCATCTTGGTCCGGGGCCCCATGCGCGTACCGGGAAGTTACCCCCAAGTTTCTAGTGACTTGCCAGGCGATCGACAGTAGAACCTGTTGCACTCTGTCGAGAGTGAGGTATGTCACATGAGCGACACCACCATGCGGGATGGCGAGACCAAGGGTGTCTCGCGTCGAAGATTCATCGCTGGAACAGGTTCTCTCCTGGGGGCTGCGGCTATCGCCGGGCACTCCGCACCGGCGTGGGCGGGCGTCCGGACGGCAGCAGCGCCGATCGGCTCCGGGGCCCGGGTGCCGGTGCTGGTCGTCGGCACCGGATACGGCGGCTCCGTGGCGGCCCTCCGGCTCGCCCAGGCCGGCGTCGACGTCCATATGGTCGAGATGGGCATGGCCTGGGACACGCCGGGTGCGGACGGCAAGATCTTCGCCAACACCACCAGACCCGACGACCGCTCCTTCTGGCTGCGGACCAGGACCAAGCAGCCGCTGAGCAACTTCCTCGGCTTCCCCATCGACAAGGACGTCAACCGCTACACCGGCATCCTGGACGCCGAGGAGTTCGCCGGCATCACCGTCTACCAGGGCCGCGGTGTCGGCGGCGGGTCCCTGGTCAACGGCGGTATGGCCGTCACCCCGCGCCGGGAGAACTTCGGCGCGATCCTCCCCTCGGTGAACGCCGGGGAGATGTACCGCACCTACTACCCGCGCGCCAACAGCGGACTGGGCGTCACCACCATCGACCCCGCCTGGTTCGACAGCGTCGACTGCTACCAGTACGCCCGGGTCGGCCGGAAACACGCCCAGCGCTCCGGCTTCCCGTTCCTCTTCGTTCCCGCCGTCTACGACTGGGACTACATGAAGCAGGAGGCGGCCGGGACCGTCCCCAGGTCGGCCCTGGACGCCGAGATCCTCTACGGCAACAACTACGGCAAGAAATCGCTCCAGAAGACCTACATCGACCGGATCAGGGCCACCGGCCGGGTCACCATCTCCCCGCTCCACCAGGTCACCACGGTCACCCCGGCCCCGGGCGGCGGCTACACGGTGCTCATCGACCAGCTGGACACCGTCGGCCGGACGACCGCCACCAAGACCGTCACGGCGGACAAGGTCTTCTTCGCCGCGGGCAGCGTGGGCACCAGCAAGCTGCTCGTCGGCCTCAAGGCCACCGGTGCGCTGCCCCTCCTCAACGACGAGGTCGGCAAGGGCTGGGGCGACAACGGCAACGTCATGTGCGGCCGGGCCAACCACCTCTGGGACCCGACCGGGAAGGTGCAGTCGTCGATCCCCACCGGCGGCATCGACAACTGGGACGCCGGCGGGGCCTTCGCCGAAGTCGCGCCGCTGCCCACCGGGATCGAGACGTGGGCCTCGTTCTACCTCTCCATCACCAAGAACCCGCACCGGGCCCGGTTCACCTGGAACGCCGCGACGGGGAAAGCCGAGCTGAACTGGCAGACGGCGTGGAAGCAGCCCTCCATCGACGCCGCGAAGACCATCTTCGACAAGATCAACCAGAAGGAGGGGACGATCTACCGCACGGACCTCTTCGGCGTCCACAAGATCTGGGGCGACCACCTCACGTACCACCCGCTGGGCGGCGCGGTCCTGGACAAGGCCACCGACAACTACGGCCGGCTGCACGGCTACCCGGGCCTGTACGTCATCGACGGCGCGCTGATCCCCGGCAACACCAGCGTGAACCCGTTCGTCACCATCACCGCGCTCGCCGAGCGCAACATCGAACGGATCATCGCGACCGACCTGTAGGCGCCCCGGAGGACGCGGGGAGCGACGAAGAGCCCGGGGCCGGGAGTGCCAACCCGGCGGCCCCGGACTCCGTCAGGAGGCGCCCGCGCTCACCCGTGACCGGGCAGAACGCACACCGCGTCGATCCCCAGCACATGGTTGAGCCGCCCGAACGCCAGCCACGAGCCGATGCTCATCGTCAGTTCCACGATCTCCGCCTGGCCGTAGTGCGCGGCCATCCGCTTCCAGAAGGCGTCGTCCAGACCGTGGTGGTCGAGCGTGTACCGCTCGGCGTACTCCGCCGCCAGCCGGGTGCGCTCGTCGAAGGCGCCGGTCGTACGCCACTCGGTCACCGCCCCGGCGAACTCCTCCTCGACCTTCGCCCCGTCCCGCTCGGTCCGCCAATCCAGGCAGAACAGGCACCCGTTGATCTGCGCGACCCGCAGCCTGGCCGCCTCGAACTCCCGGAGCCCCAGCGTCGAGTGCTCGTACACGGACATCGAGAAGGCGGCGGCGGCCATGCCGATGCCGGGAACCATCTCCCCCCACACATAACCGATGGGCTCCTGGCCCTCCGGGATGTCGATGATCATGCCGGTCTCCTTCCCAGCCTGCCGACGGCAGGCCGCAGCGGAACGTCCAGTGCGTCGTACAGGCCCGGCTCCGCGTCCACCAGCCAGTCGATGGCGGAGACGAGCCGCCCGACCGCGGTGGCGTTCCCGCCCGCCGACCGGTTCTCGTCCTCGTCGGAGGCCTCGACCGTCACCTCGATACGGGGACGGCCCTCGATCACCACCCGGTGCGCGCCCACCCCGTCGGGCGGGGACGGCCAGTCCGGGGCACACGAGGCGTGGATCCGGGTGATGTGCTCGATGACGATGCGCGGCACGCCGTCCACGATGCCCTGCACCTCGAAGCGCACCGCGCCCTGCGTGCCCGCCGCGAACTCGCCCATCGTGCGCGTGCGGACCGCTCTCTCCAGCGCCCGGCGGTCCATGGTCTCGCGGATCCCGTCCAGCTCGACGTCCAGCGCCCGCGCCATGAGCCGTATCTGACCGCCCCACACCATCGTCGGAACGCTCTCCGCCAGCATCAGCGGCTCGTAGTCCATCGGGTGCCCCATGCCGATCAGATGGCGCACCGACTCCTCCTGCTCGTACGTGGAGTAGTCGAAGATCTCCTGGCAGCGGATGACGTCCACCTCGGTACCGAGCCCGCTGACCAGCAGGGGCAGGACGTCATTGCCCCAGCCGGGGTCGACTCCGGAGACGAAGAGCGAACCGCCCCCGTCGGCGATGGCGGCCAGGACCGGGTCCCGCAGCTCCGGCGGGGCGTTGCGCTGATCGTAGAGCGGATAGAGGGAGGGCGTGACGACCACCGCGCCGGACCGGATCGCCCGGCCGATGTCGGCGAGTGCGTCGTCGGGGCGGATGTCGCCGGACGCCGCGTAGACCACTGCCCGGGGGCGGGCGGCCAGGACGGCGGCGATGTCGTCGGTGGCCGCGACCCCGAGCGTGCGCCCGACCCCGCCGAGCGCGCCCGCGTCGCGGCCGGCCTTGGCGGGATCGTGCACGAGGACGGCGGCGAGTGTCAGTGCCGGATGGGCTTCGACGGCGCGGATCGCCGCGCGGCCGACGTTGCCGGTACCCCAGACAACCGTGGGAATCATGCGCGGAGGGTAGCCCCGGGCCCCTGCACTTCCCAGAGCCGTGCGGGACCCAATTCGCCGGTTCGAAAGGGGCGTTCCCGGGCCGAGGGCGATTCGCCGGCCCGGGAACGCGAGTGCTACCGCTTGGCCCGTGCGCCGTTCGGGGCGCCGGAGACCGTGAACTGCGAGCCGGGCTCGATGAGTACGTGGCCGTCGCGCGAGTCGGTGATCGTCACGTCTCTGAGCGTCGCGTTGCCGCGCGCGCCGCCCATCGCCAGGATGCCGGATCCGTTGTTCGACTTGTCGATCCGGACGTTCTCGATCGTGACGTCCCGCATCAGGCCGCCGCCCGTCTTGAACTGGATGCCGTCATAGGTGGAGTCGATGATGTCCGTGTCGCGGATCGTGACCCCGGGGATCGGCAGGTTCTGCGGGAAGAGGGTGATCGCGCCGAACTCCTGGTCCTCGTTCCAGAAGGCTCCGCCGGTGCGGTACAGACCGTTGTTGGCGATCAGTGTCTGCCCGGAGAAGGGCAGCGGATCGTGGTCGGTCGCCAGCATGATGGCCGGGTAGTTCATCGTGTCGGAGATCAGGTTGTTCTCGATCTTGTTGTCGTAACCCCCGTAGATCGCGATGCCGTTGGCGCGCCAGGGGAGCTGGATGGTGTTGTTGCGGAAGCTGTTGTCGTGGCCGATGTCGACGGACTGGTCCTTGACGTACTTGCTGGACCAGACCGCCAGCGCGTCGTCGCCGGTGTTGCGGAACGACGAGTTGTAGACCGTGGAGTTGCGGGTGCCGTTGGCGAAGTTGATGCCGTCGGCGTACGTGTTGCGGACCCGCATGCCGGTGAACTCGACGCCGTCGCCCGGGTTCCACAGCTCCGGGATGTTGGTGAAGTCGCGACCGGCCCAGACGCCCACGTTGGCGTGCTCGATCCAGACGTTGCTGATCTTCGTGTTCTTGCCGAACCGGCCGTTCAGCGCGACCCCGCCCTCGTGGTTGCCGTCGCCGCCGCGAATGGTGCCGGAGCCGAAGATGGCGATGTCGGAGATTTGCGTGTTCTCGTCGATGTCGAAACCGAAGTTGCCCTCGTGCGGGTGGTTGATACCGCCCGCCTCGTGCGGCGGGGTGAGGGTGTAGAGCTGTGAGTGCCACATGCCCGCGCCCCGGATCGTCACATCACGGATGCCGACCTGGTTGAACTGCCCCCGGTCGAGCGGGTCGTCGGTGAGGATCTTCTGCTCCTGACGCCACTGGCCGGCCGGGATCCACACACAGTCGATCGCGCCGTCCTGGTTCGCCGTCACCGCGCGCTGGATCGCCGCCGTGTCGTCGATCCCGTCGTTCGCCACCGCGCCGTACGTCGTGATGGACACGCAGCCCGAGGGCTGGGACGAGGGCGCCGCCACCTGCTCCAGGTCGATCAGGTCGATGATGTAGAAGGAGGCGTTGTCGCTCGCGTCACGCTGGAGCCGGAACTTCGTGCCCGCCGGATAGGTCTGCGTGAGCAGGGCGTGCGACTCGTCGAACAGCCGCCGCGCGTCGCCGCCGGGGGTGTTGGTGAGTCCTTCGGGGCTGTCGGTGTTCCCGTACAGCCAGCTGTGCTTCGAGGAGAGGTCGACCTTGCGGACGAACTGACCGTCGGCGTACAGGCTGATGGTCGCCTCGCGGCCGCCACCGCCCGGCGCGTCCGGGATGGAGTTGCGCACGACGACCGAGTTCGACGGGGCGGTCGAGGTGAACTCCACGAACTCACCCGTCGCGTCGAGCCGTACCGACTCGCGTCCTGAGGACTCGGTGGCGAAGTTGGTGTGACCGAAGGTGCGCTCGGCGTCCGACTTCAGCAGCGTGCCCCGGTAGGCGGCGTTCTCGGCCTCCAGCTCGGTGTACGGAACGGCCGCGCCGCGACCGACCACGATGGAGCGGGCGAAGGTGTTGTTGGTCTCGCTGGTCTCCGTGACCTGGTTCGTGGCGTCCGCGGTGGCGGTCAGCGTCGCGCCGCCGCTCTCCGCCCTCCAGCTGCCGCTGACCTTGACGTTCGCGGTCGCGCCCGCCGCGATGGCCGGTGTGGTGCCGTTGAGCGTCGTGGAGCCGACGGTCAGACGGGTGACCGTGCCCGCGCTCACCGCGCTGGTGCCGCGGTTGTGCACCGCCACGGTGAAGGTGACCGCCGCGCCGACGGCCGGGTTGGCCGGGCTGGAGGAGATGGAGCGGACCTCCAGGTCGGGGCCGGGGCTCTGCCCGACCACCAGCGGGGAGGCGGTGGCACGGCTGTTGTTGGCGTTGTCCGACTCGACGACCGTGTCGGTCGGGTCCACCAGCGCCGAGACGGCGTACGAGCCCTGCGGCCGCTTGCCGACCGCGACCGAGACCGGGGCCGAGGCTCCCGCGGCGAGCGGGCCGACCGGCGCGCTGCCCACGACCACGCCGCCCAGGCTCACGTTGACGGTCGTCGCGGGGGAGGCCGCCGACCCGGCGTTGCGGACGGTCCCCTGGACGGTGATGTCGTCCGTCTCGGACGGGGACGACGGGCTCCAGGACAGCGCGCTCACCGTCAGGTCCGGGTTGGGCGCGGCCGTCCCCAGGACCTGGACCTCGGCGATCTGCGCGCCGGGCGCCCCGGTGTTGGTGAAGAACTTGAGCTGGAGGTCGGCGGCCCGGCCGGCCACCGGGATCGTCACCGTGTTCTGGTTGCCGGACGGGTTGAACGCGTAGCCGGCGCGGGCCCGGAGCGAGGTGAACGCGGTGCCGTCCTGGGCCCGGCCGAGGACCTGGATGTCCTGGGTCCGGCTGCCCCAGATCGGGTCGGGGTTGAGCTTGACCACCACGGACTGGAGGTCCGCGTCGGCGCCGAGCTTCACCGTGAGGTCGGCCGGCAGTCCGTTCGACTCCCAGTAGCTGTTGACCTTGCCGTCGTTGGCGTTGGCGGCCGGGTACCCGCCGTGCGATCCGCTGGCGACGACGGGCTTGCCCCGGGCCAGATCGGTGGCCTCAGCCGCGCTCGCGGCGACGGGCAGGAGCCCGACCGAGACCATGCCGGCTATCAGCAGCCCGGTGATCGACTGTCCGGTGAGTCGTTTCCATCTCATGATGTCCTCTGTTTCCACAATATTTGAGCCAACAAGTCAATCTTTTGCGGTGAGAGGTTCACAGATTTCTGCCCTGTTTCTGATTTGTCAACGGTCTTCGCATGGTCACGTCATTCGGGCGTCTCTGCTGACGCCTTGTCAGATCGGTGATCGGGTGGGCTCGTTCAGGCCCCGGCGGCACCCCGGGCCAGCAGCAGCGTCAGATCCACCGCGGCCACGGCCACCGCTCCGGCCAGGGCGGCCTTGCGCCACCGGCGGCCGAGAGCCGGGCCCGCGAGCGACGCCGCACCGGCCAGGACGAGTGCCGCCGCACCCGCTGCGTCCACCGGTCCCGGCGGGCCGAACGCCAGCACGGCCGTGGCGCCGAGGAGCGGTACCGGCAGCAGCAGCCGGGTGCTCCGCTCGCCCAGCCGGTGCGGGAGGCCCCGGATCCCGGCCGCCCGGTCCGCCGCGATGTCCGGGAGGGTGTCGGCCAGATGGGCCGCGAACCCGAGCAGGGCCCCGGCCGTCACCGTCCACCACCGGGGCCACGGCCCGCCGGGCAGGGAGAGGGTGACGACGGCGGGCAGGGCACCGAATCCGGCCACGTACGGGAGCCAGGACAGGGCGGTCGCCTTGAGCCGCAGGTTGTAGAGCCAGGCGGCGGTTACCGCGGCGAGGTGCACCGTGCCCGCGAGGGCCCCGCAGGCCAGCGAGAGCGGTACGCACAGGGCGAGCGCGACCGCCGCCGCCGCCCCCACCGCACGCGCCCCGACGGTGCCGTCGGCCGCGGGCTTCCCCGGGCGGCCGGCATCGGCGTCACGCCGCGCGTCGTACGCGTCGTTGCACCAGCCCACCGAGAGCTGGCCGGTCAGCACCGCCACCGTGACCAGCGCGGAGCGGGGACCGCCGAGACCGGAACCGAGGGCGAGGGCGCACGCGAGGGCGGTCACCGCGAGCGCCGGTCCCGGGTGGCACGCGAGCGCGAGCCCCACGACCCGGCCGTGTCGCCCCGGGCCGGAGGAGGCCGTTGCGGCCGGCCCCGCCCCGACCGGCTCGGCGTCGGCCGGATCCGTTCCGGCCCGGCTCCCCCTGTCCGTGGCGTCCATCGGGCGATCGTAGGGGCCTGGCGCCCCGTCAATGCGGCGACCGGGCGGGTCTTTTACGCCATTCCCTCGCACCTTGTGGGCAGGATGGGGCCATGACGCCACCGAACCAGGAGGCAGAATGACCCGCATCGCCGCGGTTCACGGGGCCCTGCCGCCCCACCGCCACACCCAGCGCGAGGTCACCGACATGGTGGCCCGCACCTGCCTGCCGCCCGGCGCCGACCGCCGTGTCCTGGACCGGCTCCACGAGAACGCCCGGGTCCGCACCCGGCACACCGTGCTGCCCCTGGACGGCTACCGCGACCTCGACGGCTTCGGCGCGTCCAACGACGTGTTCATCCGGTCCGCCGTGGACCTCGGCGCCCAGGCCGTACGCGGTGCGCTGCGGGCGGCGGGGCTGCGGCCCACCGATGTGGACCTGCTGATGTTCACCTCGGTCACCGGCATCGCCGCCCCCTCCGTCGACGCCCGGCTCGTGACCCGCCTGGGGATGCGGTCGGACGTCAAACGGCTGCCCGTCTTCGGCCTCGGCTGCGTCGCCGGAGCAGCCGGGACGGCCCGCCTGCACGACTACCTCCTCGGCCGCCCCGACGACGTTGCCGTGCTCCTTTCGGTCGAGCTCTGCTCCCTCACCTTCCAGCGCCACGACACGTCGCCCGCCAACCTGGTGGCGACCGCGCTGTTCGGCGACGGAGCGGCCGCCGTGGTCGCCCTCGGCGCCCGCCGCGCCGTCTCCGGCCCCGAGATCGTGGCCACCCGCAGCCGGATGTACCCGGACACCGAGCACGTCATGGGCTGGGACATCGGCGGCACCGGCTTCACGGTGGTCCTCGACCCGGCGGTGCCCGACGTCGTCCGCCGCTATCTCGCCGACGACGTACGGGAGTTCCTCGACGAGCACGGACTCAAGCCGAAGGACGTCGCCCACTGGGTGTGCCACCCGGGCGGCCCCAAGGTGCTGGAGACCGTCGCCGAGGTCCTCGATCTGCCCGACGGCGCGCTCGACGTCACCTGGCGCTCGCTGGCCGACGTCGGCAACCTGTCCTCGTCCTCGGTCCTGCACGTCCTGCGGGACACCATCGAGCAGCGCCGCCCCGAGCCGGGCACCCCCGGTCTGCTGCTGGCCATGGGCCCGGGATTCTGCTGCGAACTGGTGCTGCTGCGCTGGTAGGAAGGAGAGACCCTCATGACCTCGACCACCTGGTACACCCTCCTGGTGCTGGCCGTCGCGGCCGAGCGCCTCGCCGAACTCGTCGTGGCCCGCCGCAACACCCGCTGGAGCCTCGCCCGGGGCGGCGTCGAATCGGGCCGCGGGCACTATCCCGCGATGGTCGCCCTGCACACCGCACTCCTGCTCGGCTGCCTGGCGGAGGCCCGGTTCGCCGAACGCCCTTTCCCGGGCGTACTCGGCTGGACGATGGCCGCCGTCGTCCTGGCCTCGCAAGTGCTGCGCTGGTGGTGCATCCGCACCCTCGGCCCCCGCTGGAACACCCGGGTCATCGTGGTCCCCGGCCTGCCCCGGGTCACCGGCGGCCCCTACCGGTGGCTGAGCCACCCCAACTACGTCGCCGTCGCGGCCGAAGGCCTCGCGCTGCCCCTGGTCCACGGGGCCTGGGTGACCGCGCTCGTCTTCACCGCCCTCAACGCCGTGCTCATGGTGGTGCGGATCCGGTGCGAGGACGGGGCGCTCGCCCGCCTCCCGGCCGCGGACGCACCCGCGTGATCGACGTCCTGGTCGTGGGCGGCGGCCCGGCCGGACTGGCCGCCGCGATCCGGGCCGCTTCGGCGGGCCTGGAGGCGGTGGTGGTCGAGCCGCGCACCACCCCTGTGGACAAGGCGTGCGGCGAGGGCATCATGCCCGGCGGCGTCGCCGCCCTGCGCGACCTCGGCGTACGGGTGACCGGCCACGAACTGCGCGGCATCCGCTACACCGACGGCCGGCGCAGCGCGGAGGCGGCCTTCCGGGGCGGCCCCGGCGCGGGCGTCCGCCGCACCGAACTCCACACCGCCCTGCACGAGCGGGCCGCCGCCCTCGGCGTACGCGTCGTCGCCGCGAAGGCGGGGGAGATCCGGCAGGACGAGGACCGCGTCACCGCCGCCGGACTCACCGCGCGCTGGCTCGTCGCCGCCGACGGGCTCCACTCGCCGCTGCGCCGCACCCTGGGCCTCGACCGGCCCGTCACCGGGCCCGGACGCTACGGCCTGCGCCGCCACTACCCGCTCGCCCCGTGGACGGACCACGTCGAGGTGCACTGGTCCCGGCACGGCGAGGCGTACGTGACCCCGGTCGGCGACCGGCTGGTGGGGGTGGCCGTCCTGAGCCGCGACCGCCGCCCCTACGACCGGCATCTGGCCGCCTTCCCCGCTCTCGCGGCCCGGCTCGCGGACAGCCCGGGGGCCACCCCCGTACGCGGGGCCGGGCCGCTGCGCCAACGGGCACAGGGCCCCAGGGCCGGGCGCGTCCTGCTGGTCGGCGACGCCGCGGGCTACGTGGACGCCCTGACCGGGGAGGGCATCGCCCTGGCGGTGGCCACCGCGACGGCCGCGGTCGACTGCCTGGCCGCCGGGCGGCCCGGGGACTACCCCCGGCGGTGGGCGCGGGTCACGCGACGCTACCGCCTGCTCACCGCGGCCCTGTTGGGCGCCGCCGGCCACCCGTCCTCGGGCCGGCTGATCGTCGCCGCCGCCCACCGGGCGCCCGTCCTCTTCCGCACCGCGGTCCACGCTCTCCAGTGAATCCGGCCGCCCGCGCGGGCGGCGGTCGCTCGAATGGCGGGGCTCCGGCTTCCGGCATAACGTCGGTCGGGTGAACGCCCGCGTTCGTCCGGCCGACGCAGAGACCGGCCGCCCGCACCGGGCGCACTGCCCTCGGCACGAGAGACGAACCCCACCATGACGGGCTCCCACGCGACACCCGCCGATACGGCCACCTCCGATCGGCACCGCGGCGGACTGGCACTGCTGGTCATCGCCTCGTGCCAGCTGATGGTGGTGCTCGACGTCACCATCGTCAACATCGCGCTGCCGCACATGCAGAAGGACCTGGGATTCTCCACCGAGAACCTCTCCTGGGTCGTCAACGCCTACACGTTGACGTTCGGCGGCCTGCTGCTGCTCGGCGGACGCCTCGGCGACATCCTCGGCCGCCGCCGGGTCTTCGTCTTCGGCGTGCTCCTCTTCGTCTTCGCCTCGCTGCTCGGCGGGCTCTCCCAGGAGGGCTGGCAGTTGCTGGCCGCCCGCTCGCTCCAGGGCGTCGGCGGCGCGATCGCCTCCCCCACCGCCCTGTCGCTGATCACCACCACCTTCCGCGAGGGCCCCGAACGCAACCGCGCGTTCGGGGTGTTCGCGGCCGTCTCGGCGGGCGGCAGCGCGATCGGGCTGCTCGCCGGCGGGCTGCTGGTGGAGTGGCTGGACTGGCGCTGGGTCCTGTTCGTCAACGTTCCGATCGGCCTGCTGATCGCCTTCGCGACCCCTCGCTACATCCCCGAGTCCGAACGCCGACCCGGCCACTTCGACATCGCCGGCGCGCTCACCTCGACCGTCGGCATGGTGCTGCTCGTCTACGGCTTCATCCGCGCCTCCGAGGACGGCTGGACCGACGCGCTGACCCTCGGCTCGTTCGCGGTGGCCGTGGTGCTCCTCGCGGTGTTCATCACCGTCGAACGTGGCTCGAAACAGCCCATCACGCCGCTGTGGATGTTCCGCGACCGCAACCGCGCCGGCTCCTACGCGATGATGCTCAGCCTCGCCGCCGCGATGTTCGGGATGTTCTTCTTCCTGACCCTCTTCGTGCAGAACGTCCTCGACTTCAGCCCGCTGCGGGCCGGTCTCGCGTTCCTGCCGGTGAGCGCCGTCATCGCGGTCAGCGCCGGCCTGGCTTCCCAACTGCTGCCCAGGTGGGGGCCGAAACCCTTCATGGTGGTGGGGGCGCTTCTGGCCGCGGTGGGTCTCGGCTGGCTGACGCTGACCGACGTCCACAGCTCCTACCTCGGCTCGATCCTCGGCCCGATGCTGGTGTTCGGCTTCGGCATGGGCATGCAGTTCGTGTCGTTGACCCTGATGGCGGTCTCGGGCGTCGCCCCGAAGGAGGCGGGCGCCGCCTCCGGCATCCTCAACGCCACCCAGCAGGTCGGCGGGTCCCTGGGGTTGTCGATCCTGGTCACGACGTTCGGTACGGCCAGCCGCAACGAGGCGACCGACCAGGTACCGAGATTCCTCCGGGAGGGCACGCCCGCCCAGCTGCTGGAGTTCCGCAGGACCGGCGAGCTGCCACCGCCCTGGGGCGACCAGGTGCTCACCTCGGGCGTCTCCAGCGCCTTCGTCGTCGCGGCCTGCTTCGCCGTGGTCGCCGCCCTGGTCGCCCTGTTCGTCATCCAGGTCAGGCCCGCCGACCTGGCCCGCCTCCAGGGCGGTGCGGCACCGCTCGCGGGCGAGACGACGGACGACGCCGAAAGGGACGGGACACGGTCCGGGACGGAAGGGGCACGGCCCGGCACGAACGCGCCACGGCCCGGCACCGACGAACCACGGCCCGACCCCGAGGCCGAGCGACCCCCGAAAGAGAGCTGACCCATGGACTGGACCCTCGAAGTGATCGTGCTGCCCGTGACCGACATCGACCGGGCCCGGGACTTCTACCGGGACGGAATCGGCTTCCACGTCGACATCGACGCCGAGGTGATGCCCGGCGCCCGAGTCGTCCAGCTGACGCCACCCGGTTCCGGTTGTTCGATCGCCCTCACCGACGGACTGCCCAATCCGACCGGAACCCCGCGGCCGGGCACGTACCACGGCCTCCAGCTCTGCGTCACCGACATCGACGCCGCGCACGCCGAGCTCGTCGGCCGAGGCGTCGAGGTGTCCGAGCCGCAGCGGCACGCCCCCGACGACGGGGCGACCTTCATGTACTTCACCGACCCCGACGGCAACGGCTGGGCCGTGCAGGAGTACCGCCGCCGGAAGACCGAACCCCTGCACAAGGTCCTCGCCGACCTGGCCGCGAGCAACGCGGGGGACACCGTGGGGTGAACCGGATGCGGAGGTGGATCGGGTCGCGTCCGGTCCACCAGAATGCTCCCCGTATCGAGTGCAGAGATCCATCAGCGCAAGGGAGCGGCATCCAATGGGCGCCAACGCAGACATGGTGGCCTTCGTCCGGGCGCGGCTCGCCGACGAGGAACACGTCGCACTGGCCGCCGGCGGGGACCGATGGCGGTGCCCGGCCGATGTGCCGGGCGAGGTCCACGACCGCACCGGCGGGGTGGCGTTCACGGTGCGGGGCCGGGGCTTCGACGAGCACATCGCGCTCCAGAACCCCGCGCGGACGCTGGAGCGCATCGAGACGAACCGGGTCATGCTCGGCGAGTACGTCGAGGTCGCCGACCTGGACACCGACCGCCCGGCCGAGGACTTCCGCTCCGGCCGCGCGGTGGGCCTCGGATTCGCGGTACGGCAGCTGGCCGCCGAGTACGCGGGCCACGCCGACTACCAGGCCCGTTGGCTGCCCCGGTTCATCCAATAGCACTCGGGACCCCGGGCCGCCCGGTGTGTTTCCGGCCAATGTGCACATGGCCGTCGACTGGCGTCACCGCCCCAGTCCGCAGCGGGCAGCGGACTGGGCCCGGCTGCCCTCCAGGTGCCGCTTTTCCTGCGGGCGCGCGGTGTCGCCGGGCCGCCGACGGCCCCTGAACGGACCGTAGTCGGTGTGGTACGAGCCGGTGACCGTGAAGGTGATCCACAGCAAAATGGCGTTGCTCTCTGGTGAGGAGTGATCCCGGCGTGTAGCGTCGCCGGAAGATGTCGTGGTTCGCAGTACCTGCCCGCGCCTGGCGCGGGCGTTTTGCTGTGCAGTGCCTGAGAACCAGGGCGATCACCTCCGGGTCCGCGCGGTGCGGATCCGTTTACTGCTGAGAGGTACGGGCATGGCCAGCGGAACCGTCAAGTGGTTCAACTCGGAAAAGGGCTTCGGCTTCATCGCGCAGGACGGCGGCGGTCCCGACGTCTTCGCGCACTACTCCAACATCAACTCCACCGGCTTCCGTGAGCTCCAGGAAGGCCAGGCGGTGACCTTCGACATCACCCAGGGCCAGAAGGGCCCGCAGGCGGAGAACATCACCACCGCCTGATCCGGGTTGACCGACCCTGGAGCCCCGGAGCGCAGCGCGCTCCGGGGCTCCAGGGCGTTCCGGGCGCTCCGTACGGGCTGACGGGATTCCTGTCGTGCGGCTCTCCGGTTGGGACGGCGCGCACCGGGTACGCGGTGGCTCTCGCACCGATCGTTCCGGAACGTCCGGAAGGGACAGGCGGGAAATGGAGGGCGACCGACCCATGCTGAAGGCCATCGCAGACGTACTCCGCTCCATCGCGGGAGCCATCGCCACCGTGGTCACGCTGCCCTTCCGGGCCCTGGCCAGGCTGTTCGGCGGCGCGTCGAGCAGTGCGCGCGGCCACCACTGAGCGCGCGTGCCTGTGCCCCGGCCCGGGAAGGGCCGGGGCACAGGCATGGTGTACGCGGTGAGGCCGGCCGGATCGCCGGGGCGACGCGCCCGCCGGCCGACCGGCCCCGGGCCAGGCGCCGCGGACCCGGTCAAGATCCGCCGGACACGCCCTAACTAACCCGTCGACTCGTCCGGGGCCGGGTGCTTGTCGGGGTGCGCGCCCGCGTTGCGCGGTGCCTTCCGGCCGGCGCCGGCCTCGTCCAGATCGGGTTGTCCGCCCTCGCGGGCCACCCGGTCCGGCACCGGTATGTCGAGAGCGTCCTCGCCCTCCTGCGTCTGCTGGTCCTGCATGTCCGCCGGAACGGGGGGCGGGCTGCCGGAAGCCCCGGTGTAGGCGGTGCCTTCCGGCCTGCGGTCGGTCATGAGAGCTTCCTTCCGTACTGCCCCGGTGCGACCGGGGAATGGGTGATGCGCCCTGGTGGGTACCCGCTGCCGGGCGATGCAGTCCCCTGCTCCGATGAGGCCCGGGACACACAGCCCGGCCCGGGAGAGAGGCGGAGAAGATGCGGAGGTTCTGCCGCCCGGCCATATTGGAGCTCCGGCCACCGGCCGGGGGCGCGTCACGCGGCACCGGAGCGGCGGACGCGGTGCCCTGGTGTGTGGCTTGCCCGTGGGCGGGTACCCGGGCGGTGCCCACCCGGGCGAGCAGGACACCACGCGACGATGCCAGCGAAAGGACGCCCCGCATGCTGATGGCCCACCCCACGGTACTGCGCAACCTGATCGAGCAGTACGAGGCACTGCGTGTGCTGCACGCGGAGAGCGGCGGCGAGGAGGCCCGGCAGCGCATGGACGACGTGGCGTACACGCTGTGCGTGTCGACCGGCACGGGTGACGTCGACAGCGCGCTGGTCGCCGCCCGCCACCAGCTGCCCGGCGCCCGGCCCGAGGACGACTCCGTTCTCTCCACCTGACCGCCGTCGACCGTGGAAGGGAGGGTGCCGTGGCCCGCACGGTGGGTGTCGAGGAAGAGCTGCTGCTGGTCGACCCGGTGAGCGGAGAGGCGCGCGCCCTGTCCTCGGCGGTGCTGGCGATCGCCGAGAAGGAAGCGGTGGGCGAGTCGGCCTTCGAGCCGGAACTGCACCGCCAGCAGCTGGAGTTCTCCACGCACCCCTGCGGGGACATGAGTGAACTCGCCGCCTCGGTCCACCAGTGGCGCGCCGAGGCGGTACGCCACGCCTCGGAGGCCGGCGCGGCGGTCGTGGCCCTGGCGACCTCGCCGCTCCCGGTCAGCCCGACGATCGGCACGGGGGAGCGGTACCGCTGGATGGCGGAGCGCTACGGGCTGACCGCGCAGGAGCAGCTGACCTGCGGCTGCCACGTCCACGTCTCGGTGGAGTCGGACGAGGAGGGCGTGGCCGTGCTCGACCGGGTGCGCCCCTGGCTGCCCGTCCTGCTCGCCCTGAGCGCCAATTCCCCGTTCTGGCAGGGGCGGGACAGCGAGTACAGCAGCTACCGCAGCCAGGTGTGGGGGCGCTGGCCGTCGGCCGGTCCGGTGGAGGTCCACGGCACCGCCGAGGCGTACCACGCCCACGTGCGGTCCCTGATCGGCACCGGCGTCCTCCGGGACGAGGGGATGGTCTACTTCGACGTGCGCCTCTCGCACCGCTACCCGACCGTGGAGGTCAGGATCGCGGATGTCTGCCTGGACCCGGCCGACACCGTACTGCTGGCCATGCTGGTACGGGGGCTGGTGGACACGGCCGCACGCCAATGGCGGGCCGGTGAGCCGCCCCCGGACGTCAACACGTCCCTGCTGCGTGTGGCCTCCTGGCAGGCGGGCCGTTCGGGTCTGGAGGACCGGCTGGTACACCCCCGCACCCTGCGCCCGGAGCCTGCCCCCGACGTGCTGCGCGCCCTGCTGGACCATGTGCGGGACGCCCTGGAGGACGCCGGGGACCTGAAGGCCGCGGAGCGGGCCCTGGCCGCCGTGGTCCGGCGCGGGAACGGGGCACGGATCCAGCGCGAGATCCTGGCGCGGACCGGGAGCCTGCGCGACACCGTCGCCGCATGCGTCCGGATGACGGCCGGATGAGCCGCCCCCGGGCCCCTGCCGGCCGATACGACGAACGGGAGCCACCGCGACGACACGACCGTACGAACGGCGACGGACGAACGACACCACAGGAACGGAGCAGCCCATGCCCACCACCGCTCTCGACGACCGCCGGATCCTGGCCATCGTCACCAACTACGGAGTCGAGCAGGACGAACTCGTCGTCCCCGTGAAACACCTTCGCGGACACGGGGCGCAGGTCAGCGTGGCGGCGGTCTCCGCCGACGGGATCCGCACCCTCGTCGGCGACCGCGATCCCGGCGAGACCGTGCGGCCGGACCTCACGCTCGACGACGTCGACCCCGCCGCGTACGACCTGCTGCTGGTCCCGGGCGGCACGCTGAACGCCGACTCGCTGCGGCTGGAGGAGGCCACCACCCGGATCGTCAGCTCGTTCGCCGCTTCCGGCCGGCCGGTGGCCGCCATCTGCCACGGGCCGTGGGCGCTGGTCGAGGGCGGCTACGTCCGGGGCAAGACGCTGACCTCGTACGCGTCGCTGCGGACCGACATCACCAACGCGGGCGGCACCTGGGTCGACAAGCCGGTGGTCCGCGACGACGCCTCCGGCTGGCCGCTGATCACCTCCAGGAACCCCGGCGACCTGGACGACTTCCTCGGCGAGATCGACGCCGTGCTCGACGAGTCCTGAGCCCTTCTCCTCGCCGGGTCCCGCTGCCCGTGGCCCGCTACCCGGTCAGGGCGGCGACGGCGGCGGACGCCGCCTTCGCGATCAGCGTGTTGTCGTAGTCGGCGTCCGCGTCCGCCCGGTTGGAGAGCACCGCCAGCACCAGGGGCGCCGCGTCGGGCGGCCACACCACGGCGATGTCGTTGCGCGTCCCGTACGTACTGCCCGCCCCGGTCTTGTCGCCGACGGTCCACCCCTTCGGGACCCCTGCCCGGATCAGTTCGCCGCCGGTGGTGTTGGTGGTGAGCCACTGGGTGAGCCGGGCCCGCTCGGGCCTGCCGAGGGCGTCGCCCAGGACGAACGCCCGCAGATCCCCGGCGAGGGCCCGGGGCGTGCTGGTGTCACGGGTCGCGCCGGGAGTCCACTCGTTCAACTCGGTCTCCCACCGCTCCATCCGGGTCACGCCGTCCCCCAGCTCCGCGAGCACCGCCTGAAGCTTCCGGGGCCCGCCGACCGCGTCGAACAGCAGATTGCCCGCGGTGTTGTCGCTGAAGCGCACGGCGGCGTCGCAGAGATCGCCCAGGCTCATTCCGGTGGCCACGTGCTTCTCGGTGACGGGGGAGTGGTCGACCAGATCCTCACGGCGGTACGTCACGACCCGCTCCAGCCCGCCCAGCCCGTGCTCGCGGAGCACGGCCCCCGCAGCGAGCGCCTTGAACGTGGAGGCGTAGGGGAACCGTTCCCCGTCACGGTGGGCGACCGTGCGCCCGTTCCCGGTGTCGACGGCGTACACGCCGAGCCGCGCCGCGTACTCCTTCTCCAGCGCCGCGAAGGCGCGCCCGGCGTCCCGCGCCGCGGCCGAGGGGGTTCCGGCCGCCGTTCCGGCGGGCGAGGGCGAGGGCGAGTCGGATTCCGTGCCACAGGCCGCGAGCGGCACGGACACGAGGGCGCCGCCCAGCAGGCGGAGTACGGAACGCCGGGCGTGGGGGTTCGGCAGTCGGCTCATCCCGTCATGCTAGGCCCGACACCGCGGGGCAGTACGTCGAGGGCGTGTCCGGCGGGTCAGTCCAGCGTCTGCGTCAGTTCACTGCGCGTCGCCGTGTGGACGACCCGGCCCCGCGCCCCGTTGACCAGGGGAAGGTACGGCTGCACATGGCCGCACTCGACGTCGGCGACGATCGGCACGCCCAGCGGTCCGAGCGCGTCCAGCACCGCCTGACGCTGGGTGAGCGAGCCGCTGTCCGGGGCCGAAGCCCGGGCCACGAGAACGGCGTTGGCCGCGTCGAAGAAGCCGGCCAGCCGCATCCCGTGCAGATTGCGGCAGATGGTGAACGCGTCGTGGCCGCCGGCCTCCACGTACACGAGGAGACCCTCCGGGGCATGGGCCCGGGCGAAGGCGGAGGTGTCGAGGTACGGCGTTCCGGCGACGTTTCTCAGCATCTCGGTACAGCCCCCGATCAGCCGCCCCTCGACGTCCACGTCACCGCCGCCGTCCAGCCTCGTCCACCGGCCCGGGGTGTCGAGCGTGAACGTGCGGACCTCCGGGTGTTCCGCGTAGTCGTCGTAGCCCGTGGCCCGGTGACGCTCCGGCGGAATCTGGGTGAACCGGTGACCCGGCGGCGCGGCGACGACGTCGAGCCAGGACACCAGCCCCTCCGGCGCCTGGTAGGGGGTGTCCATGAGGTTGTTCCCGTGCACGGTCGCCGACCCCGTGAGGAGGGTCAGCGGCGTCATGACGGTCGACATGTCCGAGTAACCCACCACCCAGGTGGGCTCGGCCCTCCGCAGCCGGTCCCAGTCCAGCAGGGGCAGCAGGTCGATGGCGGTCTCCCCGCCCCACGGGGGCACGACGGCCCTGACGGCGGGGTCCGTCAGCATCGCCGTCAACTCGGCCGCCCGGTCGGCCGCGGGCGCGCTGACGTGTCCGCCGCCGTCCATGCACCGGCCGGTTACGACCTCGTACCCCCGTGCCTCCACATCGCGCACCGCGAGGGCGAGCCGATCGCGCATCTCCTCGGGCACTCCGCTGGACGGGGAGGTGACGCCGATCCGGTCACCGGGGCGCAGGGGGCGTGGATATCGAACGGGCATGCGTCGGATTTTGTCACGGCGCTCGACCGTACGGCCGATGCCGTATCGAACCGGTGCTCATGAAAGGTTAGGCTGACCTAAGTCAATTCGGTTCTCTCGTCCCGGCGGGCGAGGCGCTCAGGCCGACCACGCGTACGAAGGGGCAGAGTCCATGACGATCCACCGAGCCGTCGTCGCCCGAGTGCAGCCGCTCACCGGGACCATGACCCGCGTCACGCTCCACGGGGACGGGCTGGCGGGCTTCAGGACCACCGGAGTCGGTGACGAGTACGTGCGCGTCTTCCTTCCGCACGGCCCGGACCGCACCGAGGTCTCGCTGCCCCGGACGACCGAGCAGGGCGGGTGGGAGACCCCCGAGGGGCAGCCTGTCGCGCCGATGCGCACGTACACGATCCGCGCGGTGCGCCCGGAGGCGGGCGAGGTCGACATCGACTTCGTGCTGCACGAGGGCGGCGTGGCGTCCGGCTGGGCCGCCGAGGCGCGGCCCGGGGACGTCGTGGGCGTCAACGACCCCACCGGTCTCTACAGCCCCCCGGCCGACCTCTCCTGGCAGGTGCTGGTCGCCGACCAGACCGGTCTGCCCGCCGCCGCCCGGCTGCTGGAGAACACACCGGACCACGTCAGGACCCGGGTGGTGCTGGAAGCGCCCGCGCCATCGGCGGTGCTGCCCCTGCGGGAGCCCTCCGACTCCAAGGTGACCTGGACGTACGGCGGGAACGGTCACGGCCCGAGCCGCCTGGCCGACCTGGTGGCCGCCGCCGTCCCGCCCGGCACCGACCTCGCGGGCGGGTACGTCTGGGTCGCGGGGGAGACCAACGCCCTGCGCTCGGTGCGCCGTTACCTCCGTCGTGACCTCGGGCTCCCGGCGGACCGCTTCAAGGTCGTCGGCTACTGGATACCGAACTCCGACACCTGGACCGAGCGGTACGAGGCGCTGCCCGACGCCGTGCGCTCCGAGTTGGAGGCCCTCTGGGACAACCCGGCGGGCGACTCCGAGGACCTCACCATCCGCTACGAGGCCCGCCTGAGCGACCTCGGTCTCTGACCGGGCGGGACGGGACCCCGAACTCGTCGTGCGGTCGCTGCCGTCCGTGGCCGTCGGCCTGGCGCGTTCTTCGCGTCGGCCGCCCCGCAGGTCGCCGTCATGGTCAGGGAGTTGTGAGATTCAGTGAGTCAACAGGGGAGCGGATGGGTAAGGTCGCTGGCGACCAATGGATGGAGATTGCGGTGACCAATCCGTTCGAGGACGAGGACGGCGCCTACCTGGTGCTCGTCAACGACGAAGGACAGCACTCCTTGTGGCCGGCGTTCGCCGAGGTGCCCGGCGGATGGACCGTGGCCCATCCGCAGGACAGCCGCCAGGCCTGCCTGGACTACGTCGAGCGGAACTGGACCGATCTGCGGCCGAAGAGCCTGATCGAGAGCATGGCGGCCGATCCCGTCTGAGTCCCGTCACCGGCGGCCCCGCACACCCGTGTGCGGGGCCGCCGCCGTGCTCACCCGCCGAGCCACAGGACAGGACCTAGGCTGCGACCCTGCACCGGCACCGACCCGAGGAGCACACCCGCATGCAGGACGCCGTCTCCGAACTCCCCTTCCCCGACGCCCTCCGCCCCGAAGCGTCCCCCGCGCCGCATCCGCTGCTCGCCCCGGTGACGGGCTACCTCGGCACCTGGCGCGGCACCGGACGCGGCGGATATCCGACGCTGGAGGCGGACTTCACCTACGCGCAGGAGGTCACGTTCAGCCACGACGGGCGGCCCTTTCTCACGTACGAGGCCCGGGCCTGGCTGATCGACGCGGACGGGCGTCCCCTGCGGCCGTCCGCCCGTGAGACCGGATGGTGGCGTCTGCAGCCGGACGGGCGGGTGGAGGCCCTGATCACCCAGCCCACCGGCATCGCGGAGATCTCCGTCGGCCACGCCCGCGACGGCGTCGTGGACCTCGCCACCGAGCAGGTGTCCCTCGCCCCCACGGCCAAGGAGGTCGACGCCACCCGCCGCCGCTACACCCTGACGGATCCGGACACGCTCGCCTTCGTCCACGACCTCGCGGCGGTCGGCCGGCCGCTCCAGCACCACCTGTCGGCGCGGCTCCGCCGGGAAGCCCCTGGCCAGGGCGTTTAGGGCCTCTTGTTGCCGGAGTGTGACCAAGGACGTGCATGGAGGACGGGCCACAGGGCAGGTGGACGGGAAGCCAGGAGAACAGGAGCACTTCCCCGATGTCCCTTCCCTCGTACCCGGATTCCCCGTACCCGGGGCAGCCCGCCGCCGACCACGACCCCTACGGCGCCCAGGCGCCCGCCCGGACGAACGGCTTCGCCGTCGCCGCACTCGTGCTCGGCCTCCTCGCCTGCCTGTTCTTCTGGACCGTGGTGGGCGGGCTGCTGCTCGGCCTGCTCGCCGTCGTCTTCGGGATCATCGCCGCGCTCCGTACCCGCCAGGGCCGCGCGCCGCGCCGGGTGATGGCGATAGTCGGCGCGGCGTTCGGGGCGCTCGGACTCATCGGTTCCGCCATCCTCCTCGTCGTGGCCGTCTCCGTGCTCGACTCCCAGGAGTTCAGGGACCTCGAGGACTGCATGAACCAAGCCAACGGCCAGGCGGCCGAGGACCGGTGCGCACAGGACTTCATCGACGAACTGACCAACTGACGGATCCGCACACCTGTCCGCCCCCTCCCGGCGGCGCGCCGCCGGTTGCACCCGCACCGGGTGTTTGCCACGGTGTCCCTGGGCAGGCGGCCCGGTGATCTCCGGGCCTCACCGCTCGGTGGACCGTCCGCAACGGAGTACAGAGCAGAGAGAAGGAGGGTTCGATGTCATCGAAGCGACGTCGTAAGAAGAAGGCCCGCCGCAAGAACGGCGCGAACCACGGCAAGCGTCCCCAGAGCTGAGACCACGCCGCGGCCCCACCGGGCGGAGGAGCCCGGTGGGGCCGCGGCGGTTTCCGTGGGCCGGGGGAGGGCCGTGCGGAACTCGGGTCCTGAGGGTGATGCCCGATGCGTGCCGGGTTCACACCCCGGGCGGGGCCGTGGGCTCCGTTCCCGCACGGGCGCAGACCGAAGCGGCAGTCCCGGCCGCGTACTCCAGCATCGCCTTCGTCCGCCCGACGGACAGCGCCGGGTCCCAGCCCGCCTCCGTTCCCAGCCAGGTCAGCATCCCCGCCATGAACGCGTCACCCGCGCCGATGGTGTTCACCACCCGCACCGGCAGGGCCGGGACCGAGACCGCGGGAGCGTCATGGACGTACGCGGTGGCGCCTTCCGGCCCCCGGGTCATCACCACCAGCCGCCCCTCCCCGGCGAGCGCCCGGCAGCTGGCCTCCGGGGCCGCGTCCGGCCACAGACGCGCCAGATCCTCGTCGCTCGCCTTCACGACCCGCGCCAGGGAGCACAGCTCGCGCAGCCTGCCGAGGCTCCGTACGGGGTCCAGGGTGCGGTCCTCGCGCACATTGGGGTCCACCACCAGGAGCCCCGCGCCGGCGGCCGCCCGCGCGGTGGCGGCCACGACACCGGCCGCCGGCGCCACGACCGCGGCGAGCCCGCCCACGTACACCGCGCCGAAGCGCGCCGCCTCCGCCGTCCGGTCGGGCAGCTCGAAGGTCGCCGTGTCACGGAGGTGGAAGCGGTACGTGTTCCCGTGATCGCCCGGGTCGGCCACCGCGAGCGCCGTCGGCAGCGACGACCGGCCGCTCAGCGAGAGATCGACGCCCGCACCGGCCAGCCATGCCTCGATGCTCTCCGCGAAGGCGTCGTCGCCGAGCCCGCCCACGAAGGACGGCCGCAGGCCGAGGCGGGCCAGGCCCACCGCGACGTTCGCGGGCGCGCCGCCCGGCTGGGCCGCCCGGATCGCGGCGTCACCTCCGGTCGGCACCAGATCCACCAGCGCCTCACCGAGCACGAGGACGGAACCGCGATCCGGGGCGGGCGAAGGCACGGAACCCGTCACGGCTCCACCACGATCTTGCGGCCGATCCCCGCCCGGAAGCGCTCGATCGCCTGCGGGTACTGCTCCAGCGGCAGCCGGTCACTGATGAACACCGACGCGTCGAGCACCCCGCTCGCGAAGAGCGCCGCGGCCCGCTCGTAACTGTGCAGGACCGCCATCGAACCGGTGATGGTGATCTCCTGGTTGTAGATCCGGTACGGCTCGATCACCGCGGTGGTGGCGTAGTCGGAGACCCCGAACTGGAGGAACGTGCCACCCTTGGCGACCCTCCCCAGACCATCCTGGATGGCCCCGGCGTTGCCAGTGGCGTCGATGACGACGTCCCAGCCGCCCGGGCGGTCCAGCTCATCCGCGAGGGCCGCCGCGCCCGTACAGCCCAGGGTCTCCGCGGTGGCCAGCCGCTGGGCGTTGACGTCCAGCACGTCCACCGACGCGGCGCCGGTGCGCTTGGCCAGCTCCAGCATCATCAGCCCCATGGTCCCGGAGCCGTAGATCAGCACCTGCGCCCCGAGGTTGCCGTTGAGGACGTCGTAGCCCCGCACCGCGCAGGACAGCGGCTCGATGAGCGCCGCGTCCCGGACGTCGATGTGTTCCGGCAGCGGGACGCAGTTGGCGACGGGCGCCACCGCGAACTCGGCCGCGCCCCCGGGCACGGTGACACCGATCGCCGCCCAGTTGTCGCAGAGGTTGCCCCGGCCCGAACGGCAGTAGCGGCACTCGTGGCAGTGCAGCGAGGGGTCCACGGCCACCTTGTCGCCGACGGACAGCTCCGTGACGTCCGCGCCGAGCCCCACGACCTCCCCGGCGAACTCATGACCCGGCACGATCGGCAGCATCGGCGCGAACTCGCCCTGGAGGATGTGCAGATCCGTCCCGCACAGCCCGCACGACGCCACCTTGACGACCACGTCACGCGGACCGGGCGTGGGATCCGGGACGGTGGTCACGGAGACCTTGCCGACGGCTTCGACGATGGCTGCCCTCATTTGACTGCTCCCAGCGAGAGGCCCTGGACGAGTTTGTCCTGGGCGGCGTAGCCGGCGACGAGCACCGGCAGGGACACGACCACGGACGCCGCGCACAACTGGGCGAGGAAGAGGCCCTGGCTGGTGACGAAGGTGGTCAGATGGACGGGGGCGGTCCCGGCGACGACGCCGGTCAGCACCCGTGCGAACAACAGCTCGTTCCAGCTGAAGATGAAGCAGATCAGGGCGGTCGCGGCGATGCCGGGGCCGGCGACCGGGGCGACGACACGGCGCAGCACCGTCGGCAGCCGGGCCCCGTCGACCTGAGCCGCCTCGATGATGGAGACGGGGACGTCCGCGAGGAAGGACTGCATCATCCACACCGCGATCGGCAGGTTCATCGAGGTGTAGAGGAGGACCAGCAGCCAGATGTTGTCCAGCAGCCCCGTGTTCTTCGCGAACAGGTACACCGGCAGCAGCCCGGCGACCACCGGCAGCATCTTGGTGGACAGGAAGAAGAACATCACGTCCGTCCACTTGCGCACCCGCCGGATGGACAGCGCGTACGCGGCCGGAAGCGCGAGCAGCAGCACCAGCACGGTCGAGAAGAACGAGGCCGCGAGCGAGTTGACCAGCGGCGGCCACGGCGTCGGGCCGCCCCCGCCGCCGAAGAAGGTGCGGTAGCCGTCCAGCGTCAGCGCGGCGGCGATCGACGGCGGGTTGGTCGCCGCGTCGGCCTCCGCGTGGAAGGACGTCAGCACCATCCACAGGGCGGGCAGGCAGAACCCGATGCCCACGACCCAGGCGGCCACGCCCAGGGCGGCGGAGCGCCGACGGGCCTTGCGCGTAGCGGCGTTGACAGACGCGGGTGCTGGTACGGACGCGCGTGCGGATGTCACGGTCGAGGCGCTCATGCGCGGCTCGCCTCCTCACGGAAGAGGGAGGAGACCGTCCGGAGCGCGAAGGTGGCGATGATGATCGTGCCGATCACCACGACCACGCCCGCCGCCGACGCCAGCCCGTACTCATGGGCCCGGTAGAAGGTCTCGTAGACGGTGTACGGGAGGTTGGCGGTGCCCAGACCGCCGGAGGTGATCGTGAACACCGCGTCGAAGTTCTGCACGATGTACACCGACCCGAGCAGGATGCCGAGTTCGAGGTAGCGGCGCAGATGCGGCAGGGTCAGATAGCGGAACATCTGCCAAGGGCCGGCGCCGTCCAGCCGCGCGGCCTCCATGATCTCGGCCGGCCGGCTCTGCAGCCCGGCCAGCAGGATCAGCATCATGAACGGCGTCCACTGCCACACGAGCGACGCCTCGATGGCGACCAGCGGCATCTGGGACGTCCACTCGGGCTGCGCGATCGACTCGATGCCGAAAAGCTCGCCGAACCAGGTGAGCGCCCCGTTGAACAGCCCGTACTCGGGGTTGTACAGCGCGTGCTTCCACAGCAGCGCGGCCGAGACCGGCACCAGCAGGAACGGGGTGATCAGCAGGGTGCGCACGAACCCGCGGCCGAAGAAGGCGCGGTCCAGCAGCAGGGCGAAGAGGAGCCCCAGCACGACGCTGACGATCACGACGGACGCGGTGAGGACGACGGTCGTCACGACCGATTCGCGCAGCGCCTCGTCGGTGAAGACGGAGGCGTAGTTGGAGAACCCGGTGAAGTGGCGCTTCTCCGGCTTGAGGGAGTTCCAGTCGAAGAGCGAGATCACCAGGGTCGCCACGAAGGGCAGTTGGGTGACGGCGATCAGGAAGACCAGCGCCGGCAGCAGGGGAGCGCGGGTCGCCCAGGCACGGCGTCGGCGACCACCGCCCGGCTTCTTCGCAGGGACCGGCGGCGATGTGGTCTCTCTGGTTGCGGTGACGGTCATCGGTACTCCTCCGCGACCTTCTCGGCCAGCTTCTGGGAGGCGGCGAGTGCGGCGTCCACCGACTGGCGGCCCGCGATGGCGGAGCTGATCTCCTGCGCCACCCGGGTGCCCAGGTCGGTGAACTCCGGTACGCCGACGAACTGGATGCCCGCCGTCGGGCGGGGCTGGGTGCCCGGATTCTTCGGATCGGCCTCGGAGATGGCCCGCTCGGTGACGTCCGCGAACGCGCCCGCCTCCGCCCGGTAGTCGGGGTTGGCGTAGGTGGAGGCCCGTTTGCCGGCGGGCACGTTGGACCAGCCGCTGGTGGCCCCGACGAGCTCCTCGTACTCCTTGCCGGAGGCCCAGGACACGAACTCCCAGGCGTCGTCCGCCTTCTTGGACGCCTTCTGCAACCCCCAGGCCCAGGTGTAGAGCCAGCCCGAGCTCTTGGTCTGCTCCACCGGGGCGGGGACGTACCCGATCTTTCCCTTCACCGGGGAGCCCTCCGCCTCCAGGGACCCGGCGCCCGCCGTGGCGTCGTACCACATGGCGGTCTTGCCCTGGGTCATGTTGTTCAGGCACTCGGCGTATCCGGACTGCGGGGCGCCGAGCTCCCCGTGCTCGCGCACCAGGTCAACGTAGAACTTGGTCGCCTTCTTGAACTCCGGTGCGGTCAGGCGCGGTTCCCAGTCCTCGGTGAACCAGGTGCCGCCCATCGTGTTGACGACCGTGGTGAGCGGGGCGATGACCTCTCCCCAGCCCGGCAGCCCGCGCAGACAGATGCCCTTCATTCCGCGTTCCGCCCCGTCCGTCTGCTCGGCGAGCTTCGCCACCTGCTCCCAGGTCGGCTTCCCGGGCATGGTGAGGCCCTGCCTCTCGAAGACGTCCTTGCGGTACATGAGGAAGGACGACTCGCCGTAGAAGGGCTGGGCGTAGAGCTTGCCGTCCTCGGCGGTCAGCGATTCCCGCAGAGGCTGGAGGATGTCCTCCTGGTCGAAGGCGGCGTCGGCCTTCGCGTAGTCGTCGAGGGGGTGCAGCCAGCCGTTCTTCGCGAAGAACGGCAGCTCGAAGTTGCTGATGGTGGCGACGTCGTACTGACCGGCCTGGTTGGAGAAGTCCTGGCTGATCTTGTCGCGTACGTCGTTCTCGGGCAGCACCGTGAAGTGGACCTTGATGCCGGTCTCCTCCGTGAAGTGCTTCGCGGTCAGCTTCTGTAGTTCGACCATCTGCGGGTTGTTCACCATCAGTACGTTCAGCGCGTCGCCGCCCCCGAAGGAGGTCCCGCCCGCTCCGGCGCAGCCGGTCGCGAGCAGGGCCAGTGCGGCGGTCACGGCGCGGGCCCGGCCGCGTACACGTGGTCGGCTGCGGCGTCCTGGATGGGGCATGGGGGCTCCTGATCAGTCGTAGCGGCTCGGTGATCGGGTCGGTGCGGGCATGGCGAAGCGGGCTCCGGCGGTGCGGAGGAGCGGTGATGCAGGGTGTGGGTGTGGGTGTGGGTGCGGGGGCCGTGCGGTGGGCGGGTAGGTGGGTGGGCTGGTGGGGGTGGGCCGGTCGGGCAGGGGAGGTCGGCCGGGCTGACGGGTCCGGTCAGACGCGGATGACCTGGGGCCCCAGGAGGGAGTAGCGCTGAGCCTCGGCGGAGGAGAGCCCGGCGTCGGTGACGATCGCTTCGAAGTCGCCGACCCCGGCGAACCGGCAGAAGCTCACCGCTCCGAACTTGCTGTGGATCCCGGCGAAGATCCTGCGCCGCGAGCTGCGCAGTGCCTGCGCCTTCACCTCGGCGACGGCGGGGTCCGGGGTGGTGAGGCCGTACTCGCGGGAGATGCCGTTGGCTCCGAGATACGCGAGGTCGATGACGAAGTCCGCGAGCATCCGGGAGGCCCAGTGGTCCACGGTCGCCATCGTCGAGCCGCGCACCCGGCCGCCCAGCAGCAGCACCGAGGTCTTCTCGGCCCCGGCGAGGGAGGTGGCGACGGTCAGGGAAGCGGTGACCACGGTCAGGGGCCGGTCCTGGGGGAGCGCCTCGGCGATGAGCTGCGGGGTGAAGCCCTCGTCGACGAAGACCGTCTCGGCGTCGCCGAGCAGATCGGCGGCGGCGGTCGCGATCCGCGACTTCTGCGGAACGTTGCGTGTGGTGCGGACGGCGAGCGTGGTCTCGAATCCGGCCGACTCCACCGGGTAGGCGCCGCCGTGGGTCCGGCGGACGAGTCCGTGCTCCTCCAGTACGTGCAGATCGCGGCGGACGGTCTCCTTGGCCACCTTGAACAGGTCCGCGAGGGCGTTCACTCCGACCGACCCCTCTCGCCGGGCCGTGGCCAGAATTCCCCGACGGCGTTCCTCGGTGTCCACGGCGCACATCCCTGGTCGCTGCTGGGCCCGTTGCGGGCGGAGCCCGTCTGTCCGTTCGGGCTCATGTGTCGTTTGTACAAGCAGCCCCGGGGCGACTACCAGCCGCTTCACCGGATCCCCTCAGCCCGATCGTGCCCGTTTCCCTTGCGTGATGGCGCTGGTCATGCCCAGGACGGCCGCCGGTCCGGTCACTGGGGCTGCCCGCTCTCCTGTGATCCGCGCCCGAATGGCGCCCGAAGTGCGGAGCCCCGGCGTCCGCGGTACCCGGGAAGGGGCACGCGCAGGCCGGGGCAAGGGGGCGCGGGAACGTTGGGGCAAGGGCCCGGGAAGGACGGGGTGCGGGCCCGGGAAGGACGGGGTGCAGGGCCCGGGCGGTGCCGGGCGGGCTCAGGTCGCCGCTCAGCCCACGTCAGGAGAGAAGGGCGCTGTCCTCGCCCTCGCTGCGGTGCGAACGGGTCACCGCGGCCCTGCCCGGCGCCTCCGGATAGAACCGCTTGGCCCAGCGCCGGAACGGCCCGATCGGTCCGTCACCGGAAGCCAGCCTGGGCGGCTGCTGATACTGCTTGTGGTGCCAGATCGGGAAATCGGCGGCGGTGAACTCGCAACTGGACCGGAAGACGGGGCGGTCCAGGAGCCGCGCCGCGGTACGGCTGACGATCCGGGCGAGCCCGGGCGGCAGCCGCCCCGGCTCGTCGAAGGCGATGCGGTTCAGCTGGCGGAACTGCATCCGGTTGGGCCCGATGGCAGTCGGCATCACCATCGTGCACATCCGCAGCCCGAAGCGGGGTGTGTGGACGTCGGCGTGCAGGCAGCCGAGTCCATAGCCGTCCACCTTCACGTCGACGGTGAAGTCGCCCACGAGCGGCGCCGACTCGTGGGCCCGCATGGCGACGTGGAACTTCGCGTCGTCGTACGCCACGGGGCCGTCGATCTCGGCCTTCGCCCAGCCGTGCAGGGTGGCGAAGTGCCCGAGGTCGACCGAGTTCTCGATGACCTCCTGGACGTTGCCGGCCAGCTCCCAGGCGGCCGTACGCGCGGGCCTGTGTCCGATCTCGTGCCACTGCGGGACGGACCAGTCCGGATCCCGGCCGTCGTGGTGCCGCCAGACGAAGACGCCCCCGTTCACCTCCTGGACGGGCAGCTGCCTCAGCGGGGACCGCGGCGGCGGCGTGCCGTACCCCGTGCGCACACAGGTGCCGTCGGGTCCGAACGAGAAGAAGTGGAAGGGGCACGTGAGATCCTCCCCCTCGACCTTCGCCAGACCGAGATGCGCCCCCAGGTGCGGGCAGTACGGACGGACGGCGCGGAGCGCCCCCGTACCGGTGCGGTACAGGACGACGTCGCGCCCCGCGAGTGGCCGGGTGAGCACGGTGCCCGGCCGCAGCTCGTGCGAGAAGGCCAGGGCGGACCAGCCGCTCGGATAGGGCAGGGCCGTCGCTCCCGCCGCATCGGCCGGTGTCGGACCCTCACTGATGGTGCGCCCGTACTCACGTGCCACTCCCACGACTCCCCCTCCATGATCGGTTCGCACGGAGGCTGCCCAGAGCCGCCCCGAAATCCTCCCGACACGCCGCACCGCACCCGAACGGGTCGGATGGGTGCGACGTGTTGACGGACCGGGTCCGCGCCCGTCAGAGCTCGTCGCCGAAAGCCTCCGCCAGCTCACGCCATGCGGCACGCGGCAGGCCGGCGCCGCCCTCCTCGGCGGTGAGCACCTGCAACGCGACGTGGTCGGCGCCGGCGTCGAAGTACTCCCGGGTCCGGCGCCTCACCTGTCCGGCGTCGCCCAGCGCGAAGAGGGCGTCGAGCAGACGGACGCTGCCGCCGCCGTCGAAGTCGCCTTCCGTGAATCCCAGACGCAGCAGATTGTCGGTGTAGTTGGGCAACCGCAGATACATCTCCAGCATCGTCCGTGCGGTGGTGCGGGCCCGGTCGAGGTCGGTGTCCAGCACCACGGTCAGCTCCGGGGCAAGCAGCGCGTCGGGGCCGAGCGCCTCACGGGCCTCCGCGGTGTGCTCGGTGGTGACGAGATAGGGGTGCGCCCCCAGCGACCGGCCGGCCGCGAGCTTCAGCATCTTCGGGCCGAGGGCCGCCAGGACCCGGTGATCGGAACCCACGGACGGTTCGGCGGCGTCGAGCGCGTCGAGGTAGGAAACCATCGCGCTGTACGGCTTCGCGTACTGCGGCACCATCGGGCCGTGGCTGACGCCAAGACCGAGGACGAAGCGACCGCGCGCCGCCGGGTCGATCGCCGCGATCGCGGCCGCCGCCTCCTCGGCCGTGTGGTTCCAGATGGACAGGATGCCGGTGGCCACCGTGATGGACCGGGTGGCGGCCACGACGGCCGCCGCGTCCTCGGGCGTCGGGCTGCCCCCGATCCAGACCGTGCCGTACCTCAGTGCTTCGAGCTCGGCGACCGCCTCCGCGATCGCCTTCCCGCCCGCGTCGTCCACCCGTGAAGCGTGCAGGGCGCCGCTCCAGATTCCCACGCGTCCGAATGCCCTGCCCGTTCCGGCAATCTCAGAAGTCATGGTGTGGTCAACCACGGCCGGTCCCGCGTATTCCCGACCTGACGGCGATTCACCCGTCCGGACGCGCGGAGCGGGGGAGGGCCTCTCCAGCGGGTGCCACGAGCGTCTTCACTCCCCCGGAACGTCCCCCTCCTGAACGTCCCCCTCCTGAACGTCCTCCTGAACGTCCTTCATGAACACGACTCCGTCGATACGGGCCAGGTGCGCCGGGTCGAGCGGGGCGTACCCGAAGTACGGGGATGTGCGCCGGACGGGGCCCGCGGCACCGAGGACGGCGGCCAGTTCGGAGGCGTCCACCAGGCAGGAATCCTCCGGGAGCGCGTACAGGGTTCCTTCGAGGGTGTCCGGCGGCGGAACGCCGACCCCCTGGTGCCTCATCGTGCCGAAGGCGGTGGCCAGGAAGCCGTACTCCTCGCCCAGGCGGGCGTCGACGACGGCGCCCGCGCTCCACCACTCCAGCCGCCGGCCGCCCATCCGCATCGAGCTCATGTCCCGCTGGAGATGGCTGTTGTGGGCGTGCACCAGAACCGGCCCCCGCTCGGCGAGCGCGAGGAGATTGCCGGCCATCATCTGGTCCCGCAGGCCCGTCAGCCGTGACAGCCGGCTCGGTGACGTGTCCGCCATCCAGAAGTGGTACCGCAGCAGCCCCGAGGCGGCCCGTGCGTACAGCTGCGCCCGGTCGAACGCGTCCCGCGAGGCCACCGCGATCAGGTGCGGCGTCCACGCGTCGAGCAGAGCGCCCAGGTCATCGGCGAGCAGGCGCAGTCGCCCGGCCTCGGCCGACCGCCCGAAGGACGCGGACGGATCCAGCATCGCCGCCGGGTCGGTCCACCGGTCGTCCGAGCCCAGGAGGCGGTCGAGCGTTCCGGCGGTGCAGGGCAGCAGGCCCGGGTCCACGTGGTCGGCGAGAACGCGGTGCAGCGAGGTGAGGGCCTCGCGCGGGCTCGCCGCGTACGCCATCTCCAGCGGCCCGTCGAAGCCGGCGAAGCGGACCCGGTCGGGCCCGGGCCGGCCGTCGTTGAACGCGCGCATCCAGCCGACCAGTTCACGATTGGCAGCCGACTCGCCGAGTCCGTGGCCGAACCCCCGCTCCATCGCCTCGTCGAGCGTGCCCGCGCCCGTCGTCACGTAGTCGTCCACCAGCAGCCCCGCCACGCAGTCGCTCTCGATGGTGATGGTGCGGTAGCCCTCCCGTTCGACGAGCTGCCGGAAGAGCGCGTTGCGCAGCAGGAGAGGGGCGTCCACCCCGTGGGTGGGCTCGCCCAGAGTCAGCACTCGGGGCGGGGAGGCGAACAGCCCCATGACGGAAGCCGTGTCGACGGCGTGGGCGATGTCCTTGATGTCGTTGGCCATGGCTTCAACCGTATCGTTGAACCCTCGGTTGAAACTTTTACGCGCTACCTTGGGACGCATGCGGCAGAACCCTCAAACAGCGGTACGGCTCCGGCCCGTAGATCTGGCCCGTCGGCACGGGTTGTCGACGCAGGCCGTCAGGAACTACGAGGCGGCGGGAATCCTCCCGGCCGCCGGGCGCACCCCCCACGGCTACCGCACCTACGCGCCGCTGCACGCGTACGCCCTCGCGGCGTTCCTCGCGCTGGTTCCCGGGCATGGGCACGGGACCGCAGCGTCGATCATGCGGGCGGTGAACCGCGACGATCAGGAGGAGGCGTTCCGCGTCGTCGACGAGAGCCACGCCCAGCTCCTGGAGGACCGGCGCACTCTGCAAGCGGTCGAGCGGGCCCTCGGTGATCTGGGGCCCGGCGTCGCCCCCGCACCCGACGACGCGGCGAGCGACGGGATGTTCGTCGGACCGCTGGCCAGGAAGCTGGGAATCAGGCCCGCCACGCTGCGGAAGTGGGAGCGCGCCGGACTCGTGACCCCGCGCCGCGACCCGCGGACCGGCTACCGGGTGTACGCCGAGGCCGACGTACGGGACGCCGGACTGGCCCACCAGCTCAGGCGGGGCGGCTACCGTCTTGAGCAGATCGCGCCGCTGATCGCCCAGGTCCGGGCGGCCGGCGGTCTGGAGCCGCTGGCGGCCGCCCTGCGCGACTGGCACGCCCGGCTGGCCGCGCGGGGGAGGGCGATGCTGGCCGGGGCCGCCGAGCTGGACACCTACCTCCGCCACGTACACGACGCCCCCTGACGGAACAGCAGCGGGCGGCCGGCACGGCACGTACGCCGGACGGGGGCAAGGTTCCCGCCGCCCCGCCCGGTCCCGTCAGGCGGGCAGACGCCCCAGCAGTGCCGCGAAGTCCGTGCCCGCGGGAAGCGTGCCGAAGGCGAGCCCCTGGTCCCCCGCGAGGCGGGACGCGCAGAACGCGTCGGCCACCGCCGCCGGTGCGTGGCGCACCAGCAGTGAGCCCTGGAGCACGAGAGCGGCCCGTTCGACGACCCGGCGGGCCCGGAGCTGCGCGTCCTTGGTGCGCGTCAGCTCGGCCCGCAACTCCCGCCAGGCCGTGTCGAGGCGCGCGTCTGCCCCGGCCGCCGCCTCGATCTCGGCGTGGAAGGCCTCCAGCGAGGCGGGCTCCCGCGTCAACGCCCGCAGCATGTCGAGGGCGTTGACATTGCCGGAGCCCTCCCAGATGCCGTTGAGCGGGGCTTCGCGGTACAGCCGCGGCATGCCGGACGCCTCGTCGTACCCGTTGCCACCGAGGCACTCCAGCGCCTCGGCCACCGCCACCGGCTGCCGCTTGCACACCCAGTACTTGCCGATGGCCGTGGCCAGGCGCAGGAAGGCGCGTTCCCCGTCGTCCCCCCGGTTGGCGCGGTCGGCGGCCCCCGCCAGGCGCAGGGCCAGGGTCGTGGCGGCCTCGGACTCCAGGGACAGGTCCGCCAGGACATTGCGCATCAGGGGCTGGTCGAACAGCCGGGCGCCGAACACCGAGCGGTGGCGCGCGTGATGGGCCGCCTGCGCGAGCGCGGCACGGATGCCGGCGGCGGAACCGAGCACGCAGTCGAGCCGGGTCATCGTCACCATGTCGATGATGGTGCGCACGCCCTTGCCCTCGTCACCGACGAGCCAGGCCACGGTGTCGTCGAACTCTGGCTCGCTGGACGCGTTGGAACGGTTGCCGAGCTTGTCCTTGAGCCGCTGGATGCGGAAGGTGTTCCGGCTCCCGTCCGACAGCACACGCGGCACCAGGAAGCACGACAGACCGCCGGGCGACTGGGCGAGTACCAGGAAGAGATCGTTCATCGGCGCGCTGGTGAACCACTTGTGCCCGCGCAGCCGCCAGGTGCCGTCGGCCTGCTCGGCGGCGGCCGTGGTGTTGGCACGCACATCGGTGCCGCCCTGCTTCTCCGTCATCCCCATGCCGGCGAGCAGGCCGCGTTTGCCGGCGGGGGCGCTCAGCCCGGGCTGGTACACGCGGCTGGTCAGGAGCGGTTCGTACGTCTTGGCGAGGTCGGGGGAGCGGCGCAGCGCCGGGACGACGGCGTACGTCATCGAGACCGGGCACAGGTGGCCCTGCTCCAGCATCGTGGCCAGCATGAAGCCGCCGGCGCGGGCGACATGGGCCCCGGGGCGCATCTCGGCCCAGGCGGCGCCCGCCAGCCCCGCCCGCACCGAGGCGTCCATCAGCGAGTGGTAGGCGGGGTGGAACTCGACCTCGTCGACGCGGTGGCCGAAGCGGTCGTGGGTACGCAGCTCCGGCTCGTGGCGGTTGGCCTGGTCGGCCCAGCGCTGCGCCTCTTCGCTGCCGACGTACCGGCCGAAGCGGTGCAGCTCGTCCAGGTGCCATCCGGCGCCCTCGCGGCGTACCCCTTCGAGCAGCACCGCGTCGTCGGCGGCGTCGTGACCGGTGAGCGGAGGCGGCTGGTTCGTCACCTCGTGCGTCACGGCGGTCGGGTTGCTGCGTGGTGCGGTGGGCGTGGGCATCGGTTCTCCTCCGGGAGACGGGGCGGCGGGTTGCGGCACACGGGGCACGGGCACGAGGGGGTGCGGCCCGGGTCAGGGAGGCGTGGAATGGTCAGGGGCCGCGCCGGCGCAGCGCAGGGCCAAGGCGGTGAGACGGGTGACGAGCCGGTCCGTGTCGTACGCGGCCGAGGTGCTCAGCGGGTACACGAGGACCTCGCCGACGGCGCCGGTCAGCGCCGCGGCGGTGATCTCCGCGTCCTGGTCCGGCAGCAGGCCCGCGGCGACCCCCTCGCCGATCACCGCGGCGAACAGCGCCCGGTAGCGGCGCCGGAAGTCGAGACGTTCCGCGCCGACCGCGGGTTCGGCGGGCGCCGCGAGCAGCGCGTACGCCAGACCGTGGTTCTCCAGGGCGCGGCGGGCGAACACCTCCACCCCCCGGCGCAACCGCCCGGCGGGGTCGCCGTCGCTCTTCAGCACCTCGCCCAGCACGTCCACCTCACGCTGTGCGGCGCGCCGGAAGACCTCCACGGCCAGCGCGGACTTGGACGAGAAGTGCTGGTAGACCGAGCCGGCGGCGATCCCGGCCGCGTCGGCGACAGCGGTCACGGACGCCTGCGCCCAGCCGACCTCCGCCACGACCTCGGTGGCGCGGGCGACGAGACGCTCCCGGGCGGCTTCGAGCCGACGGAGCTCGGCCGGTGTCTTGCGGTAGGCCATGAATGAAGTGAATCACCATTCAGAGTTTCCCGCCATGCTCGGCGAGCCCCAAGCCCTGCTGGGCAGCGCCGGAAGCCTCGCCGCGACGGCCGGCACCGCTGCGTGGCTCCGGCGGACGCGCCGAGCCCGAGGCCGTGCGCGCCCGTGCACGAACCGGTGCGGGGCCGCGCGGGTCAGTGCGGGGTGGGCCGGTAGGTGAGCTCCTGGGTACGGCCGTCGAGCGTCCGGCTCCCGATCAGTTCGAGGTCGAAGTCGGCCGCGCCCCGCAGGACCGGTTCCGTACCGGTCCGACCGGTGATGACGGGGAAGAGCGTCACTTGGACGCGGTCCACCAGGCCGGCGGCCATCAGCGCCCGGTTCATCGACAGGCTGCCGTGCGAGCGCAACGGCACATCGGACTCTTCCTTGAGGCGGGCGACGACGTCGACGGCGTCGCCGTTCGCGACGGTCGCGTCCGGCCAGTCGAGGGGCTCATCGAGGGTGGTCGACACCACCGTCGCCGGCAGGCTCCTCATCCGCGTGACCCACGCGTCACCGGCGCCCGACTCCTCCGCGGCCGGGTCCAGCAGCCGCACGAAGTCCCGGTAGGTGTGGGCCCCGAAGACCATCCGCTGCTCCTCGCCGTACAGCGACAGCCGGTGTTCGAGCAGCTCGGGCCCCTGCTTGCCCCAGTAGCCGCCCCAGTCGCCGTCACCGTTGTAGGAGCCGAAACCGTCGAGGCTGGAAAAGACGTCGAAGGTGTAGATAGCGGTCATGATGCTCTCCCGGGTGAGTCCGCTCGATGGACATAGGTACAGACTGCGTCCGGTGGGAGAACTCATCGGGTGGAAGGCCACCGGGCCACCGCCCTTCTTCGGCCCCTGTCCTCGTTCCCCCCGTCATCCCTCCCCCTGTGCAAGGAGTACGTACGTTGTCGTCGCCGTCCGGACCGGTCGCCGCCATGGAACGCCACCAGGTCGCCGTCTATGTGGGAGCGCTGGCCGCCGGGGGTCTGGTGGGCCGGGTGGCGCCCGGTGCTGGGCCGGGCCTGGAACACGCGATCAACCCGGTGCTGGCCGCCCTGCTGTACGTGACGTTCCTGCAAGTACCCGCCGCCGAACTGGTCCGCTCGGTGCGGGCGGGCCGCTTCCTGGCCGCGACGCTGGTGGTGAACTTCCTCGTGGTGCCGCTGGTGGTCGCCGCGATGTTCACCTTCCTTCCGGACGACCGGGCGGTCCGCCTCGGCGTGCTGCTGGTCCTCCTGGCCCCGTGCATCGACTATGTGATCGTCTTCAGCGGGCTCGCCGGCGGCAGCAGTGAACGTCTGCTCGCCGCCACCCCGTTGCTGCTGCTCGCCCAGATGCTGCTGCTGCCGGTCTATCTGTTCCTGTTCATGGGCCCGGACCTGGCGGAAGTGGTGGAGGCCGGACCGTTCATCGAGGCGTTCGCCGTGCTGATCGTCATTCCGCTCGCGCTGGCCTGGCTCACCCAGGTGTGGGCCGCACGCCGCCCGGCCGGGCAGAGGACCGCCGACGCGATGGGCGCGACCATGGTGCCGCTGATGGCCGCCGTCCTGCTCACCGTGGTCGCCTCCCAGGTACCGAAGCTCGGCGACGCGGGCAGCCTGGGCGACGTGGGCCGTGTCGTGCCGTTCTACGTGCTCTTCCTCGTCGTGATGGCGTTCGCCGGGCTCGGTGTCGCCCGCCTGTTCCGCCTGGCGGCCCCGGACGGGCGGGCGATCGTGTTCACGGGCGCGACCCGCAACTCCCTGGTCGTCCTGCCCCTCGCCCTGGCGCTGCCGGACACGCTCGCCGTCGCCGCCGTGGTCGTGGTCACCCAGACCCTGGTCGAGGTGATCGGCATGGTCGTCTACGTCAGAGCCGTGCCCCGGCTGCTGCCGCTGCGGAGCTGATCCGACCGGCCCGCGACGCCCCCGGTCCGGGTGCCGCCACAGATCAGCCGCCCGACACGACCATGGAAGGTGACGAGGCGTCGCTCAGGAGACGGCCCAGGCCAGCGGGGTGTCGAGGTTGAGGTTGCCGTTCCTCAGGAACACGCGCTGGGCGGTGTCGACCCGGCTGGTGTCCTCGTGTGCCGCCTCCTTCTTCATCTCCACGACACGGGCGTCGAGGAAGGTGTCGAGGTACCGGGTTTCGTCGCCCCCCTCGGCGGGCGTACGGGCGTCGGCCCTGGCCTCGGCGCGGATGCTGTCGAAGCCCGACTGCCCGTGCATGACGATGGCGTCGTAACAGGCGAACTGCCCGAGCACCCGCAGCCCGTCGCTCTTCGCCCGGGACACGGAGGGGCCGAAGTAGACGCGGTCACGCTCGTGTTCCTGCGCCGCGCGGAACTCGGGGGTCGCCGCGGCCTGCTCCCACGCAGCCGTGAAGCCGGGGTCAAGGCCCTCGTGGGAGTCGCTCCCGTCGACCGCGCGGAGCGCCGGGAGGTACGCGGCCAGCGGATTGTCCGGCACCTTGTCCGTGTAGTACTCGACGAGTTCGAGCATGTCGCCCGTACCGGAACAGAAGCCGATGATGCCGGCCGTGTAGCCGCGCCCGTCGCCGATGTCCTCGATGTAGTCGAATGGCTCGCGCCACTGGAGCAGGAGTTCTCGGCCGTCGAGACGATCCGCATGGCGACCTGGTGCGGGGTGACCACCCGCCGGGCGCGAGCCCGTGACGCCTATGGGGTCTTCTGTACGTGAGTGGTGTCGCTGTCCAGGGGGGCGCCGTCCGCGCCGGCCGGCGCGAGGTCTGGCACGGGGTTGCCGTGCCGGTCGACCAGTACGGAGTGGGGCTCGCCCGGCGCGAAAGCGTGCTGCTCGCCCCACTGCCGCAGGGTGAGGATGACCGGGAACAGTGCGCGGCCGGCGTCGGTGAGGGCGTACTCCCGGCGGCGGCCCGACGGTGCGGTGCGCTGGGCGAGGACCCCGTGGGCGAGGAGCTTGCGGAGGCGGTCGGTGAGGATGTTGCGCGCGATGCCGGTCCGCCGCTGGAACTCGGTGAACGAGGCCGCGCCGTCCATCGCGTCACGGATGACGAGAAGGCTCCACCGGTCGCCGACGAGGTCGAGGGTGCGGGCGACGGGGCAGCCGGGATCCGTCCATTGCGCGTCCGGGGCGTGCAGGGGTGCGCCTGACATGACACCTCTCAATCAGTTGCAGATTGAAACCATCATGCCGTACCGTCCAATCGGTTGCAAAACGCTACTGATTGAATGGGGTTGTGATGAACGCAGGGCATCGAATGCTGCTGGCGGTGGTGTGCGGCGTCGCTGTGGCGAGCGTTTACGCCGCGCAGCCGGTTCTGGAGCCGATGGGACGCGATCTCGGCGTGCCGACGGAGCTCACCGGCTGGTTCGTGGCCGCCGGTCAGTTCGGCTACCTGGCGGGCCTGTTGCTGCTGGTGCCGCTCGGTGATGTGGTCGACAGACGCCGCCTCATCGCCGTGCAGTTGGCGGTCACCTCGGTGGGCATGATGCTCACGGCCTTGTCGTCGGCCGCGTGGCAGGCGTTCGCGGGGCTGGCGACGGCCGGGGTGTTCGCGGTCGTGGTGCAGATCGCGGTGGCCTACGCGGCGTCGGCCTCCCGTCCCGCCGAACGTGGACGGAACATCGGGGTGGTGACCTCGGGCGTCGTGGTCGGCATTCTGGGTGCGCGGGTCGCGTCCGGTGCGCTCGCCGACATGTGGGGCTGGCGCGGCGTCTACGCCGTGCTCGCGGTGCTCTCCGTCGGGCTCGCCGCACTGGTGTCGGCCGTACTGCCTCCGGACCCGGTGACTTCCCCCGCGAAGTACCGCGAGGCTGTCTGCTCGCTCGGCCGGCTGCTGGGGCAGCGCACCTTCCTGACGCGCGGCCTCGTCGCGTTCTTCCTGTTCGCCTCGTTCGGAACCCTGTGGAGCGGGCTGTCCACGCCGCTGGCGGGCGGGCCCTGGCAGCTGAGCGAGACGCACATCGGGCTGTTCGGCATCGCGGGCCTGGCCGGCGCGCTCGGCGCGGCGCGCGCCGGACGGTGGGCGGACGCCGGGCGCGCGACCCCGGTCAGCGGCCTCGCGCTCGCCGTCCTGATCCTCTCGTGGGTGGCGATCGCCCAGCTCCCGTGGTCCCTGTGGCTCCTGATCATCGGAATCGTCGCCCTCGACTTCGCGGTCCAGACGGTGCATGTGAGCAACCAGCACGTGCTCACCGCTACGTATCCGGATCGCCTGAGCGGCGTCATCGGGGGCTACATGGTCTTCTACTCACTCGGCTCCGCCCTCGGCGCGGCGGCGACCACGGCGACCTTCACCACCTACGGCTGGACGGGCTCCAGCCTCCTGGGATCCGGATTCGCGGCCTGCGCGCTGGTTGTCTGGCTGGTCGTCAAGGCGGGCTCCCGGAGCGACACCGCGGGCGCGGTCCCGCTCCCGGTCCGCCGTGGCCGGGCGCCGCACTCAGTGGTCGGAACACCGGAGGAGTGACGCCTCGTCGTGTCGGTGTCCCACAACTGTTCAGCCCGACGCCGGTCCGATGCGGTGATCCCCGGTCAGCGGCGGCCGGCGGTAAGGACGACGAGGAACTGGCCGCCGCCCGACTCGATGCCGGCGGTCACCGGCAGCCCCGGTACCAGTCGGGAGAATCGGTCCACCAGCCAATCCGCCGCTTCCTGGGCGTCCTGCCTGGTCGGACAGCGGCCCACCATCTCGCGGCCCCCCTTGCGCTCCAGGCGGGAGGCCACAGCGATCAGCGGCGCGGGTTCGACCACGTACAGACGGTCCGGCCAGGCGATGGACACCTTGACCGCGCCCTTGCGGGAGTTGCACCCGCGGTGCGCGAGTCGCTCGGCGACCTTGGCCTTCCGATCGGCGGTCCGGCTGTCGACACTGGGGCCCTGCTGGTCGTTTACCGACTTGTCGGGGTCGACCGGTTCGTCGCACACCCAGCACAGCCAGCCATCGCGCTCGGCCACATCATGGAGAAGGCTCATCCGAGCAAACTAGCCCCTCTGGCCGCCACCCCGTGCACCGGGCCACGGTGGAGTCCCGCGGTGGCCACGGCCGGAGCTCGTCACCTCCGGCCGACCTCGCAATCCACGGCGCGGCCTCGGCCTTCGACCGGCAACGAGCATCCCCGTCAGCCCGGCCGGGCTCAGTCGATCTTCTTGATCACCCGGGCGGGCACGCCCGCGACCACGGTGCCGGCCGGAACGTCACGCGTGACCACCGCACCCGCGGCGACCACCGCACCGGCACCGATGGTCACCCCTTGCGTGATCACGGCAGCTGTCCCGATCCAGACGTCGTCCTCGATGACGTTCCGTGCGACCTGGGCTGTCGCTGAACGGAAGGACGTTCAGCCGGGACGTCGCATCAGTCACCTCCACGATCCGCTCCGCGTGACGCGCGAACTCAGGCGTGCGGACATACATGACCTGCTCTGTGCGGGTAGACATGTGCTGATCCCACCACCGTGCGCAACACACAATCAAACAACTCCGCAACCCGAGAGACACAACCAATGGTTGTGGAAGCAGGGCAGGAAGCGTTGGATGTCAGTGCTGCGGACGCTTGCGGCCGCCGCAACGGGTGGACCACTGACCGGACGACCGGATCACCGGCACGCTCGGGCGTCGCGAGCCCCTGGGGGCTTGGCCTGGCGATAGCCGGTGAGGCCGTCCGCCAGCTCATCCTCGTCACCGTCGCGTTGTGCGTAGAGGGCCTGTTGGAGGGCGAAGGTGCCGCGGATCGCGGCGATCCGTCCGGCCGTCGAGGCGTTGTTCCAGCCGCCGAGCGCCAGTACCCGGTCCAGCAGCTCCTCCCCATAGCCGGCTCCGACGGCTGCCAGGTCCTCGGCGGGGTCGCCCAAGGTGACCTCGTCCCAGTCGATGACACCTCTGAGGCGTGGCACACCGTCCGAGAGCTCCCACAGGACGTTCTCACCGCCGAGGTCGCCGTGGACCACTGCCGAAGTGAGCGGGGGAAGGCCGTCGAGCGCGGCGAGTTCGCGCGCGGCACGCTCCCGGCCGCCGTCGGACATCAGCGGGAACAGCTCGGCGCGCACTCCCGCCGCGAACTCCGGCCACTGACGCTCGGGGGCCGCCGAAAGCGCGGCGCGCGCCCTCTCGTCCCTGCCCGCGGCGATGAGCCTGGAGAGGAGCCCGGCGTACTGCTCGGCCACCGCCTCGGCGACGTCGGCGCCCTCGAGCGCGGCATCGTCCAAGGGCGCGCCGGGGATCCGGCTCAGCACGAGGTAGGGGGGTTCGTCCGTGCCCGGGCCGCCGCCCTGGGCGAGCGGGCGCGGGGTGCGGAAGCCGAGGTCGAGCCCGGCGAGGGCGCGCAGGGCGGCGGCCCGCGCGGGCAGCCGCCCTGCGGCGGCTTCGGTGCGGGCGAAGCACACCACGTGCTCCGATCCGACGACGACATGGTGGAACTGCCCGTGGCGGATGGTGAGTTCTTCCTGCTTGTCATCGGGCAGCAGGCGGGTCACGAGGTCGCGGTGCGTCTCCACGATGTCCATGGTGGGGAACTCTCCATTTCTCAGGCTTACGGAAGCCTTCACGTGGTGGGTTCGACAAGTTTCTCCGCGCTGAGCCGTGATGGCTGCCCTGGCGCTACTGCCCAGGGCCGATCACGTCGGAAAAATGATGGGGCCAACGCGTGGCATTGACCGATCATGTACGGATGACCGACCAGCCGGCGATGAGTACCTTGACCTTGCGGCACAGGATCCCGGACGACTGGGCTGCGGACCCCTGGGCCGAGGTGCGCCCCCTGATCGACGGCATGGACGTTCTGAGGGCGGTCCACCCGGAAGCGATGGCACGCAGCCGCCGGCACTGGACAGGTCCTACCGAGAGCTGGCCGTTGGCGGTCACGGAGGACCCGCGCAGGGTCAACATCGGCGAGCCGCCCTGCACCGCCGGTTGCTGCGGCGCTCTGTACGTCACCATGCGCCGCGAGGGGGACCGGGTGATCTGGGACGACTGGGAGAACACCAGCAACGCCACTGCCCTGCCCGCGGACTGTTGGTTCGACGTGGCCCAGTACGAAGCCGAACTCGCCCGGGCCGCAGCGGACCGCAGCTGGGAAGAGCCGGTGGACACCATCGCCCGGCTGCTTCGTCAGACCCTTGCGGACAGCGGCTGGTTCGAGCAGTGGGGCTGCGTCCTCACGAATGTGTCGCCACGACGCGAGGAGCCCGACATGCCCGAGGAGTTCACCAGCCCCGAGGGTGTCGATGTCAGCTTTGACGAGGTTCACGCATCGGGGACGGCTGCACGTTTTCACTGGTACGACTTGTTCACCACCCACGAGCAGCCCGTGGAGGAGCAAGCACGGCAGCTCGCGGCCCGCATTCTGGCGGACGACCCGCGGAAGACCGCTGAGCGCGAAGAACACTGAGGACCGGGCGAGGGAACGCACGAGCCGAGAGAGGCCACATCCTCAACGGGCCACCCATGCCGAGGCGGCTTCGCCTTGACCCCCTCTGCTGACGTCCGCGCGGGGGCGCTTGCCGAGGTGGCGGATTCAGAGCAGAACGGGCAGAGAACTCAGCCCGCGGATGAGCCGGGTCTGCCGCCAGTCCAACTGGTCTGCCGGTACGGCGAGCCGGATGTCGGGGAAGCGGGTCAGGATCGCGTGGAGGGCGATGTGCGCTTCGGCTTTCGCGAGTGGTGCGCCGACGCAGCGGTGGATGCCGTGGCCGAAGCTGAGATGACCGGTCGCCTCCCGGTCCAGGTCGAGCTGGTCCGGTGCGGTGAAGCGCTTCGGATCGCGGTTGGCCGCGCCGAGGGCGACGAGTACGGGGACACCTGCGGGGATCTCGGTCCCACCGAGGGAGATGGCTTCCGTGGTGAACCGGAAGGTGGCGGTGCTGACGGGCGTGTCGAAACGGAGCAACTCGTCCAGTGCCTGCGGGATGGCTTCCGGGTTCCTGCGCAGACGTTCCAGCCCGGCCGGGTGCTGTAGCAGCGTCAGGACTGCGTTACCGAGGAAGTTCGTGGTCGTCTCATGGCCGGCGACGAGCAGGAGCACGGCCAGGGAGACCAACTCCTCCTCGTTCAGACGGTCCCCGCCGTCGCGAGCGGCGATGAGACGATCCAGGAGCGAGTCGCCCGGGTGAAGACGCTTCGACGTGATGAGGCCGGTCATATATGCGGCGACGGCGTAGGAGGAGGCGTCGGTGCGGCCGGGCTCCCCGGCAGCGAACAGGTCGGCGGACCAGCGCTGAACCTGCGGCCGGTCGGTCTCCGGTACGCCGAGCAGTTCGCAGATCACCATGACCGGAAGGGGGACGGCCAGTGCGGCCACGAGGTCGACCGCCCCGCGGGCCGACCAGCGGTCCAGCAGTTCGTCGGTCAACCGGATGATGGAGGGGCGGAGGCCGGCGACCGAGCCGCTCGTGAAAGCGCCGGTGATCAGCTTGCGGATTCTGGTGTGCTGGGGCGGGTCGCTGGCGAGCATGTTGTGCGCGACGGCGGGATGCAGGCGGCGCTTCGAGTCCTTGCCGGCGAAGAAGGCGGCGGTGTCCTTGGACAGCCGCACGTCGCTGAGAGCGTGCCGGGCTTCCGCGTATCCGGTCACCAGGTAGCTGTCACGTCCGTGGGACCCGGATGCCACAGCCTGTACCGGGCATGCGGAGCGCATAGCAGCGTACCCGGGACAGGGGTCGGAGGGGTCGGAGGCAGATCGTCCGTCGTCGGAGGCGTCGTTCATGGTGTCAGGATCCAACCAGGTGGTGCCCCGTGCTTTCAAAGAAGCCCGTGAGGCCACGGCAGAGTGTGGGCATGGATGAAATCAACCTTGCCCGTGCCCTTGTTCTGGAGCGCCACCCCGACGCCCGCGCCGCGTTCCTCGGGGGCAGCGTCCTGACGAGTCGGCGCACCGCCCGGTCCGACTTGGACGTCGTCGTACTGCTCGGCGGCCCGCCCGCCCCGTACCGCGAGAGCCTGCGGTACGGGAACTGGCCGGTGGAGCTGTTCGTGCACACCGAGGAATCCTGGCACAGCTTCGTGACCCCGGAAATCGTGCGACGGAACTCAGCTGTGTTGTCGATGTGCGCCGAGGGGGCACTGCTGCTCGACGCCGACGGGACAGGAGAACGGATGGCGGACACGGCGAAACGCCTCATGGCCGCAGGCCCGCCCCCGGTCACCGATACGGCCCTTGAGGACGCCCGGTACGCGCTGACGGACCTGCTCGACGACCTCGCCGCCTGTACGGTTGCGGGGGAGCGGCTGTTCGTCGTGGCCGAACTCGTCCGGCGGAGCGGCGAACTGGCGCTGCTGACCCACGGCACGTGGGCCGGCGGCGGCAAGTGGCTGGCCAGGCGCCTCGAACCCGTCGCGCCGGACCTGGCCGCGCGCCTGGACGAGACCGCGCAAGCCGCGCTGCGCGGCGCACCGGCGGGCCTCACCTCGCTGGTCACCGAGGTCCTCGACGCGGCGGGCGGCCCGGTCTGGGAGGGATACCGCCGCAGCGGACCGCGCAAGACGGCCTGAACGCGTCCCGCCCAAGGAACTCGTGCACGGTCGGCCGGGCCGGCGACCGGAGCGGCAAGCGCGAAAGGCCGCGGGGCCGACAGGTACCGAGCCGCCGTTCCGCGCACCCCTTTCCGGCACCCCCGGGCCCGGGGCTGCCGGTTCGCCCGCAGTTCTCCCGCGCCCGTCCGGGAGCACGGGACAATGAATGTATGAGTACACAGCGAGAGTTGGGCGACTTCTTACGTTCGCGACGGGCTCGGATACGTCCCGAGGACGTCGGTTTCGCCTCGGGTTCCGGCAGACGCCGCGTTCCGGGCCTGCGGCGGGAGGAGCTGGCGCATCTGGCAGGCGTGAGCGTCGACTACTACGTTCGGCTCGAACAGGGCCGCAACCACGGGGCGTCCGATGCCGTCCTCGCAGCCGTCGCCGTCGCGCTCAGGCTGGACCGGGACGAGCACGACCACCTCGTACGGCTGGCGCGCCGGCAGCGGAACGCAGTGGCTCGTGCCGGGTCAGGAGCGGACGGTACGGCTTCGCCCTCCCCGGCCCTCGCGTCGGAGGGGGGTGAGGCCGCACGAGCCGGGGTGCAACACCTGCTGGACTGGATCGCCGCACCCGCCCTCGCCATGGGGCACCGGATGGACGTCGTCGCCTGGAACCGTCCCGCCTGCGCCCTCATCACCGACTTCGCCCGGCTCCCGCCGCGGTCCCGGAACATGTGCCGCCTCCACCTCGTCGACGAAGACATCGGCAGCCGCTACCCGGAGCGCGACACGATCGCCCGGGAAGCCGTCGGAACGCTGCGGATCGCAGCGGGCCGTTTCCCCGAGGATCCCCTCCTCGCGGAGCTGATCGACGAACTGAACGCGGCGAGCCCGGAGTTCCGACGCCATTGGGCGGCGCACGCGGTCCGGACGAAGGCGTACGGCGTCAAACGCATCGATCACCCGGAGCTCGGCCCGCTCGCGCTCGGGTACGAGATCACCACCTTCCCCCAGGACCCGGAGCTCAGTCTGCTGGTCTACACCGCGCCGCCGGACACCCCGGAGGCGAAGGCACTGCACGCGCTTGCCGAGCGGTGACCCCGAAGGATCCGGCCGATGTCGCGGCGTGCCGAGCGACGGTAGGTGCGGCGTACCCAGGTTTGGCGTACCCGGCTACGTCGCGACCGGGGGACAGCGCGATCCGAGGGACGGCACAGCAGCCGGAGAACCGCACACCCCGGCTGACGATGGCACCGCAGCACGGAACAGCGGAGCATCGACGGCCGTCGGTGCTCCGACGCCATCGAGAGGGGTTCCACACCTCATGCGCCTGCTCGTATCCGCCGCCGTCGCGGCGCTCGCAGCCACATCACTCGCCCTCGCCCCCGGAGAGGCCGCTCCGCCCGACCGGTACGTGGTGCCGGGCGACCGGGCCTTCCCCACCGGTCTCGCCATGGACTCGGCGTCCGGCCACTTCTACGTCGGCAGCGCCGAGGGCGGCACGCTCTACCGCGGCCACCTGTCGGAGCCGGCGGTCGAGGTCTGGTCGCCCGCGGGACAGGACGGACGCACCTTCACCTCGGGAATGAACATCGACTCCGTGGGCCGTCTCTTCGCCGGGGGCGGCGAGACCGCCACCCTGCGGATCTACGACACGAAGAGCAAGGCCCTCCTCGCCCGGCTGAAGGGCAGGACGGGCGGATTCGTCAACGACATCGCCCTCGACGGCGACGGCACGGCCTACGTCACTGACTCGTTCAAGCCCCAGATCTACCGCGTGACGCAAGCACCGGGCGGGCGCTGGACGATGCGCCCCTGGCTCGACGTCGAGGCGGCCGGCGTCGACTGGATCCATGGGCAGCACAACCTCAACGGCATCGTCTCCGCGGGTAGCCGGCTGCTCGCCGTCCAGAGCAACACCGGGCAGCTCTGGCGGATCGATCCGGCGACCCGGGAGATCACCGAGGTGGATCTCGGCGGCGGGAGCCTCCCGGGCGGCGACGGCCTCGCATGGCGCGACGGCCACCTGTACGTGTCGCAGGGCGGCCTCTTCGAGGGGCCCGGGGCACAGTCCCGCGTCGCTGTCGTCGAGCTGAGCCAGGACCTGGCACGGGGACGCGTGGTGGACGGGCTCGCGCCGCCGGAAGGGCTGCTGCACCCGAGCGCGGTCGCCCTCACCGGCAGGGCGGCCGACGGAACGGCCGCAGCCGGTCGGGTGCTGGTGGTGAACAGCCAGTTCAACCGCTGGTCCGCCGGGCTGCCGCCGACCTCGCTCCCCTTCACCGTCTCCTCGCTGCCCCTTCCTGCCCGGCCCCTGGACGGTGCCGCCCGCTCCTCCCGCTGAGTCGTTTCTCCGCACGCGTGCACGACTTGGGCGGTGCGGGGTGGCTCGGAAGCCACCCCAAGGCCCTGAGCGTTGCGGGGCGCATCCGGATCCCGATGCGCCCCGCAACGCCACTTCACGACCGCTGCTGCGCGCCGGCACGGTCGTGGTGGACGCCTCGGTAGCACCCGGTAGCGCTGGTGCCGTGATGCCGCCATGAGCTCGTGGCCCCGTGCGCTGAAGATCAACGCTTCTCAGAGCGTTGGCCAGACCTGGGTCAGCGATGCCGTGGTGAGGACGTGGTCGGGACGGCCCTGCCCTGCGAGGCGGCCGTCCTGGAGGAGGAGGCAGGCGTCCGCCGTGCGCGCCACCTCGAGATCATGCGTGGCCTGGACGATCGTCACCCCGTCAGCCACCAGCGCCGTCAGCAGCGCGCCGATCCGCTCCCTCGCCTCCGGATCCAGGCCGGTGGTCGGCTCGTCGAGGAGCAGCAGGTCCGACTCCTGCGCCAGGCCCTGCGCGATGAGCGCGCGTTGACGCTGGCCGCCCGACAGCTCGCCCAGTTGGCGTGAGGCGAGGTCGCCGATGCCGAGCCGGTCGAGCACCGCGTCCACGGTCGCGTGATCCCGTGCGGTCAGTCGGCGCCACGGACCGCGCTCGCCCCAGCGCCCCATCTCCACGGTCTGCCGAACGGTGAGGGGAAGAGTGTCCCCGACCGCTCCGCGCTGCGGCACGAAGGCCGGCGGCCGGCCACCGGTACGGAAGAGATCGCCGGATGTCGGCTTGATCACACCGGCGAGCACGGCGAGCAGGGTCGACTTGCCGCTGCCGTTCGGGCCGACGAGTGCAGTGGTGGTCAACTCGGCTATCTCTCCGCTGACTTGATGAAGTACCGGGCGCCCTGGATAACCGGCGCTCAACCCCGAGAAGCGGAGGTGGGCGGTCCGATCGAGGGGCGGGGTGGGTGAGGGGGGCGGTGTGTTGAACATGATTTTCATTGTAGTGTCCGGGCCATGGAATGGTTGACGGTCCCGTTCGAGGTGACCTTCGTGCAGCGAGCCCTGTGGGGCGGGATGCTGGTGTCCGCCATCTGTGCCCTGGCGGGCACCTGGGTGGTACTGAGGGGGATGGCCTTCCTCGGTGACGCCATGTCCCACGGGCTGCTGCCGGGCGTCGCGGTCGCCGCGCTCCTCGGGGGCAATCTGATGGTGGGCGCGGTGGTCAGCGCCGTCGTCATGACGGCGGGCGTCACCGCGCTGGGCCGTACGCCGAGGTTGTCGCAGGACACCGGCATCGGGCTGCTGTTCGTGGGCATGCTCTCGCTCGGCGTGATCATCGTGTCGCGCTCGCAGTCCTTCGCGGTCGACCTGACCGGATTCCTCTTCGGGGACGTCCTCGCGGTCAGGCAGCAGGATCTTCTCGTGCTCGCGGCGGCGTTGTTCGGGGCGCTGGTGGTGTCGGTCCTCGGTCATCGTGCCTTCCTGGCGCTGGCGTTCGACGCGCGCAAGGCCCACACCCTGGGGCTGCGGCCGCGCCTGGCCCACGCCGTGCTCCTCGGCCTGCTCGGCCTGGCGATCGTCGCCTCGTTCCACATCGTGGGAACGCTGCTCGTCCTCGGACTGCTCATCGCACCGCCGGCGGCCGCTCTGCCCTGGGCGCGCTCCGTGCGCGGGGTCATGGTGCTCGCCGCCCTGGTCGGCACCTTGGCCACGTTCGGCGGCCTGCTGCTGTCCTGGCATCTGAGTACCGCGGCCGGCGCGACTGTCGCGGCCCTCGCGGTGAGCCTGTTCTTTCTCTCCCACGTGCTGTCCGGCCTGCGTGACCGGCGTACGCGGCAGATCCACTCCACGGCATCCCTACCCGAAGTCAACTGAAAGGAGCCGAGGCGATCATCATGAACGTCCGCAGAAACGTCACTCCGTGGGCATCGGCCGCACTGGTGCTCACCGCGCTGCTCACCACGAGTTGCGCGGGGGAGGAGCCCAGCGCCGGGCGATCCGAGGCGAAGCCCCCGTCCGCCACTCCGCACGGGTACGTCGAGGGGGCGAAGGAGGCCGCCGAGCAGCAGGCCCGACTCCTCCTGAACGACCCCGACAGCGGGAACACCAGAGTCCTCGACCTCGTCACCGGCGAGGTGCACAGGACGGCCGAGGTGAAGGATGCCGTTCGGCTGGGCATGGACGGCAGGTTCGGCTACCTCCAGGCGCCCGACGCCACCCATGTGCTCGACAGCGGCGCGTGGATGGTGGACCACGGCGACCACGTCCACTACTACAGTGCGCCGACGCGGGACGTGGGGGAGATTCCTGCGGGCAGCCAAGCGCAGATACGCAGCGATGTCGCCGTCACCGCGGTGACCGGCGAGGACGGCCGCACCGTCCTCTACGACCGCGGCAAGCTGGAGAAGGGGCAGATCGCGACTCCCCGGACGCTGCACGGCACTTACACCGGCGTCGTCGTGCCGTACGAGGAACACCTGCTCGCCTTCGCGAACAAGGGCGACACCACGGAACTCGTCGTCCTCGATCGCAAGGGCGAACGCGTGGCTTCCCCGGACGTGACGTGCGAAGCGCCCCGGGGAGACGCCGTCACCCGGCGCGGCGTGATCCTCGGCTGCGCGGACGGCGCCCTGCTCGTCCGTGCGCAGGGCGGCGCGTTCACCGCCGAGAAGATCCCGTACGGAAAGCACGTTCCCGCGCAGGACCGAGCCACCGCTTTCCGCCAACGGCCAGGCAGTGACACCCTCACGGCCCCGGCCGGAGACGACGCTGTCTGGGTCCTCGACGTCACCGAGCGGACCTGGAAGTGGGTGGAGACCGGGCCCGTCGTCGCGGTCAACACGGCCGGCGAGGGATCCCCGTTGCTCGTTCTGGAGACCGACGGATCGGTGCACGGCTATGACACCACCACCGGAAAGCAGACCGCGCGTACCAAGCCGCTGCTGACAGCGGGGAAACGGGGCGAATCCGACGGCAACGCCCCCGTCATCGAGGTCGACCGCAGCCGCGCCTACGTCAACGACCCCGAGGGCAAGCAGGTGTTCGAGATCGACTACAACGACGGCCTGCGCATCGCGCGCTCCTTCGATCTGGACGTCAAGCCGGTCCTCATGGTGGAGGCCGGTCGATGAGCCGAACCGGGGTGAACCACCGCGCGAGGGCGGGCACCGCTCGCCCGCGACACCTGATCGCGGGCCTCCTCGCCCTCGTGACAGCGGTGACTGCCGGCGCCTGTACCACCGGAGACGACCGGCCCAGCATCGTCGTCACGACCAACATCCTCGGCGACGTCACTCGCGAGATAGTCGGCGACGAAGCCGACGTCACCGTCCTGATGAAGCCCAACGCCGACCCGCACTCCTTTGGCCTGTCGGCGGTACAGGCAGCCGAGCTGGAACAGGCCGACCTGGTCGTCTACAACGGCCTGGGCCTGGAGGAGAACGTCCTGCGGCACGTGGACGCCGCCCGCGAGTCCGGCGTCGCCACCTTCGCGGCCGGCGAGGCGGCCGACCCGCTCACCTTCCACACCGCCGACGACGGCGGCCCCGAGGGAGAGGAGGGACAGCCCGACCCGCACTTCTGGACAGACCCCGAGCGGATGCACAAGGTCACCGACCGGATAGCCGACCAGGTCGTCGAGCACGTCACCGGGGTGGACCCCCGCACGATTCAGAACAACGCCGACCGCTACGCGAAGCAACTCGCCGCCCTCACCGCCTGGATGGAAGAGTCCCTCGGCCGAGTTCCCGCGGACCGACGGGCCCTGGTCACCAACCACCACGTCTTCGGCTATCTCGCCGACCGCTTCGGCTTCGAGGTGATCGGTGCCGTCATCCCCAGCGGCACCACGCTGGCCTCACCCAGCTCCGCGGACCTGCGCTCCCTCACGGAGGCGATGGACGGAGCAGGCGTGCGCACCGTCTTCGCCGACTCCTCCCAGCCCAAACGGCTCGCCGAGGTACTGCGAGCGGAAATGGGCGGCGAGGTCCGTGTCGTCGAACTCCACTCGGAGTCCCTGACCGCCAGGGGCGCGGGCGCGGACACCTACCTGCGGATGATGCGCGCCAACACCACCGCCATGGTCACCAGCCTGACCCGCGACTGACCCTCCCAGCCTCGACCTTCCCAGCTTTCCGGAGCACCTGCCACCGGGTGCCGGCTCGTAGTACCCCCATACCGCCACCGCGCGGTGCAGAAAGGAACAGACCGATGAACAAGTCGATACGCGGCAGAGCCCTCACGGGCACGGCACTGGCTCTGGCCACGGCCACGGTGCTGACCGCCTGCGGCGGGGAGAGCTCCTCCTCCTCCACCGACACCACGTCCGACAGAACCGCCGAGGCCACGCCCGCGGCAACGGTCAAGGAGCCGTTGGTCGCCACCTTCGACGGCGGCCTCTACATCCTCGACGGCGAGAGCCTCAAGCTCACCGAGACCATCGACCTGCCCGGCTTCAACCGGGTCAACCCCGCAGGCGACAAGGACCACGTCGTCGTCTCCACCGACAGCGGATTCCGCGTCCTGGACGCCACCGGCCAGGCCCTCACCGACATCGAGTACAAGGGCGCCAAGCCGGGCCACGTAGTCCGCCACGCCGCGAAGACGGTGCTCTTCACCGACGGCACCGGAGAGGTCAACGTCTTCGACCCCACCACACTGAGCAGCGGCAAGAAGCCGGCAGGGCGCACCTACACCTCCGCGGAACCCCACCACGGTGTCGCCATCGAGCTCGCCGACGGCAGACTCTTGAGCACGCTGGGCACCGAGGAGAAGCGCACCGGGGCGCTGGTCCTGGACCGGAACGACAAGGAAATCGCACGCAACGAGGACTGCCCCGGTGTCCACGGTGAGGCCGCCGCCAAGAACGAAGCCGTCGGAGTCGGCTGCGAGGACGGCATCCTGATCTACAAGGACGGCAAGTTCACCAAGATCGACTCTCCCGACGGCTACGGCCGCATCGGCAACCAGGCCGGCAGCGACGCCTCGCCCGTTCTGCTGGGCGACTACAAGACCGACGCCGAGGCCGAGCTGGAGCGACCTTCCCGCGTCTCCCTGATCGACACCGAGAAGAAGAAGCTGCGCCTGGTCGAACTCGGCACCAGCTACTCCTTCCGCTCACTGGCCCGCGGCCCGCACGGCGAGGCCCTGGTCCTCGGCACTGACGGCGCCCTTCACGTCATCGACCCGGACACCGGCAAGATCGAGAAGAGGATCCCCGTCGTGGGCGCATGGCAGGAGCCGCTGGACTGGCAGCAGGCCCGGCCCACCCTGTTCGTGCGCGGACACGTCGCCTACGTCTCCGAGCCCGGCAGGAAGGCGTTGCACGCCATCGACGTGGAAACGGGGAAGAAGCTCACCTCCGTCACCCTGCCGAAGAGCACCAACGAGCTGTCGGGCGTCGTCGCCGGACACTGACCTCACCGGCCGCGCCTGTGCCCTCGCCGCCGAGGCTTGACGCCGCGGCGGCGAGGGCACACGCCTGCCCTGCCTGCGCGGCGGATCCGAACGAGCTCGGCGGTGCCACCGGTACGGCCGCGAGATCCGAACCCGTACCGGGAATCAGGCGGCGACGAGCTTCTGCTCGTGGTCCGGCGCTCCGGCCTTGGGCTCCTTGTTCGGCAGCGCGAGCCGGAAGACCTTGTGCCACGCGGAGACGACCTGCTTGGGCAGCGGGCCGGTGACGTACTCCAGCTCGTACTTCTCGAACAGCGCGCGTACCTTCACCGCGACCTCGGCGTACCGGTTGCTCGGCAGGTCCGGGAACAGGTGGTGCTCGATCTGGTGCGACAGGTTGCCGGTCATGAAGTGCATGGCCTTGCTGCCGCTGATGTTCGCCGAGCCCATCATCTGGCGCAGGTACCACTGGCCGCGCGTCTCGCCCACGATCGACCGGCGCTCGAAGACCTGTACGCCCTCGGGGAAGTGCCCGCACATGATCACCGAGTGGGTCCAGACGTTGCGGACCAGGTTCGCGGTGAAGGTGGCGGCGAGTGTGGGGAGGAACGACGGGCCCGACAGCAGCGGGTGGATCACGTAGTCCTTGAGCACCTGCTTGCGGATCTTGCGCCCCACGGCCTTGGCCCGCGCGCGGAACTCCGGGTTCTTGCGGCGGCGCTTGTGGAGGTTCTTGCCGAGCTCCAGGTCGTACGCCGCGATGCCGTACTCGAAGAAGCAGGCGTTGAGGAAGTTCCACAGCGGCTGGCCGAGGTGGAAGGGGTGCCACTTCTGGTCCTCGTCGACGCGCATGATGCCGTAGCCGAGGTCGTTGTCCTTGCCGATCACGTTGGTGTACGTGTGGTGCAGCTCGTTGTGCGAGTGCTTCCACTGATCGGACGGCGAGACGTGATCCCACTCCCAGGTGGTGGAGTGGATCTTCGGGTCCCGCATCCAGTCCCACTGGCCGTGCAGGATGTTGTGGCCGATCTCCATGTTGTCCATGATCTTCGCCACGGACAGCCCGGCGGTGCCGATCAGCCATGCGGGCGGGAAGATCGAGAACAGCAGTACACCCCTGCTGACCAGCTCGAGCTTGCGCTGCGCCGCGATCACCCTACGGATGTAGGCGGCGTCCTTCTCGCCGCGGCCGGCGATCACCTCGTCGCGGATCGCGTCCAGCTCGCGGCCCAGCTCCTCGATCTGCTCCGCGGTCAGGTGGGCGGTGGGGTCGATGGCGGTCAAGGTGCTCCTACCGTTCGATGTCGCACGGGCCCGCGGCGGCGGACACGCAGGTCTGGATGAGGACGCCCGGCTCGGCCTCGGTGATCCCGCCGGTGCGCAGGTCGCGGACGGCGCCCGCCTTGAGCGGCGTGACGCAGCCGAAGCAGATGCCCATGCGGCACCCGGAGGGCATGAGCACGCCGGCCTCCTCACCGATGTCCAGCAACGGCGTGGCGCCGTCCGCGGCGACGGTTTTGCCGGAGGCGCTGAACGTGACCTCGCCGCCGTCGCCGGCCACGACGATGCCGGGGCGGAAGCGTTCGGTGTGCAGGCGCTCCTGGACGCCGTGCTCGGTCCAGTGCTCTTCCGCGGCGTCGAGCAGGCCCGTGGGCCCGCAGGCCCAGGTCTCGCGCTCGGCCCAGTCCGGTACGAGTCCGTCGAGACGGGCGATGTCGAGCATGCCGTCCGTGTCGGTGTGCACCTCGATGAGACGAAGCTTCTTGTCCGCGACCAGACCGTGCAGTTCGTCGCGGAAGATCACGTCTTGCGGTCGTGGCGCGCAGTGGACCATGACGACGTCGTCGAGCTCGATGTCGCGCAGCATGCCCATCACGGGCGTGATGCCGCTGCCGGCCGTCAGGTAGAGCACCTTGGCGGGTTTGGCCTGCGACAGCACGAAGTCGCCGGTCGGCTGGTCGAGCTGGATCAGCGTGCCCGGTTTCGCCCTGCGGACCAGGTGGTTGCTGACCTTGCCGTCCGGGATCGCCTTCACGGTGATCGTGATCCGGCCGTCCCGGCGATGTGTCGGCGAGGTGAGGGAGTAGGCACGCCACAGGCGCACCCCGTCGACGTCGACCCCGATCCGCACGTACTGACCGGCTGTGTGGCCGCGCCAGCCCCGTCCCGGCCTGATCACGAGAGTCGCGGCGTCACCCGTCTCGGGGCGCACGGCCTCGATGCGCCCACACAGGTCAGCGCCCGCACGCAGCGGGCTGACCAGGTCGAGGTAGTCCGACGGCAGCAGCGGCGTCGTGACCATCTCCAGCAGTTTCCACGCCCTACTGCGGAGGGCTGCACTCGTCATGACCCCAGCTTGCTGCGCCGATGGCGTAAAGTCCTGACCGCAGGACGTGAATCTGATCAGCTGAATTGTTCGCAGGGAACAAATTGTGAGCCATGCAATCCGGAGGGCCAGTGAGCTGGCCCTGGACGAGACGACGGTCACCGTCCTTCGGGCCGCTCTGAAGACCACCGCCGACGAGGTCGTCCAGGCGATCATCGACGAGGTCCCTTCGTACGCCAACGCCCTTTCGGGCCGCATGGGCGGCACCATCCGCCGGGCCGTCCGCACCGCCCTGGGGCACTACCTGGACCTCGCCAGCGGCAACGCCACGGGCGGTGACGGCGGTGACGCGGCCTACGAGCTGGGCCGCGGCGAGGTGCGCGACGGCCGTTCGATGGACGCCCTGCTCAGCGCCTACCGCGTCGGCGCCCGTGTCGCCTGGCGCTGCCTCGCAGCGGGTGCCGTACCCGCAGGTCTGCCCGCCGCCGAGGTCGCGAAGTTCGCCGAGCTGACCTTCGCCTACATCGACGAGCTCTCCGCCGCGAGCGCCGCGGGACACGCGGATGAACTCGCCGCCCGGGGCAGGGCCCACGAGCGCCACCTGGAACACCTGGCCCGTGACCTCCTCGCGGGTGCGAGCCTCGACGTGCTGCTCGCCTCCGGTCAACGGGCCGGGTGGCAGCCTCCGGTCTCGCTGACCGCGGTCCTGCTGCCCGCCGCCCAGGCCCGACCTGCCTACCGCACGCTCGACCCGAACACCCTGGTCCTCGACGATCTGCCGGATGCCACTGGTGTGCTGCTCGTCCCCGATGCCGACCGGCCACATCTCTTGCGGCAGCTGGCCGACCGCACGGCCGTGACCGGCCCGGCCCGGCCGTGGACGCGTGCGTCCGCGTCATACGCGCGAGCCGCCCGCGCACGCTCCCTCTCCCCTGACATTCGCGACACCGAGGACCATCTGCCCGAGCTGGTGCTGAGCGCCGACGTGGACGCGTTCGCAGACCTGCGTGCCCGAGCCCTCGCACCCTTGCGGGCCTTGCCCATCGCGACCGCACGGCGGCTGGAGGAGACGTTGCGGGCGTGGCTGCTGCACCAGGGCAGACGGGACGAGGTGGCGGCGGAACTGTTCGTCCATCCCCAGACGGTCCGGTACCGGATGTCGCAGCTGCGGGAGCTGTTCCCGGATCTCGCAACGCCGCACCGGGTCCTCGAACTGACGCTGGCGGTCGGTCTTCGGACGGTGCCGACCGGCGCACCGCGCGAGGGATGATGGGACGGAACGACGGAACGTGAGGGCAGGAGCTTCCATGGCACATCGGGTTCACCGGCCCCGCGAGGACGCGGAGTTCGATTTCATCCTCGCGATGAGCGGGGTGCCCGTCCTCGCGTACTTCACCGGCACATGGCCCAAGGCGATCGAGCCCTGCCGGGCGATGGACCTCGTCGTGGCCGGCGTCGCCGACGACTGCGCGGGGCGCCTGGCGGTCGTCCGCACCGACATCACACGTTGTCCGGCGGCAACCGAGAGATACGGGGTCACTGGCGCCCCCTCCTACGTCCTGCTGAAGGAGGGAGAGGCGGTGGCGCACGGCACGGGGCCCATGACCAGCGCCGAGGTACGGCAGTTCCTGGACGGTCACCTCTGAACTGCCGCTGCGGCCCGTGGCCGCGAGGCCCGTCACGTCCCGTCCATGGAAGCCGCGTCGCCCGAGAAACCCCCACGCCGACGCCGCCGGGCAGGTCGAGGCCCGCCGATGCGTGGGGGAGCGGAGCGGAGCGCAGGCCGGGCTACGGATTCCGGCCTCCGCGGATCCTGGCAGTCCCGCGGCAGCCTGCTCAGCCTCCGGCAGGGGGCGTCAGGCCGACGATCCACTGTCGATGACCAGGTCGGTGCCGACGACCGAGCCGGCAGCGGACGAGGCGAGGTAGAGCACCGCGGCCGCCACTTCCTCGGCCTCCGCGACCCGGCCGAGCGGGTTCTCCGTCTTCACTCGCTCGGCACGGTCGGCCTCGGACTCGCCGGGTCGCAGCGACATGGGAGCGGCGGAGGCCCCGGGGCTGACGGCGTTGATGCGGATGCCCTGGTGGATGTGGTCGAGAGCGGCGGCGCGGGTCAGCGCGGAGACCGCTGCCTTGGAGGCGATGTACGCGGCGGCGTTCGGGATCCGCAGGTGTGCGCCCAGATTGGAGGAGATGTTGACGATGGTGCCGCCGCCGTTCTCCTTCATGTGGGCGATCTCGTGCTTCATGGCCAGCCAGACGCCGGTGACATTGGTCCGCAGCACCGCGTCCCAGTCCTCCTCGCTCACCTCGCCGACGGGGACCGCGCCCCGGAATATCCCGGCGTTGTTGACCGCGATGTCCAGTCCGCCGAAGCGGGCGACGGTCTCCCGAACGAGATGCTGGAGCCGTCCGGAGTCGGTGACATCGGCGGTGATGGCCGCAGCCGCGCCACCGGCTGCCTCGATGAGGGCGACCGTCTCGTCCAGGGAGGCCGCGGTGCGTCCCGCGGCGACCACGGACGCGCCCTCGGCGGCGAAGGCGAGCGCGACAGCACGGCCGAGGCCGGAGCCCGCGCCGGTGACGAGGACGGTCTTGCCGGTGAAGCGGTTCATTTCGGTGACTCCTCTGTGAGTGATGGACTACTTGGTGCGGTGGTTCAGGAGGGCCGCGACGGCAGTGGGGGCCAGGAACCGCCGCCGGTCGAACAGGAAGCCGGGGGGCGACAGGGGATCGCGGGCCCCGCGCTCGGCGTACCGGAACGCGGCCGGCAACGCGGTCCCGCCGAGCAGCGGCACGGGCACGCCGGCCGACGGTCCGGGGAGGGCGTCGGTGACGTCGAGCCCGTAACCGGCGAGGGTGATCCCGGCGGTGGCGAGCGGAGCACCGGGCAGGTCGAGACTCCTGCCCGAGTTCGGTGCGGCGTCCGACAGCAGCCGGGGCGCGAGGACGAGGCCTGCGACCGCCACCTCGACGGGCACCGCGAAGGTCCTGCGCCAGGACAAGGCCGGCGATGAGGGCGCGCCGCCCGCCGTAGCGGTCGGCGAGCGCGCGGTGCCCGTGGCGGTGACGGTCATACTTCCCCCCGATATTTGACCGATCGGTCCATTATTTGCACGCACGGAAGCGGCCTCGCGGCTCCGGCGGGTGTGATGCGGTGTGATTCAGTCCAGCAGGGACAGCGCCTGTTCGGCCGCGTCTCGCACCCGGGTGGGATCGTTCGACGCCTTGCCGACGATGCGTACGCCCTGCAGCAGGACGAGCAGCAGGTGGGCCAGCGCTCGCGGTTCACGGCCCTCGGGGAGCTCTTCCTGGGCCTGGGCCCGCACGAGCGCGGAGTGCAGCAGGGTCTCGATGTGTTCCCAGCTGATCTCGACCCGGCGGGCCGCCGCGGGGTCGTGCGGGGCCAGCTCGGCTGCGGTGTTGGTGACGAAGCAGCCGTTCAACCGCCCTTCCGGGGAGGCGGCTTCTGCGGCGAAGCGGCGCACCAGCCTGCGCACCGCGGGCAGTGCGGGGCCTGGCTGGGACAGCTCGGACATGAGGAGCGGGTCGCGCATCTCCGCGTACCGGTCCATGGCCTTCAGGTACAGCTCGTGCTTGCTGCCGAAGGTCGCGTAGATGCTGGCGCGGCCGATGCCGAGGTGCTCGACGAGATCTGTCACCGACGTCGCTTCGTAGCCGCGCCGCCAGAACAGCTCAAGGGCCGACTGCAGCGCGGCGTCCGGATCGAATTCCTTGGTCCTGGCCACGTCGAAGACCCTAGTCCTATCTGGACTGATCGGTCAATAATCGAGCGCGTCAGACCTGTAGAGAGCGGGGCGGAGCGCGAGGCTCTCGTAGGGCTGCTGCGCCGCCCGGCCCGCCCAGGCCCGGGACTCCACAACAGGCGGTCGGCGGGACCGCCAGGCTCGGGGTGGGAACAGTGCACTGTGCCGTGTCGGCGGTCCTGCTGTTCCCCGGGGAAGGTCGAGGCGGTCGCGCACATGGGGGCGGTCCCGAGTCGCGGCCCGGGAACGGCGGCTTCCGCTCCGTGCGGCGACGGACTGCGTACGACGCCCGGACATTCTCGTCTCATCGCGGGGTACGCGGGTGGCATACGCCCTCAGGAGGAATCATGGCCGGACTGATCGCCCGTCTCACGCAGTTCACCCGCAGCCCCCAAGGGCGGCGAACCATCGCTTCGGCCCGGCGCGCCGCGGCCGACCCGCGCAAGCGCGCCCAGGCGCGCAGCCTGTTCGGCAGGCTGCGCGGACGCCGGTGACGTCGGCGCTTCGGCGGATGGCCGGAAGCGCCTGCTGACGTCGCTCATCGCAGGCAGGGACGAGGGGCCTCGGGCTGATGTCGAGCGTTACCCCGGGCGCCCGTCGTGTTGCAGAGGAGCTGCATGGCACGCGAGGACTGGACGGCCCGTGGACCGGCTTCGCGTCGCCCTGCCCCACGCTGCTTTCCGGCAGCAGCTTCTCCAAGACGTGAACCTCACGTGATGCGGGAGGCCGCCGAACCGCGCCAAAGGTGCGGGGTCGGCCGCGGCGCAGCGTGATCTTTCGGCTCGACTTCCCCGCGGGCATATGGGACACGTGCAAGCAGCCGCCCGAGCTCGCCCGGCGGGATCCCGCACCCACCCGTGTCAAGCCGCAGGTCAGAAAGGCTGCTCCCCGCGCATGCGGGGATGGTCCCGGCTGCGCGGGCAGGGGCCGGTGCGGATCGTGCTGCTCCCCGCGCATGCGGAGATGGTCCCCCAGGACGCTCGTCCCACGTTCTACAGGTCGAGTACCGCCCACATCCTGCGGCCGTCTTCCGAGGTGTCCGTTCCGCACGAGACCGCGCCCAGGCCGGTCAGTTCCGCGAGGACGGCCGTGTCCGCGACCGCGACACCTGGCCGGTGGGACAGGGCGACGATCAGCGCCTGCCGGTTCTGGTCCGCGAGGTGCAGGGACACCCGCCGGCCGCCATCGGCGACCGCGGCCCGCACCAACGCCTCCGTCAGGTCCGCCGCGGCTTGGTCGGCCTCTCGGTATCCCCAGTCGTGCAACTGGCGCACGACATTGCTGCAGGCCCTTTTCGGCGCCCAGGCAGCAGCTTCGAGCAACCAGTTCGCCGACCGCCGGTTCCGTACCAGCATCCGGGCCCGCGCCGTTCCTTCCGGACTCGTTTCAGGACGCGGCGGCTGTACGGGTCGCTTAGGTGGCGGTGGAGTCTTCGGCGGGTAGTCCGGTGTGTGATCCAGCACGGGTGCTCCCAGGATCGGCGCGAGTACCCATCGTAGAGGCGCGATTACCTGGCGGGACCAGTACCGGTCGCCGGGTGCCGGGCGCAGCCTTGGGCGGCTCCACCGTGCCCCTGACTTTCGACGACGCGGACCCATGGGCTGCGACCGCCAGCGCCGATCCCGTCTACCAGGGCGACCAGGGGGTCTTGTCTATTGGTAACTTATAGGTTACCAATAAGGGATGGACCCGTTCATCGCCCTGGCTGACCCCGTACGCCGTGACCTGCTGCGCACACTTGCCTCCGGTCCGGCCCGAGTGGTCGACCTCGCGGCGCGGCATCCGATCAGCCGGCCCGCGGTGAGCAAACATCTGCGAGTGCTCACCGAGGCGGGGCTGGCCACCGTCGAGGACCGCGGTCGCGAGCGCCACTACGCGCTCGCCCGCCCGGGCCTTGCCCCGGTACGGGCTCTGCTCGACGAGCTCGTCGGGCGCCGCCCACCGATCCCCGAGAAGGCCTTCGACGCCCTCGACCTGGAGGTCCGCAGAACCGTCCACGACCGTCGGGCCGGCGCCGACGCCGCTCCCGGCACCCCAAGCTCTCAGGAGGAATCAGCATGACCAGCACCCCCACCGGGCGTCGCGTGAGCATCGATGGCCTGGACAGCATTGCCTTCGACCGCACGTTCCGGGCCGGCGTCACGGACGTCTGGGCGGCGGTCACCGAGTCGGACCGTCTGGCCCGATGGATCGGCGAATGGACCGGCGACCCGTCGACCGGCTCGGTCGACTTCCGGATGCTCTACGAAGGCGACGAGCACGAGCCCGAACTCCTCACCATCCAGGAGTGCCAGGCCCCCCACCGTCTGGTCCTCAAGTCGCAAGCGCCCGGCCAGGAAGTCGTCTGGCACATGACTCTCACGCTCGTCGAGCACGAGGGCACCACCACGCTCACCTTCACCCAGTCCGTCGGCGACGACCCAGCGATGGCGGGCGGAGTCGGCCCCGGCTGGGACTACTACCTCGACCGGCTCGTCGTCGCCGAGACCGGCGGCGACCCGGCATCCGTCGACTTCGGCGCCTACCACCCGGCCCACGAACAGCACTACCTCGACATGTTCAGCTGAACCCGACGACGACGTCGAGTGCGAGGGCCAGGCGCGACGAGATCATCGCCGAGCCCGGCAAAAGGGGGCGCCTGCCAGGGAAATCCCCTGGTCAGGTGCCCTTCTGCCGTGCCTAGAAGAAGCCCAGCTTCTTCGGCGAGTACGACACCAGCAGGTTCTTCGTCTGCTGATAGTGCTCCAGCATCATCTTGTGGTTCTCCCTGCCGATACCCGACTGCTTGTACCCGCCGAACGCGGCGTGGGCCGGGTAGGTGTGGTAGCAGTTCGTCCAGACCCTGCCCGCCTTGATCCCGCGCCCCGCCCGGTAGGCCGTGTTGACGTCGCGGGTCCAGACCCCGGCCCCCAGCCCGTACAGGGTGTCGTTCGCCGTACTGATGGCGTCGTCGAAGTCCGTGAAGGACGTCACGGCCACGACCGGGCCGAAGATCTCCTCCTGGAAGACCCGCATCCGGTTGTCGCCCTCAAGAATCGTCGGCTGTACGTAGTAGCCGCCGGCCAGCTCACCGTCGTGCTCGACGCGCCGGCCACCCGTCAGGATCTTCGCTCCCTCCTGCTGCCCGATGTCCAGGTACGAGAGGATCTTCTGCAACTGGTCGTTGGAGGCCTGGGCGCCGATCATCGTGTCGGTGTCCAGCGGGTGACCCGGCACGATCTGTTCCGTGCGGGCGATGCCGGCCTCCAGGAACGCGCCGTAGTGGCCGCGCTGGATGAGAGCACGCGACGGGCACGTGCACACCTCGCCCTGGTTGAGAGCGAACATGGTGAAACCTTCGAGGGCCTTGTCGAGGAAGTCGTCGTCGGCGCGTGAGACGTCGTCGAAGAAGATGTTCGGCGACTTGCCGCCCAGCTCCAGCGACACCGGCTTGATGTTCTCGGAGGCGTACTGCATGATCAGCCGCCCCGTCGTGGTCTCACCGGTGAAGGCGATCTTCGCGACGCGCGGGCTCGATGCGAGCGGCTTCCCGGCTTCCACTCCGAAGCCGTTGACGATGTTCACGACGCCCGGCGGAAGGAGATCCGCCACCAGGCTCAGCCAGTAGTGGATCGAGGCGGGCGTCTGCTCGGCCGGCTTGAGGACCACGGCGTTGCCCGCGGCGAGCGCCGGGGCGAGCTTCCAGGTAGCCATCAGGATGGGGAAGTTCCACGGGATGATCTGGCCGACCACACCCAGCGGTTCGTGGAAGTGGTACGCGACGGTGTCGTCGTCGATCTCGCTGAGCGAACCCTCCTGGGCGCGCAGAGCCCCCGCGAAATAGCGGAAGTGGTCGATGGCCAGCGGAATGTCGGCCGCCAGCGTCTCCCGTACGGGCTTGCCGTTCTCCCAGCTCTCCGCGACCGCCAGCTCCTCCAGGTGAGCCTCCATCCGGTCGGCGATCCTGTTCAGCACCGAGGCCCGGTCCCCGGCGGAGGTGGCTCCCCAGCCCGGAGCCGCCGCGTGGGCGGCGTCCAGGGCCAGTTCGACGTCCTCCGACGTGCCGCGCGCGATCTCCGTGAACGGGCGGCCGTTGACGGGGCTCGGGTTCTCGAAGTACTGGCCCCGGGCCGGCGGGACGTACGCGCCGCCGATCCAGTGGTCGTAGCGGGACGCGTAGTTGACGATCGCGCCCTCGGCGCCCGGCGCTGCGTAACGGGTCATCTCAGTGGTCTCCCGGATCCTTCGCCGCCCGTCGTTGGACGGCCCTCGCCGCGAGGCTAGGGACGGGGACGTTGCAAGGGCGTTGCAACGGCGTCGGCGGGCGCCCTTCACGGTCTGTCGCCACCGCCCTGCCGGCCGGGCGGCGACAGGACAACGCCGTAGATGTGCGTGCCGAGGCCCGCGAGCCCGGGCTGAACCGGACGAAGGAGCCTAACCGCGCTGCTCGGCGTCCAGCCCCCGTACCCGGGCCAGCAACGCGGCCCGCTGGTCCACCGGAACCGCCCCGGCCAGCGCGCGCCACACCGGCAGGTCCTCCTCGCCCCACGGGCTGTAGGCCCAGTCGGCCAGCAGCCCCGGATCAGCCCGGGCGATCAGCGCAGCCCGCAGCTGCTCCGAGATCCGCCGCCGCAGCCGTACGACCGCAGGGGCCCGGGAACCCGGCAGCAGCGGGCCCGCGTACGCGCCCAGCGCCCCCGCCACCGCGCCCGAACCCAGGCGGCGCGTCACCGTGTCGAAATCGGCGTCCACCGGGACGGCCAGCCGGTACGGGCGCGAATCCAGCAGATCGGGCCCCAGCAAGCGACGGAGCCGCGAAAGTTCGGCCCGCAAGGTCACCGGGGTCACCGACTCGTCCTCGTACAGCTCCACCAGCAGCTCGTCCCCGCTCAGGCCCTCCGGCCGACGGGACAGGGCGACCAGGATCTCGCTGTGCCGTCGGCTGAGCCGCAGCCGGCGCCCGCGCGCCACCAGCAGCGCCTCGTCCCTGCCCAGCGCGGTCAGCCGCACCGACTCGGCATCGGACGCGGACGGTGGCGTCAGCAGCGCGAGCTGTGACTCCGCGGCCCGGGCCACCGCCTGGACGAACGCCAGACTGTGCGGATGGGCGAGCCGGTCGCCGCCCGTGATGTCGACGGCTCCCAGCACCCGGCCCGTACGGGGATCGTGCAACGGCGCCGCCGCGCAGGTCCACTGCTGTACCGGTCGCAGGAAGTGCTCGGCGGCGAAGACCTGGACCGGACGGTCCACCGCGATGGCCGTTCCCGGCGCGTTCGTCCCCGCCACGGACTCGGCCCAACGGGCGCCCTCCACGAAGTTCATCAGGCCGGCCCGCCGCCGCGCCGCCGTATGCCCCTCGACCCACAGGAGCCGTCCGTGGGCGTCGCAGACGGCGAGCAGATGTTCCCCGTCCGTCGCGTACGCACCCATCAGCTCGCGGATCACGGGCATGGCACGGGCCAGGGGATGCGCCGCCCGGTAGGGGCCCAGCTCGTCCGGAGCGATCTCCACCGCGGGGGCGTCGTCCGGGCTGACCCGGGCCCGTGCCGAGCGTCGCCAGGACGCGCCGACCACGGCGCGGACCGGCCGCTCCAGGCGTCCCGCCGAGGTGAACACGTCATGGGCGCGGCGCAGCGCGCCGCGCCGTTCGCCGGGATCGGTGTCCGCCGCCAGGGCCACCCAGGGATCCGTCAACTCACCCTCCCGACCGCGGGCCTTCGTGCCCTCCCATCGTCGTCGCCGTCGGCCTCCGCGACAAGCTCGGTGCGGAGAGTCATCACCACGGGGGCCGGGGGAGGTCGCTCAGACGGCGTCGACGACGAGCCGGAGATAGCGTTCCCAGTCCCAGTGGACACCCGGGTCGGTGTGGTCGCTGCCCGGCACCTCGTGATGGCCGACGATGTGCTCCCGGTCCTTGGGGATGCCGTGGCGGTCGCAGATGTCCGCGGTGAGTCTGGCGGACCGCAGATACATGACGTCCGTGAAGAACTCCGGGCGGTCCACCCACCCTTCGTGCTCGATGCCGATGCTCCGGGTGTTCCAGCTCCAGTTGCCCGCGTGCCAGGCGATGTCCTTCTCGCGTACGCACTGGGCGACATGGCCGTCGCCGGAGCGCACCACGTAGTGGGCCGAAACCTGCTTGGAGGGATTGCGGAAGATGCCCGCGGTCGGCGTGAACAGCTGTTGGGCGACGTGGATGACGACGCGGTCGATCCGGCGCTCCGAAGGGCGGGCGGGGACGGTGTAGTTGGCGGCGGCGGCCGGAGCCCGGAGCGCCGTCGCGTAGTCGGTCGGACCTTTCGGCGCCGGCGTCACGGCCCTCGCGGATGCGGGCAGGACGGCCGCCGCCATGGTCGCGGCGGCCGTCTGAACAATCCTTCTGCGGTGCAACGGCACTCCTGAGGCCGGGGGCGGACGGAACGGGGCGGGACAGGGCAGGGCAAGGGCGGACGGCGAGGACGGGGGGGTACGGAACTGAGCCGGGGCGGTCTCCCGGCTCGTGAATCACCCGCCTATGCAGATGACGAACCCACCGGACATCCGGTTCCCCGCAGCCGCAGCCGCAGCCGCAGCCGCAGCCGCAGCCGCAGCCGCAGCCGCAGCCGCAGCCGCAGCCGCAGGCAGTCGCTGCCGCTGCCGCAGTCGCAGGCAGCCGCAGCCGCTGTCCGGACACGCCACGACCCGCGCGCCCGCGCCTCCTACGCGTACGGCTCCGGCGCCGGTTCAGACGACCGTGTCCGCCGCCCCGCCGTCGGCCCCCGCCAGCGCGCCCGCCGGGTCGTCGTCCGCCGGTCCGGCAGGCACCCAACGACCGCGCTCCTTGCGGTAGGGCCACCATCGCCCGTTCCGGTCCAGCCGGAGCTGGAGGTCGGCGCCCGCGACGGTCCAGCGGGCCCGGCCGTTAGCCCGCAGGGCCGGTCGCTCCGCCGCCTCCCACGCCTCGCCGAGCCGGGCACGGGCCCTCCCCAGGTCCTCCGGGGCCGGCGCCCACTCCTCGTCCAGCACGGCGAGTGCCGCGATCCCGCCGTACCGCCAGGCGCGGACCGCCGCGTCCAGGTCCGCGGCCGGGCGGCCGGATCCCGCGGCCAGCCGGGCCCCGATGCGCGGCTCCGGCCGGGTGTCCGCGGCCATCCGTACCGCATCCTGCCGCGGAGTCAGCTCGACCGGCAGCGGCTGTCCTTCGTGCCCCGGGGCCAGCGCGTCCAGCAGCATCCGGTGCGCTCGCACCGCGCTGTCGGCCGCCAGCACCTCCAGCGCCGCCGGGTCGACCCCGGGCGCGGGGGCGGTCGCCGTGTCCAGCGCGGGCCCGAGCCCCGGTTCGTCGGGGGCCGGTGGGGGAGCGGGGAGCGGCGGCAGGATTCCGGCAGCCGCGAACGCCTCGCCGGCCGGGACTCCGTGAACCTCCCGCTGCGCGTCGTCGGCCGCCTCCCGCGCCCCGTCGCCGCCCGCCCGGACCGCGCGGGCGGCGCTGCGCACCTGGAGTTCGTCCAGCAGCCGCCGCTCCTCGCGCCCCCGCATCAGCAGCAGGACGAACGGGTCCTCGTCCAGCAGGCGCGCCACCTGGTAGCAGAGAGCACCCGAGTGCGGGCAGTGGTCCCAGGTCCCACAGGTGCATTCCGGCTCCAGATCCCCGATGCCGGGCAGCAGCTCGACACCGGCGCCCGCCGCGTCCTCCACCAGATGCGGCGGCATCTCCCGGTCCAGCAGCGCCGCGATGTGCCCGGCCCGGTCGACGGCCATGTCCAGGAACCGGTCCCAGGCGCCCGCGCCGAGCTGCTGGAGCAGGACGTCGCTTCGGTAGGCCGTGCCGTCGCGGTCCCGGACCACCGCTGTGATCCGCCCCGGCCGTACGGAGACCGCCCCGACCCTGCCCTCCCGGGCCAGTCGCCGGCCCTGCTTGAGCTGTTGGCCGTCCAGCGCGGTGTCCTCCAAAGCCTTGAGCCACGCCAGTCCCCACCAGGACGTCGCGAAACCCCGGCCCTGTGCGGGGGGAAACGCCGCGAACACACGCTCCGCCCCGCGTCGGCCGTCCCGCGACGCACCGTCGCCGCCCCCGTCGGAGGCGTCCGCGTCGCTCGTCCCGTACTCCGCCCCGTACGCGTAGTCGTCCTCGTCCTCGTAGTCGTCGCTCATCGTGCGCCCCCTCGCAGCTCGACCAGGTCGGCCAGTTCCGCATCGGTCAGTTCGGTCAGTGCCGCCTCGCCCGAGCCGAGCACCGCGTCCGCGAGCCCCTGCTTGCGGGCGAGCATCTCGGCGATCCGGTCCTCGATCGTTCCCTCGGCGATCAGCCGGTGCACCTGCACCGGCTGCGTCTGGCCGATGCGGTACGCCCGGTCCGTCGCCTGCGCCTCGACCGCCGGGTTCCACCAGCGGTCGAAGTGCACGACGTGACCGGCCCGGGTGAGGTTGAGCCCGGTGCCCGCCGCCTTGAGGGACAGCAGGAACACCGGGGCCTCGCCCGTCTGGAAGCGGTTCACCATCTCCTCGCGCCGGGCCACGGGCGTACCGCCGTGCAGGAACTGCGTATCCACCCCGCGCGCGGCCAGGTGTTCCTCCAGCAACCGGGCCATCTGCACGTACTGCGTGAAGACCAGCACCGAACCCTGCTCGGCCAGGATCGTGTCCAGGAGTTCGTCCAGCAGCTCGACCTTCCCCGACCGGTCCGCGATCCGCGGCCGTTCCTCCTTGAGGTACTGCGCCGGGTGGTTGCAGATCTGCTTCAGCGCCGTCAGCAGCTTCATCACGAGCCCCCGCCGCTCGAATCCGTCGGCGGCGGAGATCTCCGCCAGGGTCTCGCGGACCACTGCCTCGTACAGGCCGGTCTGTTCCGGCGTCAGCGACACGGCCCGGTCGGTCTCGGTCTTCGGCGGCAGCTCCGGAGCGATCCCCGGATCGGACTTCCGGCGGCGCAGCAGGAACGGCCGCACCAGCGCCGCGAGCCGCTCGGCCGCGCCCGGGTCGCTGCCGCTCTCGACCGCTGCCGCGTACCGCGTACGGAAGGCGCCGAGCCGGCCGAGCAGACCGGGCGTCGTCCAGTCCAGGATCGCCCACAGCTCGGAGAGGTTGTTCTCCACCGGGGTACCGGTGAGCGCGACCCGGGCCCGGGCCCCGATGGTCCGCAGCTGCTTGGCCGTCGCCGAGTGCGGGTTCTTCACGTGCTGCGCCTCGTCGATGACGACCATGCCCCAGGACGCGGCGGCGAGCCGGGGCGCGTCGAGGCGCATCGTGCCGTACGTCGTCAGGACGAACTCGCCGTCCACCAGGCCTTCCAGGGAACGGGACGCGCTGTGGAAGCGGCGTACGGGGGTGCCCGGCGCGAACCTCTCGATCTCCCGCTGCCAGTTCCCCATCAACGATGTCGGGCACACCACCAGCGTCGGACCGGCCGCGTCGCGGTCGCTCTGCCGGTGCAGATGCAGGGCGATGAGCGTGATCGTCTTGCCGAGGCCCATGTCGTCGGCGAGGCAGCCGCCGAGGCCGAGCGAGGTCATCGTGTTCAGCCAGTTCAGGCCGCGCAGCTGGTAGTCGCGCAAGGTCGCGGTGAGCGTCTCGGGCTGTCCGATCGACTGCTGGGCGTCGGACTCCGGGTCAGCCAGCCGGTCCCGCAACCGCTGGAGCCAGCCGGTCGCGGCCACCTCGACGCGACGGCCGGCCACCTCCGTGGAACCGGTCAGCACCGCGCCGAGAGCGTCGATCGGGGTGACCTTGCGGTCCTGGGTGTCCCGGGCGGCGCGCGCCTCCTCGGGGTCGATGAGCACCCACTGGTCGCGCAGCCGCACGATGGGCCTGGTGGATTCGGCGAGCCGGTCCAGCTCCTCGCGGGTCAGCTTCTGGTCGCCGAGGGTGAACCGCCAGTCGAACGACAGCAGGGCGTCGGCGGAGAGGAACGAGGGCACGTCCGCGGCGATGCGTCCCCGCGTCCCGGCCTCCTGCCCGACGCCTTCCCGGTCCGTGGCGTCCCGGTCGTCCGGGCCGATAACGGCCCGCGCGGTGAGCTTCCTGGCCAGTTCCTTGGGCCAGTGCACCTGTACTCCGGCGGCGGCCAGGGCACGTGAGGCGGACCCCAGCAGCTCGGCGATCTCCTCGTCGGCCGGTTCCACCCAGTCCGGCACCGCGGCGGAGAGCAACGGCGCCAGCGGCGGCCAGGCGCGGGCGGCCCGGCGCAGAGTGAGGAGGGCGTCCATCCGGGCCCGGGGCCCGAACGCGGCGGCGGTCCGCGAGTCGCCCGCCCACACCTCGGCCGCGTCGGCGACGAGGGTGGGATCACTGACACTGTGGATCTGCAGCACGGCACGGAACGTCGGCGCGGCCGACTCCGGACCGGGCCCCGGCCCCGGCGCTCCCGGACCTACCACTTCTGGACCCGGCCCCGGCCCCACCGTTCCCGGGGTGGCCTCGGGGCCCGCTTCCGCGCCGCTCCGCTGCGAGGTCACACCCGCGACCTCGATACGCAACGAGAGCCGCACGCCCGCGTCGTGACCGGCCGCCACATCGGCCGCCCAGGCCCGCCCCTCGGGCAGGCGGCGCGGCTGCTGGGAGGTGAACGCGGGTCCTGCGGCGGCGAACCCCGCGCCCGGCGTACGGGGCATCGCGTCGGCCACGGCATCGAGGAACGCGCGCAGCAGGCGCTCCGGTTCGGGCAGCAACGTTTCGCCGGAGGCGCCGCTCGTCGTGTTCCGCGCCGCTTCCCGCTCCCCAGCTCCGCCCGGCCGGCCCATGTCGTCCATGCTTCCGGGTCCGCCGGGTCCGCCGGGTCCGCCGGGTCCGCCGGGTCCGCCGGGTCCGTCCGACTGTCCGTCGCCCTCGTCCGGAACGGGGGTCGCGTGGGCGGTCGGCGGCATCGATGCCGCCAGTTCCCGGATCCGTTCGAGGTCGTCGGCGTTCAACGGCCCGATCCGCCAGGCGTCGTGGTCGGTACGGCTCAGCCCTGGCAACAGGAGGCCGCGGGCGACGAACTGGAGAGCGAGGAGCGCGGCGGCGCCCCAGAAGGCGGTGGCGGGTGAGGCACCCGCGACGGCGCGTGCCCGGGTCAGGACCGGCAGAGCGTCCCGCACGGGGAGGTACCGCGCGGTCACCGTACGGGGGCGCAGGTCGGTTTCGACGACGGTCAGCTCCGACGACAGCCCGGAGGTGCCGGAAGGGGTGCTACCGTCCGGACTCCAGAACGCGATCCTGCCGGTACGGGCTGGATCCGCGGGGACGAAGACCGCGGAGCCGCGAGCCAGTTCGGCGATCTCGGAGGGTGTTGCCGCAGGGTGCCTGTGCACAGCGATGTCAGATTCCTCAAATTTGACTAGTGGGCGGAGTCGCCGAGGGTACTCCATTCCGAGCGGCGACAGGCCGTGGGGCTATGTGGTGTGCGTCACTCCTTCTCCTTTTCTGGTCCCGATGGTGCAGCCAGCCCCACCATCGGGCACGGGGTCTGCCCCAGGGAAACCAGGGTGGTGGCGCCATGGCCCGCACACGCCTCCGGTCCGTACGTTCCATGAGGTCAGCGCATATGTTCCAGAGACCGGAGACGTCATGCCCCAGGCGACAGCCACTGTTGCGGATCCCGCCGACGAAAGCAGCCCGGACCGTACGGCCGATGTTCGCGGGGCGGCGGCCGGGAGCGATTTCGCGCCGCTGCTGCGTGCCGTGCGGGACCAGGGACTGCTGGAGCGCCGCACGGACCGGTATGTGCTCGGCATCGCCGCCAATCTGGCGGCCCTGGGCGCGGTGATCACCGGATTCGTCCTGCTGGGCGACACCTGGTGGAGCCTGCTCCTCACCCTGCCGCTGGCGGTCTTCTGGACCCGTACGGCTTTCGTTGCTCACGACGCGGGACACGCCCAGATATCCGGCGACCGCAGGACGAGCAGGCTGATCGGTCTCGTACACGCCAATCTGCTCCTCGGTATGAACGAGGCGTGGTGGAACGACAAGCACGTACGCCACCACGCCAACCCGAACCACATCGACAAGGACCCCGATGTCGGTGTCGGCGCCCTGGTCTGGACCCAGAAACAGGCGGCGCAGCGTGAGGGGTTCGCCCGCTGGCTCACCAGGAACCAGGCCCGCCTGTTCTTCCCGATGCTCCTGCTCGAAGGCATCGCCCTGAAGATCTACGGATTCCAGTTCCTGCGCCGCCAGCCCCTCCGGGAGCGGGCCGTCTCGGGGCTGCTGCTGACCGCGCACTTCGCCCTCTACACGACGCTGCTGCTCAGCACGCTGTCCCCCGGCAAGGCGATCGTCTTCGCACTGGTGCTGCACGCGCTGTTCGGCCTCCACCTGGGCATGGCCTTCGCCCCGAACCACAAGGGGATGGAGATGCCCGACCCCGACGGCGAGCGCTGGGGCCACCTCCAGCGACAGGTCCTGACCTCGCGCAACGTACGCGGCGCCGTCCTGACGGACTGGTTCCTCGGCGGGCTGAACTACCAGATCGAGCACCACCTCTTCCCGAGCATGCCCCGCCCCAACCTGCGCCTCGCCCAGCCCCTGGTCAAGGCGCACTGCTCCGGCATCGGCATGCCGTACGCGGAGACCGGCCTGATCGAGTCCTACCGGCAGGCGCTGTCGCACATGCACGAGGTCGGCGAACCTCTGCGATAGCGCGGCCGACGGGGAACGCAAGGGCACGCGTACGCGTTCACACAACAGGAGCGGCGCCGGCCGCGAAGGAGGCGTGGACCATGTCGAATGGTGCGAAGGTCGCTATCGGGGGAGTGCTCGCGGCGGCCATCCTGTGGCCCCTGATCGGATTCTGGTGGGCGCTGCTGATCGTGATCGGCGTTCCCGTGGCGGGCTATCTGCTGCTGGACCCGTCCCAGCGGCGCAGGCTCCGCAGAATGAACCGCAAGCAGATCGGCCGCTGAGCCCGGATCGCCCCGGGTGACCGACGAGTATGTCACGTGGGGCGAGCGGCCAGCCCGTCGAGGGCCGCGAGCGGTCCGGGCGGCGCGGCTCCACACCTGACAGGAATGGCCGTGCCGGCTCCTCTTCCAACAGGAACAGAGCGATGCCGTCGGTCCGGGCCCCAGCCATCCGTGTCAGGAGGGGCCGGCGGGGACGGGCCCTCCCTGTTCGAGTGCGGGGAAGCCGAAGGCCCGGGTGTGGGAGAAGGCCTCCGCGTAAGGTTGGACGTCCGGCCGAACGAGGGGACAGCGTGGTGAAGCGGTACGACCGGCTGAAAGGGATTCAGCGACTTGACCCCGAGCGGGACTTCCTGGAGATCTACCGTCTCACCGTCACCCACGAGTTCCCCTGGGACATCGCCCGCGCCCTCGAACTGGCCCTGTACCGCACCTATGCCGTGCCCAGCATCGGCCGACTGCTCGATGAGACGGCTGAGTTGACGGAGCGCTCCCAGAAACGCTACGACGACACCGCCCTGCTGCTCGATACGGTGGTGGAGCACGGCTTCGACACCGAAGACGGCCGCACCGCCGTCCGCAGGATCAACCGCATGCACCGCAGCTACGACATCAGCAACGACGACATGCGCTACGTCCTGTGCACGTTCGTCGTCACCCCGAAGCGCTGGTTGGACAGCTTCGGCTGGCGACGTCTGTGCTGCCACGAGCGGGGCGCCTTCGCCGCCTACTACCGCACGCTCGGTGCTCATATGGGGATCAAGGACGCTCCCGAGACCTACGAGGACTTCGAGCGGACCCTGGACGCCTACGAGCACGAGCATTTCGGCTGGGACGAAGGAGCCCGCCGGGTAGCCGACGCCACCCTGGCGCTGATGGCGTCCTGGTACCCGGCGCCCCTCGCCCTGCTGGTGCGCGGCGCCAGCCTCGCGCTCCTGGACGACTCGTTGCTCGGGGCGTTCCGCTACCGCCGCCCGGGGCCGGTGGCCCGGGGAGTGACCAGGGGTGCGCTCAGGCTCCGGGCCGGTACCGTCCGGCTCCTGCCGCCCCGGATGACACCCCACTACGGGCGCCAGAACCCCGAGATCAAGGGATATCCGAACGGGTACGAGATCGCGGAGCTCGGTACGTACCCCACGCCGGGCGTCCGTGGCTGCCCGGTACCCGGCCGCCGCCCGCCGCAGTCACCCGCCGAGTGACGCGACGTGCCGCGGCCGGATCATGCGCGGTGCCGCCACGGCAGCGCCTGACTCGGACGCTTTCCGCGTACGGCGGTGGGCCCGGCCGAACCCTCGGCCTCAGGGCTGCCTGACAGCGAGGGCGAGAAAGCGGTCGTCCTCGTCCGTGTAGGACTCCAACCGCCACCCCGCCCCCGCCAGCAGCACGCGCAGCCTGGGCTCGGCGCGCAGGTCGTCGTCGGTGACCGTCCGTCCCCGGCGTGCGGCGAGGGCGGCCCGGCCGATCGGGTGGAACAGAGCCAGGACCCCGCCCGGCCGAACCACGCGGGCGAGTTCCGCCGCGTCGGCCTCGGGGCGGGCCAGATGGGAGATCAGCCCCGCTCCGAAGACCGCGTCCAGGACTCCGTCACGCAGCGGCAGCCGCGCGACGTCGGCACGGACGAGTGTCCCGCTGTCCCCTCGTCCCGCCCGCACCGCGGCCTCCAGCATCGCCGGGGTCAGGTCGGCGCCCAGCACCGTGCCCTCCGGCCCGACCGCGGCCCGCAGCGCGGGCAGCGCGCGCCCCGTCCCGCAGCCCGCGTCGAGCACGGCATCTCCGGGACGCAGCCCCAGCAGTCCGACCGCGGTGGCGTAGGCGGGGCCGTCGTCGGGGAACCGGCTGTCCCAGTCGGCCGCACGCGGAGTGAAGAAGTCCAGGACGTGATGGGTGTGGTCGTGAGCCATGGGGACATGATCGCGCAACCGGTGTGGGGCGCGCCGCCACCGGAGCACGATCTGCCCAATCAGACGTTGACGCCGTAGTCCGAGGCGATGCCCGCCAGGCCGGAGGCGTAACCCTGGCCGGGGGCCCGGAACTTCCACTCGGTGCCGTGCCGGTACAGCTCGCCGAAGACCATCGCGGTCTCGGTGGAGGCGCCATCGCTCAGGTCGTAGCGGGCGAGCTCGACGCCGTTGGCCCGGTGCGCGCCCGCACGTCATGCACGGGCCACGGCCACCAGGCGCAGCCCGTCTCCGCTGCCCGGTCCGCCCGGGCGAGCAGCCGGTCGCGCTCCTCCCGGTCCACGGAGCACCGGTCGGGCACGGCTTCGGCGGCGCCCCGGGTGACCAGGGTGGGGAAGTACTCCGGTCGTGCTGTGCGACGCCCGCGACCGGGCATCCGGAAAAGAAGTCCTGATCCGTACGGTCGAGTACGCCGGGCGCTTGCTCACGGCCCGGCTCCTCGCCTCCGTCGGCTGACGGCCCGGCACCGCGGCCAGTCCGTCAGCCGACCATGTCGGCCATCGCGACCACCTTGTCGATCCGCACCCGTACGACCAGTTCGCCGGGCACGCCGTTGCGCCGGCCGAACTCCTCGGCGGCGTCGGCCTCCACGTAACGGTGGGCGATCAGCGTCGCCCACCTCAGCAGTTCCCCGGGGTCCGTGCTCAGCTCGGCATGCCCCTGCACCACCGCGAACGCGTACGGAGGCCGGTCGTCGTCGACGCAGAGGGAGACCCGTCGGTCGCGTGCGAGGTTGCGTCCCTTCACGCTCTCCTCGCCGGTGTTGAAGACCACCGAGTCGCCGTCGAGAAGGAACCAGACGGGTGCGATGTGGGGACTGCCGTCGGCCCGCACCGTCGAAACCTTCGCCGTGCGCGTGCCCTTCGAGAGGAAGGCCCGCCATTCTTCCTCGGTCATGTGGTGTGCCATGGGCCCATCCTGAGCCCGATCCCCGCATGGCGCGAAGCGACGCCCCCGGAGGAGAGGGGCGCTTGCCCCCGCGGGGCCGTTGCGCGAGGCTTACGCGCGTAGCGGGCACGGGGAACGAGGGTACGGGGAGGACGAGCACATGCCGCTTGACCGGGGACTTGACTGGCTCCTTGACGATCTCACCAGCAGGGTGCAATTCATACGGCACGCCTTGGTGCTGTCGAACGACGGACTGGTCACCGGGGCCAGCACCGGGCTCGCCCGCGAGGACGCGGAACATCTGGCGGCGGTCTCCTCAGGGCTGCAGAGCCTGGCGCGCGGTTCGGGGCGCCACTTCCGGGCGGGCCGGGCGCGTCAGACCATGGTCGAGTTCGACGAGGCGCTGCTCTTCGTGACGGCCGCCGGCGACGGCAGCTGTCTGTGCGTGCTGACCGCGGCCGAAGCCGATGTCGGCCAGGTCGCCTACGAGATGACCCTGCTCGTCAACCGGGTCGGCGAACACCTCGGAGTCTCCGTTCGTCAGGGCGGACCTGACGACATCGAACCCTTCTGACCTGCACTTATCATCGCCGAAAAAGAGTTATCCACAGGGGTGACGGGCGATGACTCCTCCGGGCTACCGTAATCACGGAGAGTAATTGAACCGACGGGGGAGGACAGTCATGACGGTCAGGGAAGTGTTCCGAGCACACGCCGGGAGCCAGGGCACGGACACCAGGGCCCAGGCCGCGCGGGCCAGGACCCGGGGCACACGGGCCATCGGCACGAGCGCCCGGGGCGATGCCCATGCCGAGGACGTCGGCACAGAGGCCGAGGGCGCGGCCGGGCGAACCGCGTCCGCCGCCCCGGCGGCGACGGTCGCGGCCGGGCGCGCGGCCCAGGAGCTGGGCATCCGGCGTGCGGAGTTCGAGCTCGCGGTACACCTCGGGCTGATCGCCGTCGTCGGCGCACCGGGCGGTGGGCGGCCACGGGTGCACGAGGAGGAGATCGCGCGCCTGCGGGAGCAGCCGGGCTTTCCCGATGGCCTGGCGGAGCGGGTCCGCACCGTCGGAACAGCCGAAGGAGCCGCCCTGTTGGGCATCGCCCCGGCGCGGTTCACCCGGCTCGCCCGGGCAGGGTGCGTCTCACCGGTCACGTTCTATCTGAACCGGTATCGCGCGGTGGTCTGGCTCTACCTCGCGGACGAGCTTGCCGCCTTCGCGGCCCGGGAACCCGCCCTGCTGGCCGGACGTACGCCGTTGGGGATGCGCTCGCTGCTCGAGTCGGGCGCCGACTGGCGGCCGCGCAACTGGCGCTCGCAGCGCATCGACCGGCTGCTGAACCGCACGAAGGACCCCTGGGTGCGAACGGCGGTCCAGGCATCGGCACTGGACCCCGTGCAACTGGCGGAAGTGGTGGACGACCCCTATGAACGGGCCTATCTCGTGCGCGTCCGGCCGGAGCCGGTCTTCGGACGCCCGGGTTCCCTGGCGGCGAGGGAGGCCATGGGGGAGCTGATGCTGGCCGATGACCCCGACGAAATCCTCTGGCGGCGGGTCAACCTGACGCTGGAGCTGGACGGGGCACGTGAGGACCGGCCGGCCCCGTGCCCCCGGGGCGACAGCGCAACCCGAGCGGCGCCCGCCGTCCGGACCGGCGCCGGAACCCGTACCGTGACCGCGCTCGCGGCACCCGCCGCCGAGCCGGCTTCGCCGCCCGCCGGCGCCAGGGCGTCAGGCTGCGCCGCGGCGGGGGTGCCGACCGGAAAGGGGCTGCTCGCAAGGCTGGGATGGCGCGGGCGCGGAGCCGAATAGGTGTTCGCGCCGATCGTTCGGATGGGCCATGCTGTTCGCATGTTGATCAGGGAAGCGACCCCCGAGGACTGGCCTGCCATCTGGCCCTTCTTCCATTCGATCGTCTCCGCGGGCGAGACGCTCACCTATCCACTCGATCTCGGTGAGGAGGACGCCGAGGGATGGTGGTTCGTCGCAGCGCCGAGCCGGGTGGTCGTCGCCGTGGACGATGCGGGGACCGTGCTCGGCACGGCGAAGATGAACCGCAACCACATGGGCAACGGAGCGCACATAGCCAGCGCCACGTACATGGTCGACCCTGCTCACTCCGGCCGGGGAGTGGGGCGCGCGCTGTGCGAGTACTCGGTCGGCTGGGCTCGCGCCGAGGGTTATCGGGCCATGCAGTTCAACGCGGTGGTCGAGACCAACACGCACGCCGTCAAGCTGTACCGTTCGATCGGCTTCGACGTGATCGGAACCGTGCCGGAGGGCTTCAACCACCCGACCGAGGGCTATGTGGGGCTTCACATCATGCACAAAGCACTCTGACGACAGAACGTCCTCACAGCGCACGCCCTCACCCGCGGGTGTGAGCGCGGCGATCAGCCGAAGGGGCGATCCGCTGTCGGTCCCAGCTCCGGCCCCGGCAGTGTTCGCCCCGCCGGGCCGGCGTCCGCCGCGCCGCTCGCGGTGGCCACTACGGCGTCGAAGCGGGCCGGCGCCTCCGTCCCGCTCTCGCCCCGGGCATTTGGCGGGCGATGTCCCCGCCGGACCAGGCGAAGGCGGTCGTCAGGTACTGCCGGACCGCGTCCTCGTCGGCCCGCGTCTCCAGGTCACCGGCCGACAGTTCGCGGATTCCGTCGCGGATCCGGACCTCGATGCCGCGCTCCGCGGCACAGGTGGCGGCATCCTGTGGGCCGTCCGCAAGCGGCGTACCGCCCAGAACTGACGTTCCACGGGCGAGGGGTGTGCCGCATCACCGCGGTGGTGCGGCACACCCCTTTCCGTCCGTCACCGTTCCGCGACCGTCCGGGGCGGTGTGGTGGCCGGCGGGGGAGCGGGGCCGATCTCGCACCAGACGGCCTTGCCCTCGCCCCTCGGTTCGATTCCCCAGCGCGTGGCGACCGCGTCGAGCAGGAGCAGTCCCCGGCCGGAGGTGGACGTCTCGCCCGGCGTACGCCGACGGGGCCAGGCGCTGGACCGGTCCTGGACCGACAGCCGGATCCGCCGCACCGGTTCGGGCAGCACCTCCAGCGTCAGGACGGCCCCGCCCTCGGTGTGCAGGAGCACGTTCACCAACAACTCGCCCGTGACGAGCTCGGCATCGTCGGCGAACTCGGCCATGTCCCAGTCGGCGAGGGCCTGGCGCACGATCGCGCGGGCGTCCGAGAGCCCTTCCGGGTCCGCCTGGTGAATGTACTGGTGCAGTCGCGGCGCGTGCGACGACCCCACGTCGGGGCTGCGGCGCAGGACGAGGAGCGCCACATCGTCCCCCGCCCCCCACCGCTCCCACAGCCGTTCCGACAGGTGATCGGCCAGCGCCTCGGCGCCGGCGGGCCCGGCGCTCACCTCGTTGCGCAGCGCGTCGATCCCGGTGTCGAGGTCGGCTCCGGGCTCCTCCACCAGCCCGTCCGTGTACAGGACGAACGTCTCACCGGGCACCAGGTCCAGCCGGGTCTCCGGGTACTCCTCGTCCTGAAGGTCCGTGGAGGTGCCCAGCGGTAGTCCGCCGCGCACCTGTGGGCTGCCGACCCGCCCGTCGAGGTGGCGGATCAACGGGCCGAGGTGCCCGGCCCGTACCACCTGCACCGCTCCGGACGCCAGGTCGACCTGGGCGTAGGTGCAGGTGGCGAAGCGGTCGGTGTCCAGTTCGGAGAGGAAGCGGGAGGCCCGCGCCAGCACGGTGGCCGGCGGGTGCCCCTCGGCGGCGTACGCGCGCAGGGCGATGCGCAACTGGCCCATGATCGCAGCCGCGTGGGTGTCGTGTCCTTGCACGTCCCCCACGACCAGTCCGTAACGGTGCTTGGGCAGGGTGATCACGTCGTACCAGTCGCCACCGACCTGCCGGCCGCTCCACGCCGCGTGGTACCGGACCGCGATCTCGCCGCCCTCGACGTCCTGAATCCGGGGCGGGAGCATCGCGGACTGGAGCTGCGTGGCGAACTCCCGCTCCTCGTCGAAGAGCATCGCTCGCTGCAGGGACTGGGCCACGATGGCGGCGAGGCCCAGGCACAGAATGCGCTCGTCCGCGTTGAAGACTGTGCGCTCGCGGTAGAAGAGGGCCAGACCACCGAGCGACCGGGCCTGGGCCACCAGCGGAAGATACGCCGCCGCCCTGAACTTCAGCTTCCCGAGATGCGGCTCCAGTTCCGGGTAGCGACGGGCCAGCGCGGAGAGGGAGGTGATGAACCGTGGGCGTCCGCTGCGGATGGTGTCCGCGAGGGGGAGGTTGCGGTCGAGATCACCGGAGCCGAGTCCGTCGAGCACCTCGAGCGACTCGCCGCTCAGCGCGACGATGTTCAACGTGGAATTCTCCACGAGCCCCAGGGCGAGGCCGTCGGCGCCGAGCCGGGCCAGCCCGCCCGGTCCGGTGAGGGCTGCCGTCACGTCGTCCACGGTCACCGCACGGGACATGGCGCTCGTTGTTCGTTCAACGATGTCTGTCTGGCGCTGCCGCCGCTTTTCCAGATCGAGAACGAAGGCCGAATGGGTGACCTCCGCCGTCGCGTCCCGGACGACACCCACGATCCGGTGCGCCCTCCCGTCCTTCGATCGCAGAATGCGGGCCTGGACATGGGTCCACTGGGTGGTCCCGTCGTCCAGCGGCACACGGAAGTGGACGCTGTAGCTGTTACTGCCGCCGGTGATGGCCTCGTCGACCGTGACATCGAGCCGGGCCCGCTCCGCCGGTTCCAGGTGCTCCAGCAGGGCGCCCGGGCGCGCGTCGAATGTCGCGGGATCCACCCCGAACACCATCAGCCCGGCATCGTCGATGTCCAGGGTCCGCGTGTCCAGATCCCAGTCGAAGCTGCCGGTCCGATTCATGGCGAGGCGTTCCGTCGGCCGGATCTCACCGTTGGTCTTCCGGTCGATCCGGCGGAGCGGAGAGGCCTCGGCGTCCTGCCGCCGTTCGTCGTCGGTCATGCCAGCTCCGGAGGTCGTCCGGCGGGGGCCGCACGTCGGCGGACCCCGTAGGCCTCAATTGTCGAGCCGCATCCATCGGAATGCCACAGCGGCTCGCCCGCGAACCCTTGCGCCCGGACCTCACGCGCCGCATATCCGCTCTCGGCCCGGCCCGGGGGGCGCGGGGCGGCAGCCGAAGGCCGTCAGCGACCATGGAGGGCGTCCCACGTGTCCACGAGGTCAGCGAGCGGAAGCGCACATATGAACGACGACCGGCCCGTCCTGCTGGAGAAGAGGGGCACATGCCTGCACCTCACACTGAACCGCCCCCGGGCGCTCAACGCTCTCAGCCACACCATGGTGAGGCTTCTCGACGAGGCCCTGTCCCACGCCGAGCAGGACGAATCGATCGCATCGGTACTGCTGTCCGGGGCCGGCGACCGGGGCCTGTGCGCCGGAGGTGACATCCGTGCCCTGCACGACGACGCACGGGCCTCGGGACGTGCGTCCCTGGAGTTCTGGCGTGACGAGTACCGCCTCAACGCCCGCATCGCCCGATTCCCCAAACCGTACGTCGCACTGATGGACGGCATCGTGATGGGCGGAGGAGTCGGAGTGTCCGCACACTCCGGAATCCGTGTCGTCACCGAACGTTCACGCGTCGCCATGCCCGAGACCGCGATCGGCTTCGTGCCCGATGTCGGGGGCACCCGCCTGCTGGCCACCGCCCCCGGCGAACTGGGCACCCATCTGGCGCTCACCGGCCGATCCGTCGGGGCGGCAGACGCCATTCTCTGCGGTCTGGCCGATCACCACATCCCTGCCCGCCTCCTGCCTGCCCTGACCGAGGCGCTGGGAGAGCCGGCCGGCCAGGACCTTTCGGTGGCGGGCATCGTGCAGCGGTTCGCCACGGAGCCGCCGGCCGGCGAGCTCCCAGCGCAACGCGACTGGATCGACCGTTGCTACGCGGCGGACAGTGTGGAGGAGATCCTCCGCCGACTGCGTGAAAGCGGTGCGCCCGCGGCGGAGGCGGCGGCGGACGAACTCCTGACCAAGTCGCCGCTCGCCCTCAAGGTGACCCTCGCCGCCGTCCGCCGGGCCGCCCGACTCGACAGCCTGGAGGCCGCGCTCGACCAGGAGTTCCGCGTCTCCAGCCGGGCGTTCGAACACCCTGATTTCGTGGAGGGGGTGCGAGCCCGGATCATCGACAAGGACAACGCACCGCAGTGGAAGCCGGGCTCCCTAGCCGAGGTCGACGACCAGGAGGTCGCCCGGTTCTTCGCACCGCTCGGCCCTGGTGGGCAGGAGCTCGGACTCGCTCAGGGACCCGCCGGCACCCCCGTCAATGGAGGGCAGGCCGAGTAGGACGGACAGGCGGGGGCCAGGCCGGGCGCCGGCCCCCGCCCCGCCTATCTGTCGCTGCCGGAGAGGCTCGGCTGCAGTGCCCGTACGAGAGCGAACAGCCGGTCCTCGTTGCCCGTCAGCCCCGCGCTGCGCAGGGCATGGTCGGCCTCCCGCATCGGAGAGGTGAGCAGCGGCAGGTAGACCGGTGCGTCGTCGGGGTCCGCGAGCGCTGCCCGGGTGGCTTCCAGCAGCCGGACGTACGCCTGCGCCGCGGCAAGCTCGTCGTTGTCCATCTCGGCATCTCCTCCTCAGAGCTGTCGGACCGTCAAGCATCCCCCATGGGTCTGACAACGCCGCCTCAGGCCCGGCCGCGCCCGCCGGACAACCCGCCCGGCGGTTCCACCTCCAGGTAACGCCGCCTGCGGGGCCCTCGATAGAGCAGGACAGTCCAGCCCAGGTCCCGCAGGGCCGAAGCGCAGCCGGCCAGCGCCTCCTCCTCGTCATGAGCGGCGCCGCTCCCGGGCGGTCCGGTCCACTCGACCCGTACCGAACCTGACGACTCCCCCTCGCTCACCCGGTATCCGGCCGACAGGCGTTGTCCCGACGGGTCGACGGCCGAAGGCGTGGCCCCCGACCTCTCCAGAGCCAACGCGATCGCCCTCACCGGGCGGTTAACCTCCCACGGAGCGGGCGCGGCCACGGGGTCGGGCCGCCCGGCGCCGGTGAGCCGGCGGATCTGCAGCAGCCCCTCGAACGCGGTCCGCACCGAAGCGGCCCGTGCCGCCGCGGGTTCGGCGGCCGGTGGGCCGTCGCCGGTCGCGGGCTCGAACCCGTTGGTCTGCTCGGCGCCCATGTGCCCCCTCACTGATCCGTACCGTGCCCAGTCTGCACCGGCGGCGGCCGACGGTGTCCCCGGGGAGCCGCAGTGGTCGACGGGTGCTGTGGCCGACCGTGCTGAACAGAGCGACAGGGCCGACGGGAGTGTCGCCTCCCGGCCCCTCGCTAGACTCGTGTGCTCTGCACCCGTTCCCTTTCCGCAGCACCATTCACGCGAGGACCCGCCGCCCGTGCCCGACAACGAACCGACCGCCGTGCCCGACAACGGACGGGAGGCCCTGCGTGCGGACTGCGCGAACTGTTTCGCTCTGTGCTGCGTCGCCCTCACGCTGACGGCCTCTGCGGACTTCGCCATCGACAAGGACGCCGGGCGGCCCTGCCCCAACCTTCAGGACAGCTTCCGCTGCGGCATCCACACCCGGCTGCGGCCGAAGGGCTTCTCCGGCTGCACCGTGTACGACTGCTTCGGCGCCGGCCAGCAGGTCTCCCAGGTCACCTACGGCGGTCGTGACTGGCGTTCGTCCCCGGACCTCGCCGCGCAGATGTTCCAAGTGTTCCCGGTCATGCGTCAGCTCCACGAACTGCTGTGGTATCTCACCGAGGCCCTCACCCTGCCGGGCGCGCGTCCCCTGCACGGCGAGATCCGCCGGGCCCTCGAAGAGACGGAGCGGCACACCGCACGGCCGGCCGTCGACTTCGCGGAACTGGACATCGCCGGTCACCGCGAGCGGGTCGCCGGGCTGCTTCTGCGCACCAGCGAACTCGTCCGGGCCGCCGCGCCCCGCCGCAAGAAGCGCAACCACCGCGGTGCCGACCTCATAGGAGCCCGCCTGCGCGGAGCCGACCTGCGCGCGGCGGACCTCCGTGGGGCCTATCTGATCGCCGCCGATCTCACCGGCGCCGACCTCCGTCTGGCCGACCTCATCGGTGCGGACTTCCGTGACGCCGACCTCTCGGACGCCGACCTCACGGGAAGCCTGTTCCTCACCCAGGCACAGCTCAACGCCGCCACGGGCAACGCGAAGACAGCGCTGCCCACGTCCCCGAGCCGCCCTCCGCACTGGGCCGCCTGACGACCTGGTTCGTCTCCCTCGTTCCGTGGCGTGATGATCGCGGTGTGGGGATCTCTCTGACGAGCAGTGGTCGGTCTTGGAACCATTGTTGCCGGTCGTGGTGTTGGCCAGACCGTCGCTGCGTCGGCGCAAGCTGACCGGCGGAGTCCCATGGCGGGACCGGACCGGCGCCCGGTCGCGGGACCTTCCGCCGGAATACGGGCCGTGGCAGACCGTCTACGGACTCTTCCGCCGCTGGCAGCGCGACGAGCACTGCGGCGATAGCCGCGGCTACCCGGAACCTGGACCACGTTGCTGACCGGTCCGGTCTGTTGTCAGCGCCGCGAGCAGCGCTCGCGCCACCGCCACCGCCAGGGCCACCGCCCCCGACCTCACCGTCTGGCCGGCCGCCCGTGTCTTTCACGGACGGCCGGCCAGACGGATCGCCGACTTCTCAAACTCGGCGTAGCCCTACCTGACAGAGTTCAACCAGCTCGGTGCCAAAACGCCACAGGCGCCACCGCAGCAGGCCCGTCGTCAGGACAGGCCTTCCTCTGTGAGCTGGTAGAGCTCCGGCACGGAGACTTTGATCGGTTGCTGGGTGGTGCGGGCAATGACGACGACCACAGGCTCGTCCGGGTCGGGATGCTCCTCGCGGTGGGGAACGAACGGTGGGACGAGGATGAAGTCGCCCGGTGCGGCGGAGATTCTGACCTCCTGGTCACCGTCGTGGAAGACGAAGACGGGGTGGCCACTGACCACGTAGATGCCTGCCTCCGACGCGCCGTGGTGGTGGTTGTCCGTCGCGCTCAACGGTGCGTTTTCCACTCGCCCCATCCAGAGGTTCACCGACCCGACGGTGTCGCCGCTGAGGGCTGTGTTCCCGTCCAGTTCCCCGGCGCGGACGTGGTGGACGCGGTTGTTCAAGGCCATGATGCTGTCTCCCTGCCTACTGTCGAAGACGCTTGACTGGGCGTCAAATTAAGGTCGGCACGCAGAGAATTGCAACAAGGATTGCTGAGTCGGCAAATCTGCCAGGTGTGCTGGACAGTGACCGTGTCCAGGAGCGCGGCCGCCCGAACCACGGGCGCAACGCGACCGGCGAAAACGGTCCAAGACCGACCACTGATCGTCAGGAGCCTGTGGCACGTACTGGGCGGCCGAAGACCGCGTTGCTTCTGTCGGACAAGGACATCCGGACCTGGAGCGCAGCCTGGAACACCGACCCCAAGACCTGCATTGGACCAAGACCGCGGCGGACAGGGGACTAGCTTCCGGCGCCCCGGAGGTCCGCCTCCAGGGCTGCCTTGAGACGCTCCAGCGTCGTGCGGATGTTGCCGCTCTGGAACTGCGCGAAGGTCTTCCCGCCTGTCGCGACGCGGTCGAACGCGTTGGCGAGGAAGTCCGGCCAGCGGCGCCGGTCGTCGGTCCAGGTCTCGGTGACCCGGGTCGCGCTGTCCACTGCCTCGAAATGGTAGTCCCACGTGGCGATCGGCCCCGGGAGCAGAGGGCGCCGCAGGCCGATCGCATGCACCCGGAAGGTGAAGCACTCGCCGGGGTCGGCCGCCGTCACTGTGCACCGTGTCGTCCAGCGCGCCGCACCGCGCTTGTTCCGGCCCTCGAAGACCATGCCGACGTACGCACCACGCCGCTCGCCGTGCACGGTGGCGCCACGGTTTTCCGGACTCCAACGCCCCATCGCCGTGGGGTCGCTGAGCTGTTCATAGATGTGCGTCGGGCTGGCGTCGATAACGATGCTGTCTGTCACGGACATGGTGCGGGGCACGGTGAGACTCCTTGTCCACGGCCGTCGACGGGCCACGCCCGGGCGCCGTACGGGCCGTGGGCCGACATCCCGGAGCCCATACCTTACTCATGAGTAGATTCTGTGGGGGCGGGTGGGAGCAGCTCCGGAGTGCCGCCACGCACGTGGGTGGCGGCCGGGCCATCGTGGTGCGAGCCGACACACGGGCGGTTCAACGCGTCCGGCGCTCCCGGCGGTTCGTGACCCGGAGCCGTATGTCGGCCGACAGGCTCTGTTCACCGCCGCTGTTCCGGGCGTCCGCGATGACCCCGGCCACGGACCGCACGATCTGTGCCGGCCAGGCCATGGGCTCCACGACCACCGTGACCACCGCCCGCAGTGGCCGGCCCACCAGACGCACGCGGGCGCGCACCACGTCGTCCAACGCTGCCACCTGAGTGGTCATCGCCCGTTCCCACGCACGCCTGCGCAATACCAGACCGCTCCTTGGCAGCACCGCCCAGCGGCTCCTGCCGGACATGGCCTGACGGGCCAACCACCACACCAGCAGCGCCAGAACGAGGGCGAGCCCGGCGATGAGCGCAGGACTCCACCACCTCTCCTTCCGGAGCCGTACCGTCAATCCGCGGTCCAGCAACACCCCGTCCGGCGCGGGCGTCGGCCACCAGTGCGGGACGCGGCCCACCACCGGGACCCACCCCGAACCGTCGCCCATGGCCAGCCAGCCGCCGCCGACGACCAGCACCAGCCCGGCGGCACCGAGCAGCGACCGGTTGACCGCGCCACGCCTGATTACCGACATCCCTTCACGCCTCTCTCTGCTCAGCCGGAGCCGGAGCCGGAGCCGCTGTCGCGGCGGCTGCGGATTGCGTCGGCTCCTCGATGGACGGCCGAGGCCCGTGCAGGTCACGCCGGAGCCGGACCCCGACCCGCAGCGCGGGAGCCCGAGCCAGGCCCAGCTCCGGCAGGGCCGCTCCGACGACTCGGACCACCTCGGCCCGCCCCTGCTCCAGGGCGCCGTAGCCCACCTCTGCCAGCACCTTTACGCGTCGCCGCCGCACACTCACCCGGACCCGAACCACTCCGGCTACGGCGGCGGTCCGGTCCTGGACGACCCGGGCGGCGGCCGAGCGGTCGAGCGTCGCCCGCAGCCGCGGCGCGGGCGCGTCCATCGTCAGTCCGCGCCGGTACCCCGGGATCAGGGCGCACCCCAGTAGCACTGCGCCGGTCAGCGCGGCCAGCACCCCGCCGACCCGGACCGCCGTGTCCGCCGGGCCGTGCGTCGACGTCCAGTCGACCAGCCAGGTCCGCCAGGCGGCGGGCGTGCTGCCGAGCCGCACCGCGACGACGTCCACCAGGAGCAGCGCACAGCTGGTGGCTAGGACGGCTGCCGTCAGCGCTGCGGGAATCCGGCGCTGGGCCCGGATCCGGCGGCCCGGGCCACCGCTCCGTACGGCGTGCTCCGTCCCGCGCGTGACATCGTCTGCCCCGGAGGACGTATCGTCCGAGGGGTTCCGGGCGGACGGCAGCGGTATCACCGAGAGCGCATCGATCCGAACGTCCGCGTGCGGAACGGACAGGCCCGTCAGGGCCGCCGTCCGGGTCCGTGCCCGCTCCCGGATCCGCTCGGCCGCCTCATCCGCCCGTATGGGATACGGCAGCTGGATGCCGACCGTGACCCGCGCGGACGCGCCACGCACCGAAGCGGAACCGCGGGTCACCGCGCCGCCGTCGGGCAGCGCCTCGGCCGCCGCCTGCTCGGCGATCCGCCGGACGGCGCGGGGAGCCACCGTCGTCGTACCACGCTCGGCGGCCGAGACCGTCATGGCCGCCGCCCGGCCACCGTGTCCAGGAACTCGCGCAGGCTGGTGCCACCGTCCATGAGGTGTCCGGCGAACCAGCCCACCGCCCCGAGTGACGCGACCACAAGGAAGGCACCGAACCCGCCGAACCAGCCCGCGAACCCCAGTGCCATGCCCGCCGCCGCCCCGTAGGCACCCCGGCCCGGTGCACCGCCCGCCGGGCCGGACGCGTCCATCTTCCGCGTCACGCCGTCACGCCACGCGCGTCTCGGACGAGGCGGCCTCGTCGTCGTCCTCGGGCAGATGCACGTCGTTGACCGTCACATTGACCTCCACGACCTCAAGGCCCGTGGTGCGCTCCACCGCTGCGATGACGTTCTCGCGGACATCGTGCGCCACGTCGGTGATCGCGACCCCGTACTCGACGACAATGTCCAGGTCGATAGCGGTCTGGCGCTCGCCCACCTCGACCTTGACGCCCCGCCCGACGTTCGGCCGGCCGCCCGGCACCCGGTCGCGGACCGCGCCGAGGGTGCGGGAGAGGCCGCCGCCCATGTCGTGGACGCCGGGGATCTCGCGGGCCGCCATCCCTGCGATCTTCACGACGACGGTGTCCGCGATGGAGGTGCGCCCTCGCGTCGCCGCCGGCTCGGCTGCTCCGGTGGCCCCGCTGCCGACCGTGGTGGTCCCGCCCGCGGAGCCGCTCTGCTTCGTCATGCCCGTCCGCGAAGCGGCTCCCGCGGGGGGAATGGTCGCTGCTGGCTGGATGGTGGTCATGAAAACTCCTCGCGTCTCGCTCGGCTCGTTCTGCCTGACATTTCGTTGGACACGCTGTCCGCCGATTCGTCACGCGGGTTCGCGGATATTTCCCGGAAGCAGGACGACGGCCGGCGGGGCGCCGGGCGACGGCACGCCGTGCGGTACAGACAAAAGCCGTGCGAGTGCGTGACGTTCGGCCTCGCGGTGTGTCCAACGACGAGAAGCGGTCACGAGGGCACGTGGAGTCGCGTGCGGGGTCGTGCGCCGGTCGCGTACAGAAGCAGGAGCAAGCGTCGTGGAAATGAGCGGGGAAGGAGTTGGTCCGTGCCCGGCGACGGGAATCAGCTGACGGAGCGCGCGCCGGACGCCGCGCCGTCCGACGAGCCACTGCTGGTCGTGAGGGCGGGAGAGGGGGACGAGGAGGCCTTCGAGGTGCTCGTGCGCAGGCACAGCCCCGTGATGTTGCAACTGGCGATGCGAGTTCTCGGCGACCGGGCGGACGCGGAGGACGCCGTCCAGGACGCCTTCGTGAGCGCCTGGCGAAAGCTCCCCGAGTTTCGCCGGGACGCCTCCTTCCACACATGGCTCTACCGCATCGTCACCAACCGCTGCCTCAACCGGCTCAGAGCTCGCAGACCGGCGGCGGACCTCGACTCGGTGCCCGAGCAGGCCGCCCCCGAGCACCAGGCGTCCCCTGCCCGTGCGGTGGAGTCGCGGGCAGCCGTCGACGCGCTGGCCGAGGCGATGGCGGGCCTCTCACCCGAACAGCGCGTGTGCTGGGTGCTGCGCGAGATGCAGGGACTGTCGTACGAGAGCATCGCGGGAACGGTCGGAATCAGTCTGCAGGCGGTCCGCGGCCGGGTCTTCCGGGCCCGCCGCTCCCTGACGGAGGCGATGAGCGCATGGCGATGAGCGCCAATCCGGACCGGCCGGAGGAGAGCCGGCACGAGGAGAGCCGATACGAGGAGGAGGAGCAGCTCGGTTGCGGGCGCCTGCTCACCGACGTCTGGGAGGCCTGGGACATCGGCCGCTCGGCGGAGGACCCGCACTTCGCCGCATGCACCTTCTGCTCGGCCGCCCTGGCCGACCTCAGGGGCCTCGGCGACGCGGTACGCCGTACCTGCGAGCAGGAGCCCGGCACGCCGGACACCACGGCCATAGCGGCTCGTGTCATGGAACTCGTACGGCTGGAACTGCGTCCAGGACGCCCACTGCCGCTGGGAGAGCCGGGGGAGGACCACTGGATGGTCGAGTCCGCGGTCGCGCGGATACTGCGGGCGGCGGTCGACAGCCTGCCCGGGGTGCGGGCCGGGAGCTGCCGTATCGCCCCACTCGACCCGTCGGACCCCACCGGAGAGCTGCACATTCGGGTCGAGGTGGCGGCGAGCCTCGGCCTGCCCATGCGGGACCTGGCCGACGCCGTGCGCGCACGGGTCGCCGAGGTCGCCGACCGGGACATCGGTATCCGCGTCGCGACCACCGACGTTCTCGTTGTCGACATCCTCGACACGGTCGACACTCTGGACGTCTTCTACGAGGACGTCGGCCACCGTGTGCACAGCGACGGCGACGGAGCTGACGGTACGGTCATCGGCGGTCACACGAACGGCCGGGCCGACGGACACGGGACGGGAGCAGCGCGATGACCGCGGACACACGCCGGGACCGGGTGGCCGGGGCTGCCGCCGAGGCCGCTCGAGGCGTGCAGGGCGTCGCGTTCCTGCGCCCCGGCATAACGGACCTCCTACGGACCCGGATCGCCGATCGCACCCCGCGCCGCGCCCCACTGACCGGGAACAGGACACCGGGAGTGCGGGTCGGCCGGGACGAGGGCGGCGGCTGGCACATCGACGTTCGGTTCGTCCTGAGCCGTGGTCACCGGGCGCTTGACGTCACCAGGGCCGTACAGGCCGCGGTCGGCGCCGTGCTGCCGGAGGAGCCGGTGGTCTCGCTGCGGATCACTGTGACGGGCGTCGTCTGAGGGCGGCCGGCGCTCGGGCCGGGCGGGTACCCCCTTTCCCGCCCGGCCGGAGTGGTCGCCCGGTTGTCCCACCGGCGTGAAGCCCGGTATCAGGCGCGCCACTCCGCGGTGCGCTCCTGGGATGCTTCCGAGAGGGCCTTCACGATGGCGTCGACGTCGCCCTGGCTTCCGTACACCGGCGTGCCGGGCTGCTGGCGCCAGGATTCGTCCAGGCCGCCGCTGTCGACGGTGTCGAAGCCCAACTCGTCGATGAGGTCGCGGACCGCCTGTTTGGCCTTCGGGTCGTCGCCCGCGACAGGGAGCGCCTGCCGGCCCGGAGTGCCGTGCGGGCGGCCCCGGTCCAGGATGTCCTGGGCGTACGTGCCGTTGAACGCCTTGATCACGGGGTGACCGATCTGCTGCTCCGTCCACCGGCTCTCGGGCAGCCCGTCCTCGATGGCGGCGATAAGGCCGTCGCGCTGCTGCGGGTAGTAGTTGCCCGTGTCGATGACCGCGACGCCTTCCGTCGCGCCGTCGAGGAATCCGGCGGGCAGGTCGGGCACGGCCTTCAGCGGCACCGTGACGACGACTACCTTGGCGCCCCGCGCGGCCTCCGACGCGGGCACCGGCTTCGCCCCGGTCTCTTCGGCGAGGGCGGTGAGCGTCTGGGGGCCGCGGGAGTTGGCAACCGCGACCTCATGCCCGAGGGCGGTGAGACGTCGCGTCAGGTTGCCGCCGATGTTGCCCGCGCCGATGATGCCGATCTTCATGGATCCGACCTTCCGAAACTGCCGAGTGGAGAGGAGTGAACGGGAGTGGGGAGGAGAGAAGTGATTCCGTCGGTTCACCAACTCCGGTGCCGGAGAAGCTATTCCTGTGCCCGCGAGGGAATATCCGATCTGCTCCCGGACGTTGACGCCCGGTTGCGGTTGCGGTTGCGGTTGCGGTGACCGAGGGTGGAGGGAGGGTTCGTCCTAGGCCATTTGAGTGTCCTTGTCGGCCGCTCGCCCCGAACGGGGAAGGATGTCCCACCGCACTGATCTCCGCGGGTCCATTCTGGTCGCCGAGTCCACACGGGCCGTCGACCGAAGGAGCGTCGTAGTGACGACGAGGGGCATCTCGCAACCGGTGGAGACCGATGCCGCCGACCAGGACGAAATGCCGGTACGGCGCGGCGAACCCGGCAATGTGGTCATCAAGTGGATGACCAGCACGGACCACAAGACCATCGGCACGCTCTACCTCGTCACCTCCTTCGCGTTCTTCTGCGTGGGAGGGCTCCTGGCGTTGGTGATGCGAGCCGAGCTGGCCCGGCCCGGTATCCAGCTGATCTCGAACGAGCAGTTCAACCAGGCTTTCACGATGCACGGCACGATCATGCTGCTGATGTTCGCGACGCCGCTGTTTGCCGGATTCGCGAACTGGATCATGCCGTTGCAGATCGGCGCGCCCGACGTGGCGTTCCCGCGGCTGAACATGTTCGCGTACTGGCTGTACCTCTTCGGCTCGCTCATCGCGGTGGCCGGCTTCCTCACCCCGCAGGGTGCGGCCGACTTCGGCTGGTTCGCCTACGCCCCGCTCAACGACGCGGTCCGCTCTCCCGGTGTCGGCGCCGACATGTGGATCATGGGTCTGGCCTTCTCCGGCTTCGGCACGATCCTCGGCTCGGTCAACTTCATCACCACGATCATCTGCATGCGCGCACCCGGCATGACGATGTTCCGTATGCCAATCTTCACCTGGAACGTCCTGCTGACCGGTGTCCTGGTTCTGCTGGCCTTCCCGGTCCTCGCCGCGGCCCTGCTGGCGCTGGAGGCCGACCGCAAGTTCGGTGCGCATGTCTTCGACGCGGCCAACGGCGGCGCCCTGCTGTGGCAGCACCTGTTCTGGTTCTTCGGCCACCCCGAGGTCTACATCATCGCCCTGCCGTTCTTCGGCATCGTCACAGAGATCCTTCCGGTCTTCAGCCGCAAGCCGGTCTTCGGCTATATCGGCCTGGTCGCGGCCACCATCGCCATCGCCGGCCTGTCCGCGACCGTGTGGGCGCACCACATGTTCGTCACGGGCGGTGTGCTGCTGCCGTTCTTCTCCTTCATGACCTTCCTCATCGCCGTGCCAACAGGCGTGAAATTCTTCAACTGGATTGGCACCATGTGGAAGGGATCGCTCTCCATGGAGACCCCGATGCTCTGGGCCGTCGGTTTTCTGGTCACCTTCCTGTTCGGTGGTCTGACTGGGATCATTCTCGCCTCACCACCCCTGGACTTCCACGTCTCCGACTCGTACTTCGTCGTCGCCCACTTCCACTACGTGGTATTCGGCACCGTGGTGTTCGCGATGTTCGCCGGATTCCATTTCTGGTGGCCGAAGTTCACCGGTAAGTTGCTGGACGAACGGCTCGGGAAGATGACGTTCTGGACGCTGTTCGTGGGCTTCCACGGCACCTTCCTGGTGCAGCACTGGCTCGGGGCCGAGGGCATGCCGCGTCGTTACGCGGACTACCTCGACGCCGACGGCTTCACCGCGCTGAATACGATCTCCACCCTTTCCTCCTTCCTGCTGGGCCTGTCGATCCTGCCGTTCTTCTACAACATCTGGAAGACCGCCAAGTACGGCAGGAAGATCGAGGTCGACGACCCGTGGGGCTACGGCCGTTCGCTGGAATGGGCCACGTCCTGCCCGCCGCCGCGGCACAACTTCGTCACCCTGCCGCGGATCCGCTCCGAATCCCCGGCGTTCGACCTGCACCACCCGGCGGTCCGCTCTTTGGAGGAAGCCACCAACCGCCCCCAGGACTCCACGGTCGTCGCCCCGGGGGACCGGCACGAGTGAATGCGGCCCACGCCCTTGATCAAGCGGCGGGGTGCGAGAGGAGGACGGGGTGAAACCCGACGAGGACTGCGCCCGGGGCCTGGCGCAACTGGAAGGCTTTCTGCTGTGGAACGCGGAGGTCGAGAGGGCGCGACGACAGGCGCGCCGCTTCACCGACCGGTTGCCCTGGTTGACCACAGCGCAGCGTGAGGACGTCGAGCGGGTGTTCATCACCGAACGCGTCGCCGCTTCCCGGGAGTCGCTCACCCACATCCGGGACCGCGCGGACGAACTGCGCGAGGAGTACGCCGGGCGTTATGTTCGGCTCCGGGCCCGCTGCGTCGCCGTCTCGGCCGGCGCGGCGGGCGCGGCGATCTGCGTCGGCACGGCGCTGATGTTGGTCCTGCGCTGAGCCCGGCGAGATCCCGCCGGGCTCAGGTGCGGCTGGTCGGCGGCCGCACCGGACGGCCCGGGCGTGCGAGCGGTGCTGGAACGGTCAGTGCCGAACCAGGCAGAAGGGGTGTCCGGCAGGGTCGGCGTAGACACGCCACCCGCGCGCTTCGTCCCCGGCGTCGAGGAGGGACCCCCCGCACGCCAGAACCACCTCGTGCGCCCGTTCCTGGTCGGTGACGCCGAAGTCCAGGTGGAACTGCTGGGGCGGCTCCTGGCCGGGCCAGCCGGGCGGCCGGTGATCGGCCACCCGCTGAAAGGCGAGGACGAGTCCACCGGGCGTGTGCAGCGTGGACCAGTCCGCGTCGCACGCCCATCTCCGGTCGGCGCGGTCGACCTCGCCCCCGAGCAATGACGCGTAGAAGCCGGCCAGTTCCTTCGGGTCGGGGCAGTCCAGTACCACGCACTCCACTTGAGCGATCATGGCGGCATCCTAAGGGGTGTCCGGCGGGCTAACCGGGTCCCGAACACCTGTGTCCATATCGGACCTTCGTCCGTATTCTGCTTACCGACGCCGATCTCCTTGAAGGAACAGTTGAGGATGTTCGCGCGGTGTCCCGGGCTGTCCATCCAGGACCGCATCACGTCGGCCGGGGTCTGCTGGCCCTTGGCGATGTTCTCGCCGTAGGTGGACCACCGATACCCCGCGGCGGTGATCCGGTCGCCTGGATCCCTGCCGTCCTGCGAGGTGTGCGAGAAGTAGTCCTTGGCCTCCATATCGGCGGAGTGCCGTAGCGCGGCGGTGTTGAGCTGATCGTTGACGGTCACCGGACCGCAGCCCTCCTTGGCCCGCTCGGCGTTGACCAGATCGGCCACCTGGCCGGCGGTTCCCGCCGGTGCGGGCGGTGCGGGCGGTGCGGGCTGTGCGGGCGCCGGCGGGTCCGGCTTCGGGGCCGGGGCTGCGGTGGTGGGCGCGGGCGGTGCCGGGGTGCTCTTCTCCGGCTTGGCCTTGGACGTACGCGAGGAACTCGGCGTCGGGGAGGCGCTGGGCGACACGGACGCGAAGGCCGAGGAAGACGGGGACGGCGTCGGTGAGGCAGAGGTGGGCGCCTGGGAGCGGGGGGCCGGAGCGTCGGCGGTGACGGTCGTCGCGTCCCGGTCGTCGGCGTCGGTGTAGAGGTGCACCGCCGCGCCGCCCGTGCCGAGCGCGGCGACCGCGACCACGGCCGCTATGGCTGCGTTGCGACGGCGGCGTCGGGCCTGCACTCGTCTGCGCTCCGCGCGTCCCGCCCCGGTGCCGGGCGAGCCAGGACCGGCCACCTGGAGCTGCGCAGCCGTGGTGAGCAGATCAGGAACGGCCCCCGTTCCTGCCGCGGCCACCGGGACCAGGGCGAGACCCACCAACAGCCCTTCGGCGGGAACAAGCCCCGAGCGGTGTCCCGAGCACACGGTGCATTCGCGGGCATGGCGGGCCAGCCGCTTGCGCCACAGGGCGGAGGGGACACCGTCCCAGCCGACGGCGATGCCCTCCAGAAGCACGCACGGCGGTTCGGCCGCCAGCGCGCCCACCACGACTCTTGCCGCCTCCAGCTGTGCCTTCATCCGTTGCACCCGTACGGCGGTGTGCTGCGGGGAGAGTTCGAGGGCCGCGGCGACCTCGGCACGGGACAGGTGCCCGGTGGTCTCCAGCCACCACAGCGACAGCAGGGCGCGGTCGTCCTCGTCCAGCCAGCGTGTCGCCTCCGCTACCTGGCGACGCTGGCCGGTCAGGCCCAGCTCCAGGATCGTCACCTCGACGAAGTCCGCCCGGGGATCCGGCAGGTCGTACGCGGCGTCCAGCCGGTCCGCCGGTATCGCACCGGACTGTCCGTCACGCCAGTGCGTACGTATCTCGTTCATGGCTATCGCCACCAGCCAGGAACGGAAACGCTCCGGGTCACGCAGATCCGGCAGGCCCCGGAGCATGCGCAGCACCGCCTCCTGCACCACGTCGTCCACGTCCGCATGACCGTCCAGCGCACGTCCGACGACGTTGTACAGGAGGGGCAGGTAGGCCGAGACGAGCTGGTCCTTGGCCTGCTGGTCGCCGCTCCGCGCCGCCGCGATCAGGGCCGTCGGGTGATCCTTGCCCATGCTGTGCTCACTCTTCCGGGGTCCGGTGCTGTCACTTCCCACACTCGGGAGACGGGGTGCGGGCGGGACAATAACAAGAATCCGGCGGGCAACCCCGGAAATCGTCGCCGCCCCTGCGCCACGGGTCTCGTTCGGGCCCGTGGGTCAGTTTGCGCGAGGGCTCGACGTACCCCGTGCACCGGGCCGTGCCACGGATCGCATTCCGCGGCACGGCCCGGTGCACGGGACGGACGGCGGCCGACGGACGGCGGCCGCCCGGTCACCTGCGGGGCGGCTCAGGTGCGCGGCGGCCCGTCCTGGTCGCGGTCCGCCCCGAACTGCTGCCTGAGCCTGTCCTGGCCCTTGTCGACGTGGCCCTTGTACTTGCCCTTCGTGCGGTCGTCGACCATGTCGCCGGCCTTGTCGATGCCCTTGCCGACGTGCTCCTCGTGTCCCTTGAGCATTCTCTTGATCTTGTCCAGTGCGGACATGCGTCCTCCTCCGTCGACTCTGCGGCCCCCATCTCAAGGGTCACCGCACCGGGCACCGCCCGCATCCGCGCCGAGGGACCACGAGGACGCCGACAGGTGGGACGGGGCGGCCGGGAAGTGTGAAGCCGCGCCGACTGGGCACATACCGGTTGACCAGGAGGAGGTGGTGGCAATGGGCCGCATCCGAGTTGTCGTCCGTCGTCCCCCGCCCCCTACGGGGCCGCCGCCGCTGGATCTGCGCACTCCGTCCGGCCGCCCCCTGCCGTACTGACCGTCGGCGTTTCCCGCCCTTCGACCCACCGGGGCGTACCACGCGCTACCGGTGGTCCGGCCGGGGGCCGCCGTCGAGCGGGCCGTGCCGCCCCGGCCTGTCCTCGTACCGCGCGGCGGCCGGCCCCGACAGCGGCGCCAGCTGCTCCACCAGGGCCTCCAGCTCCTCGACGGCGTACTCCGTCTCCCGGCGGATGTTCTTGTGCTCCGCGACGACGGCCCCGAGCAGCAGCGCGGTGAGCGCGACGCTTCCGTTGAGCAGGGAGAGGTTGGCCATGATCTCCATCAGGGTGTGTCCCGCGAACGGCCCCACTCCATCCGTACCGGCGATGATGGCGAGCACCGAGACGACCAGGGCGCATGGAGCGCTGCCGGGCAGCTGGAAGCGCAGAGCCGCCCAGATGATCACCGGGAACACCAGATAGATCATCGACAGCGAACTGCGCGTAGCGATCAGCGACGACACGACCACGACGACCGCTAGGACCGATGCCTCCAGCCACCGGTCGGACGCGCGGGGCCACCGCACCCCGCGCAGGACCAGCAGCACCGGGGTGACGACCAGGACCCCCATCGCGTCCCCCGCCCACCAGGACGACCAGACCAGCCAGAATCGTCCCGGCGGAACCTTGCCGTCGAGCAGCAGCGTGAAACTCCCGATGGCGGCGCTGATCAGCATCCCCGCGAACGCGCCGAGGAAGACCAGGCAGACCCCGTCCCGCAGGCGGGCCAGCTCACTGCGGAAGCCAACCCTCCGCAACAGCGCGTACGAGGCGAGCGGCGCGGCCGTGTTGCCGAACATGACGGCCAGACTGCTCACGGTGAACGTGCCGCCGGTCTCGAGAACCGCGAGCAGCGCGCCCAGCGCGATGCCCGGCCAGACGCGGACACCCAGGCACAGCAGTGCGGCCAGGGCGATGCCGGTGGAAGGCCACAGAGGTGTGACGACCGCGCCGTCCACGACGACCTGCCGCATCAGCCCGAGATGCCCCGCCAGGTAGTAGGCGCCGGCCACGCCCAGGATCTGCGCCACGTACAGGGCCCGACGTCTGGCTTCCTCGGTGCGGATCACACCCCTCATCAGACACCGGCCGCGACGGGACCGGGCAGGTGACACGCGCGGTACGGTCCGGCGTCACCGGGGCCCGCGGCGGGCGGCGGCATGCCGCAGGACCAGTACGGCGGCATCGTCCTCGTGCCCCGTCACCTCGGTCGCGCGCAGGACCTCGTCGGCCAGCTGTGCCGCGCCTGCCCCGACGTGCGCGGCGACCAGCCGCCGTACTCGCTCCAGGCCGTCCTCGATCAGCAGCGACGGTCCCTCGACGACCCCGTCGGTGAGCAGCACGATCGCCCCGTCGGAGTCGAGGGTGCGCCGGGTGACGGGATAGTCCTCGCCCGGCTCGATGCCCAACGGCAGGCCGCCCGGGTCCTCCGTGACGCCGGACCGCCCTTCCGCTGTGGCCCACACACACGCCACGTGCCCCGCCCGCGCGCTGTGCAGCTCCCAGGTCGTCGGGTCCAGACGCATGAACGTACAGGTCGCGAAGAGGCCCGAGTCCACGGACACCAGCAGATCGTTCGTCCGGCCGAGGATCTCGCCCGGATCGGACGCCGTGCCCGCGATGGCCCGCATCGCGATACGGATCTGGCCCATGAAGGCGGCGGCCTCGACATCGTGCCCCTGTACGTCGCCGATGGCGAAGCCGAGGGCCCCGTCCGCGAGCGGGAAACCGTCGTACCAGTCGCCTCCGATGTCCAGACCGTGGCGAGCGGGCGCGTAGCGTGCCGCCGACTGGAGACCGGGGACCGTGGGCAGGGCCGCCGGGAGCATGTCGCGCTGGAGCGCCTGCGCCAGCTCCACCCTGGCCTGGTGGAACTCCACCTCGCGCCGAGCGCGGGCAGTGAGGTTCTGCAAGGTGTTGAGCAGGTCTTCGGCGCTAGCTGAGCGGGGAGTCCGACGCCGGTTCATGTGCCGCTCCGCGGTGCGTTATGTCCCTGAATCATAGGGCGGGTGCCCTTGAGCGGCGACTGCGGGCGCTTCCGCGTACTCCCGGCCACCCCCGGGCGCCGCTCAGGACCGCCTGACGCGGTACAGATCGCGGAGCAGGGCGATCTCGGCGCCGTGGTGCAGCACCTCCTGGTTGACCCACCAGACGATGTCGACGAAGGGATCCTCGGCGTCGCTGCCGTTCGGATACGTGCTGTACCCGACGGTGTCCAGGGCCACGTCGTCGGCGGTGAGCAGGGCTTCGCGCCAGGCGGCGGACGCGGTCTCGAAGGCGGCCACCGCCCCGGCGGCGTCCCCCGGAGTGCGGTAGCCGTCGCGCGTGAGCGCCCTGGTGCCACAGGTGTGGTCGGCACGGAGAGTGAGCATTTCGGCGAGATGGCTCAGACGCCACGCGATGGTGGTGAACGGCGGAGGGAACGGATGCGGGGAGTCCGCCGAGTCCCGCCCCCAGTCGCCGGCTCCCGCCAGAACGGTCGCCCGCGCCCCGGGGGCGTCGCCGCGACGGCGTACGGACCAGCAGTCGGGCACGGGTTCCCAGAGGTGTTCGTCGTCGCCGAGTGGGGTCACGCCGATGTCGACGCCGTTGCCGCTGTCCATGACGGGACCGGCCAAGCGGGCGAGGAGCCGCTCACAGGCGAAGTCGAACTGCTCCAGCAGTGGGATCAGAGGCGGTGGAAGGATCATCGGTGGAGCGTGTCACGGCGACCGGGCGGGCGCGCGCCCATTTCCGCGGTCACCGTCCCGCCCGCCCGGGCCGGCGGGGCGCGGCGGACACTGGCCGGATGGACCCTCGCACCGAGCCGTTGTCAGTGGCCGGTGGGATGCTGCCCGCATGGACGAGCTGATGAGGCAGCGACGGGTGTACGGCACCGACCACGACGACCCCCGTCCCGGGCCGAGACCGGGGCACGACTACCGGGAGCTGGTCGGCGGCCCGCTCGACGGGCTGCTGCTCGACGTCACGGGCTGGGGCGAGGCGGACCTGCGCGACGGCGTCGGGCTGGTCACCGAGATCGGCGCCTACGGGCCCGGGGGACGCGCCGAGTACGGACCGCGGTCGCCGGACAGCCACCAGTGGGACTGGCGCGGCGACATGCGGTGAAGGGCCGGGTGGTGATGGCAGGGGCGGCAGGAATCGAACCTGCGACATACGGTTTTGGAGACCGTCGCTCTGGCCGCTGAGCTACGCCCCTTGGTTACGGGTGAAGCCTGGCACGCGCGCGCCCGGACGCCAACGGATTTACGTGGGCACGGCGTTGAACGCCGTCGCGCGTACCGGCCCCTCGGCCGGCCGGGGCTCCGGATGCGGCGCGGCGCCTCCCCCGGGACGCCGGGCAAGCCGGGGGAGGCGCTGCGGGCCGGTCCGGGCCGTCCGATAGGTTGGCCGGTCATGTGGGCTTTGAGCGCGGTCGGGCACCGTCGGCTGGGTGCGGCAGGATCTCTGGCGATCGTCGCCGGCGGCTGGTTCGCCGGAAAACTGCCGGTCCATGACCCCTGGGGCCTGTGGACCGACCACGGGTCCGCCACGAAGGCGGCGGCGGCCGTCCTCGCCTACGTCGGACTGACCGTGCTCGTCGTGGCCTGGTGGCAGTACGGCAAGACCGCCTCCACAGCCCGCGAGACCCTCATCACCCTCGCCTGGTGGACGGCCCCGTTCCTGCTCGCGCCCCCGCTCTACAGTGCCGACGTCTACAGCTACATCGCCCAGGGCTCGATGGTCGTCGAAGGGCACGACGTCTACACCGTCGGCCCCTCCGCCCTGGACCCCGGCGGAATCGGGGGCGACGCCGCCGCGAGCGTCGGCAACCACTGGCGCGACACCCCGGCCCCGTACGGACCGCTCTTCCTGCTGCTCTCCGCTGCCGTCGCCTGGACCACCGGCGGCACGATCGTCCCCGCCGTCCTCGCGATGCGGCTCGTCGCGCTCGCCTCCCTCGCCCTGATCGTCTGGTCCCTGCGCCGCCTGGCGCGCGAACACGGCCGCAGCGAGAGCCGAGCCCTGTGGCTGGGAGCGCTCAACCCGCTGCTGCTGATGCACGTGGTCGGCGGCGTGCACAACGACGGGCTGATGATCGGCCTGATGCTCGCCGGCCTGGTGCTCGCGCTGCGCGGCAGGTGGATCGCGGGCAGCGCCCTGGTCGGCCTCGCCATGATGGTCAAGTCCCCGTCGGCCGTGGCACTCCTGTTCATCGGGGTCCTCGTGCACGCGTCCGCGACCGGCCCCCAGTGGCGCCGCTGGGCCAAGGGACTCCTCGCACCCGGCCTGATCGCCTGCGCGGTGGCCGGAGGGGCCACACTGATCAGCGGCACCGGATTCGGCTGGCTCCGCACCCAGGGCGTCGCCGCGAACATCCACACCGCGCTCTCCGTCACGAGTGACGTCGGCCTCGGACTGGGGGAGCTGGCCCAGCTGCTTCTGGGCGTCGACGCGGAACCCGTCAAGTCCGCCGTCCAGACGCTGGGACTGGCGGTGGCGCTCGGTGTGATCGTCGTTCTGGCCCGCCGTGCGATGCGGGGCGGTATGACGCCGGCCCACGCCCTCGGCCTCTCGCTGCTCGTCCTGGTCGCCCTCTCACCCATGGTCCAGCCCTGGTACCTGCTGTGGGGCATGGCCGTCGTCGCCGCGACCGAACAGTACGGCCGCCTCGCCGCCGTCCTGATCGTGCTCTCGGCGGCGCTGGTGTACGAGACCCACCCCATGGGCGCCACCCCGCCCTACGGATTCGTCCTGGCCGGTCTCGCCGCGGTCCTCGGCACCCTCGCCCTCCGACGTACCCCCGTCGTGCCGCCCGGCGTCCGGCTGCCCGGCCGGCGGGGCCCCGCCGGCCCGGCGGACTCGGAGGCGAACCAGGCCGCCTCCGCGTCAACCGCCTCGCCCGCCCCCGCGCCGCAGAGCGCTCCCTGACACTCCCCTCGACACCCGGCAAGATCCTCGGCTATGCTGCGTGGGTCCTGTTGTCTCCGATAGAGGTGGACGTTGCGCATCTGAGGTCCGCGATCATCGCGCGGTACGGCCCTGGTCCGTACACGGTCACGACGTTGTCGGCATTTCTGCCGCCCGTGACTTCCGCGTGGATGCGACCTCGGTGCTGAGCCGTCCCTCACCTTCGCAGGACTGTTCTTCCCACCACCTTCCGGCCCCGGCCGGGTCGCCGCGTGCTGCTCGCATACGAAGCCCCCCGTTCCTCCCCGCTTCCGACTGCGAGAACCACATGAGCCATCCCACCGCGCCCAGCGCCTCCGTGGCAGCCTTCAACCTCACCTTCCGGTGGCCCGACGGCACGAATCTCTTCGACGGGCTCTCCCTCACCGTCCCCCGGGGCCGCACCGGTCTGGCCGGAGCCAACGGCGCCGGCAAGTCGGCCCTGCTGCGCCTGTTCGCCGGACTGCTGCGCCCCTCGGAGGGGTCCGTCACCGTCGGCGGGCACCTTGCCTACCTGCCCCAGAACATCACCCTGGACACCTCCCTGCGCGTCGACGCGGCCCTCGGCATCGCCGGGCGACGGGCCGCCCTGCGCGCCATCGAGTCCGGAGACGTACGGGAGGAGCACTTCGAGACGGTCGGCGACGACTGGGACGTCGAGGAGCGCGCTCTGGCCACCCTCGGCTCCCTCGGGCTCGGCGCCGTCGAACTGGACCGTACCGTCGGGCAGTTGTCCGGCGGGGAGACCGTCCTGCTGCGCCTGGCCGCGCTGCTCCTGGAACGGCCGGACGTCCTCCTCCTCGACGAGCCGACCAACAACCTGGACCTGTTCGCCCGCCGCAGGCTCTACGACGCCGTCGACTCCTGGCGCACCGGCATCCTGGTCGTCGTCAGCCACGACCGGGACCTGTTGGAGCGGGTCGACCGCATCGCCGAACTGCGATCGGGCTCGGTCAGCTGGTACGGGGGCGGCTGGTCCGCCTACCAGGAGGCCCTGGCCACCCAGCAGGAGGCCGCCGGGCGGATGCTGCGCGCCGCCGACGCCGACGTACGCCGTCAGCAGCGAGAACTGGAGGAGACCCGGACCAAGGTCGCCCGCCGTCAGCGCCACGACAAGAAGCTCGACGGCCGGCGGAAGGCCCCGCGCATCGTCGCCGGGGAACGCAAGCGCTCGGCCCAGGAGTCCGGGGACCGGCTGCGCGGCCTGCACGAGGACCGGCTCGACGAGGCCCGCGAGCGCAGGGAGGAAGCCGCCGAAGCCATTCGCCGGGATGCCGAGATCAAGGTGAGCCTGCCCCACACCGCGGTGCCCGCCGGCCGCACCGTCCTGACCGTACGGGACCTGAGTCTCCCCTACGGGCGGCTGCGCGAGGGCAGCCTCCAGGTGAAGGGACCCGAACGCATCGCCCTGGTCGGCCGCAACGGGGCGGGCAAGACGACGCTGCTACGGGCGCTCACCGGGGAGCTCGCGCCGAGCACCGGGGAGGCCACGGCCTCGGTGCCGCTGAAGTTCCTTCCGCAACGGCTGGACGTCCTCGACGACGCCCTGAGCGTCGCCGACAACGTCGCCCGCACCGCCCCGGGCACCACCGACAACCAGATCCGCTCCCAGCTCGCCCGGTTCCTCTTCAAGGGGGCCCGCGCGGAGCAGCCGGCGGGCACCCTCTCGGGCGGCGAACGCTTCCGGGCCGCCCTCGCGGCCACCATGCTCGCCGCCCCGGCCCCGCAGCTGCTACTGCTGGACGAGCCGACGAACAATCTCGATCTGGCCAGCGTGCGGCAGCTGACGAGTGCCCTGGAGTCCTACGAGGGCGCGCTCGTCATCGCCAGCCACGATCTGCCCTTCCTGGACTCCGTGGGCATCACCCGCTGGATCCTGCTGGACGACGCACTGCGTGAGACCGACGCCGATGAGGTCCGCGAACGGCTCGGGAGCCCGCAGTCGACCCCGGCGGGCACGGCGTGACACCGACCGCACGGCCATCCTCGACGGGCTGCGCGGTGCGGGACGTTCAGGTGATGCGGGCTTTCAGGCGGCCTCGTAGTGGTGGGCCCGTCCGCCCCGCCACTCCACCCAGACCGGATTGTCGAGGATCCGGTCCGCTTCTTCGAGGCCGGCCTCGTTCAGGAACACGATCACGTCGTGGTCGCTGTGGGCCAGCCCGAGTATCTCGTCCCGGCCTTCGTAGTGCACGGTCACCCGGCGGCCGCCCGAGGGGGTCGGCCGGTGGATGATGATCGGGGGATTTGCCATGGGTCCACCCTGCGACGCGCCCCGCACCCTCGCATCCCCGGCCCGGCCCCTCCGACGGTGGGCAGAAACCGCTCCCGAAAAGGCTCCCATGCTCTCCCCGGGGGCCGAGGAGGGCCTCAGCGCCCGGCGGTCGACAGTTCCACCGTTGTGGTGACGCGCACCAGGGAGGGCCTGCGCGGGGCGGAGCCGAACCCGAAGGCGACGGGCGGATCGAGCGGGGCGAGCCGCCCCAGACCCGCCCCGTCCAGCACGGCGTCGGCGGCCACGACCGGCCGCAGCCCCCGCGCCCCGTACCACTCCCGCCGCCCCGGACCCGCGCGGCCCAGGGTGCGTACGCCAGGCATCAGCAGCCGGGCCGGCCCGTCGCACAGCGCGGCCCAGAGCGGGCTGCGGGCGAGCGGGGCCGGGACGGCGGACAGCAGCAGGCCGAGGGCGGAGCGGCGTCCCGTCCGCAGACGCAGGCGCAGCGGCCCCGCCTCGACGAGCCAGATGTCGTCGGCGACGGTGACGATCACCGGAACCACCTCGATCCGGTCGAACCGGTACGTGGCGGCGACGAAGTCCGCGATCCGCCGGGAGGGGGCCAGCAGGACCCGTACGCCGTCGGGATACTCGACCATGACGTCACTGAACGCCCCGAACGGCGAACGCGGCCAGTGGCCGACCACCAGCCGGGTGCCCGAGGCGGTCCCCACACCGGCGATCCAGCCGTCGAACCGCAGTCGCTCACCTGTCACGCCCACCAGTCTCCCCCGTCACGGTCGACGGGGGAGAACCGGCGACCGGCGAGCCGGGTCACCGTGCGGGCTACTCGAAGCGGGACGTGTCCCCGGCTCCGCGGCGTACGATCTCGGGCTCGTCGCCGGAGAAGTCGATGACCGTGGTCAGCTCGGTGCCGCAGTCGCCCGAGTCGATGACGGCGTCCACCTCGTGGTCGAGCCGCTCCTTGATCTCCCAGCCCTGCGTCAGAGGCTCCTCCTCGTCCGGCAGCAGCAGGGTGCTGGAGAGCAACGGCTCGCCGAGCTCGGCGACCAGGGCCTGGGTCACGACGTGGTCGGGGATGCGTACACCGACCGTCTTCTTCTTCGGGTGCAGCAACTGGCGGGGAACCTCCTTCGTCGCAGGAAGGATGAAGGTGTAGCTCCCGGGCGTCGCCGCCTTCACCGCCCGGAACACGTCGTTGTCCACACGCACGAACTGCGACAGCTGCGCGAAGTCGTGGCACACCAGCGTGAAGTGGTGCTTGTCATCGAGGTTCCGGATCGACCGGATCCGGCCGAGGGCGTCACGGTTGCCCAACTGGCAGCCCAGCGCGTAGCACGAGTCGGTCGGGTACGCGACGAGCGCACCGGACCGGATGCTGTCGACCACCGTGCTGATGGTGCGGGGCTGGGGATTTGCGGGGTGCACGTCGAAGTACTTGGCCATTCGCCGAGCTTACGCGCTCGGGCCGGACCGGCAGAGCCCTGCGCCGGGAAGAGTGGGAGGCGGCCCGTCGTACGACGGACCGCCTCCTCTTCCGCTTGGCACGGTGGAGTTCACCGCCGTGCGGGTCAGACCGCGGCGGCCCCCACCAGCTCGTCCAGTACGTCCTCCATGGTCACGAACCCGATGACCGTGCCCTTGTCCCCGGCGACCGCCGCGAGATGCGTACCGGCGGCACGCATCGCGGTGAGCGTGTCGTCGAGCGGGGTGTCGATCTCGACCCGGATGACGGGGTGGAGGGCGCTCGTGGGCAGCGCCTTGGTGCGCTCCGTGACGCCGAGGGCGTCCTTGATGTGGAAGTAGCCCAGCAACCCGTCGTCGGGCCCGGTGACCGGCAGCCGGGAGAACCCCGAGGCGACGGCGGCCCGCTCCAGACCCTGAGGGGTGATGCCCAGATCGACGGTGACGGTCCGGTTCAGCGGGACCATCACCTCGCCGACCGGCCGGGTTCCGAGCTCCAGGGCGTCCCGCAGACGCTCCCCGTCGGCCGGAGCCAGCAGCCCGGCGTCGCTGGAGTCCTTGACCAGCCGCACGAGCTCGTCGTCGGTGAACACCGAGGCGACCTCGTCCTTGGGATCGACCTTGAGAAGCCGCAGCAGCATGTTGGCGAAGGCGTTGATGCCGAAGATGACCGGGCGCAGCGCCCGCGTCAGACCGACCAGGGGCGGCCCCAGCGCCAGCGCGGTGGCGACGGGGGCGGCCAGCGCGATGTTCTTCGGGATCATCTCGCCGATGAGCATGTGCAGATACGTCGCCAGCGTCAGCGCGATCACGAAAGCGATCGGGTGGACCAACGCCTCCGGCACGCCGACCGCGTCGAACGGCGGCTCCAGCAGATGGGCGATGGCCGGTTCCGCGACGGCGCCCAGCACCAGCGAGGAGATGGTGATGCCGAGCTGAGCGGTGGCCATGGCGGCCGACAGGTGTTCGAGGCCCCACAGGGCGCTCTTCGCGCGTCGGCTGCCCCGCATGGCCTGCGGTTCGATCTGACTGCGGCGGACCGAGATGAGGGCGAACTCCGCGCCCACGAAGAACGCGTTGGTGAGGAGGGTGAGCGCGCCGATGGCGAGCTGGATGGCGGTCATCGGGCGTCCTCCTCCACGAGGGCCGGCGCCGGTGCGGGCGCGCTGATCCGGACCCGGTCGGCCCGGTGGTGCTCGATGTCGAGCACGTCGAACTGCCAGCCGTCGACCTCCACCCGGTCCGTACGGACCGGGATGCGGGCCAGCTGGTTGGCGAGGAGACCGGCGAGCGTCTCGTAGGGGCCTTCCGGCGCGCCGAAGCCGATCCGGTCGAGCTGGTCCAGTCTGATGCTGCCCTCGGCCTCCCAGACCGGGCGCCCGTCGCCGAGCGGCTCGACCGGTGCGAGGTCGGGGCGCTCGTGGGGGTCGTGCTCGTCGCGGACCTCGCCGACGACCTCCTCGACGATGTCCTCGACGGTGGCGACCCCCGCCGTACCGCCGTACTCGTCGATCACCACCGCCATCGTCCGGTGCTTGCGCAACTGCGCGAGCAGCCGGTCGACGGGGAGCGAGTCGGGTACGAGGAGCGGCTCGGTCGCCAGGGCCGTGACGGGGGTCCGGCCCCGCTCGGACTCGTCCAGGGCGAGCACATCGCGGATGTGGACCGTGCCGATGACCTCGTCCAGGCTGTCCCGGTAGACCGGGAAGCGGGACAGGCCGGTGGCCAGCGTCAGGTTGGCGGCGTCGGCGGCGGTGGCGTGCGCCTCCAGCGCCCGGACGTCGACGCGCGGCGTCATCACGTTCTCGGCGGACAGTTCCGCCAGGTGCAGGGTGCGGACGAACAGCTCGGCCGAGTCCTGCTCGATGGCGCCCTCGCGGGCGGAGTGCTGAGCGAGCGCGATCAGTTCCTGCGGCGTACGGGCGGAGGCCAGCTCCTCGGCCGGCTCCAGGCCCAGACGGCGCACGAAACGGTTCGCGGTGTTGTTGAGGTGACGGATCAGGGGGGCGAAACAGGCCGTGAAGGCACGCTGCGGGGTCGAGACGACCTTGGCCACCGTGAGCGGGCTGGAGATCGCCCAGTTCTTCGGGACCAGCTCACCGATGACCATGAGGACCACCGTGGAGACGGCCACACCGAGGAGGGTGGCGACCGTGGACACGGCGCCGGCCGGAAGTCCGGCGCCCTCCAGCGGGCCGCGCAGCAGCACAGCGAGGGACGGTTCGGCCAGCATGCCGATGACCAGGGAGGTCACGGTGATGCCGAGCTGGGCGCCGGAGAGCTGGAAGGTGAGCCGCTTGGCTGCCTTGAGCGCGCTCTCGGCACCACGCTCCCCGGCCTTCACCGCGCGTTCGAGCTCGCTGCGCTCGATGGTCGTGAGCGAGAACTCGGCCGCGACGAACACCGCGCAGGCCAGCGTCAGCGCGAGGGCGAGGAGAAGAAGGGCCACTTCGCTCACCGTGTCACCTCCGTCCCCTGGTGCGTGGGGTCAGGGATGACACGGTTCGTACTGGGAGGCTCACCCATTGCGGTGCGCAGCTCCTTCTCTGTTCGGGTCGTCGGGATCGACGGTGGAATGCGGGTGTGAACCCGTCCCATAGATAGTAAAGGGAGCGCAAAGCGTTGGGGAGTGGCGGGTGTCACACCGAGTGCCGCCCCGGGCGGCCACGGCATCCGGGATCTTGATGGCCGGAACTTGCGTAGTGGTCATGTGCTGGCGAACCCCCTTGCTGGAACGCCCAGGTCGATGCCTTCGAGGAAGTGGGAGAGGAGGGCGACGGGGCGCGGAGGGGGACGAGGGCTGCCCATGCCTCAGCCGGACGAAGGTCTGGTCCCGTTCGGGGCCAGCCGGTCGGCGAGAGTGTCCAGATCCGGCACGAACCAGATGTCCCGGCCCCGATTGGCCTCGCGGACGAGGTCGGGGAGGGCCGAACTGGCCGACAGGTGATGGCCGATGTCCCCGAGGACGACGAGGAGGAGCCGGTAGTTCGCGAACTTCTGCAGGATGGCTCCGGCGAGGCCGGTGCTCAGGTCGAAGAAGCGGTCGTCCAGCCGCGCGGACGGCACCGCGACCACCTCCGCACACGCGAACGCGGCTCCGATCAGATGATCGAGGGCGTCCTGAACGTCGGCGATGGTGACTCCGGCGGCGTCGCACACCAGCACCGGAACGCCGTGGTACTCGACGACGTCAGGCACGGTCCGACCCCGGCGTGGACGTGGAGGCCGAGGTGAACAGGCCGCTGCCCGGGCCCAGCAGGCCATCGATCATGTGCAGCAGATCGGCGGTGGCAGCGGCGCCACCGAGAATGACGATCTTCATCCGGGTTCGCTCCTCGTCGTAGACCATCTGGATGCGCAGAGGGTCCGACGCGTCCCGCCGGGACTGCGCGCCCGCCGTGACGAACGTGCTCAGCCGGTGCGCGGCGTCCGGACCGAGCGCGTCGATCTGCACGATGCTGGACGCGTCGACGCGCCTCGGCGCGGGTGCCGGTTCCGGGGCCTCGTCGCCGGGCGGCCGACCGGTCAGGGCGGCCAGATCCTCCTTGTAGATCCGGTACTGCTTGCCGATCCGGACAGCCTTGAGCCGACCGTCGCGTACGTAGTTCCGGACGGTCCGGACATGCAGTCCCAGCAGCTCGGCCACCTCGCCGACCGAGTAGAGCTCCCGTTCTTCATTTCCCATGGTTCCGTACTCTACGTTAAACATCTCTCAGTGGGCTCCATTAGGCGAGGATAGGGTTGTTTAGGGAATATCGCGGCTGTGGTCGCCTGTCTCGGGCGCACTCGACGGGTGCGACGGAGCCTCGAGTAGGACAGTGGGAAAGCCCCCGGTAGCGAGGCGGGAAACGAACGGCCGCCCGCGGACAAGGAAACCCATGCACCCCGAACACCGGCCGCCCGATGCGCGGCATCAGCGACCCGAAGGCGTGACCGACTCGACCGTCGAGGCCCTCGGGGCGCTCTCGAAGGCGCTGGAGACCGTCGAGCGTGCCCGCGGCGCCCTCTACGACTTCCATCAGCTCACCGGGAGCGCCGACCTCGCGCTCGACGACGCCGTACGACTGCTCCGCGCCGCGGGGCACGGACAGCACGCCGAGCGGGTCGAACGGGAGATTCTCGGCCGCAACGTGATCCCCGGACACTGGACCTTCCAGATCGTCGAGGAGTACAACGCCACCTACTACGACGTGTTCCGGACGATCGAACGAGAGATCAGGCAGGCGCTCGCCAAGGGCCGCGACCACCTCTACGAGGCCGAGATGAAGGCGACCAGGCGGACCGAGGGGCATCCGGACCACACCGCCGAATGACGGGCGGCCGCCGTCCTCCAGGAACCCGCCCTCCTGCCGTCACCGAACGTAGCCGCAAGAGATGCGGACCGGACGGACTCCGGTGACGCTGGGGCTCCGGTCACGCACGCAACGCTGGTTGCCGACGGAGGACCGAAGACGGAGGACACCCCATGAACCCGTACGACACCCCGCTGGAGCGAGCCCGCCGCAACCGTGAACGCGCCGAGGAACTGGGCCGTGCCGCGGACCGGGCCACCGACCCCGAGCACCGGCAGCGGCTGCGGGAGAAGGCGCTGCGGCTGCTGCGCGACGAGCCCACGGCCGAGTCCCGCCCTTCCTGAAGGCTTGTCGACGTGGCCGCGCTCGGACGCGGCCATGTTCTAGTCCCTGACTTTGAGAAAGCGCATCCGGGTCGCGCCATTGCTGTCGGTGCCGCCGGCCTCGGCGTCGGTGATCTTGCCGCCGGTGAGGACGAACATCAGGTGCAGGCGGACCGTCCGGGGGCCCGAAGCGACCGTGTACTCGGTCATGATGTGCGTGGTTCCGCCCTGCTGCTCCTGCCTCGCCGCGTTGATCGCCGCGATCTGGGTGAAGCTCGTCAGGAGGGTGTCCGTGGTCTCGTCCCTGAGCCAGCCGATGATGTAGCCGCTGCCGCCGGTGGCGGAGCCGAGCGCGTACCGTACGTCGCTGTCGATGTGGTAGACGCCGGCTTCCGGGAGCACGATGTCGGACTCGGGGATCGGCACGTCGGTACCGACCCGGGCCAGGAGGTCGGCGTGCTGCCGCTCGGCGTTGAGGAACGCGCTCACTGGCGTGAGACGGGCGCCGATCTCCCACCTCTCAGGGCAGCCGGGCGTCCCGGTGACATCGATGTCCACCGACCGTTCGACTCCGCTGTTGCCGCCCGGGGCGAGACCTGTCAGGTCGACCCGCGGCACGAGTAGTCCACCGGTCGTGTTCCGTGCGGCATTGCACGGGGAAGGGTCCAGGGAAGGCGTGTCGGGTGCGTACAGACACCCGTCGCTGCCCCGGGTGACGGCGTTGTCCCGGTCGGTGGAGATACACGGAGGGCGTGCGGTGACGCAGCCGTCCTGGCAGGAGGCGACCGGGACGACCGGCGGGACCGGGGCGTAGGGGGTCGAGCCGTCGAGGGTGTCGGTCGTGCAGGTGACCGCGCCGTCGCAGTTGCGGCAGGTCGTGCGGAGGAACGGTCGGCCGCAGCCCGGGGCGGACGCCTGGACGGTGAGGACGAAGCTGTCGACCGTCCACTGTTTGGGGCCGACCCGGCAGGCATCGTCGTTACCTGTCTCCAGGTTGAGCTCGACGACGATCCTTCCCGCGAGGACGTCCGCGAGAGGCACGGTGGTCGGTGGGATCACGCCGTTGTCGTCTCCACCCGCCGGCAGATCGGGTGGGCCCAGGAGATCGGTGCGGACCGGGGTCGTGCCGTTCCACAGTGCGAAGCGGCCGTAGAGCCGGCAGGCCGGGTTCCTGCCGTCGTTGTGGACGTGGACCGAGGCGCTGATCGTGACGTCGGTGGGGTTGCCGCGCAGGGACGCGGGGTCGATGTGCACGACGCCGGCGAGCCAGGTGTGCTGGCCGTTGTGCGTCCCGTCGTCGGCCGGGAATACGCCCGTGCCGCTGTTCAGGATGGTCTGGGCGACGACAGGGTCCAGTGCGGCATGGGTGTTGGCGATGGTGTAGTACGGCGTCGGGTCGGTGGTGCTCGCGGTCGCAGTGACCCGGTACGGCGCGGAATCGCGCAGGGGGGTCGTCTCGCAGTGCTCGCACGGCTTGGAGCCGGAGCAAGGCGGGGGAGGGCAGACCGGCTTGGAGGGCCGACAGTCGCCGATGGTGATCGGTGACTGCCCGCAGCCGCATGCGCTCATGGATCAACTCCAGGAGAAGATGGGGGTGTTGGTTGTTTCGCTGAGCTCCGCACGGCCGAGCAGTGGAACGAAGAGGAGTGGAAGAAGACCGTGCAGCGGCCCGTTCGCCGCGGGAGTGTCCGACAGGACGCGTCGACCGTCATCCGGCTGCGGGTTCCCGCAACCGGTCATGTCCTCAGGGTGGGAGAGGGGGAAGCGGCCGTGTCGGCCCCACTGCTGCGATTCCGCTACTGGGTAAACCGCCCCGGGCGCTTAAACATTGACCTACCTGATGCCCGGTCACTTGTCGTCTTCGTTGCCATTTCCAAGGTACTGTCCCGTGATCTGTCAGGCATTACCCCGAAAGAGTGGAGGATTCCCCGTCGTGGCAGAGCGCTCGTACGTCTGCCGGTGTCCCGCTGGTGCGCGGGAAATGCCGGTTGCCCGAACGGTCGACGCCCGGGTAGCGTCGCGCGCCGTGACCACCCCGACCCTGCGCACCGAGAGGCTCCTGCTGGAGCCGTACGCTCCCGAGGACGAAGAGGACTTCGTCGCCCTGTTCCAGGACACCGAGGTGTCCCGGTGGATGGGTGACGGCCCTTCCACCGAGGCGGAGGACAGGGCGCTGTTCGGGCGGGTCTTCACCAAGGTCTACGCCCAGGACCTGTTCTCCGTCTGGGCTGTGCGTCGCGACGGGATCCTCGTCGGGCACGCCGAGATCAAACGGACCGACGCCGTCGACGGCCACGAGATCATCTATGCCCTGGCCCCCACCGCATGGGGAGCCGGCCTGGGAACCGAGCTGGCACAGGCCGTCGTCGCCCACGGGTTCGGCACCCTCGGACTGACCGAGGTCCACGCCACGGTCGCCGCCGCGAACGAGGCCTCGCTGACCCTTCTGCGCAGAATCGGCTTCGAGCACATGAGGGACATCGAGGAGGACGACGGCAGCACCACCCGCGTGCTGACCCGTCACCGCTGAGGCGAGGAACGCACCCTTCACCCGGCCCGACCGCAGAGCCGCCCGATGTTCGCCCCGTCCAGCTCGACATCGGTATCCCCGTCGCCACGCCCGCAGAACGGCGGCGGCCCGGCGGGGGTTCAGCCCGCAGGCGCCACGATCGCGCCCTCCACACCATGGCGCTTCAGGGCGTCGGCGACGAAACCGACCGCCTTCATCTCCTCCACGAACGACGCCAGCGGCTCCTGCGCCGCGGTCCCTCGCCCGGCCGGCACCCCCATGGCCTGCCGGATCACCATGAACCGCCCCGGCAGTACCCGTACGCCTCCGGCCCGCGCGGCCTCGGCCTCCAGCAACTGCCGGATACCGGCCGCCACCTCGACCTCACCCGCCCGCAGGGCCGCGAGCGCGCGAGGGGCGCCCTCCAGCCGGACGATCTCGGCCATGCGGATCTCGCGGGTGAGGAAGAGGTCGTACGCGGACCCGGACCCGACCGAGATCCGGGTGCCCTCGCGGTCCACCTGGCCGTTCTCGGAGACCGGAGATGCCTCCGGCACCAGATAAGAGCCCTCGATGAGGACGTACGGGGCGGTGAACCGCAGCCCCTCGCCCCGGGCGGGATCGACCGCGAAGAACCCGATGTCCGCCCGCTCGGCCCGCACCGCGTCGACCGACAGCGCGGCCCTCTCGAAGGCCACCAGTTCGACGGGCACCCCGAGCCGCCGCCCGAACTCCCTCGCGAGGTCGACGGAGACCCCGGCCGGCTCGCCGCTCGCCGGATCCCGGTGGGCCAGGATCGGATTGCCGAGGTTGATCGAGGCACGCAGGGCGCCGCCGGGCGCGAACGTGCGGGCGAGGGCGGGAGACACCGGCTGCTGAGTCATGGCGCCGAGTCTACGAGTGCGCCCACCGCGGCCGGGGGTCGCACGGAACGGCCCGCGGGGCGCGCCGGACTGCTGCCCCTCTGCCCGCCGCGGTCGCGGGACGCGGGTCCGGCCTCCCTCCGGGGCCTCAGGCTCCCACCGTGCCGTCCACCCCTTCGCGCAGCAGGTCCGCGTGACCGTTGTGGCGGCCGTACTCCAGCAGGACGTGCACCATGACCATGCGCAGCGAGACGTCCTTCTCCCAGCGCGGCTGACGCCCCACCAGGTCCATTGAGGCCGCCCCCCGTTCGATACGGCGTGAGGTCTCCACCTCGGCCTCCCAGGCGGCGAACGCCTCGGCTCGTGTCGAGGCGCTCGCGTCGTACGCCGCCTGGAAGTCGAAGGGCTGCACGGACCACACCATGGGGGCCGCCTCGTCCTCGAACACCCGCCGGAACCAATCGCGTTCCACTTCGGCCAGATGCCGCACCAGAGCCAGCAGGGACAAGGTGGACGGCGGCATCGACCGCTCGCGCAACTCGTCGTCGCCCAGCCCCGCGCACTTCCTGGCGAGGGTCTCCCGCTGGTAGTCGAGAAAGGCCCGCAGCGTCTCGCGCTCGCTCCCCAGCAGCGGAGGCGCGATCCGGTGGTCGTCCGTCATGATGATGTTCCCCACTCCGTGTTCCGGCCGACAGTATGACCGGCCGACGCCTCCTGGCCTGATCCGGACGACGGACCCCAGGGCGGACATCGGTCGGGAGGGCTTCGCCGGGGCAGTCAGGAGCCATCTGTTCGACGCCGGTCCGCCGACGCGGTTCAGGACAGCCGTACCTTGACCGTCTGCGTCGCCCCGCGCGTCCCGGAGAGGTCGCCGAAGACGAGGCGCAGCGACGCCCCCGTGGTCGCCGATGTCACCGTCGCCGGTTTCGACACGACCGAGGCGACGGCCCGGTTCCACGTGAGCGTCAGGCTTGTCCGCATCCGCATGGGGTCACTCACGCAGACCGTCGCCGTTCCGCCGGCGTGCTCGGTGACCATCACCGAGCACGGGGCGTCCGCCACCAGCGGCCCGACGCTCCCGCCGAACCAGAAATTGACGGCGGTCAGTCCGAGCGAGGGGGCCGTCACCCCCTGCTGATCGTCGGTGTTGGCGAGCACCCGGAGCCAGCCGCTGTCCGCCGCCCGTGCCGCCGTGCGCTGTTCGGACGCGCCGGGCAGGAGCTGGTACGCGTACGTGGCGTCCGACGGGTCCTGGCCGTGGTCGAACCAGAGGGTGAGGTATTTCCGGGAGACCGGATCCGTGGAGCCCGCCGTGTTGATGTCGCGCCAGCGGCCCGTCCGGTTCTCCCGCCGTGCGTTCACGGTGGCCCCGCCCGGGAAAACGTATCCGCCGTGACCGGCGAGATGGGCCCAGGTCGCTCCGGTCAGGGTCGCCGACCACGGGAACGCGAGGGGTTTCACCGAACCGTCGACGGTGAACGGGGCGTTGCCCGTCGGCCCCAGGTTGCGGTTGTCGACGGTCGTCTCCACTGCCGCGCCGTCGCGGCTGTGGATGCCCCCGCCCAGGCACACGACGGTGTCGTCGAGGAAGAACCACGACTTCTTCGCCATCAGCGTGCTGGAGAGCCCCTTGAGGTACTGGCCCACGGCGGCCCGCCTCCCGTCGGTGACTCCGCCGACCCAGTTCACATCGGGGAGCGAGGTGCCCCAGTCGCCGCCCGCTCCGTCGGCGAGCACCTTGCGCGAGGCCGTGGTGCCGGGCAGCCGGTACGGGTCGACGGTGGGCCAGAAGGCGTCACTGTACTGGCCGTTGGCGAAGGTGTCACCCCACCAGTAGAGCAGTCCCGACCCGGTGTGCCAGCCGCGCAGGTTCTCGCCGTTGCCGGTCTCGTAATAGGTGATCCGCCGGTCGGCCATGCTCAGCGACGCCGCCCAGCCCGGACGGCGGTGGGTGGTCCGCGCCATGTCGGGGAAGAGCCGGTGGCCCTCCGGCTCGGGGACCGGAGCCAGCGAGGTGTCGTCCAGGACGTCCTTGATCCGGGCCAGCGCGGTGAGCCCGAGGGAGGGGTTGCTCAGCGGCGGGCTGTAGTAGTCGCGCTGCGCCCAGCCCTTGACGAGCCCTCTCCACCGGTTGTTCTCCGCGTCCGACGCGGACCGGCCCAGCAGCACGACGGAGGCGAGGATGGGGTGTCCGCGCCGGTGGTCGTCGACCTCGCCCCGGCTGATGGCGCGTCCCGCTACCGCGTCCATGACGAGGCCGTTGAAGAGGAACGGGGCCCAGGCGTTCTCCACCGCGTCGAACACCACCTGCCGCTTCGGGTCGGTGACCTCCCAGGTGGTTCCCTTGAGCAGCGCGAACAGCAGGCCGAGTCCGCCGAGCATCACCGATCCGTAGCTGCCGGTGTACGGCACGGTGGTGTGCTGGATGAACGACCCGTCGGCGTACAGACCGTCGCCCTTCGTCACCAGCGGGAAGACGGGGGAGAGGGCGTCCCGGGCCAGTGCGATCTTCGCCGCGCTTCCTCCGACGACCCCGCGCAGGGCCAGGACCCGGCACAGGTCGACCCGGTTCGCCCCGGTGCTGGTCCCGGTGTACGAGGCGACCGCCGAGTCCGGCACGAAATGGTCGACGGCGGCGCAGTAGCGCGTGAGCCGCTCCGGCGCGATGGCGTCGTACATCAGCACGCACACGTCCAGCAGGGCCTGCGGCGCGCCGATCTGCCAGCTGTACCAGTTTCCGTACCGGGCCCGGCCGTCGTTGTAGACCTGGGTGTGAAGATGCTCCAGGCCGGTCAGCACTGCATCGCGCAGCCCGGTGCTGCCGGTCAGCCCGGTGCCTTGCTGGCGGTAGGCCTGGGCCAGGGTGTTCAGGCGGACGAAGCTGTCGGCCATCCGTCCCGAGAGGACGTACGACTCGGCGTCGGTGTCCGGGTCCGGATCCGCGAACACGGCGTCGGGCCAGAGCGAGCCCTCCGCCGGCGCCATGGTCTCCAGCAGGCGCGAGGCCTTCGCGCCGAGATCGGCCAGTCGGCTCTTGAAGGGTTCGGCGGTCGGACTGAACCCCTCGCCGAGGATCAGCGCGCTCCAGGTGGTGCGGAGCGCCGCGTACGGATCGTCCTCGGTGGCGGTGGCGGTGGCGGTGGCGGTGGCGGTGGCGGTGGCGGGCGTGGCGAGCGTCAGCGCTCCGCCGCCCGCTGCGGTGAGCGCCGCCGAGGCGGCCAGGAAGGTACGGCGGGACCAGGCAGAAGTCATGGGGGAGCTCCGGGTCGGTGACGTGTCTCCGCCGGGAACCCGGCGCGCGGGGCGCCGAACCGTTCCCGGGATCCGACTGTTCTGAGCGGGCGGGCACTTTCTAGCAGCCACCTGACGACTCGCTCAATGACCTCGGCCGAATTGATCGTATCGATCGTTTCTCGGGGTGCATATGTACGGTCCGGCCGTGAACCGGCGTGCGCCCGTCGCGCCAGGGCAAATCCCCGCTCGGATCGTTTCGAGCGGAAGTGATCGATATGGTTGAGGCATGCCGGACGGGTCCCGGGAGGCACCGTGCGGGAACAGGAGTCCGATCGGTTCCGTCGCCCGGGCGGCGGCCGATCGGCCGCCGGAACACCGTCACGCCCGAGCCCAGCCGTTTCCGAGTCCAGGGGGATCCATGCGACTGCACGTCGACCAGCGCCACGAGCGGGTGCTCGAGCTCGTCCGCGAGCGAGGCAGCCTGCGCGTCGCCGAACTCGCCGAAGAACTCGGCATGTCCGCTGTCACCCTGCGCCGGGACGTCGAGGCGCTGGCCGCACAGGGCCTGGTGGAGCGGCTGCACGGCGCGGTGGTGTGGCCCACCGGGCAGTCCCGGCCCGCCCCCGCCGCCGCGCCCCCCGCCGAAGGGCTGGTGGTGGGCATGGTGGTGCCGACCACCGATTACTACTACGCGGACGTCGTGCGCGGCGCCCGGCGGACCGTCGAGGCCGCCGGCGCCCGCCTGACGATCGGGCTCTCCCGCTACCTCCCCGACGAGGACGCGGCCCAGGCCCGCCGGCTGCTGTCCACCGGTGCCGACGGACTCCTGCTGACGCCCAGCTGGGAGCGCGGCTGCCCGGAGCGGGGCGAGGGGCTGTGGGCGGCGGAGCAGGAGGTCCCGGTCGTCCTGGTGGAACGCTCGGCCCCTCTCGGTCATCCGGCGGCGGGCCTGGACCGGGTGCGTTCGGATCATGCGCACGGTGCGGCCGAAGCGGTGGCGCACCTGGCCGGGCTCGGGCACCGGGCGATCGCGCTCGCCGTGCAGGACAGCCCGACCGCTCCCCGGCTCCGGGTGGGATACCGGGCCGCCGTGGAGGCGCTGGGGCTGACCCCGGTGTCGGCCGCGCCGCTGGACGAGGCTCCGTCGAGGTCGGAGGCGAAGCGTTTCGAGCGGACCCTGGAGTACCTGTGCGAGGCCGTGGCGAGCGGCAACGTGACCGCCGCGATCGTGCACAGCGACGCGGACGCGATCGTCCTCATCCCGCGGCTCCAGGCCCGTGGCGTGCGGGTGCCCGAGGACCTCGCGGTGATCGCGTACGACGACGAGGTCGCCGGCCTCGCCGACCTGCCGCTCACCGCCGTGGCCCCGGACAAGCACGCCGTGGGGGCCGCCGCCGCCCGGCTCCTGCTTGACCGCCTGGGTGTGACGGAACCCGGCGGGACGGACCCGAGGGCGGGGGAGGCGGGCCGGAGTTCCGCCGCCCGCAGGCACCTGGACATCCTGCCCAGCCTGCGGATCCGGGTCTCCTGCGGGGCGGTCGCCGCCGCCCCCTGATGGAAGAAGTGCCGGTGTGAGGTGCCGTGGGGGGCGGGGGGGGGGGCCCCCCCCGCCCCCCCCCCCCGGGGGGCCCCGGGGGGGGGGGGGGGGGCCGGGATAACGCCCCCCCCAGTATGAGTAGGATGTTTTTTTGGATATGA
>NZ_JBIRKB010000005.1:463045-559417 GCF_044329855.1 Streptomyces sp. NPDC017520
GGCCCCGGGCCCCCGCGCCCGCCCGGGGGGGGGGGGGGGGCGGGGGGGGGGGGCCCCCCCCCCGGGGGGGTTCAATGGGGGGGGGGGGGGGGGGGCGGGCCCCCCCGCCCCCCCCCCCCCGCCCCCCACGGCACCTCGTGTGCCCGCGGGGCGATGGCGCGGAGCCGGTACTCCGACTCACAGATGATCGATTCGATTGAATTGGTCATTTGCTCTTGACTGCGATCGCTTTCGCGCAAAATGATGTGTGCCGTTCACCTCATCTCCCGCAGTTCGAGGTCCCGTAGGAGTCGGCCCATGCCCTGTAACGCCCGCACGTCCCGCCTCGCCCTCGCGGCGTCCGCCGCCTCGCTCGCCCTGCTCGTCACCGCCTGCGGCGGTGGGTCGGGGTCGGACGCCTCGGGTCCCGGCGACGGCAAGCCCGTCACCCTCACCTTCTGGTCCTCCGCCCTGGGCGCCAAGGAGACGGCCGACGCGTTCAACAAGACGCAGACCGGCATCGAGGTCACGTTCTCCCTTGTGCCCGCCGGGCCCGAGGGCGTCACCAAACTGTCCAACGCGGTCAAGGGAGGCAACGCCCCCGACGTGGCCACCATGGACTACTCCGCCCTGCCCGAGTACGCCAGCGAGGGCAACCTGGTGAACCTCACGCCCACCTCCGGAGAGCTGGTGAAGAAGGAGTTCCCCGAAGCGGTCCAGTCCCTGGTCAACCTCGGCGGCTCCACCTGGGCGGTCCCGTTCGACGTCACGCCCATCCAGCTCTTCTACCGCAAGGACCTGTTCAAGGAGCACGGCGTCGAGGTGCCGAAGACCTGGGCCGAATACCGTACGGCCGCCGAGAAGATCCAGCGGGCCGACCCCGACGTCGCGATCACCAACTTCGGCGGCGGCGACCCCGCCCTGCTCTCCGGCCTCGCCTGGCAGGCCGGCGCCCAGTGGTACGGCACCGAGGGCGACGCCTGGAAGGTGAACATCGACGACCCGGCCTCCCGCAAGGTCGCCGCCTACTGGGACGATCTCCTGGACGACGGCCTCGCATCCAAGACCCCGCTCTGGGGCGAGGGCGAGGCCAAGGAGCGCTCCACCGGCAAGGTCGCCACCGTGATCGGAGCCGCCTGGAGCGCCGGGACCTTCCCCGTCAGCTACCCCGACAGCAAGGGCAAGTGGGGCATAGCCCCCCTGCCCACCTGGGACGGCAAGCCGAGCACCGGCATGTACGGGGGAACCTCCTACGTCGTGCCCAAGGGCAGCGAACACACCGAGGCGGCCGCCGAGTTCATCAAGTGGGTCACCACCGACCCCGCGGCCATGACCGCCCGCCTCAGCTCCCTCAAGGCCCCCAGCAGCGCCCTGCCCGCCAACGAGGGCATGCGGGCCGCGGCGGCGAAGGAGTTCGACACCTCCTACTTCGCCGGCCAGGACGTCTACGCCGTGGCCGGCGAGGCCGCCGACACCATCGTGCCCGGCTGGACCTGGGGCCCGGTGCAGCAGCAGGTCGTCTCGGCGCAGATGGCCGCGGGCAGCGACCACACGAAGATGCTCAGCTCCGGTCAGGCGAAGGGCGAGAGGGCGGTCACCGACCGCGGTCTGAAGCTCGACAAGTAGCCGCACGGCTGCCCGGGACAGACCGTGCCGGGCAGCCCGCCCCTCTCTCCGCCCACCCCACTCAGCCGAAGGAGCATCAGGTGGCAGCCCCACTCGCCCGGCCGGCCAAGACCCCGGCGCCCCAGGCCGCGCCGCCGCCCAAGGGGCCAGCGGTTCCCGCCGGTCCGACGGTTTCCGCCGGACCGGGAAAGCCGGGCGGCCCCGGCACCCGACGCGGACAGCGCCGGGCGGTCGCCCTGTTCACGATCCCGTTCTTCGCACTGTTCACCGCCGTCACGGTACTGCCGATGCTCTACGCGGCCTGGATGAGCCTCTACCGCGAGGAGTCCTCCGGCCTGGGATTCGGCGGAACCGAGCGTATATTCGCCGGATTCGGCAACTTCACCGAAGCCCTGGGCAACGAGGCGTTCCTCCGCTCCTTCGGGAACATCGCGCTCTACTGCGCGCTCTACATCCCCGCCATGGTCGGCGGAGCACTCATCCTGGCCCTGCTCGTCGACTCCACCATGGCCCGGGCCCGGCGCTTCTTCCAGATCGCCTACTTCCTGCCGCACGCGGTACCCGGCCTGATCGCCTCGCTGATCTGGCTCTACCTCTACACACCGGGGCTCAGCCCGATCACCGACGCCCTCGACGCGCTCGGCGCCCAGTGGAACTTCTTCGGTCAGGACGAGGCGGTCTTCTCGGTCGTCAACATCTCCGCCTGGCAGTGGACCGGCTACAACATGATCATCTTCTATGCGGGGCTCCAGGCCGTTCCCCGCGAGGTCCTGGAAGCGGCGACCGTCGACGGAGCCGGAGCCCTGCGCACCGCCCTCCAGGTCAAGATCCCCATGATCCGGCCCACCGTCGTCCTGACCCTGCTGTTCACGTGCGTCGGCGCCATCCAGCTCTTCGACGCCCCCAAACTCGTACAGCTGCGCGCCAACACCATGGGCGAGGACTGGTCGCCGACCATGTTCATCTACACCGCGGCCTTCAAGGGCCACGACTACGGCCTGGCCGCCGCGAGCTCTCTCCTGCTCGCCCTCGTCGCCGGCCTGCTGTCCTTCGTCGTCACCAAGCTCGGCAACCGGTGGAAGGCCTCATGAGCACCCAGACAGCCACCCCCGACGCACCACCCGCGCCGACGCCGCCCCGCCGCGCCGGACGCCGTTCCGCCCCGCCGCCCGACCGCCGGGGCCGGGGGATCACCTCCCGCGTCATGGTCAACGGCGTCCTCGCCGTCGTCGCCGTCTACACCCTGATGCCGCTGACCTGGCTCCTCATCGCCTCCACCAAGAGCTACCGGGACCTGTTCGCCACCAACCCGTTCAGCCTCGGCGACTTCCAGTTCCTGGCCAACCTCGACGCCCTCCTCGCATACAACGACGGGGTCTTCGTCCGCTGGCTGCTCAACAGCCTCCTGTACACCGTCGTCGCGTCCGGGCTCTCCACCCTCATCTCGGTGGCCTGCGGCTACGCCTTCGACAAGTACGCCTTCCGCGGCCGGGAGAAGTGGTTCGGGGTCGTCCTCGTCGGCGTCCTCATCCCCTCGACCGTCGTCCAGCTCCCGCTCTACCTGATGGCCTCCGAACTGGGCCTCGTCAACACCTACTGGGCCGTCCTGATCCCCAGCCTGGTGAACCCGTTCGGCGTCTACCTGGCCCGCGTCTTCTCCGAGGGGTACGTACCGGGCGAGGTCCTGGAAGCGGCCCGGATGGACGGGGCGGGAGAGGTGCGGACCTTCACCGAGGTCGCCCTGCCGATGCTGGCACCCGGCTTCGTGACCATCTTCCTGTTCTCCTTCACCGCGAACTGGAACAACTTCTACGGCGCGCTCATGATGCTCAACGACGACCGGCTCTACCCGGTCAACCTGGGCCTCTACATGTGGAACCAGAACGTCTACCAGCAGCCGGAGCTCTACCCGCTGGTCATCATCGGCTCGCTCGTCGCCGTCGTCCCCCTGATCGTCGCCTTCCTCTGCCTCCAGCGCTTCTGGCGCTCGGGCCTCACCGCAGGAGCCGTCAAGTGAGCCACTCCGCCGCGCCCCGGCCGACCCGCCCCCGCACCGTCCTGGCGATGAGCGGCGAGACCCGCGAGGCGATCCTGGCCCCGGAAACCCTGGAGCGGCTCGCCCGCGTCGCCGACCTCGTCCCCGGGCTCCTCGTCACCGACTTCGGCGCCGACGACCCCGCCCAGCGCACGGGGCTCCACGAGGCCGAGGTTCTGTTCACCGGCTGGGGCTGCCCGCCGCTCGGCCCAGCGGCCCTGAGCGCCATGCCTCGGCTGCGCGCGGTGGTCCACGCCGCCGGCTCCGTCAAGCACCACATCACGCAGGACGTCTGGGACCGGGGCATCGCCGTCAGCACCGCCGCCACGGCCAATGCCTTCCCGGTCGCCGAGTACACGGTCGCGGCGATCCTCTTCGCCAACAAGCAGATCCTGGAGAGCGCCCGCGTCTACCGCGAGGCCCGCTCCCGGGTGAACCTCCTGAGGCGGTTCCCCGCCGCCGGCAACTACCGCCGTACCGTGGGCATCGTCGGCGCCTCCCGTATCGGACGCCGCGTCGTCGAACTGCTGCGCCCCTACGATCTGTGCGTCCTGGTCCACGATCCGTACCTGGACGAGGACGGGGCCCGGACTCTGGGCGTGGAGCGCGCAGGCCTCGACGACCTGGCGGCACGGAGTGACGTCGTCAGCATCCACGCCCCCGAAATCCCGGCGACACGGCACCTGTTCGACGCCGGGCGGCTCGCCCTCATGCGGGACGGGGCGACCCTCGTCAACACCGCGCGCGGCTCCCTGGTGGACACCGACGCGCTCGTGAGGGAGCTGGTCGCCGGGCGCCTGAACGCCGTGCTCGACCACACGGAGCCGGAAGTCCTGCCCGCCGACTCACCCCTCTACGACCTGCCGAACGTCCTGCTCACCCCGCACATCGCCGGATCCCAGGGCGGCGAACTCCGCCGCCTCGCGGACGCCGCCGTCGACGAGCTCGAACGCTACGCGCACGGTGCGCCGTTCGCCCACGCGGTGGACCCCCGCACCCTGCACCAGCAGGCTTGACCCGTACCTCTGCCCGTGCACCGGTCCACCCCGCCGGGGACGTCCTGCCGGGACGCCCCCGGCGCAGCGTCACGCGGCGTACGCCCGCCCCGAAGGCAGCACCGCGATCATCCGGGCGACGGTGCGGGCCATCGCGTCCCGGCCGTCCGCCAGGTAGCGGCGCGGGTCCACGCCCCGGTCGTCCCGGGCCAGTCGCTCCCTTATCGCTCCGGTCATCGCGATGTTGAGCGCGGTACCGATGTTGACCTTGCGGATCCCGCCCGCCACGGCGCGGGCCAGTTCCTCGTCGGAGGCCCCGGACGAACCGTGCAGGACCAGGGGGACCGGCACGGCCTCTCGCAGCCTGTCCAGCAGACCGTGGTCGATGACGGCGTCCCGCGAGGTCATGGCGTGCGAGGTGCCGACCGCCACGGCCAGCGCGTCGACCCCGGTGGCCGCGACGAACGACCGTGCCTCGTCGGGATCCGTACGGGCCCCGGGCGCATGGGCGTCGAGCGCCGCCTCCCCGTTCTTCCCGCCGACCTGCCCCAGCTCGGCCTCCAGCCACAGGCCCCGCTCGTGTGCCCACACGACGGCGGCGCGGGTGGCCGCCAGGTTCTCCGTGTACGGGAGCCGGGCGGCGTCGAACATCGCCGAACTGAAACCGCAGTCCGCCGCCCGGTGCAACAGCTCCGTCGACTGCACATGATCGAGATGCAGGGAGACGGGGACGGTGGCCTGGTCGGCCACCTCCGCCGCGGCGCGCGCGAGCGCACGCGGCCGGCCCCGGTGGTAGGCGACTGCGTTCTCGCTGATCTGCAGGATCACCGGCGATCCAGCCGCCTCCGCGCCCTCGGCGACGGCTTCCGCGTGTTCCAGGGTGATGACGTTGAACGCGGCGACCGCACGGTGCTGTGCGGCGGCCTCGGCGATCAGATCGCCGGTGGCGGCGATGGGCATGGCGACTCCGGGGTGAGGGACCGTCGGGCGGGAGGGTGCGGCCGGGGCCGTCAGGCCGTGCTGCTGAGGATGACCGAGCGGGTGAGGTGGCGCGGCCGGTCCGGGTCGAGACCACGGGCGTCCGCGATGGCCAGGGCCAGTCGCTGCACCCGGACCAGCTCTGCCAGCGGGTCGAGGCCGCCGGCCACCCACCGGGCGCCGGTCGCGTGCACCTCGTCCATCAGCCCGGACGGGGCCTCGCCGAGCATCCAGGTCGCGGTGGAGCGGGTGGAGATGCTGATCGGGCCGTGCCGGTACTCCATCGCCGGGTACGCCTCGGTCCAGGCCAGCGCTGCCTCGCGCATCTTCAGCGCGGCCTCGTTGGCGAGCCCCACGCTCCACCCCTGCCCGAGAAAGGTGAACTGGCCGCACTCCACAAGACCGGTGGGCAGCGGCTCGGCGAGCGCGACCTGGGCGTCCTCGACGACCGCGTCGGTGTGCAGCCCCAGATGGGCGCGGAGCAGGGTCAGCGTCGAGGTCGCGAAGCGTGTCTGGACGACGGACTTCTCGTCGGCGAACTCGAGCACGATCGTGTCGTCGGCCATCGCCGCCATCGGGGTGTCGGGGTCGCCGATGACCACCGTGCGGCGGGTCGTGTCACCGATCGCCCCGAGGAGTCCGAGCACCTCGGTGGTGGTGCCGGAGCGGCTCAGCGCCACGACCCGGTCGTACGGCCGGCCGGCCGGGAACTCCGAAGCGGCGAAGGCGTCGGTCTCGCCCTGGCCGCTGCCCTCCCGGAGGGCCGCGTAGGCCTGGGCCATGAAGTACGACGTACCGCAGCCGACCACGGCGATGCGCTCGCCGGCCACCGGAAGCCGGTGGGCGAGCCCGTCCGCCATGCCGGCGGCCACCTGCCAGCAGTCGGGCTGACTGGCCAGCTCCTGAGCCACGTGCGTCATCTGTGCTCCCTGTTCCGGCTGTCGATGCTCGAAGCTGCATATTAGGCAAGCATTTCAAGCAATATCAAGCAGATGGGTGCGCAAGCTGCCGTGCGATGCCCCGCCGATGGAGCGGTCGGGGGTTTCGAGGGACGCAAGGGGCGCGGCGCCGGGGCGGGGTCGGCCTCCCCGGCGCCGCGCACAGCCCTCACGCGCCCGCGAGCAGCGATCCCCACGCGGTCGCGGTGTCCGGGTGACGGGCTGTCAGCACCGCGCCGCCCGGCGCCGCCGGACCCGCGCCGGGCGCGGCCCACGTGCCGTCGCAGCCGAGCAGCCGCGCGACCGCGTCGAGCGTCCCCGGGTGGGTGAAGAGCAGTGCGGCGCCACGGTCCCCGCCGTCGGCCGCCTCCGCACAGCCGGCGGCCGGCGCACCGGCTTCCGGTGCCTCGCGCCACGGCGGCACCCACGCGTCCAGCGCCGGGAGACGGGCCGGGAAGATCCGCCCCGCCTCCCGGATCAACAGGGGAGCCAGATCCGCCGCTCCGGCGCGCAGCGTGGTGATCAAGGTCGGCAGCCACGGCAGCAGCACCGGGTCCGGCAGCCGCCCGAACGCGTTCGACACGGCCTCCACCACCACGTCCGCAAGCCCCGGCACCGGCACCAGCGCGTGCACGAAGCCGCTGAGATAACGCGGGTAGGCGGGCACCACCATCGGGTTCGCCAGCAGCTCGCCGCAGCGCTCCCGCAGCTCGCCCCGGGACAGGGCGCCGAGCTGCACCTGCGCCGCCCACAGGAGCGCCGTCCGCTCCGGGTCCGTGGGACGCGACTGGGCGACGGCCAGCTCCAGCTGGGCCCGGTCGCAGCCCAGGGACAGCGCCAGCCCTTCCATGCTGAACAGGAAGCCCAGCATCGCCGCCACCTGCCCCGCGGTGACGTCCTCATCCGTGAACGCCGTCGGCAGCAAGGTGCAGTAGTGCGCGTAACCGGCCTTGACGAACGACTCCACCCACGGCGGCAGAACCGGCTCGCCGGTCCGGTAGTACGCCAGCAGCCCCCGCACCCGGCGCAGCACCTCCGGGGCCCCGTCCACGGTGCGCTCGGAGGTAAGGGCTTCCAGAGCACGGGTGCCCAGCTCGTCGGCGAGACGGCGACTGCGGAGATACAGCGTCGCGTCCTCGACGGCGGCGAGGACGACCGCCGTCGTCGCCCGCGGCCCGTACGCGTCGCGGCGCAGCCGCTGCTCCAGGACCTGCTCGATGCTCACGCCCTCGTACCCGAGCTCGATCAGCGCCCGCTGATGGGTGCCCAGCGCCAGGTCCCACGACTCCTGGATCGAACGCTCGCCGAGCTTCCGCTCACCCATGATCGGCCGGGCCGCGCCGTGTGGCATCAGCCGGCGGAGCATCCACAGCACGTCGGAGCACCCCCCGAGCTCCGGGCGGGAGCCCATGTCCAGCAGGGCACGCTGCACACCACGCTGCTGGAGCTTCAGCTCCAGCGGTGCGAGCCGGTCGTGCACATCGCGGGCCAGCGGCGGCAGCGCGTCGTAGCCGACCCGCCCGATCCGGTCGCCGCCCATCATGATCTCGACGAGCCGGCGCACGTCCCGCCGGCCCGGCACCGAGTCCTTCTCGATGCAGGTGATCGCCGCGTCCTGGAAGTCGTACGGAGTGGGCTTGGCCCGGTCCCGCATACCGGCGAGCAGGATCGACGTCTCGAACACCGCGATGGCGTCGGCGGTGGACGCCAGATAGCCGCTGCGCCGCGCCGCGCGCACGATGTCCACCGACCAGCCGAGCAGCTCGGCCTCGTCCAGGGTGTCGAGGACCGGCGGCCGGCGCAGAAACCCGGAGAGCCGGTCCGCGGCTGCTTCCGGCGGGGGAGCGGGGGCGGCCGGGGCGGCCTTCTTCGCCGTTCGCGGCTTCTTCGCCCCGTCCTGACCGGCCAGCCGGAACGGCTGCACCCGGGTGCGCTTGAGGTTCTTCGCCCACTGGGTCGCCGCGATCGACACCGACCCGGAGGCCAGCCCGAACTGCGCCTCGATCGCCGCATGGCTGGACGGGATCAGCCCGTGCTGCCAGACGGTGGCGGAGCGCGGGGAGATGTCGAACGACCCTCCGCCCGCCACCCCGAACTCCTCGACCCGGCTGGCCGCGTGGAAGGCGCCGCACACATGCAGGCAGTCCTCCGGGTCCACCCCGCTCGACGCCAGGTGCTCGCGCATCCGGGTCCACATGTACCGCTCGCGGTCCTCGTCCACCCGGAGCCGCTCCCCGTCGCCGGGGGCGAGCCGCCGGAACAGGCTGCCGACGAGGAACATGACCTGGCGATAGGCGGCGTGGTCGCTGTCGCCGAGCGGGATCTCGACGTACTGGTGCCACCACTCCGACCAGTGGCGCACCTTGCCGTGGCGCAGCAGATGCTCCTCCAGCTCCGCGAAGCGGGGCCGCAGGTCACCGATCTCCACGCCGACCGCCTCACCGTGCAGCGCCGCTTCGGGCTCCGGAGACCCGTCCGCAGGACCGGGCGCCCCCTCGGGGTCGGGCTCGCCGTGCCGGCCGTCCCACTGGAAGACGTGGTCGGAGGACCGGTCGACGAGGACCAGCTCGACGCCCGGGGTGTCGAGGGCGTACGCGATGGCCTGGTACTCGGCGGAGGCCTCGGTGATCGGGGCGACGACCGACAGCGGGGCCCACTCGGCGGGGAACCCGTCGATGTCGCTCGCGAACGCCTGGACCGCCACCGGCAGGCGGCAGTTGCGCAGCTCGCCGAGGAGCGGCGCCATGTCCTCGCACAGCTCCAGATAGACGACCTTGGGCTGCTTCTCGCGCAGCCGGCGGGCCATGGCGAGGGCGGAGGCGGGCGAGTGGTGGCAGACCGGGAAGATCTCCAGCGGCTCGCGCACCGCCCGGTCGACGTCGTCGACCATGCCGAGGAGGATGCCCTCCAGTGCGTCGGGCCCGTCGGCGAAGGCGGTGGCGGCTTCGTGCAGCTGCCCGCGCAGCGCCGCGAACGACGTTTCCCCGGGGCCGTTCGTGGGGGACCCGCTCATGACAGCGTGGCGATCGTGTCACGGCCGCCGTCCAGGAACTCCGGCCACGAGCCGCCCTCCTCCTTGCTGCGCGGCTCGACGACGCCGTGCAGATACTTGTTGAAGATGGCCAGGTCCTCCGGGTCCCGCCGGGCGAGCGAGCCGACCAGCGAGGAGGCGAGGGTCCGGGCGGTGAGCGTGCTCTCGCCGAAGAAGTTGCTGTGCAGGACGGCATCCTCCAGCACGCCGATCTGCTCCGCCGTCGACAGCGCGGACTCCAGCTTCTCGTCGTCGCTGCCCGCGGCGGCGGCCGAGGCCCGCAGATCGGCGAAGCTCCGGAGAAGGATGTCGAGCAGCGTCGGCGGCACGTCCAGGTCGATCGCGTGGCGGCGCAGCAGCTCCTCCGTGCGGAAGCGGACGATCTCCGCCTCGCTCTTCCTGTTCGTCACGACCGGGATGCGGACGAAGTTGAAGCGGCGCTTCAACGCGGACGACAAGTCGTTGACGCCCCGGTCGCGGCTGTTGGCGGTCGCGATGATCGAAAAGCCCGGCCTGGCGAAGACGATGTTGTCGCCCGCGTCCGTGCCGTCGCTCTGCAGCTCGGGAACGGAGATGTACTTCTCCGAGAGGATCGAGATCAGCGCGTCCTGTACGTCGCTGGTGGAACGGGTCAGTTCCTCGAAGCGGCCGATGGCTCCCGTCTCCATCGCGGTCATGATCGGCGACGGGATCATCGACTCACGCGACTGCCCCTTGGCGATGACCATGGACACGTTCCACGAGTACTTGATGTGGTCCTCGGTCGTGCCGGCCGTGCCCTGCACCACCAGCGTGGAGTTGCGGGAGATCGCGGCGGACAGCAGCTCCGCCAGCCAGCTCTTGCCGGTGCCGGGGTCGCCTATCAGCAGCAGACCGCGGTCCGAGGCGAGAGTGACGATCGAGCGTTCGACGAAGCTCCGGTCGCCGAACCACTTCTGCGAGATCTCGCGGTCCAGGCCGTCGGCGCGCTCGGACCCCAGGATGAACAACCGGACCATCTTCGGGGACAGCCGCCAGGAGAACGGCTTGGGGCTGTCGTCGATCGACTCCAGCCAGTCGAGCTCCTCCGCGTACTTGGTCTCGGCGGGGGCGCGCAACACGTCGGACATCAGAAGGCCTTTCTGGACAGGTGGGAAGTGCGGAAGAGGAAAGGGGGCGAGGAGAGGCAGCGCCGGGCGGGCGGGAGGGCGGCCCCGCCCCGAGGGCCTCAGGTCAGGAACGTCTTCAGCTCGTGCACGAGCTTGTTCACATGCCCGGAGACCACGGGCGTGCCCAGGGCCTTGAACCGCTCCCGGAACCAGGGATTGACCTCCTGCCGTCCGGAGCTGGTCACCGAGCCGACGGGGATGAACTTCACCCCGGAACGGTGAACGGCCTCGATGCCTTCGAACAGCGGCTGGGAGCGGTCGAACTCGTAGAAGTCCGAGATCCAGACCATGACGGTGCTCTTCGGCTCGGCAATCTTCGGGCGGGCCATCGCCATCGCGACGGGGCCGTCGTTCCCGCCACCGAGATTCGTGCGCAGCAGTACGTCGAACGGGTCGTGCACCCACGGCGTGAGGTCGATCGAGCGGGTGTCGTAGGCGATGAGGTGGACGTCCACCTTCGGCAGCCCGGCGAAGATGGAGGCGAGGACGGTGCAGTTCACCATTGAGTCGACCATGGAGCCGGACTGGTCCACCACGACGATCAGCCGCTGCGGCGTCGTCCTGCGGACGGTGTGCCGGTAGTAGAGGCGATCGACGTAGAGCCGCTCCTCCTCCGGGCTCCAGTTGGTGAGGTTCTTCCAGATCGTGCGGTCCAGGTCGAGATTGCGGAAGACGCGCTTGGGCGGCACCGAACGGTCCAGCTCGCCGACGGACGCCTTCTCCACCTGCGTACGCAGCACCTCGGCCACCTCGTCGACGTAACGGCGGATCAGCGACTTGGCGTTGGCGAGGGCCACACCCGACAGATTGCCCTTGTCCCGCAGCAGCTGCTCGATCAGCGACATGCTGGGCGTCAGCCGCGCGGCCAGCGCAGGGTCGGCCAGCACCTCCCGCAGCCGCATGCGCCCCACGAGATCGGCCTCGATCGCCGCCAGCTCGGGCCCGAGGCCTCCGGCGTCCAGGCCCGCGCCCGCCGCCCGCCCGCCGCGAAGCCCGCCGGGCGGGCCGCCCAGCGCACGCTCCAGCCAGCCCGCGTCGGACTGCCAGCGCGCCAGCTGCTCGGCGGTCACCGTGCTCGAACCCGTCGCGAAGACATTGAGCAGCACCTTCGAAACCAGTGCGGCACGCCGTACCTCCGCCGCCCGGTCGCGGTCGCCGGCCGCTCCGTCGTCCGCTGTCATCAGACCGTCGAACTCGGCGGCCAGCTCCGGATGGCGTTGCACGACGGAGTCGAGCGACGTCCCGGGATCCAGCAGCGCGGACGGCAGCCCGATGTCCTCGACCACCCCCAGGCTCGCCGACTCCAGCGCGGGCTGCTCCTCCCCGTCGAAAAGACGGGCCAGGAGACGCCAGTACAGCACCTGACGGCGGTTGTCGTACGGGTCGGGGCCGGCGGGGGACGAGCCGGGCGCGGCGGGACCGGGCGGCTGCCCGGTGAGCTCCTCGGTCATTTCCGCAACAGCTTTCCGGCGCGCTCGCGCAGCACGGCGACGGCGTCGGTGGCGGCCTTCTCCGCCCGGACACCGGCCTTGTCGGTGGTACCGCCCGCCCACGCCCCGGCGTGGGCGGCGACGGCCTTCTTCCGCACGGTCGCCTCGACCGCGAGCGGCTGGAGGAGGAACTCCCCGGCATCCCAGCGCAGCAGCCCGACACAGGAGTGGGAGGCCGCGACCGCCTCGGGTGTCAGCGGACCGGCGGCGGGCACCCGGTCGGTGTCGACGGCCAGAGGCCATCCCGCCAGATCGAACACGAGCCGGTCCTCCTCGCTCCCGACGGTGTACCCCTCCAGCAGCACCGGTACGGCGATCCGGACGGGATGGCGGTCCAGCGGTGCGACGCGGGCGGCGATCGCGGTGGACAGCATCACGCGCGCGGTGGCGAAGGCGTCGGCGGGCTCACCCGGGCGGGCGCACCCGTCGTCCCAGAGCAGATCTCCCTCGGCGGTCACCGGCATGGCGTCCAGCTCCATCGAGCGGCCCTCGCTCACGGCGCCGAGCAAGGACATGCGGGGGCGCAGCAGCTGCCAGAGCCCCGCCCCGACGACCGTGTCGGGCTTGGGCGCCGACACCCCGGCGCGCACCAGACGCGGCGCGCCTCCGTCCGCCGGTTCCAACACGGCGTGGACCTGGGCCTGTACGGCCGTCGCGTGCTCCTGCACATCGACGCCGAGCGGCAACAGGCGACCGGTCACCGGCGTGACGGAACCGTCCCCGGCGGAGCCGGGCACGGTCAACAGCAGAGCGCGTGACCACAGGTCGGCCCAGCGGCGCACCGGCACGCGCTCCAGGGTCGCCCCGGGGCAGGACGCCGCGAGCTCGGCGGCGAACCCGTCGAGCAGCGTCGCCCGACGACGCAGGACCGGATCGGGCAACATCGCGGAGACCACCGGCGCGGCTCCGGCGACCAGCTCGTGGTCGATGCCCCGCCAGCCGCCGCGGGCGAGGTCGCACAGCCAACTACGGGACGCCGCGAGGAGGTTCGACGCGGGGTCCGCCACGGCGGACGCCGGCCGGGGTCCCCCCGCCCCGTCCTCGGCGGCGGGCCGGCCGATGGCCTCGTCGATCCGCTGGGTCAGGGCGTCGTGCACGGAGCCGAGCAGCGCGCAGCGGGCGGCGGCGAGTGCCACGAAGTGTTCCTCACCGGCGGCCCCGGCCGTCGCCCGGTCGGCCGCCTCCGCGACCCGCGCGGCCAGCGGGGTCCCGGCGACGGCGTCGGCGAGCCCGGCCACCGCCGCGGCCTGGGCGGGGCCCGGCCGCAGCAGACCGGCCACCAGCGCCTCGTCGAAGGCGTCCACGGCGGCGAGCGCCTCGTCGAGCCCCTCGACCGAATCGGACAACAGGTCGCCACGCATCAGGCCACCGCCCGCGTCGGCGGGAACCACTGCATCTCCGGCAACGGCGCCGTGACCGTGTCCAGTTCGAGATAGGCCAGCTGCCGCAGGAACCGGCTGAACACCTGGGCGGCGGACGAGGAGTCGCCCTGCACGGGCCGCGCAGCGGTCATGGCGGCGGTGAGGGACCGCGCGTCGGGCTCCCCGTCCGGGGTCTCCACCGCTAGGTAGCGGGCGACGCGCTCCGCACCGTACTGCAGCACCGCCTCGCCGACGAGCGCCTGGATGTGCTTGCAGAACATGCCGCGTGCGCCGCCGCAGGGCCGGTTGTTGTTGGTGGAGCAGGCGAACGCGTACGTCCGGGCCGCCACGGACGACACGTACACCCGGCCGATGTCGGACCCGCTGGAGACGACTCCCTGCAACCGCCCGTCGGCCAGTTCGACGAACGGCACCTTGGCCAGCTTCCGTGGCCGCGCGGGCGGCATCACCCGCGCCGTACTCGACTTCTCCCAGACCGACAACGCGCCAACTCCCATGCATGCGAAAGGGGACGTCCGCACCGTCGCGGCGGGACATGAACGAACTTAATCCCGACCACTGACAACGCGTCCCGACGGCCCGCGACGCACTGCGACCGACATCCGGCACGGGGAAAGGGTCATGAACTCCAAGGGCGTCGCGTGAACATGTCCGGGTCGACGGTGCGGGTGAGCAGGTGGAGGGGGGCCGCGCGGATGCCGGTCGCCTCCGCCGCTTCCCAGTAGGCCAGTCCGGTGGCCGCGTCGACCGGACCGTGGACGAGCGGCACGTCGGCACCCGAGGCGTGGAGAAGAGACTCCAGTCGGCACGACGCGATGGTGTCCGCCACCATCGGCCGCGCGAGGTATCCGGCCACCGCGGCGGCCGGGAGGCCCTCGGCCACCTGCCGTTCCGCGGGGCCGGCGCTCAACAGCCCGCCGCCCACGACCAGGACGTCCTTCGCCCGTTCCATCCGGCCGATGGCACGGGACGTGTCGAAGCAGTGCGGGAACGAGTCGTCGACCACCGTCGTGCCCGGTGCCAGACGGTCGATGTCCAGGAGTGCGCCGCCCCCGCTGACCGCCGCGACGATCAGGCGGGCGTCGTACACGGCGTCGGGCAGACCGTGGGCCGACTCGACCACCTCGACGCGGTCGACGAGACGGCGTTCCAGAAGGTTCTCGGCCAGCTCCTTCAGCCGTGGCCCGCTGCCCGGTACGTCACAGAGCAGCAGTCGGGCGGGCGGCTGCTGGGCCCGGGAGAGCAGCAACTCCAGCGAGGAGGAGCCGATCGAGCCGAGCCCCACGAACGCGACGGTGAGAGAGCCCAGTCGCTGCCCCGTCGCGTCGAGAGCCGCGTGCACGGTCCTGACGACGGACACGACGGTCGCCGCGTGACCGGTGGTGACGGCGGGACCGGCGGCGGCGGTAGTCGTGACGGCTCCGGCCGTGCCGACGGCCCGCAGCACGTCGAATCCGTAGCCCGTGAGCGAAGGGATCATGCCCGCCAGGGACACGGCCCGCGCACCGAGCGACGAGGCGAGCTCCACCCCCCGCGTGGTGTGTCCGAGCAGGCCGTCGCCGGGGGCGAGTTCGTCCGCGAACAGCGGGACGCAGACGAAGCCCGAACGGCCCAGCGGCGTACTCAGCGTCTCCAGAAGCCGTGGCAGCCCGTCCGGAAACAGCAAGGTCCGCAGCTGCTCGCGCGGCAGCGCCGCCTCCGGCAGACCCGCCAGCCCGGCGAGGTCGGCAGGGGTCGGCAGATAGCCGATGAGTGCGGCATCCATCCGCGCGTCCCGGCCGGGCCCACCCGGCGTGCCGAGGCGGCCGGCCTCGCGCACGGGCGGGGCCGTCGCATGCGCCAGGCCGTCGCGCACCGCGTCCGTGAACGCTGCCAGCGCCTCCGGGGTGAACGCCGTCGCCGCCGCCCGGACGGTGATCCGCAGCCGCTCCCCGTCCGGACCGGCCGCCAGGAACACGTCCGTACCGGCCGGCGGCGGTGTGAACACGCTGTCGCCGCCCTCCCGGGCGACCGTCAGCGTCCTGCCGCTCTCCGGACCCAGGGCGGAGAAGTCCAGATAGGTGAAGAAGAACTGCGAGGCCAGGGGCAGGCCGTTGGACAGCGGCGGCACGGCCCCCTCGTATGCTCGCGCCTCGGCGGCCTCGGTGGCGACGCGCCGCAGATCGTCCTCGAAACTGGCGCTGTCGGACCGCTCCGCCCCCGGCGCCGGACCCGCCGGCCGCAGGGGAACAGCGGTGGCGAAGGGACCGAACACCCGGTGTGCGTCGGGCAGGGAGTGGTCCCGGCCGCTCACCGCCATACCGAGCACCAGGTCCGCCCGGCCCGTGACGGACACGAGGGCCCGGTAGTAGGCGGTGAGCACTGCGGCGTGGAGGGTCGACCCGCTGCGCGCGGCGAGCCCGCGCAGCGCCTCCGCCCGGCCGGCGTCGACCGTGAACCCGCAGGTGTGGAAGAGCGGGCCGGCGGCGTCGCCCGGAGGCGTGCCGGTGGTGGTCGCACAGGCGGCGAGCAGGGGCGGCCGGTAGGGCGCGCTCAGCCGCTCCCACCGGTCCTCGCCGGTCGGGGCGCCCGGCCGAAGTGACGCGACCCGGGTGACGGAGTCTCTGCCAGCCGTGTTGCCGGGGGCCGTCGCCGTGGCGGCGTCCGTGCGCGCCGCGAGCTGGAGGGCGTGGTCGCGGAAGGTGCTGCGCGGCGGGGCCGCCACCGGTTCTTCGCCGCTGGACAGGGCGTCGTACACGGCCGTCAGCTCCCGTACCAGGAGTGCGGCGCTGTAGCCGTCGCCGATGATGTGGTGGGCGTGGGCGACCAGGACGTGCTCGTCGGGAGCGACGGTGAGCACCCGCAGGCGCAACAGGGGCCAGGCCCAGGGTTCGAAACGGCGCGCCCGTTCGGTGGTGACCCGCTCCTCCACCTGATCCGGGTCGGTGAGGACCTCGAAGTCGACCGGCAGGCGCAGTGAGGGCGGCAGCTCCTGCTGGACGGCCGGGCGCGCCCCGGCGGGGAAGACGGTACGGAGCATCGGGTGGCGCCCGACGAGCGTGTCCACCGCGCTCTGGAAGCGAGCGGTGTCGAGGCGGCCGTGCAGACGCAACCGTGTGAGCCAGGCCGATGTGGTGCCCGGGGCGAGGGCTTCGGCCAGCAGGAAGCCGCGCTGGGTGGGGGTCAGCGGGAAGGGCGGGGGAACGACGGCCGGATCGGGTGTCCGGGCGGTTCCGGCGCCCCCCGCGCTATCGACGGCGAGGTCGATGACGGTCCCCGCTGCGGCATTCGCTCCAGGGGCGACGGCTGTGCTCGCCGCGGCGTCCACCGCGGAGGCGAGGGCCGCGAGTGTGCGGTTGCGGTAGATGACGGTCGGCCGGGGGAGCGGACCACCCTGCTTCTCCAGCCTGGCGAACACTTTTAGCACGAGCAGGGAGTCGCCGCCCAGGACGAAGAAGTCGTCCTCACGGCACACGTTCTCGGCCTGGAGCAGAGCGGTCCAGATGGTGGCCAGCCGGACTTCGGTGGGCGTACGGGGCGGCGTACGGACGTCGCCCGTACGCGCGCCGATGCCGGTGTCCGTGTCCGCCCCGGCCGGTTCGGTCGCTTCCTGAAGTGCCGGAAGCCCACGCCGGTCGATCTTGCCGGTGCTGGTGAGCGGCATCCTGTCGACGCGGGTGATCCGGGACGGGACCATGTACGCGGGCAGTGACTCCGCGAGATGGAGCCGGAGCGCCACGGCATCCGCTCCGGCGGCCCCGGGCCCCGGTGTCACGAAGGCGGTCAGGCGTCCGTCCTCGGCGAGGACGACGGCGTGGGTGACGTCCGGGTGGGTCTGGAGCACCGCCTCGATCTCGCCCGGCTCGACCCGGTTGCCACGGATCTTCACCTGGTCGTCCAGTCGGCCGAGGAATTCCAGGACGCCGTCCTCGGTCCACCGCACCCGGTCGCCACTGCGGTACCAGCGGCGACCGCGCCGGGCCGTGAACGCCGCCTCGGTGAGGGCCGGTTCGCCGAGGTAGCCCGGGGTGAGGCCGACTCCGGAGATGAGGAGCTCACCGGCCTCGCCGCGCCGCATGGGCTCCCCGTCGGGGCCGACGACCTCCACCTCCGTGCCCGAGACGGGACGGCCGATGGGAAGCCGCCGGACCTGGTCGTCTGGCCGGGCCCGGATGATGTGGCAGGTCGTGTTGATCGTGGCCTCGGTCGGGCCGTACAGGTTGGCGATGTGCAGGCCGTCGCCGAAGAGGTCGAACCAGCGGCGTACGTGGGCGGGTGACAGGGCCTCGCCGCCGACATGGATCCACCGGAGCGCGGACAGGTCCGGCGGCGGCGCGCCGTTGCGTACGCGTTCCTCGGAAGCGCTGAGGAGCTGTTCCCAGAGGGTGGGAACGGAGCTCCATACGGTGATGCGACTGCGTACGACGTGGGTCAGCAGCCGGTCGGGGTCGCGCAGCAGGTCCCAGGCCACCGTGACCACGGTGGCGCCGACGAGCAGGGGGGCGAGGAGCTGGCGGACGGAGGCGTCGAAGCAGGACGACGCGGTCTGGGCGAGCCGGTCGTGCTCGTCGTACCCGAAGGTGCCGATCGCCCAGTCGAGGTAGTTCTCCATCGACCGGTGGGTGATGGGCACGGCCTTGGGCCGGCCGGTGGATCCGGAAGTGAAGATCACGTACGCGATGTCGTCGGCGTCGACCGGGCCGTCGGGGGCGGGAAGTTCGCCCGGTGACGGGAGGGGGCCCACGACACGGTCCGGGCCCGCGGCGGGCCCGGGAGCCGCCGCACCCCGGTACGGCGGTGCCGAAGCGTCGACGTGCACCAGGGCTACGTCACCGAGCGCTTCCCCCACCGCCCGGGTGGCGGCGTGGCAGAGCACCGTACGGGCGCCCGAGCGCGTGAGCTGGTCCGTCAGCCGCGCGGTCGGGTGGCCGGGGTCCAGCGGAACCCAGCCCGCCCCGGCGCGCAGGGCCGCGACGACCGAGACGACGGTGTCGGCGCCGGGTTCGGTGAGGAGCCCGACGAGGCTTCCCGGGGTGACGCCGCGGGCCAGGAGAGAGGCCGCGAGGGCATGGGAGGCGCGGTCGAGTTCGGCGTACGTCAGGGTGGCGGATCCGGTGTCGACGGCGACCGCGTCCGGGGCGGCCCGGAACCGCTCGACCAGCCGACGCACGAGCGTGGCGGATCCGGATCCGGTGTCGTGGACCGGCATGGGCTCCAAGGCCGCCGGGAGGGCCGGCCGAGGCTCGACGAGCGCGGCCAACTCGTCGTGGAAGTCCCGGTCCAGGCGTGCCACCGTCGCCGGGTCGAAGAGCCGGACGGGGAAGTTCCACGAGAAGCGCAGGACCGCCTCGTCCTGCCAGCACAGCAGGCTCAGGCGGGTCGCGGCGGTGGCGGTGCCGGCCGCCGTCGGCCGCACGCTCACCGGACAACGCCCGTCGAGAGCGGCGGGGAAGCGCGAGAAGCTGAAGCCGGCCGGGCTCACCGTCCGGGGGCCGGCCCCGGACGGGTCCGCCGGCAGCAGCCGTGCCAGGTCCAGGCCGGTGAGGCTCGCGTGCCGCTCGCTCTCCAGCCAGATCCCCGCCAGCCGCTCGGCCAGGGCCCCCACCGACTCGTCCGGGTCCGTCACGCACAGCAGGGGCAGGGTGTCGGCGAGAGGCCCCACGAGCCGGTCCAGGCCCGGCACGCGGTCGTCCCGCCGGGCGCGGGCGACGTTGACCGCGATCTCCCGCTGCCCGCTCCAGCGGGCCAGACAGCGCACGTGCACGGCGAGCAGCAGCTGGAAGAGGCTCACCCCATGAGCGGCGGCCCGCTGCTCCAACACGCCGGTCGGCACCGGGGCGAGGGCGCTCTGGTGCGTGGTCATCGGCGCCGCGGGCAGGGCGCTCGGATCACCGTCGTACGGCAGTCGCAGCGGTTCGCCCCGGGAGGCGAGCCGCCCCGACCAGTACAGCCGGTCGGCGGCGAGGGTCCCCGTGCCGTCCGTGGCGGACCGCTCATCGGCGGTGGCGGCCGCGTACCGCGCGAAGTCGGTGCCGAGCGGGGGCAGCGTCGGTGCGTGCCCGCCGGCGAGGGCGGTGTAGAGCGACCAGAGTTCTCCGGCGAGGACGTTGAGGCTGTACCCGTCGCCGGCCGCGTGGTGGATCACCAGCACCAGATGGGAGAGCTCAGGGCTCTCCCGGGCGAGGAGCGCCCGCACGGGAGGCTCGGCCGCGAGGTCGAACGACCGGTTGCACAACGCCGTTTCGACCTCTTCGATTCGGCCGGTCAGCTCGCGGACCTCGTACCAGCGGGACAGCGCGGTGGGCGGCGCGACGTACTGCCCCGGTGTCGCCGAGCCGATCCCGTCGCCGATCCCGTGGCCGGTGCTTCCCGTGTGGCCGGTGCTTCCGGTGCTCCCGGTGTCTCCGGAGCTTCCGGTGCTCTCGATCCGGATCCGGAGCATGGTGTGCCGGTCGGCGAGCGCGGCGAGTGCCTGGCCCAGGAGCCGGGTGTCCAGGGGCCCTCGGACGGTCTGGCGGACGAATCCGTGAGCCGGGACCTCCGGGTGGAGCCGACTGCTGGTGTGCAGGGCCAGTTGGACGGGGGTGAGCGGGAAGGCGACCCCGTCCGGCACGGGAGGCGGGGTGGGCGAGGGGAAGAAGAACGAGCGGGAGGAGCCGGCCGGCGATTCGGGGGAGGGCGTGGTGTCGAGGTGGGCGGCCAGTTCGGCGACCGTGCGGTACTCGAAGAAGAGCGTGGCGGGCAGCGGCCTGCCCAGCTCCCGTTCGAGCTGCCTGACGAGGTCGACGGCGGCGAGCGAGTCGAGGCCGAGAGCGAGAAACGGCTCGTCGTCAGGGACTCCGGCGGCAGGCAGTCGCAGCGCCGAGGCCAGCAGCCCCCGGAGCAACGCCGCGGTACCGCTGCCGGTATCGGTACGGGGCCCGGCTCCCGCCCGCGTACCGCTGTTCACCGTGGTGCGCGGTGCCCGGCCCGAGGTGGGCGGTTCCGCTGCGGATTCCGTGGAGGGGCCTGTGCCCGTGGCTGCCGCCGGAGCGGTCGGGTTCGCCCTGACCGCGGGCGGCGGGGACGGCGTCAGGTCGGCGAGCAGCAACTGCGCCGCGTCGACGCCGCAGGCCGTGCGGAGCGCCGCCAGCGCGGGATGCGGGGCGATGGGCCCGCCCCCGGCGCTCGGTACGGTGGCGGAGCCGCCTCCTGCCTCGGTTCCGAGGGCCGCCGCCATGCCCGTACCGGCGAGTGCCGCGAGGTTCACCGACTGCCAGGGCCTGCCCGCGTGCCGTTCCGACGCGGCGAACGCGTCGAGGAAGGCGTTGGCGCCGGCGTAGTCGCCCAGCGCTCCCGCCAGTCCGGGCAGCACGGCGCTGACGGAGGAGCACGCGACACGGACCGCCGGGTCGAGCCCGTGCCGGCGCAGGGCCAGCGAGAGCAGCAGGCTGCCCCGGGTCTTGGCTGCCAGGGCCTCCGCCGTCTCCTTGGCACGCCGGTCACGCAGGGTGCCGGGACGCACAGTCCCCGCAGCGTGGAAGAGGCCGTCGAGGCGGGGGAGACCGGAGAGGAGCGCGTCGACGTCCTGCTCCACCGAGACGTCGGCCACGCGGTAGTGCACGGTGGCGCCCAGCGAACGGAGCTCCTCGGCCAACCCCACGGGCGGACGGGGGGAGCGCCCGGCGAGCACGAGGGTCGGCCGGCCCCGCCCGGCGAGGTCCCGGGCGAGCGCGGCACCGATCCCGCCGCCGCCCCCGGTGATGAGGTAGGTACCGTCGGGCGGCAGCGGTGACCGCGTCACCCCCGCAGGTGCGGCGGCGCCGCTCGGCAGCGGTGCGAAACGGCGGGTGAGCCTGCGCCCGGCGCGCCAGGCGACGGTGGCGGACCTGCCCGGGGTGCTGCCGCCCGCCGACGCCAGTGCGGCGAGTTCGGCCAGCACGGCGGTCAGCCGCTGGGAGGGGGTGTCCAGCGAGCAGAGGTCGAGAGCGGTGGCCGAAGCGCCCGGAGTCTCCTGCGGCAGCGCCAGCAGCAGCCCGCCGAGGACGGCATGGGCAGGCCGCGGCCTTTCCCGTACGGCCCCCGTGGCGTGGACGTCCTCGGTCAGCACCAGCAGCCGGTCAGCGCCTGCCTCGTCGAACCGTGCGAGGGCCTCACCGAAGGCGGCCAGCGCGGCGTCCTGGGCCCGGCCGAGCGCGTCCGCGGTGTCCTGGCCGGGAGCCGGACCCGTCACCAGGACCACGGCGTCCGGCGGCCCGTCGCCCGTTTCGTGCATCCGGACGCCCTCGGCGGAGAGCTGCGAGGCGAGGCCGGCGACGTACGCGGGGTCGGGACCTGTCAGCAGCACCGAACGTACGGCTGCCGCCGCCTGCCCGGGCAGCGCGGCGTCCTCCCACAGGACCCGGTGCAGCAGCGGGTTCGCGGGCGGTTCGGCCCAGTACCGGCGGCGCTGGAAAGGATAGGTGGGCAGGGGAACCCCCTGGTGCTCCGCGTCGAGCGCCGTACGGTCCAGCGGCACGCCGTGCGACCACAGGCGGCCGATGGTTCCCAGCAGGGCCCCGCGCCCGACGTGCCGGTCATCGGCGAACCGTTCGGTATCCGTGCTGCGGCCACCGGAACGTCCCGGCAGGGCGCACACCACCGTCGTCGTGCCACCGGAGGCGCCGGGGGCGTCAGTGGCTCCGGATGTTCTGGATGTCCCGGATGTTCCGGAAGCTCCGGGCCCTCCCGTGCCTGCCGCCGCGTACACCTCCGTCGCCGCGCGGACCGCACCCGACAGCATCGCGCCGTGGCCGACCTCCACGAACGTGTCGTACCCCTCCCGGGCCAGGCGTTCCACGGCCGCCCCGAACAGCACGGGACGCTCGGCGTGCTCACGCAGGTACCCGGGGCCCAGGACCGGCTGCCACTCGGCGGTGACGGTGCTCATCAGGGGGACGGACGGGACCTGCGGGGTCAACGCACGGGCCGCCTCGGCGATCCGGTCCGCCACCGGCCGCATCAGCGGTGAGTGGAAGGCCCGGGAGACCCGCAGGCGACGGGTGGGGACGCCCAGGGCTTCGAGGCCGGCGGCAGCGCGCTCCACCGCGCGGACGCCCCCGGAGAGGACCTGGAGCCCGGGACCGTTGTACGCGGCCACGGCGAGCGCTCCGTCGGACTCGGCCACCGCCGCGGCGACGGCTTCCTCACCCCCGCGGACGGCGATCATGGCCCCGGGCTCGGTGAACGCGCCCATGAGACGGCCGCGTTCGGTCGCGAACCGCACCGCCTCCCGGAGGGTCAGCGCCCCGCTGACGCAGGCGGCGGTGATCTCTCCGACACTGTGCCCGGCGACCGCGTCGGGCTCCACGCCCCAGGCCCGCAACTGACGGGCGAGCGCCACCCCGGAGGCGACGAGGAGCGGTTGCGCCTTCTCCGTCGAGGCCCCGGCGGTGGGGTCCACCTCCGGATCGAGTGCCCAGTCCAGCAGGGACCGCCCGCACACGGGCCCGAGGAGAGCGGACGCCTCGTCGAACGTCTCCCGGAACACCTGCGCCGTCCGGTACAGCGCCCGGTCCTGGCCGGGGAACCGCGAGCCCTGCCCGGGGAACAGGAAGACCACCCGCGGCCGGGAACGGACGAGGCTCCCGACCTGCTGCCCGCCCGATGCTCCTGTCGCGGCGGCGGCGATGGCGGCGAGCCGCTCCCGCAGATCACCGTCGGCGACGACGGCGAGCCGGTGGGGCCCCTCGTCCCGGGACGAGCTCGCGGTGCGGCAGACATCGCCCTCGCGCAGCCGCGGACTGCTTTCCAGATGGGTGGCGAGCCGGGTCACCGCGTCCCGCAGCGCGCCCGGACTGCGCGCCGACAGGGTCAGCAAGTGAGGCCCGTCGGCCGTGACTTCACGCGCGACACCCGGAGGAGGCGAGCCCGGGGCGGCCGGGGGCGGGGCCTGTTCGAGAACGGCATGGGCGTTGGTGCCGCCGAAACCGAACGCGTTGATCCCCGCGACGAGGGGCCCGGCGGACGACGTCCAGTCCCGGGCCTCGGTCGCCACGGAGAAGCCCGCGGGGGCGAGGCCCGGCGAGGCCGGGGCATGGTGCAGCGACGGCGGCAGCCTGCGGTGGCCCAGGGCCAGGACGACCTTCACCAGCGCGGGAAGTGCGGCGGCGTTCAGCAGATGCCCGATGTTGGTCTTCACCGAGCCGACCAACCGCGGTTCGCCGCCGGTGCGTAGGGGGAACGCGTGGGCCAGCGAACGCAGCTCGATCGGATCGCCCACGGCCGTGCCGGTGCCGTGGGCCTCCACGTAGGTCACCGAGGCGGGATCGACCCCCGCCGCCTCGTACGCCCGGATGATGACCTCGCGCTGCCGCAGCGGGTTGGGCGCCATGAGGCTCATCGACCGGCCGTCGTTGTTGACGGCCGTGCCCCGGACCACCGCGAGCACCTGATCGTCCGCGCGGCGGGCGGCGTCGAGCCGCGTCAGGACGATGGCCGCGCCTCCCTCGCCGGGCACGAAGCCGTCGGCGTCGGCGCTGAAGGCGCGGCTGCGCCCGGTGGGGGACAGGGCCCCCGCTTGTTCCAGCAGCCGGTGCGGGGTTGAGGTCAGGTGGAGGTTGACCCCGCCGACGACGGCGAGGTCGCACTCGCCGTCCAGGAGGCTGCGCCGGGCCAGGTGCAGAGCCACCAGCCCCGACGAGCAGGCGGTGTCCACGGCGAGTGCGGGACCGTCGAGGTCGAGGCTCTGCGAGACCCGGGCGGCGACGAGCGCGGGCAGGTTCCCGGTGAGCGCGGCGGGCAGCGGGGAGCCGTCGGCCGTGGCCCGCTCCAGGACCTCCCGGTAGCGGCTGTCCCCGACCGCCGCGAACACACCGATCCTGCGGCCGCGCCGACGGGGCCCCGCGTAGCCGGCACGTTCGAGCGCCTCGTGCGCGAGTTCGAGGAAGAGCCGGGCCTGCGGGTCGAGTGCGCGTGCCTCGTCCTCGCCGATGCCGAAGTAGCCGGCGTCGAACGCGGCCGGGTCCTCCAGCAGCGCGGCCCATCGCTTCCGGGGAGCTGTCGGAGCCGTCGGAGCCGTCGGAGCTGTCGGAGCTGCGGGACCTGCTGGAGCCGCCGACGTCCCCGGCCGGTCCTCCCAAGGGTCCTCCTGGCCGTCGTCCCATCGTCCACGCGGTACGGGGGCGACGGCGTCGTGCCCGTCGACGAGCAGGTCCCAGAAGGCCTCGGGGGTGTCGGCGCCGGGGAACCGGCAGGCCATCCCGATGACGGCCGCAGCGGTGGCGGCAGCGTCGGTGGGGCCGGGGAGCGCCGGGGCCGGCCCGGCGGCAGATCCTCCGGTCCGCTGGGCGGCGCGCTCCGCGGCGTCCGCGTCGGACGGCCCCGCACCGGGCGCCACCGTCAGAAGGTGACCGGCCAGCGCGGCCACGGTGCCGTGGTCGCGGATGACCGCCGGCGGCAGGGTCACACCGAAGGCGTCCTCCAGCGCCACCAGCACCTCCATGGCCTTGAGCGACGTCCCTCCGAGGCTCCCGAACGGCTCGTGCGCCCCGATCGAATCGGCGGGCCGGCCCAGTACCCGCGCCCACGCCCGCCGCACGACCTCGACGGTCTCCGCGCGGGTGCGGGGTGCCTTCGCGTGGGGTTCCGCCGCAGGTCCGGGCGGTCCGGGCGGTCCGGGCGGAACACCACCACCGTCACCGGTCCCGAACGCGCCCTCCTCGAAACGCTCCCGCAGCCGCCGACGTTGCAGCTTGCCGCTCGTCGTACGGGGGAACGCCCCCGGCGGCAGGGCCAGCACCCGCACCTCGTCATGGAGCAGGGCCTCGCGCACCCGGGCCGCGACGCGTTCGAGTACGTCCGGCGCCTCGCGCCCGGGCCGTGCCCAGGGGACGAACACCACGACGCGCTCCGCACCGGTGACCGGGTCGGTCGACCCGACCACCGCCGGGGCGCCGGGAGGCAGCCCGGGTGTCGCGGCCGCGACCTCCTCCATGTCCGTGGCGTGGAAGGTGCGGCCGTTGAGGAACAGCACGTCCTTGTGCCGGCCCGTGACGCACAGCCGGCCGTCCCGCAGGAACCCGAGATCACCGGTGCGGAGCCACCCCCCGGCGAACACCTCCGCGCTCGCGCCGGAAAGGCCGTGGTAGCCACGGGCGAGCTGGGGCCCGCTCACCATGATGTGCCCGGTCCGCCGGTCCCCGAGGACGGTGCCCGCGTCGTCGACGACGCGCACGGAGCAGCCCGCCACCGGCCGCCCGACGTCCATCAACTCGACGGCCCCTTCGCCCGGTTCGGCGTCGACCGCCACTCCACGGCTCAACGACGCCCGGTCCAGGACCAGGGGCACGGCCACCTCCCCCGGCGGCGGGAAGGTCACCGCCAGCGTCGCCTCCGCCAGGCCGTAAACCGGCTGGGCCGCCGCCGGGTCCAGCCCCGACGGGCGGGTCCTGTCGGCGAAGGCACGCCACACGGCGGGCGCGATCGGCTCGGCCCCGACCAGGATCAGCCGCACGGACGAGAGGTCCAGCCGGGCCAGGACCTCCTCGGGCACACGGCGTACGGCCAGCGCCAGGGCGAAGTTGGCCGCGGACAGCACCGTGGCCCGGTGCCGGGCCGCCACCTCGAACCACAGGCGGGGCCGCTTGGCGAAGGACAGCGGACCGATCTTGACCTGCCTGGCCCGGGCGGCCAGCGGAGCGAGGTGGGTACCGATGAGCCCCATGTCGTGGAAGTACGGCATCCAGCTGACCACCACGTCGTCGGGGCCCAGCGCCGAGGCGGCCCGTATCTGCTCCAGGTTGGCCAGCACCGCGCCATGTGTCACCTCCACCCCCTTGGGGGCGCCGGTGCTTCCCGAGGAGAACTGCACGAACGCGACGTCGTCGAGCCCGGCGGCGACAGGCTCCCGCAGAACGGGCCCCTCCCGAAGGGCATCGAGGGACAGGGCGCGCACGGCGTCGGGGAGTTCACCGGTAAGCGACGCGGTCGAGGCGTCCACGACCACAGGCGGCCGCCCCAGGTGCTCCCAGACCGGGAGCACCCGCCGGGCGTCCGGCGCCAGCGGAACCGGAACGAGACCGGCCGCCACCGCCCCCCAGAACATCGGCTGGAAATCCTCGCTGCGGTCGGCGAGCAGCGGCACACAGGTCCCTGGCGCCACCCCCGCCTGCCGGAAGCCCCCCGCCACACGGAGGGATTCGTCCAGGAGTTCGCGCAGACTGACCGTCAGCTCGCCGCCGTCGCCGCGGACATGCACGACGACCTGCCCGGGAGCCTCACGCACCGCGTCCAGTAGTACATCCAGCAGTGTCATGTCGTGCTCCACCGGTCCGTCGGTCCGTTTCCTCGGAGAATGATCTTAGAAACGCGCGGGTCGCGGGGAATCAGCCGCCGGGAGGAGAGCGCATGCACCCTGGGAGTGACCCGACGGGAAGGGCTTCGGTTCAGGCCCGGGCCGGGCCCGGCAGCGGCTGGCCTGTCCGCCGGGAACGCGGGGACCGAGGAGACGCGGCTGATCGTCCTGCGCGGCGACAGCGCCTCGGGGAAGCCGAGTGTGGCGGCCGGTCTCCGCGACAGCTTGCTCGCCCGGCTGCGCGCCGACCACCGGGGTCCGACCCACGGGTACTACCTGGACGTCCCCTTCGCCGGGACCGGGGCCCGGCACGCCACCGAGCCGATCGCCGACGACGTCGACGAGAACCAACCGCGGGACCGGTACCGCCCCCGCGACGTGCTGCCCGACGGTTTCGAGACCGTGATCGGTCCCGACGGCATCCTGGCCGGGACCGTCGACCGCATCACGCGGGACACCGGCCTGACCCGGCTGCCGGCGGTCGACCGCCGTCCCGTCCGGACCCAGACGGCAGAGACCTGCCCGGCCGGCCACGCGGGCCGGACCGGGCAGGCCACCCAGCTGCGCCCGCTCGGCTACGCGCCGGTCGGTGCGGCCTGCTGCACGACCTCGAAGGACCACACCGTGGACCCGCCGGCCGCCGGCTTGGGGCGCTCACCACTCCCGGCGTCGCCGCCCTGATGGGCCGCCTTCATCGGCCCCTCCATCCACGCCTGGAAGGAGGCCTCGTCACGCCAGCGGGTGTAGACGAGGTAGTCGTCCGTGCCCTCGACGGGCCGGAGCAGCTCGAACCACTCGAATCCGTCGGAGCTCTCCACGGCATGGGCCCGGGAAGCGAAGCGCTTCTCCAGCGTCTCGCGTTGTTCCTGGGGGACGGTCAGCACATTGATCTTGACTACGCTCATGGCTCCATCCTGCCGTACGCCGTCCGGACCCCGTCGGCGGGCGGGGCCGTCGCGGGGAGTTCCACCGTGATGCGCAGCCCGCCGTCCGGGTGCGGGGTGAGGGTGAGCGTTCCGTCGTGCGCGCCGGTGATGGACTTGACGATGGCCAGGCCGAGCCCGATCCCCGCGTGGTGGGTGCGCAGCCGTTCGGCTCCGCGCCGGAACGGTTCGGTGAGCGTCGCCGCCAGCTGCGGGGTGACCTTCGCCCCGGTGTTCTCGACCGTGAGCACCACGGTCTCGTGGCGGAGGCCGGTGGTGACCCGGACCGTTCCCCGGTCGGGCAGATTGTGGACGATCGCGTTGTGCACGAGGTTCGTCATCAGTTGCAGCAGGAGCGCCGGCGATCCGATCGCGGGGGCGATCTCGCCGCGTGTCTCGACGGTGACGCCATGCTCCTCCGCGAGGGGGAGGAGGGTCTCGGTGGCCTCCTCCGCCAGGAGCGACAGGTCGACGGGTTCGCGTGTGAAGGATCGCCGGCCGGCGCGGCTGAGCACGAGCAGCGCCTCGGTGAGGTCGATCGCCCTGCCGTTGACGGCGTACAGGCGGTCGATGATCTCGTCGGTGTCACGGTTCGGATCGGTGCGGGCCACCTCGAGAAGCGTCTTCGAGATCGCCAGCGGGGTGCGCAACTCATGGGAGGCGTTGGCCGCGAACCTCTCCTGCTCGGCGACGTGTGCTTCGAGCCGGGCGAGCATCGCGTCGAACGCGTCGGCGAGTTCCCGGAACTCGTCCCTGCGGCCCGGCAACCGGATCCGGTGGGAGAGCGACCCGTGCGTGGCCGCGCGGGTGGCGTCGGTGATCCGGGTCAGAGGGGCGAGCATACGGCCGGCTAGGACCCATCCTCCCAGGAGGCCGAGGACGAGGAGGACCGCCAGTACGGTGGCCGCCGCCGGGGCGAACGTGTACGCGAGGAGCTGGCGGTTGGGATTCTCGTGGAGCATCCGCCTGTCCCAGTCGTCGGGAACGTACTCCAGGAGGAACACCCACACCGCTGTGAGCAGCAGGACGCCGGCGACCATGAGGAATCCGGCGTAGCTGAGGGTGAGCTTGAGGCGGACGCTCAACCCGGGCCGCCTAGCCACGGTCCCCTCCGTCGCCGCGACCGGGGCCGGATACCGTGCCGATGCGGTAGCCGACGCCCGGCACGGTGGCGATGATCCACGGTTCGCCGAGGCGCTTGCGCAGGGCCGAGACGGTGATGCGTACGGCGTTGGTGAACGGGTCGGCGTTCTCGTCCCACGCGCGTTCCAGGAGCTCTTCGGCGCTGACGACACCGCCGTCGGCGGCGACGAGGACATCGAGGACCGCGAACTGCTTTCTGGTCAGCGCGACGTAGCGGCCGTCCCGGTAGACCTCCCGGCGGAAGGCGTCCAGCCGCAGACCCGCGATCTCCCGTACGGGCGGTCTGCTGTGGGCGCGTCTGCGGTCGAGCGCTCTGAGCCTGAGCACGAGCTCCCGGAGATCGAAGGGTTTCGTGAGGTAGTCGTCGGCGCCGAGCCCGAACCCGGAAGCCTTGTCGTCGAGGCGGTCGGCCGCCGTGAGCATGAGGATCGGCATCCCACTGCCGGAGGCGACGATGTGTCCGGCGATCTCGTCGCCGGACGGCCCGGGGACGTCGCGGTCCAGGACGGCGATGTCGTAGGTGTTGACGCTCAGCAGCTCCAGAGCGGTGTCCCCGTCCCCCGCGATGTCCGCCGCGATCGCTTCGAGACGCAGGCCGTCGCGGACGGCCTCCGCCAGATAGGGTTCGTCCTCGACGATCAGCACGCGCATGGGCCGATGCTACGAGCCGGCACTTATCGTCGGCGTATCGAAAACCGCATACGGCTCGGCAACACCTCGCTGCCTTGACTCGCGGTATGACTCGACCACCGCCGTCAGTACGAACGACACCCCACCGGACACGCGGACCCCTTGTCGTCGGCGCGGTAGCCGTCGTGGCAGCGATCGCGGCAGCCCTCGGCCACTTCCTGCTGAGACCGACGGACGCCCCGTCGGTCTCGGCCTCACCGCGCTCCCCGTCCGCCGTCCCCTCCTCGGAGCCGGCGCCCCTGCCTCCTCCACTGCCCTGGTACGACGAGCTGCGCACGGAAGCGATCGACCGGGGCTGCCCGCGCAGGTACGCCGACCCCACCGAGGACCCCAGGATGCGACAGTGACCGACGGCGAGCGAGGACAGGCGATGACGCAGGCGGACACGGCCGGCACCGCACAGGGCGACGTGGACACGGCCGGCACCGCACAGGAGGACGTGGACACGGCCGGGACGGCGCGGAGCGGCACGGAGACCGCCGGCCCCGGGCGGGGCGACGCAGGTCTCGGGGACGCGGGCCCCGGGGGCACCCGCCCCCGGCACACCGGCGCGAGTACCGGCCCCTGGAAGAGCGGCCGGGTGCTCGCGGCGGCGGCGCTGCTGCTGGGCCTGTTCCTGCTGCTGCACGCGAGCATCCCGAACCGGATCGGGAACCTCGGCAGCCTGGTGGAGACCTTCCTCCCGTGGTTCGGCCTGTTCATCCCGGTGCTGCTGGCCGGGGCGCTGCTGCGCCGCTCCGTCCCCGCACTCGTCGCGCTGCTGCTGCCGGCCGTCGTGTGGCTGAACCTCTTCGGCGGGCTGCTCACCGACAAGTCTCACCCGGGCGGCGACCTCACCGTGGTCAGCCACAACGTCGGCGCCGACAACCCCGACGCGGCGGGCACCGCACGCGCCCTGGCCGCCTCCGGTGCGGACGTGCTGGCACTGGAGGAGCTGGACCCGGCGGCCCGGAGGACGTACGAGAAGGAGCTGGCGACGACGTACCCCCACCACACGGTGCTGGGCACGGTCGGCGTGTGGAGCAGGCGGCCGCTGTCGGACACCCGCCCGGTCGACGTAGCGATGGACGCCGGGCCGCTGGGGGACGCGAAGCCCGCCGACGTCAAGCTGGAGTACAACCGGGGGCTGCGCACCACGGTGGCCACGGACCGTGGGCCTCTGGCGGTGTACGTGGCGCACCTCGGGTCCGTACGGGTGAATCCCCGGGCGGGCCTCTCGTCGGGCCAACGGGACGCCGGCGCGCGGTCGCTCGGCCGGGCCGTCGCCGCCGAGCGGAACGAGCGGGTGGTGCTGCTCGGCGATCTGAACGGCACCCTGGACGACCGCGCGTACGCGGGCATCACCTCGCGGATGCGATCGGCGCAGGAGGCGGCGGGCGACGGGTTCGGCTTCAGCTGGCCCGCCGCCTTCCCGGTGGTGCGGATCGACCAGATCCTGGTCCGGGGCGTGGAGCCGGAGAGCTCGTGGCTGCTGCCCGCGACCGGCAGCGACCACCTCCCGGTGGCGGCCCGCGTCAGCTGGTGAACACCGTGGAGGCATCCGGACACGTCCGGGTCTCCCTGCCACCTCGGGGCGGGTGGCCGAGCCTTCCGCGTGCCGCTGCCGTTCCCCCTCCGCCGGGGGAGGGGGAACGCACGCGCTAGGCTGAGTTCCGCCACGGGGGAAGTCCGGTCGAAATCCGGCGCTGACCCGCAACGGTAGACGGAGCCCCCGCGTTCCGTGAGCCCGATCACCCGTGGCGGAGAAGGCTCCTGACGATTCGCCGTGGACTGCGAATGGGCGCTGCGCGGGGCGGCCGCCGTCCGGGGCCGCTCCTCATCGCGCGACGCACGGCCCGAGGCGAAAGCGACCAGCCTGTGGCCACGTCCGTCGACCGCATACCCTCCAAGCCGTCGCGCCCCGCGCACGTCGGCACCGGACCGGCGCCACCCCGGCGCCTACCCCTGCCCCTCCTCCTGGCCGGCCTGTGCGCGGCCCTGCCCCTCTCCCTCTTCTGCGGGGCGGCGCTCGGGGCGTCGGGGCTCTCCTGGGCGGAGGTGACGCGCTACCTGGGGGCAGGGCTGACCGGCGGGGCCATCGGCCCCGACGAGGTCCCGGCCTACACCATCGTCTGGGAACTCCGCCTGCCACGAGCCGTGCTGGCGGCCGTCGTCGGGGCCGGCCTGTCCGCCATCGGCGTCGCCGTCCAGGCCATGGTCCGCAACGCGCTGGCCGACCCGTTCGTCCTCGGCATCTCCTCGGGCGCGGCGGTCGGCGCCAACGCCGTACTCATCTTCGGCGCCTTGGGAGCGCTGGGCATCTGGGCCCTGTCCACGGCGGCGTTCCTCTCCGCACTCCTCGCCATGCTGCTCGTGTACGCGATCGCCCGCACCGAACGCGGACTGACCCCGCTCCGGCTCGTCCTGACGGGGACCGCGATGTACTACGGGTTCTCCGCCGTCACCACGTTCATGGTGTTCGCGGCCGAGCGCGGGGAAGCGGCCCGCTCCGCGATGATGTGGCTGCTCGGCAGCCTGAGCGGGGCCAACTGGGCCGCCGTGCCGATCGCCGCCGGCGCGGTGCTCGCCGGCCTCGCGCACCTCGGCTGGTCGGCACGGCGCCTGAACGCCCTTGCCATGGGGGACGAGACCGCCGCCGCACTGGGGGTCGATCCCGGGAGACTGCGCAAGGAGCTCTTCCTCGTCTCCGCGGCCGTCACCGGGGCGGTCGTCGCGGTGAGCGGAGCGATCGGCTTCGTCGGCCTGATGGTCCCGCACGCCGCACGGATGCTGGTCGGCGCGGACCACCGCAGGCTCCTGGCCGTCGCCCCCCTGGCGGGAGCCGTCCTGCTGATCTGGGTGGACATCCTCTCGCGCGTGGTGCTGGCGCCGGCCGAGCTGCCGGTCGGCGTCCTCACCGCGGTCATCGGCGTTCCCTGCTTCCTCCTCCTCATGCGCCGGCGCGCCTACTCCTTCGGAGGCATCTGATGCGGATCGACATCGACGCGCTGACCGTCGAGATCGCCGGCGCCCGGCTGGTGGACCAGGTCACCCTGGGCGCGGCCGACGGTCAGCTCGTCGGCCTGGTCGGTCCCAACGGCAGCGGGAAGTCGACCCTGTTGCGCTGTGTCTACCGGGCCCTGCGCCCCTCGGCCGGCGCCGTGAGGATCGGCGGTGAGGACCTGCACGTCCTGAGCACACGGGAAGGCGCCCGGCGACTGGCGGCCCTTCCGCAGGACGCGGTCGCCGCATTCGACTTCACCGTCGCCGAGATCGTCGCCATGGGGCGGCTGCCGCACCAGGGGCCGGTGGCGCGGGCATCCGACGAGGACCGCCGCCTCTGCGACGAGGCGCTGGCGGGGGTCGGTGCGGGACACCTGGCCAAACGCGGCTTCCTCACACTCTCCGGCGGTGAACGGCAGCGTGTCCTGATCGCCCGGGCCCTCGCGCAGCAGCCCCGGGTCCTGGTGCTCGACGAACCCACCAACCACCTGGACATCGCCCACCAGTTGGAGGTGCTCGCCCTGGTCCGGGGCAGCGGCCTGACCGTGCTCACCGCCCTGCACGACCTGAATCTGGCGGCCCTGCACTGCGACCTGGTCCACGTCATCGACAGCGGCCGGATCGTCGCCTCCGGGGCCCCGCACACGGTCCTGACCACCGAGCTGCTGGCCGACGTCTTCGGCGTACGGGCGCACCGCGTCGCACACCCGGAGACCGGCGCGCTCCAACTGCTCTTCGACCTTCCCCCTGCCCGCCCCACCTCCTGAAGGAGCCTCGACCACCATGCCCCACCTCCTGCGTCCCGCGGCCCTCGTGCTCGTGGCCGCCCTGGTCCTCACCGGCTGTGGAGCGGACGTCACCTCACAGGCCGACGGGAAGACCGTCGAGTCCGGGACCGACCGCCACTACCCGGTGACCGTCGAGAACTGCGGGGAGAAGAAGACGTACGACAAGGCCCCGCGACGCGTCGTCACCAACGACACCGGTATCACCGAGATCATGTTCGCGCTCGGACTCGAGGACCACATGGCCGGGTACGTGATGCCCGACGACAAGGGCGACATGACGTCCGTCCCCTGGAAGGACGGCTACCGGAAGACCAAGTGGCTCTCCAAGAAGCGGATCAACAAGGAACTGGTCCTCGACGCCCGCGCCGACCTGGTCTTCGCCGGCTGGAACTACGGGTTCAACGAGGGTGAGGGTTTCACCCCCGCCGAACTGGAGCGGGTGGGCATCGACTCGTACCTGCTCAGCGAGTCGTGCCGCAACGGGCAGGGCAAGGCCCGCGGAGTCATGCCCCCGCTCGAAGCGCTCTACACCGACCTGCGGAACCTCGGAAAGATCTTCGACGTCGAGGACCGGGCGGACACCCTCATCACGTCGTTCCGCGCGGAGGTCGCCGACGCGCGGGCGAAGGCGGCCGAGGGCGGCGACCGCCTTCGCGTCTTCCTGTACGACGAGGGGAAGGACAAGCCGCTGACCTCGGGCGCGTACGCCGGACCGCACGACATCATCACCAAGGCCGGCGGCGACCACATCATGAAGGACCTCAAGGACAGCTGGACGACGGTGGGCTGGGAGACCGTGGTCGACCGTGACCCCGAGGTCATCGTCATCAACGACTACGGCGACACCGGAGCGGACGAGAAGCGGAGGTTCCTGAAGTCCTACAAGCCGCTCGCCGGCGTATCCGCGATCCTGAACGACCGGATCGTGGTGCTCGACTATGTGGACCTGGTCGAGAGCCCTCGTAATCCCGCGGCCGTCAGCTCGCTGGCGGAGGACCTGAGGGAGTTCGCCCGGTAGAGCCCGAAGGCGCCCCGCCACCTCGTCCGGTCCCCGTCGTCCCGTCGTCGACGGAAACGCCCAGCCGGCCGGCCGCGGTGGTGAGGGCGTCGCCCAGCGGGAGAGCGATCCGGGTCAGGGCGTGCCGGTCGCCCCGCGTCGGGTCCCTGTTGACGATCAGCACCGGCATCCCCGCCCGTTCGGCCTGGCGGACGAACCGGAGCCCGGACATCACCGTCAGCGAGGAGCCCAGGACCAGCAGGGCGCTCGCCCCGCGGACCAGCGCGCGGCAGTGCTCGACCCGCCGCGGGGGTACGGACTCGCCGAAGAACACCACGTCCGGTTTGAGTACGCCGCCGCAGACCGAACAGGGCACCACACGGAAGTCCCCGACCTGCTCGTCCGTGAGATCCGCGTCCCCGTCCGGGTTCATCGAGGCGGCCACCGGCGCGAAGCCCTCGTTGGCCTCCTCCAGCCGCCGCGCCAGCTCGGGGCGGGGGCTGAAGGCGCCGCAGGACAGACAGACGACCCGGTCCAGACGGCCGTGGAGGTCCACGGCGTCCGCGCTGCCGGCGGCCTGGTGCAGGCCGTCGACGTTCTGGGTGATCACTCCCGACAGGAGCCCCTGCCGCCCGAACGCGGCCACGGCCCGGTGCCCGGCGTTGGGCCGGGCGCGGCCGAACGTACGCCAGCCGAGATGGCTGCGCGCCCAGTACCGGCGACGGGCCCCGGCGTCGGCGGTGAAGTCCTGGTAGGTCATCGGGGTGTGGCGGCTCAGGCTCCCGCCCTCACCCCGGTAGTCGGGGATGCCCGACTCCGTGGAGATGCCCGCACCGCTCAGGATCAGCACACCGCCACCGGCCAACGCCTCGACGACCGGCTCCAGGTCCGTGGTGCCCGGCAGCGGTTCCTCGGTGGAGGTCCAGCTCAGGGTGGGTCGCATGCGCATGTCCTCAGGGTACGGAACATGCCCCCGATGGCGACGCCGCCGGGCGACGGGGGTGCGGAGGCGACCCGATGGGACGAAGAGCCCGGGCCGAAGATCCCGGCAGGGTGCGTTTCCGGCCTCATTGTGTGACAGGTGCATGATCAAGCTGCGATCGCGGCATAGGTTCTGCGGCCCCGGGAGGATCGGCAACCGGCCCGCGTGTTCCTGCGGTTCGCGGTGCCCGTCCTCCCACTCCCTCGGCTCCGCGCGGAGCCGAGCCCCCCATGAGAGTGAAGGGACAGCAATGCTGGAATCCAGATGGCTCAAGGCAGTCGGTGTCGCCGCGGCGATCACCCTGGCCACGGTTACGGCGGCGCAGGCCGCTCCCGCGCCGGACCCGGTGGCGGAGGGCGCGTCGGCGGTGGTCACGCTCCGGTACGACGACAGCCGGGCCGGCGGCTGGGAGGCGGCGATCGCGGCGGGGGTCGCCTCGTGGAACTCCAACGTCGACAACGTCAAGCTGGTGGAGGTCGCCCCCGGCACCCGCGCCGAGATACAGATCGTGGCCACCAGCGGCTGGCCGCAGGCCACACTGGGCCCGGTACGGCCCGGCGGCCAGGCCCGGGTGGAGCTGGGCAGCCAGGCAGTCGCCCAGGGCCACGACAAGACCCGTATCGCCGCCCATGAGATCGGTCACAGTCTGGGACTGCCGGACACCAAGCCCGGCCCCTGCTCCCAGCTGATGTCGGGATCCAGCGCCGGAATCAGCTGCAAGAACGCCGTACCGAACGCGGCCGAGCAGTCCCGCGTCGAGTACGCCTACGCGGGCGGCCTCGCCCCGCGCGTGCCGGCTGACGGACGCGTCCTGGTGGACGCCTCGTAACCGGTCGTACGGAGGACACAGGAGACGCCGGCCCCGTCCCGAACAGGGGGCGGGCCACCCCGTTCCCGGCCGGCCCCGGCGCCGGAACCCGGGAACGGGGTGACACGCCGGATCCGCGCCGGCGTCACCGGCTCTTCGGGGCGAACGGTCCGTCGTGGCCGAAGGCGAGGCGGGCGAAGCGTTCGGCGATGCGCCGATGGGTGGCGGGGTCCGGGTGCAGGTCGTCGGGGAGCGGGAGCTCGGCGTTGTCGCTCTCGCCGTAGAGGCAGAGGCCGTCGAGGTAGTGCAGATGGGGGTCGGTGGCGGCGCGGTCCGCGACGATCCGGGCGAGCTCGTCGCGGATGACCGTGAGGGTCAGCTTCCCGGCGGCGCTCTCCGCGGGGTCGCCGATGGCCACGAACCGGAGCCGCCCCTCGCCCACCGCGCTGTAGTCCGGGGCGCAGGGGCCCGGAGTGGTCTCGTGGATGGGGCAGCAGATCGGCGAGACCACCAGCAGCGGCGTGGTGGGGTGGCCTTCGCGGATGGTGTCGAGGAAGCCGTGGACCGCCGGGCCGAACGCGCGCAACCGCATCACGTCGGCGTTGACGAGGTTGATGCCGATCTTGACGCTGATCAGGTCGGCGGGGGTGTCGCGCATGGCGCGGGCGGTGAACGGGTCGAGCAGGGCGCTGCCGCTGAACCCCAGGTTGATCAGCTCGGCTCCGCCGAGGCTCGCGGCCAGGGCGGGCCAGGTGCCGGTCGGGGTGGCGGCGTTGGACCCGTGGCTGATGGAACTGCCGTGGTGCAGCCAGACCGGCCGGCCGCTCGGCCCGGGGCTCCGGAGCGGCGCGTCGGTGCGCAGGGCGACCAGGAGCGTGGTCTCGTCGTGGGGCAGCCAGATCTCGACGTCCTTCTCCGCGTCGGGCAGTCCGGTGAACCGGAGCGTTTCCACGGGGCCGGGCCGGGTCCGCGCGCTCATCGAGGCCAGATCGATGGTGATCATGTCGCCGTCGGGGGCACTGGCCCGGCCGGCGGGGCGGCCGTCCACGAGGAGCTCGTACACGCCGTCGGGGCGCGGCGGCGCTCCGGGGTAGACCCGCTTGGTGGCCACCACGTCCAGCTCGACGGCGGTGGCCCGGGTGCGGAACGCCAGCCGGACGCCGGAGGGCTGAGATTCGGCCATGGCCAGGTGGTCGTCGGGAATCTGCCGCCGTGCCCGCTCGGGCAGCCGGTGCGGCAGCACGCCGCGCCCGGTCCGCTCCAGGTCGAGCGCGCCCCGCAGGATGTCGGTGGTGATGGGGGTCGTCGTCCAGTCGTACCGGGTGGTCATGTTCTCGGCCTCTTCGTTCGTCGAGGGGCGGGAGGCGGGGGCGCCAGGGGACGGGGTCACGAGCGGGTGGGCCAGCTGCGCAGCAGGGAGTCGAGCGCGTCGAGGATCTCCGTCCAGCTCTCCTGGGAGCCGGGGGAGCTGTGGCGGAAGCCGCCGGCCGTCTCCAGTCCCACGTAGCCGCTGAAGAAGCTGCCCAGGAGGCGCACCGCGTGGGTCTGCTGGAGCTCGGTGAGGTCGTAGTCGCGCAGGATCGCCCGCATCATCCCCGAGTGCCGGACGCCGGCGCTCGCGGCCGCCGCGTCCGCTTCGAGCCGGAACCCGGCCGCGGCGAAGCGCCCCGGGTGCTGGAGGGCGTAGTCGCGGTAGGCGTTGGCGAAGGCGCCGAGCGCGTCCCGGCCCGCCCGCCCCGCGAGCGCCGCCGACGCCTGGTCGGCGAGTTCCTCCAGGGCCAGCAGGGCGATCTTCGTCTTGAGGTCATGGGCGTTCTTGACGTGCGAGTACAGGCTCGCGGTCCTGATGCCCAGCTTCCGGGCGAGCTCCGACGGGGTCACCTGCTCGAAGCCGATCTCGTCCGCCAGTTCGGCCCCCGCCCGTACGACGCGCTCCGCGGCCAGTCCTGCTCGCGCCATGCGACCCTCCGAACGCTTACCGGCGATTGCCTAAGAGAATATATGTTTGCCTAATGAGATTAGGCAAATTAGCGTGAGTTCCATGAAGCCCCTGACCGAGCAAGAGATCCGTACCGCCTTCGTGAACTGCACCAAGGGCGAGGCCAAGCGCCTGTCCGTTCCCCGCGACCTCGCCGACCGGCCCTGGGATGACCTGGACTTCCTGGGCTGGCGCGACCCGCAGGCCCCCGACCGGGCCTATCTGGTGCTCGCCTCGGGCCAGGGCCCCGTCGGCATCCAGCTGCGCTCCTCCGACGCCGGGTCCTGGCAGACCCGCCGCAGCATGTGCTCGCTGTGCGTGACCGTCCACACCGGAGGCGTCTCCCTGCTGGTGGCCCCCAGGGCCGGGAAGGCGGGCCAGCAGGGCAACTCGGTCGGCGCCTACATGTGCAGCGATCTCGCCTGCTCGCTCTACGTGCGCGGCAAGAAGGACGCGGGCGTCGGGTCCCGGCTCCGCGAGTCCCTCACCCTGGAGCAGCAGATCGAGCGAACCGTGGTGAACGTCGAGGCGTTCATCGCCAGAGTGACGGCGTGACCCGACGCGGTCGGCCGAGGTGTCGCCGTGCGGCACGGAAAGCACGCGCGCGCCTCCGCCGATCGTGGCCGACATGGCCGACGGTAGGGTTCCGGACGCCGCGGTGAACGGTTCCGGCCGTGGAACGGGCGGCGCTCGCTCCGAGGCCGCTCCGCCGCACCCGCTGGACCTGAGCGGATCCTGAGCAGCCGCGAAACCGTTCGACCGTGTGCGAAAGGCACCGGCCAGATCCGCGATCCCGCGATGTGGCCGGTCCGGACGTCGACCCAATAGGTGCCTGGGGCATCCAATTGGGGTGAAGGGCGGAGCGACCCGCTCCGCACCTGTCACCGAGCACTGCGAGGCGACCGCTCCCATGACGGAATCCACGACGGAACCGGCCCGCCAGGACCCCACTTTCACCGCCCCTTCGACGCAACCGACCTCCGCGACACCGTTCCCGCAGGACCGCGAGTGCCCCTACCACCCGCCCACCGGCTACGAAGCGCTGCGCGCGGACGGGCCGTTGAGCCGGGTCACCCTCTTCGACGGGCGTCCGGTCTGGGCGGTCACCGGCCATGCCCTGGCGCGCCGGCTGCTCGCGGATCCGCGACTGTCCACCGATCGTGCCCATCCTGACTTCCCCGTTCCGGCCGAACGGTTCGTGAACGTGCGGGGGCGGCGCGTGGCTCTGCTCGGCGTCGACGACCCCGAGCACAATGCCCAGCGCAGGATGCTCATCCCGAGCTTCTCCGTGAAGCGGATCGCCGCGCTGCGCCCCCGCATCCAGGAAACGGTCGACGGACTGCTGGACGCGATGGAGCGGCAAGGGCCGCCGTCCGAGCTGGTCGCCGACTTCGCACTGCCGGTGCCGTCGATGGTGATCTGCGCGCTCCTGGGTGTGCCGTACGTCGACCACGAGTTCTTCGAGGCCTGCTCGCGGCGGCTCCTGCGGGGTCCGGGCGCGGCCGATGTGGACACGGCCCGGACCGAACTGGAGGACTATCTGGGCGCCCTGATCGACCGCAAGCGGGTCGAGCCGGGGGAGGGGCTCCTGGACGAGCTGATCCACCGGGGCCATCCCGACGGGCCCGTCGACCGCGACGACCTCGTCTCGTTCGCGGTGATCCTGCTCGTCGCGGGGCACGAGACGACGGCGAACATGATCTCGCTCGGCACGTTCACGCTGCTGAGGCACCCGGGGCAACTGGAGGCGCTGCGGTCCGGAGAGACGACGACGGCCGCGGTGGTCGAGGAGCTGCTGCGGTTCCTGTCCATCGCCGACGGTCTGCAGCGGCTGGCCACCGAGGACATCGAGGTGGCCGGGACGACGATCCGCGAGGGGGAGGGCGTGCTCTTCTCGACCTCGCTCATCAACCGTGACACCGAGGTGTACGAGAACCCGGAGACGCTCGACTGGGACCGGACCTCCCGCCACCACCTCGCCTTCGGCTTCGGCGTTCACCAGTGCCTGGGCCAGAACCTGGCCCGCACCGAGCTCGACATCGCGCTGCGTACGCTCTTCGAGCGGCTGCCGGCGCTCAGGCTCGCCGTGCCCGCGCACGAGATCCAGCACAAACCCGGGGACACGGTCCAGGGTCTCCTGGAACTGCCCGTGGCCTGGTGAGCGGCGTGGGCGTCCAGGTCGACAAGGAACGCTGCGTGGGGGCCGGCATGTGCGCGCTGACCGCGCCGGACGTGTTCACGCAGGACGACGACGGATTCAGCGAGATGCTTCCCGGCCGCACGGCGCAGGACCATGCGCTGGTGCGGGAGGCCGTACGGGCCTGCCCGGTCGGGGCGGTGTCCCTGACCGACGACTGACGGGCCGGGCCCGGCGGGACGCGACACCATCGCGCCCGCCGGGTTCCCGCCGCTACGGAAAACGCACCGGCCGGCTCTGACGTACCGGCCGGCTCTGACGTACCGGCCGGCTCTGACGTACCGGCCGGTTCTTACGTGCCGGCCGGATCAGAGGCCGAACTCCTGCGGGGACACCCCGAGCGCAGTGCACGCTTCCCGCAGAACCTGCGCCTCAGCCGGGGCGATGTACCCGTCCGCACCGGCGATCACGAAACCGGTCTGGATGACCGCCTTGGCCTCCACAGGCTTCTTCGCGGCCTTGGCGATCTCCTGCATGGCCTCGGTCTTGCCCTGCTGGAAGTTGAACATCATCTGATCGACATGCTTGTTGAACCTCTGCCGCAACTGCTCCGGAGGGAAGTTCTGCAGGACGTCGTTCTGCAGGATCAACGTCTCCACGTGGTGCCGCTCGGCGGGGTCGACAGAGCCGTCGGCGGCCGCGACCAGAGCGCACATCGCCATACTGGCGTCCCGGTACGCCCCGCTCTTGAGCTCCGTCTTGAGCGAGCCGAGCTGCGACTTGAGCAGCCCCACCAACTTCTCCTTCGAGCCGCCCGCGGCTCCCGTACCCGCCTGCCGCTGGCCGACGGGGCCCCTCGTGCCCTGCGACTGCTGCTGCAGCCCCTTGGCCTGGTCCTTGATGCGGTCCCACATAGCCATGCGTGCCACCTTGTCGATCGGATCGATGGTCCGCGCAGTGTGTGCGCGGCCACTTGCAACCATTCGTCGTGGTCCGCTCGTCGGCGGCCCCCGTCCGGTGACCGGTGAGCCTCCCGGAGCAGGAGGCTCCGGGAGGCTCGGCGAACCGGTCACGCGTGGTCCTTCTGCCGATCACCCCGACGGGAACGCAGCCTGCGACCGACCGCCACTGCCAGCGCCACGACCACCAGTACCAGAACAACCTTCGAGAGCACCCCGACGTAACTCTCCACGAGCTCCCACTGATCACCCAGCAGATATCCGGCCATGATCAGGATGAAGTTCCAGATGAAGCTGCCCAGAGCGGTGAGGAGGACGAAGACCGGCAGAGGCATCCGCTCAAGGCCGGCCGGGACGCTGATCAGGCTGCGGAAGATCGGAATCATCCGACCGAAGAAGATGGCCTTCATGCCGTGCTTGACGAACCACTCCTCGGTCTTCGTGAGGTCGGAGACCTTCACCAGCGGAAGCCGCTCCCACAGCGCGTACATGCGGTCCCGGCCGAAGAGAGCGCCGATCTGATAGAGGGCGACAGCCCCCACCACCGACCCCAGCGTCGTCCAGAACAGAGCGGAGAACAGGCTGATCACTCCCTGCCCCGCGGCGAAACCCGTCAGTGGCAGAATGATTTCGCTCGGCAACGGCGGAAAGAGGTTCTCCAAGGCGATCGCCAGCCCGGCCCCGGGGCCGCCCATGGTTTCGACAAGGCTGGTCGCCCACCCTGCGATGCCGCTCGCCGGCTCCGAGGCGAGGAGGAAATGCTGCATGTGTGTCTGCTCCAGGACTGAGTAGGGGGCCGAGGCCGGAGTGCCGACCAACTCGGCGTCACATTTTTTCGGGGTCGGAAATCCCGCAGGGGCCGGTCGGATACCGAGAGAGGAATCCGAGGTCCGTCACGAGCGCATCGCGGCGGAATTCCGTAGGACGCGGGGCGTGCTGGCATGTGTCCGCCATCGGGAGATCAGGGCCCGGGGCCACCGGGGCCTGATCACAGAAGAGGTCCCGGCATGGCGCGGTTCACCGGGGCGAACGGCGAGCCGCCGCAGGGCTTCGGGCTGTGCGGGGCCCGGGGGCTGCCGCACGGTGATGCAGGGCGGGCCGCTCAGCAGAGAAGGATCTGGACACGGACAGGGCTTCGTGATCCTGAGTGCGAGGAATGCTGCCGGGCGACATCCGTCGCGCAGTCGTGGAGATCCGGTGATGAGAAGGGAATACCTGCCTGCACGGGGGGTGAGGTTGTCGTGCTTCCCGCCTTGTGGCGGTGCTGGAGCGTGACGTCACCGTCGACGCCCTCCAGCGGAGCGCTCGGCCCTGACCTGTCGAATACGGACACGGAGTGATAATGAGCTGCCGTGTCAACGGTCTGCGGGGTCGGGGCGGAGGCGCCGAGAGCGAACGCGGAAATCATCAGGAGCACGGCGATACCGGCGTAGAAGGCCAACATCTCCCTGCAGCGCATTCCTACGCTCCCTGTCCCGGTCGATTCGGCTCGTAGGGCGAAGTGCCAAAGCCGCTCGGCGAATTGCCGCCGCCGGACTGCACTCTAACAGCCCGAACTGAAGCGAACCTGAAGCGCATTTCTCCGTACGGCTCACGCGCTGCCGGAGCCGTACGTCCACCGGCCCGGCCGTCGACGCGGCGGTGCGGTACCCGGAGAGCGGCGAGTGCGCCGCCGCGGCTTCCACCCCTCGGGAGCGCGTATCAGCCCCAGGTGAGCGGGTCGAGATGGAGGTAGAAACGCAGGCGCTCCTGATCCGGGGCGGTGCCGTACCGCTCGGCGAACGCCGCGTCCGCGACCTGCGCCCGCTCCTCGTCCACCCATGTCTCGCGCGCGTTGGCGAGCAGCAGCGCCAGGTCGGCGTGGCGGTCGGCCGCTCCCAGGCGGCCCAGGTCGATGAAGCCCGACACCTCCAGGGTCTCCGGATCGAGGATGATGTTGGGCAGACACAGATCGCCGTGGCAGACGACCGTGTCGGCGGCCTCCTGATCCCGTCGCCGGGGGATCTCCCCGGTGAGGCGGGCCAGCAGCTCCCCGGGGGGCACGCGTTGCTGCTCCACCGGGAGGAACTCCGGATGCACGGCGCCCCGGGCCACGACGTCACGTGCGACGTCGACCACGGAGTCCAGCCCCCGGCGGAACGGACACGAGGCCACGGGCACCTCGTGCAGCCCACGGACCGCGTCCGCGATGTGCCCCCAGGAAACGCGAAGATCCTCGGCGCGCACCTGATCAGCGGGTACGCCCGAAACCGCACGGGTGACCAGGCAGGCGCCCGCATCGGCGGCGTACCAGTCGAGCACCCGGGGACCCGGTACGCCCTGACCGCTCAGCCAGGCGATCCGGTCGCGTTCCGCCTTGAGCCCGGCCGCGTCCGCGGCGGGCACGCACTTGGCGTACCGGGCGGCGTCCACGGAGCGAAAGACGGAGGCACCCGATTCGCCCGTGGCGACAGGCAGCCAGTCGCCCCCCACGCCGAACAGCACCGGCGAGACGGCTCCGGGCTCGCAGTGATCACTCATGGCGGAGACTCTAGCCAGCCCGCCGCACCGGGCCGGCCCGGAGCCACCCGAACCGGACTCCGTATGACAGGCTCGTTTATGCTCCCGCTGGGGGCTGACCGGAGGGCAAGCTGAACATGACTGGGCAACGCGACCGTTGGGCGGAACTGACCGGTGGACAGGCTGGGGAGGAATACGCCCAGCGGTTCGCACGGCTCGCCGAGTCGGGCCACGACATCCACGGCGAGGCCTCCTTCTGCGCCGCGTTGCTTGAACCGGCCTCCCGAGTACTCGACGCGGGCTGCGGCACCGGCCGGATCGCGATCCGCCTCGCCGAACTGGGCCACCACTGCACCGGCGTGGACGTCGACGCCTCGATGCTCGCCGTCGCACGCCGCGAAGCACCCGCACAGGACTGGCTCCTCGGCGATCTGGCCCGGTTGGACGCCCTCGGCCTGGATCCCGGCTTCGACCTGGTGCTCGCCGCGGGAAACGTCATCCCGCTGCTGGCCCCCGGCACCGGAGCGAGAGTCGTCGGGCACCTGGCCGCCGCCCTGCGCCCCGGCGGTCTGCTGGTCACCGGCATGGGACTGGACGCGGCACACCTGCCGCTCGACGAAGCTCCAATGACCATCACCGAGTTCGACCGGTGGTGCGCGGGGGCCGGACTGACCCTGCGGCAGCGCTGTGCGACCTGGAACGGAGACCCGTACGACGACGGCGGCTACGCGGTCAGCGTGCACACCCGACCCGCCGCGTGAACCCGCGGCCTCTTGGGCAGTCCGCTCCCCGCCGCTCGCTCACCGGAAGCCCCCTTTCGCGATCCTTCCTGTCCCAGGACCTGGAGATACCGGCATGCCACGCGTCGTCCTCGTCGAAGATGATCCGTCCGTACGCGACGGCGTCGAGTTGGGGCTGCGCCGCCGCGGGCACGAGGTCCTCGCCACCGCGACCGGCGAGGCCGGCCTGGAGGCGCTGGCCGCTTTCCGCCCCGACCTCCTGCTGCTCGATCTGATGCTGCCCCTGATGGACGGTGTCGAGGTGTGCCGCCGCGTACGCGCCAACAGCCAGCTGCCGATCATCATGCTCACCGCGCGCGGCGATGACGTGGACATCATCGTCGGTCTGGAGGCCGGTGCGGACGACTACGTCGTCAAGCCCGCCCGTACCGAGGTCATCGAAGCCCGTATCCGTGCTGTGCTGCGCAGCATCGAAGCCCCGGCCGGTGCCCGGCCCGCCGTCGAACACCACGGCGACCTGGACATCGACCGTGCCGGTCACACCGTCCTGAAGTCGGGCCGTCCGGTCCCGCTCGCACCTTCCGAGCTGAAGCTGTTGCTGTTCCTCTCCGCGGCTTCGGGAAAGGTCTTCAGCCGGCAGCGGCTCCTGGGAGAGGTCTGGGACCACAGCTACCACAGTGATGTGCGCCTGGTGGACGCCTGCGTGCGCCGACTCCGCATCAAGATCGAAGACCTGTCCGACAGCCCTCGGTACATCCAGACCGTGCGGGGATTCGGCTACCGCTTCGGCCCCCTGTGAAGATACCCGGAGCGGCCGCCGCGTTCGGGGTGCGCACCCGGCTGGTCCTCGCGTTCCTCCTGGTGGCCGCGGTCAGCGCGGTCACGACGGCCGCGCTGACCTACCGGGAGGCGCGCAGCGCGGTCCTCGAACGCGCACAGGACACGGCCGTCGCCTCCTTCCGCGAGGAGGTCGAGCGGTTCGTCCCCGGCCTGCCCCTGGACCCGGAATCGGTCCGGTGGGACCTGTACGACATCGCGGCCCGCTCCAAACCCCATCCCTGGATCGTGTTCGCCGAGTACGGCTCGGTGCGCGTCTCCTCCGGCGACCGGCCCGTCTCCGGTGTGCTGACCCGGGAGCTGCGCCGCGCCGCGCGGACCGCGCCGCACGGCAGCTTCCAGCGGGTCGTCAAGGACGGGAACGCGTATCTGACGATCGGGATGCCGGTGATGACACGGGTCGTCGCTGGCGGCGGCGCGGTGCCCAGCGGTCTGGTCCTCTTCGCCGTGATGCCCATGACGAACGAGGAGACGGACATCGACGCCCTGGTGACCGCCGCCCGCGACGGTGCGCTGCCGGGGCTGGCCGTGGCCCTGGTGCCCGCCCTGTTCGCGGCGCGCAGCGTGCTGCGCCCCGTGCGTGAACTGCGGCGTGCCGCGGACTCCATGGGCGGTGGGCGGCTCGACGCGCGGATCACCGTGCGCGGCAGGGACGAAATGGCCGACCTCGCCCGGACGTTCAACAGCTCGGCGGCCCGCCTCGAACACTCCGTACAGGAACTCCGGGACGCCGGGGCGCGGGCCCGGCGTTTCGCCTCGGACGTCTCGCACGAACTGCGCACCCCCCTCGCGGGGATGCTGGCCGTCACGGACGTGCTGGACGAGGAGGCCGGAACGCTCGACCCGGACACCGCCCGGGCGGTGCGCCTGATCAGCGCCGAGACCGGCAAACTGGCCGTGCTGGTGGAGGACCTGATGGAGATGTCCCGCTTCGACGCCCGCGCGGCCGGACTCAGCACCGACGAGGTGGACGCGGCGGAGGCCGTACGGAGAACCCTGTCCGGCAGGCAGTGGCAGGACCGGGTCCGTGCGGAGCTGCCCGAGGGCGTCCGCATCCGCCTCGACCCGCGACGCTTCGACGTCATCGTGGCCAACCTCGTCGGCAACGCCCTGCACCACGGGGCCGAACCCGTCACCGTCCGGCTGTCGGCCCGCGCGGGTGCGCTGATCACCGAGGTGCGCGACAGCGGTCCCGGGATCGCCCCCGAAGCGCTGCCGCACGTCTTCGACCGCTTCTACAAGGCGGACGCCGCACGTTCCCGCTCGTCGGGCAGCGGCCTCGGACTCGCGATCACCCAGGAGAACGTGCGCCTCCACGGCGGCACGATTTGGGCTTCGAGCCCGCCCGGCGGCGGCGCGCTGTTCACCGTGGAACTGCCCTTCGACGGGCCCGCCGCCTCGAAGCACGGCGTGCCGGACGGTCAGGCTGCCGCACACGGCGATGGGCCGGGGGCCGGCCCTGACGACGGCACGGAGGCCCACGCGTGAGGAGGCGGGCGTTCCGCGCGCTCGGGCTGACCACGCTGCTGGTGCTCGCCGGGGCGCCGCTCTCCGGCTGCGGTATCCGGGAGACGGGCGTGGTCGGGGCGGGGAGGCCGCCGGTCGGCGACCTGTTGCCCCCGCGTGACACCCGGGTGCTGTTGTTCTTCTTCTCTCCCGACGACGAACTGCTGCCCGTGCCACGGATCGTCGACGTCCCCTGGCAGGGCGACCCGGAGATCTCGGCCTCGGAGAGCGAGGAGGCGAGCGAGGCCCTGTCGCCCCTGACGGCCGTCACCGCCCTGCTCGACGGGCCGAACAAGGCCGAACGAGGGGCCGGGCTCCGCAACGCCTCCTCACTGCCCCGTGAGGCGTCCGTCGTGGACCGGGTTCTGACGGGTGATTCCACCGTGGAGATCAGGCTGGACCTGGTGGTGAGACGGCTGTCCGCCCCCGCCCGCGACCAACTCGTCTGCACGGCCGCCTTCGCCGCGCAGACGCAGGGGGCTCTGCCCGTCACCCTGGTCGGACGGGACGGTCGCCTCGCTCCGGCCGACTGCTCCCTCCGCCCGGCCCCGGCCCCGGCACGCTGAGCGCGGAAAGGGGCGCGGGAACGGGCGGAGGGAGCAGTCCACCACACCGACGGCATGACGGCAGCCCGCCGGAACTTCCGTTCCGGCGGGCCGGTTCGCCAGGCATCACCCCGGGCGGTGTTCCGCCCGGGGTGATGCCTCACCTTCCGAAGAAGGCGTTGTGGATCGTGACCGTCGACTCGTTGCCGCTCTTGTCGGTGACGACGGCCTTCAGCGAGATCCCCTTGCCCTTCGCCGGGGCGTTCACGGTGACCTTGCCCGCGGTGACCTTGGCGGGCAGCCACTTCTCGGTGTCGTACGACACCGTGACCCGCAGCGACTTCAGGCCGGCTCCGGCCGCCGCGCCCTGCACCACGACGGGGAACGTCTGCTGGGAGCGCGCCGGAACGGTGGAGTCCAGCGCGAGCCGCGGCCGGAAACGGACCGTGGAGACCGGCAGCGTCGCCGGAGCCTCGGTGCGGGCCGAGGAGAAGGTCCACGAGGCGTCGATCCGGTTCCCGGCGCGGTAGACCGCCGGGTTCCGGTTGATCGTGGTCGCCACCTTGTACGTGGCGGACTCCGGCGGCAGCGCGAAGAACCGCTCGTCGATGGCCGCGTCCTCCTTCGCGTACAGCACTCCGTCACGGTGGATGGTGGTGGTCGCACCGGCGTACCGGGCGAACCCGGGATGGCCCGGCCCGTCGCTGACCAGTGCCAGCGAGCCGTAGAGGTTGTCGCCGTCGCGCACGAGCCCGTCACCGGCCTCGATCCGCGGCCCCATCACACCGGCGTGGAAGGTCTCGGTGTGCGTCGTCCCCGGCTCGAAACGGCGTGACCGCGCGAACGAGTAGGCCCCTTCGACCTGCCGGCCGCCGGCCGCGTCCTTCTCACCCAGCACACCGGCCGCGATGTTCCAGACGGCGTCGTCATCCGTGGACAGGTACACCTTCCGGGTCCCCGGCAGGGGGTGCGCGGAGTAGAGCGCGGCGATCCCCCCGTTGGCCAGTTCACCGTCCGCCCTGACGATGCCGTCGAGGCCGGGCACGGACGATCCGATCCGCACCTTCACCAGGGCCATGTTCTTGGTCGTGTACGTCTTGCTGTATCCGGTGGCCAGCTCCGGGACCAGACTGCCGGCGAGCGCGTTGTACTCGGTCGCCCCCTGCCTCCAATGTGCGGACCACTGCTGGTAGAGGGAGGCGTCGCCGGTCACCGGGGAACCTTGGTACGCGGTGCGGACGTTGTCGAAACTTGTGAAATCGCTCCACAGAGTGATGCCCGTCTCGGGCGTGTTCAGCGCGTACATCATCCCCGCTCGCGTCGGAGTGGCCGCCGCGTCCGGCACCTTGAACGTCACCGGACGGGTGGTCCGGGCGTCGAGGTCGACCGTGGTCGGGCCCGTCACCGAGAACTGGGGGTTGTTGATCAGGTCGGCGCCCTTGCCCGGTGCCGCGGGGTCGATCAGCATGTCGGCCGACAGGTTGTAGGTGCCGCGCGGCAGCCGGACGGTGGCCGAACCGGACGACAGGTCGGGGAAGAACCGCAGGCCCGAGGCGTGACCGTCGTACCCCTTCAGGTCCGCCTGCCAGCCGGTGCTGGGTGCGCCGTCCCGTCCCTTGGCGTTGAAGGTGACCTCGTACGACTCGGCCTCACGCTCCACCGCTGCCGCCGTGCGCACGCTCTGGCCGCCCCCGGACGCCACGACCGTGGCGGAGTAGGAGCCGTCGACCGTACCGCCGAGGCGGGTGTCGGCCGTCAGGTCCACGGCGGCGGTACCGCCCGCGGGGACCTTGACCCGCTGGGCCCCGAGGGTGAAGAAGCCGGCCGGGGCGGGCCGGCCGTCCCCGCCGGTCGGCGCGGACAGCGACAGGTCCAGCGTCACGTCGGCGCTGCCGTTGTTGCGGTACGTCACCCGCTCGGTGACGGGGGTGTCGTCGGTGTGTGGCCAGGCCTGGGTGCCCAGGTTCACGGAGACCGGCTCGGCGACGACCGTCTGGTCGATCGCCTTGTCGACGGTGAGCCGGCCCGCGCCCTGCTGGAAGACCGAGTGGGAGCCGTCCTTGGCCGAGCCCGTCAGGGCGGCCTTGATCCGGTCGCCCGTCCAGGCGGGGTTCTTCTGCTTGAGGATCGCAGCGGCCCCCGCGACGTGCGGAGTCGCCATCGACGTGCCGTTCAGGCTGTGGTAGCCGGGCGGGTTCTGCCCCGCCACGCCCTCCGCCGCGGCCGCCGTGATGGAGACGCCCGGCGCGGTGATGTCGGGCTTGACGGCCTTGTCACCGGTACGGGGACCGACGCTGGAGAAGTCGGCCATCAGGTCGTCGTCGTCGACGGCGCCGACGGTCAGGGCCGCGTCGGCGCTGCCCGGCGACGCGACCGTGCCCTCATTCGGGCCGTTGTTGCCCGCGGCTATCGCGAACAGCACGCCCTTTTCTGCGGAGACCTTGTTGACCTGGGCTTCCAGCGGGTCGATGCCGGGGGTGTCGAGGCCGCCCAGGCTCATGTTGATGACGTCGGCGCCCTGGGCGACGGCCCAGTCGACCCCGGCGATGATGCTGGAGTCGTCACCGACACCGTGGTCGTCGAGCACCTTCGCGTTGATCAGCCGGGCTCCGGGGGCCACGCCCTTGAACCGGGCGTCCTTCGCACCGGTGCCGGCCGCCGTGGAGGCCACGTGCGTGCCGTGCCCGTCACGGTCCTTGGCGTCAGGGGAGCCGCTGAAGTTGCGCTCCGCGGCCACCCGGCCCGCCAGGTCCGGATGAGTGTCGTCGATGCCGGTGTCCACGACGGCGATCTTCACACCGGTGCCGTCGAACGACCGGGCCCAGGCCGCCGGGGCGCCGATCCGGCCGGTGCTGCGGTCGAGCGAGGCCTTGCGGACACCGTCGAGCCAGATCCGCGCGATGCCGGACGCGGTGGCCGCCGAACCGTCCTTCCGCTGACGCGTCAGGGCGTCCCACAGCGCGCCCTCGCTGTCGGTGGCGGCGGCACTGGTGACGGCATCGGCGTCGAGGGCGGACAGGGTCCGGCGAACGGTGGTGCCGTCGGCGGACCGCACCTCGGCGCGGGCGGTCCCGGCCGCCGCTCCCCGGTAGCCGACGATCACCTTGAGCCCCGCCCGGTGGGCCTCGATGCTCTCCGGCCTGGCCAGTGCGGTGATGTCGAACAGCCGCCGGTCCAGCCTGCCGTCGGCGATCAGCTGCCGGGCGTCACGCGGCACCACATGGGTGCGGCCGTCGTGGATCTCGGTGAAGAAGGGGATGTCCTCCCGGCCCTTGGCCCGCTGGATGCCACCGACCCGGCCCTTGGCGTCCACGAGGACTCGGTCGCCGGTGATCAGGGTGACGGTGTCGACGGTCCGGCCGTCTGGCTCTAAGGCCTTGGCGGTGGACGGGGATGCCGGGTCCGGGCCGTCGGTCTTCCCCGAGGCCGGAGCGGTCATGCCCGCGGTCAGGGCGACCGAGGCCGCGGCGACGAGCGCGTACGCCCTCGTTGATCTTTTTCGCAAGACTGTCCCTGCTCAGGAGTGGTTCGGGCGGGCGAAGGCCCGGCCGTGCGGGGCGCGTTGGGATACGCGTTCGGCCCCGGATTCCTGAGTATGCCGAGGCCGTTCGGGCGCACTCAATGATCGTTGTGTAACAGCGGAACACCCTGACACGGCTTGCTCGCGAGGGCGTACGGCGCGGGCTCGGCGCGTGGGCGTACGGCGCGGGCTCGGCGCGTGGGCGTACGGCGCGGGATCAGCCGGGCGGCGTGACCGGACTCCGCACGCCCAACCACTGCTCGGCGCCGTACTCCTCGAACCGGGCCACCTCGGTGAACCCCAGCTTCTGCGCGAGGCGCATCGAGGGGCTGTTGGCGATCCGGGTGCAGAGCACCACCGGTTCGCCGGGAAGCGTGGCGGCGAACCAGGCGAGCGCGGCGGCGCATGCCTCGGAGGCGTACCCGAAGCCCCAGGCTTCCGGCAGGAACAGGTAGCCGAGTTCGGTCTGCCCGGCATCGGGACGGAGGTGATCCGGGAGTTCCCCGGGCCGACGGTCGAGAGTGACCGAGCCGATCATCGCTCCGTCGAGCTCGACCACGAAGAAGCCCCGCCGTCGCCCCGGCACCTCGGGGACGGAGCGTTCGAGGGCGTCGCGCGGTTGGGGGCCACCGATGTGAGCGCCCACCTCCGGCGATGCGAACAGCTCGATGAACGCCGCGCGGTCCCGCGCCTCGGACCCGCGGAGCACGAGCCGTCGCGTCCTGATCGGGGTGGGCGGCCAGGCGGCGCTGTGGAGTTCAGTCATGGCGGGCAAGCTATCGCACGGCGCGAGAGGAGCCGCCCCGCCCTCCTCGGCGACCTCCGCCACGGGCCGGTCACCACGCGCCGATGACCGGTACTCCGGGTTTGTTGTGCTGCCACGCCTCGTCGAGGCGCGCGAGCCGGTCCGTGGCGGCGATGCCGTACAGGGACGCGACCTTGCCGTCGCTGAGCTCGAACGCCACGGCTCCCACGACCCGGCCCCCGACCACGGCGACGACGGCCGGGGTGCCGTTGACCCGCGCGAGATGCATCGCGAGCGGGCCGCCGGCCAGCCGCCGCTTCGCCGGCGTCGGTTTGAAACCCGCCCGCGCGAAGGAGGCGACCCGCTCGCGCGACGTGTACCGCAGCAGCCGCCTGGCCAGTCCGGCGCCGTCCGAGACCGCCGTCACGTCGTCGGTGAGCAGCGCCACCAGCCGATCGGTGCGCCCCGACGTGGCGGCGGCGAGGAACTCCTCGACGACCCGGCGCGCGGACGCGGGGTCGGCCGCGCCGCCGCGGCGGCGCTCGGCGGCGACCCGGGTACGGGCCCGATGGGCATGCTGCTGGCTCGCCGACTCGGTGATGTCGAGGATCGCGGCGATCTCGGCGTGGCTGTACGAGAAGGCCTCCCGCAGGACGTAGACGGCCCGCTCGGCCGGCGAGAGGCGCTCCAGGAGGGTCAGTACCGCAAGGGTCACCGATTCACGCTGCTCGAAGGTGTCGGCAGGGCCGAGCATCGGGTCGCCGTCGAGGAGCGGTTCGGGCAGCCACGCGCCGGCCGTTCGCTCGTGACGCGCCTGTGCCGAGCGGAGCCGGTCGAGGCAGAGGTTGGTGGCGACCTTGGTCAGCCACGCCTCCGGTACCTCGATCCGCTCGCGGTCCGCGGCCTGCCACCGCAGGAACGTGTCCTGCACGGCGTCCTCGGCGTCGGCCGCCGAGCCGAGCAGACGGTACGCGAGCGAGGCCAGCCTGCTCCGGCCGGCCTCGAACTGATCGACGGCTGCGCTGTCCATGCGCAACAGCCTAGGCTGCGACCCGCGCACCGGCCCCGTCCGCCGCGAGGGCCAGCCGGTGCCTGCGCTTCGGCAGGCCGAAGGTCGGATGGGCGATGCCCCACTCGGCCCCCTTGAGCACACCCGACTTGAGCCGTGCGGCGGTCCGGCCACCGAGGTACCAGGCCTTCGACCGGACCTCCCCGTCCACCATCTGGAAGATGGCGTCCCGCCGTCCGAGGCTGATGTGGTTGCCGACGTACTTCAGCCCGGAGGCCGGGGCCTCACGGCCCGTCAGGCGCGCGATGATCGCGGCGGTCGCCCGCATGTTGGTGAAACCGGCCGAGGCGCAGGACATCGGCAGCGGCCGGCCGTTCTCGCCGATCGCGTAGGCGCAGTCGCCCGCGGCGTAGACGTCCGGGTGAGAGACCGAACGCATGGTGCGGTCGACGACGATCTGGCCCGTCCCGGCGACCTCCAGACCGGCGGCGGCCGCCATGGGGTGCACGGCGAACCCGGCCGTCCACACCGTCACATCGGCCGGGAGGGTCCCGCCGTCGGCGGTGATCACCCGGGTCGGCTCGACGGCTTCGACGGCGGTGTGTTCGTGCACGGTGACGCCGAGCCGGTCGAAGGCGCCGCGCAGATGACGGCGCGCCTTCGGGGAGAGCCAGGCGCCCAGCTCACCGCGGGCCGCGAGGGCGACCGAGAGCCCGGGACGCGACTCGGCCAGCTCGGTCGCGGTCTCGATGCCGGTCAGCCCCTCGCCGACGACCACGACGGTGCCGCTCCCGCCCAGGCCGGCCAGGCGCTCGCGCAGACGCAGTGCCGAGGACCGGTCGGCCACATCGAAGGCGTACTCGGCCGCGCCGGGGACGCCATGGTGGGCGACGGAGCTGCCGAGCGCGTAGAGAAGGGTGTCGTAGGAGAGTTCACCGGCACCGTCCTCGCCGGTCACGGCGACGGTCCTGTGCTCGGGGTCGATACCGGTGACACGCGCCAGACGCAGCCGCACCCCGGTGCCCGCGAATACGTCGGTGAGTTTGCGGGACGCGAGATCCTGGCCACTGGCGAGCTGGTGGAGACGCATCCGCTCGACGAAGTGGGGTGCGGCGTTGACGACGGTGATCTCGGTGTCGGCGGGGGAGAGCCTGCGGGCCAGGTTGCCGGCGGCGAAAGCCCCGGCGTAGCCGGCGCCGAGTACGACGATGCGGTGCTTCATGACATGGCTCCTGTCTCGTTCGCGTGCCCCTTGAACGGGACAGCGCTCCGATTGCTGACAGGGGTCATGTGTGAGGCGGGTCACCCGGCGTACCCATCCCTTCGGCGCCCGGCTCCGAATCCCTGGTGAGGGGGCCCGGACTTCTTCCGAAGGAGCAGGTGGGACCGATGACACGGTCACTCCTCACCCCTGATCTTCCGCCCCGTTTCGAGACGCCGGACCTTCCGGGGGCGCGAACCGGAGACGCCGTTCGGTCACCATCGCGTCCCACCCGGCAGCAGGGCGGACCGGGCGGGACGCCGCCACCGGAACCTTCCGGTCGGCCCGCTCCCACGCGCTGAACCCGGTAGCCGACCGACCGAATTTTGTACGTTTTGCCCGTATGTAGTGGGTCGTAACCACAAAAAGGGACTTTTTGCCGTGCGCAGGAATTTGCCACGCCGCGAAGAGAAGGGCTATAAGAGGCATGTGGTTCAGGCGCCTCCGGGAATTCCGGGGAGGCCGCCATGGAGGTTTCCCATGTTTCTGACTCCGTCCGACACGGAGAAATTGCTACTGAGTGTTGCCGGAATGATCGCCCGTGACCGGCGTGCCCGCGGCGTCCGCCTCAACTACCCGGAGACCGTCGCCCTGCTCGCGTGCTGGGCGATGGAGCGGGCCCGTGAGGGAGCCCCGGTCAGCGAGCTGATGACAGCGGGGAGGGCCGTGCTCACCCGCGCTGAAGTGCTGGAAGGCGTCCCCGAGATGCTGCACGACGTCCAGGTCGAGGCGACCTTCCCGGACGGGCGCAAGCTCGTCACGATCACCTCGCCGATCCCGTGATCCCGGGCGAGATCCGGACCGGCTCCGGAGTGGTGCACATCAATGCGGAAAGCGCGGTATTGCCTCTCACCGTGGTGAACGACGGAGACCGGCCCATTCAGGTCGGATCTCATCTGCATTTCTCCGACGCGAATCCGGCACTTTCTTTTGACCGGGCCGCCGCCCGGGGATTTCGGCTCGATATTCCGTCGGGCACGTCGCTGCGCTTCGAGCCGGGGGTCGGCGTCGACGTCAGCCTCGTCGAACTCCGCGGCCGCCGCCGTGTTCCCGGCATTGTCCTGCCGGGGACCCGTACACCCGCCTCCACACCCACGCCTCGAACGGAGGACCTGTGACATGGCCCAGCTGACCCGCGCCGCCTACGCCTCGCTCTACGGCCCCACCACCGGGGACCGGATCCGCCTCGCCGACACCGATCTGTGGATCGAGGTCGAGGAGGACCGGTGCTTCGGCGGCGACGAGGCCGTCTTCGGGGGCGGCAAGTCCATCCGCGAGTCGATGGCCCAGGCCACCGCGTCCCGGGCCGAGGGCGCCCCCGACCTGGTCATCACCAACGCGGTCGTTCTGGACCACTGGGGCGTCGTCAAGACCGACATCGGCGTCCGCGACGGGCGGATCGTCGCCCTCGGCCGTTCCGGCAATCCCGACATCAGTGACGGCGTCCATCCGGATCTGGTGATCGGCCCGGGCACCGACGTGATCTCCGGCGAGGGGCGCATCCTCACGGCCGGAGCCGTCGACACCCACGTCCACTTCCTGATGCCGGAGACCCTCCACGAGGCGCTCGCCACCGGCACCACCACCGTCATCGGGGGCGGCACCGGCGCCACCGAGGGCTCCAAGGCCACCACCGTCACCCCCGGCGCCTGGAACCTCGCCATGATGCACCGGTCCCTGGACCGCGTCCCGCTCAACGTCATGCTGTTCGGCAAGGGCTCCACCGTCGGTGAGGAGGCCCTCCGCGAGGCGGCCCTCGGCGGCGCCGGCGGCTACAAGGTCCACGAGGACTGGGGCGCCACCCCGGCCGCGATCGACGCCGCCCTTCGGGCGGCCGACGCGTACGGCCTCCAGGTGGCGCTGCACGCGGACAGCCTCAACGAGGTCGGCTACGTCGAAGGCACCCTCGACGCCATCGCCGGACGCGGTATCCACGTCTTCCACGCGGAGGGCGCGGGCGGCGGCCACGCTCCCGACATCATCACCGTGGCCTCCCACCCGAACATCCTCCCGGCATCCACCAACCCGACGCTCCCGCACACCGTCAACACCGTCGCCGAGCATCTCGACATGCTGATGGTGTGCCACCACCTCAACCCCCGGGTGCCCGAGGACCTGGCCTTCGCCGAGTCCCGGATCCGGGCCACCACCATCGCCGCCGAGGACGTGCTGCACGACATCGGCGCACTCTCCATCACCTCCTCCGACGCCCAGGCGATGGGTCGCATCGGTGAGGTCGTCTGCCGCACCTGGCAGGTCGCCCACGTCATGAAGCAGCGCTTCGGCGACCGCGGCAGCGAACTGCCCGCCGACAACGAGCGGGCGCGCCGGTACGTCGCCAAGTACACGATCTGCCCGGCCGTCGCCCACGGCATCGACCACGTCGTCGGCTCCGTCGAGCCCGGAAAACTCGCGGACCTGGTGCTCTGGGACCCCGCCTTCTTCGGGATCCGGCCCGCCGCCGTCATCAAGGGCGGCATGGCCGTGTACGCGCCGCTCGGCGACGCGGGCGCGGCGATCCCCACCACCCAGCCGGTCCTCCTGCGCGCCACCGCCGCCGCCGAGGCCGCGCCGCACCTGTCCGTCAGCTTCGTCTCCCCGTTGGCGCTGGCCGACGGGCTGGCCGAACGGCTCGGCCTGGTCCGGGAGTTGGTCGCCGTTCGGCCCACCCGCCACCTCACCAAGGCGGACCTGCCGAACAACACGGCGCTCCCGGCCATCGACGTGGACCCGGAGACCTTCGCCATCCGCATCGACGGGGAGCTCGTCGAGCCCGCCCCCGCCGCCGAACTGCCGCTGGCCCAGCGGTACAGCATGTTCTGATGGCGCTCCTCGCCCCCTACCTCCTCGCCGACGGGCGGCTCCCGGTCGGCGCCCACACCTACAGCGCGGGCCTCGAACCCGCCGTCGCGGCGGGCCTCACCCGCGCGGAGATCCCCGCGCTGCTGAGGGCCCGCCTGCACACCACCGTCGTCACCGAAGCCGCCGCCGCCGTACTGGCCCTGCGGGCGGCCCGGCGCGACCCGGTGGAGTACGCGCCCGTGCAGGAGGCGCTCGCCGCCCGGACGCCGACGGCGCCGCTGCGCGAGGCCTCCGCCGCACTGGGCCGAGGCGTGCACCGCCTCGCCCGCCGGCTGGCCCCCGGCCACCCCGCGGTCACCGCCCTGACACGGCTCCACCCGCGCCCCCTGCGGCCGGTCACCCTCGGGGCGCTCGGCGCCGCCCTGGGAGTGGAGGAGGAGGCGCTGGCCCACGGCGTCGTCTACGACGAACTGCAGACCATCGCCTCCGCCGCGCTCAAGCTGCTGCCCGGCGACCCCCTCGAATCGGTCGCGTGGATCGTCGCCGCCGAGGCGGACGCCGCGAGAGCCGTCACCGAAGCACTGGCCGTGCGCACCCCCGCCGAACTCCCCGCCCGAACACCACCGCTCACCGAGCAGTGGGCACTCGAACACGACCGACGCGAACGGAGACTCTTCCTTGCCTGACAACGCATCCGCCCAGCAGCCCGGACAACCGGCCCAGGGCCCCAACGAGCACTACCACCAGCCGCTCAACCAGCCGCGCGCCCTGCGCATCGGCGTCGCCGGCCCCGTCGGCACCGGCAAGAGCTCCATCCTCGCCACCCTCTGCCGCGAACTGGCCGGCGAGCTCTCCATGGCCGTCGTCACCAACGACATCTACACCGACGAGGACGCCCGCTTCCTCCGCTCGGCCGGAGTCCTGCCCACCGAACGCATCCGCGCCGTCGAGACCGGAGCCTGCCCGCACACCGCGATCCGCGACGACGTGAGCGCCAACCTCGACGCGGTCGAGGACCTGGAGGAGGCCTACGGACCATTGGACCTGGTGCTCATCGAGAGCGGCGGCGACAACCTCACCGCCACGTTCAGCCCCGCCCTCGCCGACGCCCAGCTCTTCAGCATCGACGTCGCGGGCGGCGGGGACGTCGCCCGCAAGGGCGGACCGGGCATCACCGGCGCGGACCTCCTGGTCATCAACAAGACCGACCTCGCCCCTCATGTGGAGGTCGACGTGACCGCGATGGTCGCCGACGCCGAACGGGCCCGCGACGGTCTGCCCGTCCTCGCGCTGTCCAAGCACGACCCGGAGTCGATCGCCCAACTGGCCGACTGGGTGCGGTCCGTGCTGGTACGCCACCGCTCCGGCACCCATGTGCCGACCGACCCCGGCCCGATGGCGCCCCACAGCCACAGCCACGACGGCTCGTGACCGGCCCGCCCGCCCCCGCCGCCCGCCCGGCGGAGCCCGACGACCCCACGGTCGTCGCCGTCGAGCGTGACGCCTCCGGCCGGCACCTCGCCCGCGAGCTGTCTCCCGGGGCGTTCCTCGCCCCCCGCCCCCTGCTGCCGTGCGCGGACCGCCTGCGGATCGCCCTCGTCGGCACCCGGGCGGGACTGCTGGCCGGCGACGATCTCCGGCTGCACGTATCGGTAGGCCCGGGGGCCCGCCTGGAGCTGGTCGAACCCTCCGGTCTGGTGGCGTACGACCACCGGGGAGGCAGATCGGCGTGGCGGGCCAGGGTCGACATCGCGGCGGGAGGCCGACTGGACTGGGACGGGAAGCCGTTCGTCATCGCGCACGGGGCGTGGGTCGACCGCACGATGGAGGTGACGCTCGCGCCCGGCGCCCGGATGCTTCTGCGCGACACCCTCGTCCTGGGCCGCTCCGGTGAACGCGGCGGCCGCGTCCGGGCCAGGACCCGGGCCGTGCACGAGGACCGGGAACTGCTGGTCGAGGACCTCGACCTGACCGACCCGGACCTACGCGAGCTGCCCGGCATCCTCGGCCCGAACCGGATCATCGGCTCCGTCACCGCCCTCGGCGCCCGCCCGCCAGGACCGCCCCACCCCTACCGGACGGACCTCGCGGGACCAGGGGCCCAGGTCCGGCTGCTGGACACCGAGGCACCGGCGATGGAAGCGGAGCTGGCGGACCTGTGGGACCACTGGCGGACCGAGCAGGAACCCGAATGACGCTCGGCAGGGGCGGCCCAGCACCGTGAAGAGGCCGGGTACCGCCCGGTCCCACAGTGCCGCACCGCGCGGCCGGCCGGATACGGGCGGTGCCTTCAGGCCCTGCCGTGGGAGACCCGCGAACGCCGGGCCACGGCATCCAACGACACCGCCAGCAGCAGTACCCCGCCGGTCACCATGAAGCGGTACGCGGAGTCGAGATTCAGCAGCGTGAGCCCGCTGGAGATGGACTGGATCACGAGAACGCCGAGCAGCGCGGCGAACGCGGTGCCCCGGCCGCCGAACAGACTGGTGCCGCCGATGACGGCCGCCGCGATGGCGTTGAGGTTGACGTCACCGCCGCCGCTGCTCTGGTTGGCCGCCGCGAGCCGTGAGGCGGAGAGGACGCCGCCGACGCACGCCAGCGTCGCGCACAGCACGAACGCGGTCGTGAGGACGGCCCTCACGTTCACGCCCGCACGCCGGGCGGCCTCCAGGTTGCCGCCGACCGCGTACATCGACTTGCCGAACGAGGTGCGGGACAGGACGTAGTGCAGCGCCAGCACCAGGGCGAGGAAGAACACGAACATCCAGCCCACCCCCCGGTCCCGGTTGAGATACCAGACCGCCGCGCCGAGGCCGGCCAGCAGCGCCAGACTCCGTCCGGCGAGCAGGCGCCGGGAGGCGGCGGTGAGCCCCGCCCGGCGGCGCTCCGACGCACGGGCGGCACCGGTCGCGTACAGCCCCGCCGCACCCGCGACGACCAGCGCGTACGCCAACCAGGGCGACAGGAACTGGAGTTGGGCGAAGGACACCAGGCCCGAGTCGAAGGGCAGGTTGATCGACCCCTTGGGGCCGAGTATCCACAGCTGCACGCCGAGGAAGCCGAGGAGGCCGCCGAGGGTGATGACGAAGCTGGGTACCCCGATCCGGTGGTGGACCTGGGCGTAGAACCAGCCGATCAGACCCGCGAGGGCCAGCGAGACGGCGACGGCGAGCCACGCCGGCAGCCCCCGGTCCACGAAGAGGACCGCCAGTACGGCAGCGCCGAGACCGCTGACCGAGCCGACCGACAGATCGATCTGGCCGACGAGGAGGACACAGACGACTCCCAGGGCGATGATGCCGACCGGCACGCTTTCGAGGGCGAGGTTCGTGAGATTCGCGCTCGACAGGAAGATGGGGTTGAGGATCTGCATCACGACCCAGATGACGACCAGCCCGGCCAGGACGGGCAGGAGACCGAGGTCGCCGCCGCGCAGCCGGACAAGAACCGCTCGCAGGCGGTCGCGCGCACCGGCGGACCGGGGCGTCGGATCGAGGCGCTCGGGGGAGAGCTCCGGGTTCGTGACAGCGGCCGGTTCCGTCATGATGCTTCCCCCTGGTGCGCCGCGCCGGTCCGGTACGCCGGCTCCGTTCCGTCGCCCGTGGCCCGGTCGCGGCCGGCGCGGCGGCTGACCACGTTGTCGGTGGCTCCGGTGATGGCCGCCACCAGCTCCGACGCCGTCGTCCCGGCCGCGTCGAAGACCCCGTTGTTGCGGCCGAGCCGCAGGACGGCCACGGTGTCGGCGACGGCCCGCACGTCGGCCATGTTGTGGCTGACCATGATGACGCCCAGGCCACGCTCCCTCAGACGCTCGATCAGATTGAGGACTTCCGCCGTCTGCGCCACGCCCAGGGCGGCCGTCGGCTCGTCCAGGATGATCACCTTGGGGTCGCCCAGGAGCGTCCGCGCGATGGCCACCGTCTGCCGCTGGCCGCCGGACAGGGCCGCGACCGGGACGCGTACCGAGGGGATCTTCGCCGACAGCTCCCCGAGCAGAGCACGGGAGCGGACCTCCATGCCCACCTCGTCCAGGCGCAGCCCACGCAGCTCGCGCCCGAGGAAGAGGTTCTCCACCACGTTCAGGTTCTCGCACAGGGCGAGGTCCTGGAACACGGTCGCGATGCCGAGCCGTTGTGCGGTGGCCGGGGAGGTGATCGCCACGGTCCCGGCGCCGAAGCCGATGGTTCCGGCGTCCGGCTGGTGCACCCCGGAGAGGACCTTGACCAGGGTGGACTTGCCCGCGCCGTTGTCGCCCACCAGAGCCATGACCTGCCCCGCGGCGACGTCGAGGCCGACATCGGTGAGTGCGGCGACGGCGCCGAAGGATTTGCTGATTCCGCGCAGGGAGAGCAGTGAGCCGCCCGGCGCCTCGTGCGGGGAGGGCGATGAGTCAGCGGACATGGACCGGCCTTCCGGGGCGGGCGGGGGAGTGGTGGCCCGGGCGGGCGTCCCACCCCGCCGCGGACGGTCGTGGGCGCCGCGCGGTCGGGCCGGAGGGACTACGTGAGGCCCGCCTCGGCACAGGCGGCGGCGTACGTCGTCGTGCAGACCTCGGCGGTCTTCAGCGGCTTCCCGTCGCCCACCAGCACCTCCGCGATGTTCTCCCGGGTGACCACGGTGGGGGTGAAGAGTTGCGAGGGCGTGCCGAAGAGGGTGGTGTCGCCCCGGGGCTTCTCTCCCCGGGCGAAGGCGAACGCCGCGGTGGCGGCAGCTTCCGCGACGGTCTTGATGGGCTTGGAGATGGTGTTGTACTGGTCGCCCTTGACGATCCGCTGGGCGGCGGCGAGTTCGGCGTCGTTCCCGGTCACCGGCGGCACGGTCGCTCCGGCCGCCTTGAACGCGGCGATCGAACCGCCGCCCGTGCCGTCGTTGGCGGCCACGACTCCGGCGATCCTCCCCGGGAACTTGGTTATCTGGCCGCTGACCCAGCTCTGCGCCTTCCCCGGTTCCCAGGCAGGGGTGTCGTACTCGGCGAGGAGCTCGTACCCGCTGGAGCCGACCGCGCTGTGTATGCCCTTCTTGATCAGGCCCGCCGCCGCGTCGGTCGGTGATCCGTTGACCTGGAGGAGGCCGCCCTCGGCCGAGGTGGCCTTCAGGTGTTCCACCAGGGACGCGCCGATCATGGAGCCGATCTTCTCGTTGTCGAAGGAGACGTAGTAGTCGGCCTTGACCGCCGGGATCGGCCGGTCGTACGCGATGACCGGGACCCCGCGTCCCTGTGCCGTACGGACGGTGCCAGCCGCCGCGGCGGAGTCCACCGGATCGATCACGATGACGTCGGCACCCTGCGCGAGAGCGGAGTCGGCCTGCTGCTGTTGCTTCGCGGCGTCACCGCCCGCGTTCTGGTACAGGACCTCGCAACCACCGCAGAGATCCTTCACCTTGGACCTGAAGAGGGGAGCGTCGTACAACTCGTACCGGGTGGAGGCGATGTCGGGCATCAGGAACGCGATCTTCGCGTCCTCCGGTGACCTGCCGTCCGTGCCGTCCGGCGCTTTCGTCGTACAGGCGGCGGCGGAGACGATCACCGTCATCGCGGACAGGGCAGCGGCGAACGATCTGACAGAGCGTTGCTTCACTGGAATCTCCTGGTCTTCAGGCGGAGAGCCCTCCTTCGCGTCAAATTAACAGCGCACGTGTTAGTAGTGTCAATGGGCATGTCATAAATAACAGGGGCGGCGGGCCGTTCAGAGACGACCGGGCAACCGTGCGCGAGCCCCCCACTCCGCCCGGGCCGTCGCCAACTCCGCCCGGTACCGCCCGTATCCGTCCTCGTACAGCGCCCGTACGTCCTCCCGCGGATCGACGACCTGGTGGCGTCCCGGAGGGGCCTCGTACCCGGGGGACAGGGAGGCGCGGGCGACGGACACCACGCCGAGCGCCCCGACCTGCTCCTCCAGCGGAACGCGGACGGGCCGGCCGAGTACGTCGGCGATCAGCCGGGCCCACATCACCGACCGGGTGCCGCCGCCGCACAGGGCGAGCGTGCCGCTCAGCCCCGCCGTGTCCAGGCAGTGCCGGGCGGCGTAGCCGATGGCCTCGCAGACGGCCCTCACGGCGTCCTCCCGGCCCGTCGCCAGGCTGAGCCCGTCGAGTCTGCCGTGGGCCGACGGCTCGACGAACGGGGCCCGTTCGCCCGCTTCGGACAGGAAGGGGAAGGCGTGGACGCCCCGGGCCCCGGGCGGGCTGCCGGTGAGCAGGGCGTCCACGTCGGCCGTGGTCGCGCCGACCAGGGCGAGCACCCACTCCAGTGCCGCCGTTCCCACCATGGCGGGCATGGCGCGCAGCCATCGGCCGGGGGTGGGTGTGCACAGCCACATGCCGGCGGGTTCGGCGAGCGGATCGAGATCGACGCGGTCGGTCAGCACCTGGCTCGCGAGGGTCGTGCCGAGGATCAGAACGCCGTCCCCCACCTCACGCACCCCGCTCCCGATGGCACAGGCCGGCAGGTCGTACGGCCCCGCCACGACCGGCAGCCCCTCGGGCAGCCCCAGGAGTCCGGCACCGCGGCCGTCCAGCCCGAGCACCGTGCCCGGAGCGGCGGGAGGAGGCAGCAGCCCCGCCCGGTCCTCGACACCGCAGGCGGCCAGGGCCAGGGGCGCATAGCGGCGGGTACGCGGGTCGAGGAAGGGCAGCGTCGCGTCGGACGCGTCGAGGCACACCCGGCCGGTGAGGCGCTGGGCGACCGCGTCGACGCAGTACCCCGCGACGGCGGCCCGGTCCAGCGAGTCCGGCTCGTGCTCCTGGAGCCAGTTCAGCAGCGGGCCGTGGCACCCGGGGAACATGCCGGAGCCGGTGTGCGCGAAAGCGGTGCTGATCGTGCCGTCCACCAGCCAGCGGGTCACCAGCTCCGAGGCCCGCGCGTCCATCCAGGAGATGGCGGGCCGCACCGGGCGGCCCTCGGAGTCCCGCAGCCACAGACCGTCCCCCTGCCCGGTGAGCGCCACGGCCTCCGGCGGCCGCCCGACCGCGGCGGCGACCTCGCGCACGACCTCGCCGACACCGGCCACGACGTCGTCGAGATCCTGCTCGACCCGTCCACCCGGCAGCATGGCCAGATGCGAGCGTCGGCTCGCGGAGGCCAGGGCGCCACCCGTCCCGTCGAACGCCACGGCCTTGGTGACCGACGTCCCGATGTCCACACCGATGATGGTGCTCACGCGTGGTGCCTCCTGTACGAGCCGGTAGCAGCCGATACGAGCCGATGGGTTCCTGGGCGACGGGGCACGGCGACGGAGACGGCGGCCGTCAGGGCCCGCCGGCCGTCAGGACATCGGGGTTCGCGAGATGGGACAGCTTCTCCCCGCGCAGGAAACGGCCGACCTCGGCGGCGGTGATGGCCGCCGCTCGGTGGGCCGTCTGCCGGGTCGCGCCCGCGAGATGGGGTGTGGTGATCACGTTCGGCACGTCGCGCAGGGCCCAGTCGGCGGGGATCGGCTCGATGTCGTACACGTCGAGGGCGAGCGCCCCGAGAGCGCCGCCGCGCAGCAGCCCCGGCAGCGGCGCGTGGTCGAGCAGTCCGCCGCGGGCGGAGTTCACCAGGACCGCGCCGTGCGGCAGCAGCCCGAGGCGGCGGGCGTCGATCAGGTGATGGGTCTCCTCCGTCAGGCGGGCATGCAGGCTCACCACCTGACTACGGATCAGAAGAGTTTCCAGGTCGACGAGGTCAACGCCCTCCGCCTCGGCCGCCGCACGGTCGGCGTACGGGTCGGCCGCCAGGACACGGGCCCCGAAGGCCCGCAGCACCCGTGCCACGATCCGTCCGATGGCGCCGTAGCCCACGAGCCCGACCGTGGCACCGCCGAGCTCACCACCGCTCTCCTCGTACGCGTACAGATCGCCCCGCCAGACGCCCCGCTTGAGCTCCGCGTCGGCGGCGGTGACACGGCGCACCGCGGCGAGCATCAGCCCCACGGCGAACTCCGCGGCGGCCTGGGCGTTGCGGCCGGGGGCGAAGCTGACCCGCACTCCGTGACGGGTGGCCGCGGCCAGGTCCACATTGACCGGCCCGCCCCGGGAGACGGCGACGAGACGCAGCGCGGGCGACGCGGCGAACACCCGTCCGGTGAACGGGGCCATCTGCGTCACGCAGACCGAGGCCCCGGCCAGCGCCTCGACGAGCCCGTCCTCCGTACCGCTCGCCTCGCGGACCTCCGCGACCGGGCCGAAGGGCTCGTGGGGCCAGGGGAGGGTCAGCTCCGTGAACTCCGGGAGCTCCCGGCCCGTGCGGGACAGCTCCTGACTCACTGCCGCGCGAATCAACGAGGGGCGGACGAAGTGGTCGCCTGCGGCGAGGATGCGCATGACGTCGGATTCCTTCTGCGAGGAGAGCCGGTGGGGTTGCGGGCGAGCAGGCCGGAGCGTGATCCGGGCCGCGACAGGCCGGTCCTTGGCTGTGGAATTTCTGTTAAATTTAACAGCGCTCACGTGAACGGGCAATGCGCCCGGCGCGCACGGCCTGTCGCTGATCCTCCGGATGCGCCTCGACCTCGAAAGGGCCTCTCCATGACCTCTCGTCTCCTGCTGGTACGCCACGGCGAGACCGAGTGGCACGCGGAGAACCGGTACGCCGGTATCACCGACGTCGCCCTGACGCCCAGGGGCGTGGCCCAGGGAGCCGACCTCGGATCCTGGGCCGCCCGCAGCGGCGTGGACGCGGTCGCCTGCTCCCCGCTCGGCCGCGCCCGCCTGACCGCGGCACCCGCGGCGGCGGCGCTGGGGCTGGCGGCGGAGGTCCGGGAGGGTCTGCGGGAAGTGGACTTCGGATGGGGCGAGGGCAGGACCATCGACGAGATGGCCCTGGAGGACCCCGAAGCCGTACGGCGGTTCCGCGAGGACGCCGAGTCCGGAGCCTTCCCCGGCTCCGAACCCGTCGCCCTGGCCGCGGCGCGGGCGACCGGTTCCCTGCGCGACCTCGCACACCGTCACCAGGGGGGAATGGTGCTCGTCGTCGCTCACAACACCCTGCTGCGCATCGCCCTGTGCGAACTCCTCGGACTTCCCCTCGGGCGCTACCGGCGGATCTTCCCGCGACTCGACAACGGGGCCGTCACGGAGATCGAGATCCGCGGCACGGAGACGGCGCTGCGCTCGCTCAACGTACCCACCGCCGCTCCCCCCGCCCCGGCGCCCGGCCCGAGCCCTGCGGGAGACTGATCCCCATGACCAAGAGATCCGCCGAAGAGCGGCGACGGCTCATCGCCGACCATGTCGTGGAGCAGGGCACCGCCACGGGCGCCGCCCTCGCCCAGCTCGCGGGCGTGAGCCTGATGACCGTCCACCGCGACCTCGACGACCTCGCGCGGCAAGGGGTGCTGCGCCGCTTCCGCGGCGGCGCGTCCGCCCTGCCGTCCACCGTGTTCGAGTCGAGCCTCGACTACCGGCTCGGCGTCAACACGGCGGAGAAGAACGCCGTCGCCCGTGCCGCCGCCGCGTTGGTGGAGCCCGGAATGTCGGTGATGCTCGACGATTCCACCACGGTCCTGGTCATGGCCGGCCTGCTGGTCGACCTCGCCCCCCTCACCGTCGTCACCAACGCACGCCGGGTGCTCGACGTCTTCACCGGGTGCGAGGGCATCCGCCTGATCGCCCTGGGCGGCGAGTATTCCCGCACCCATGACTCCTTCCTCGGGATGCCCTGCGTCGAGGCGGTGGAGGCGCTCTCCGTCGACCTGGTGGCGGTCTCCACCTCGGCCCTCGACGCCAGGACGGCCTACCACCAGGAGCAGGACGTGGTGCTGGTGAAACGGGCGATGCTCACGTCGGCGGCCACGAAGGTGATGCTCATGGACCACACCAAGCTCGCCCGGACCGCGCTGCACCGGGTGGGGCCCGTCGGCGACCTGGACCATCTCGTCGTGGACGACGGGGCGGACGCCGGACTGCTCGGCAAACTCCGCGAGCGGACCCGGGTGACGGTGGCTGCCGTCGCACCGTGAAGCCGTTCCTCCCGCGATGATGGAACACCTGTTGAACCCTGTTGATCGCACACGTGCGTGCCACCGCGAAGGACCGTCCACCCGACAGGTGGACATCTGAGGCTCGTTCCGCCGGGGAAGGACGCTTTCCGCCATGAGCAGTGCATCCCATCGCCCCCCTCCCCGCCCCCCGGCCGTGATCGGCATCGACGTGGCCACCGCGTCCGTCCGCGCGGTGTGCGTGGACGGGCGGGGGCGCGTGCTCGCCGAGGCAAGGGGCGAACTGCCGCCCCCCGTACGGACCGCCGCGGGGACGAGCGAGCAGGACGCCCGCTCCTGGTGGCCCGCCGTATGCTCGGCGCTGCGCCGCACCACCGGGGCGCTGCCCCGGGGCGGCCGCGAGGTGGTCGCGGTGGCCGTGTCCGCCACGTCCGGAACCATCGTGCCCACCGGCGCCGACGGCGTCCCGCTCGGCCCGGCCCTGATGTACGACGACCGGCGGGCCGCCGACGTCAACGCCGAGGCGCAGCGGCTGGGCAGCGCCCGGTGGGACGCGCTCGGCCTGTCCGTGGGGCCCACGGCGGCGCTGGGTCGTGCCGTCCGGTGCCTGCGGACGTACGGCTCGGGCCTGCGCCACGTCCTGCACACCCCCGACGTCGTCGGGCGCGCGCTGACGGGTCATCCTGTCGCCACGGACTGGAGCCACGCACTCAAGTCCGGCTACGACGCCCGTGCTTCGGAGTGGGCGCACGAGGTCTTCGACGCCTTCGCCTTCCCGCTCGCACTGCTCCCCTCCGTACGCGCCCCCGCCACGGAGGCCGGAGTCGTCGGCCCGGAGGCGGCCGAGGCCACGGGCCTGCCCGAAGGGTGCTCCGTACGCCTCGGGATGACGGACGGCTGCGCGGGCCAGATCGCCACGGGGGCGGTCGAGCCGGGCGACTTCGTGGGCGTGCTCGGCACCACGTACGTCCTCAAGGGGGTCTCCGCGGACCTGGTCCGCGACGCGACCGGAGCGGTCTACAGCCATCGGCACCCCGACGGCTGGTGGCTTCCCGGCGGTGCGTCCAACACCGGAGGGGAGTGCCTGGCCGACGTGGACCCGGCCCGCCTGCCCGCGCTGGACGCCGCCGCGGCGGCCCGGGGCCCCGCTTCGTACGTGCGCTACCCGCTGCGCCGTGACGGCGAACGGTTCCCCTTCGTCTCCGGTGCGGCGCGCGGATTCGAGCTGGGCCGCCCCCGCGACGAGGCGGACGCCCACCGGGCCGCACTCGAAGGAGTGGCCTTCGTCGAACGCCTGGCCCTGGACCGGGTCGAGCGACTCGGCGTTCCGGTGCTCGGCCCTCTGCACGCGGCCGGCGGGGGCAGCCGCAGCGCCGTGTGGACGGCGATCCGGGCCACCGTCCTGGACCGCCCGGTCCGGGTCGTCGAGCGCGCGGAGACGGCCTTCGGCGCCGCGCTCCTCGCCGCGACGGGCACCCTCCACGAGGACCTCGCGGCCGGCGCCGCGGCGATGGTGCGCGGCGGCGCCCTCGTCGAGCCGGTACCGGCGGAACGCCCCGCCCTGGACGACGCCTACGGCCGCTTCGTCGCGGCGCTGGGCGAGCGGGGCTGGCTTCCCGACGACTGACGCGTCGTTCCTCGCGCGCACGCGAACGGGCCCGGGAGCCGGGGCGCTTCGACGTGAGAGCGGTATCGGGAAAAGCCGCTGCCGCAAGCACCTTGCCATGCTGCTCGGACCCCTCTACTTTCACCTTAGAAAGCGCTTGCTGTCCTGTCGCTTCCGGCGTGGAGCCCGGGACACAGGGGCGCTGCCGTATGCCCCTGGGGAATCGAGCCGCTTCCACGCGGTGCGTGCGGGAGCGCTCCCGCATGTCATGAGCACGTCACTCAGTGCGTGTTCTGGCAGCCATCACCGACCAACCGAAGACACCTGGGAGACGAACATGGGACGACCAGTCGCACGGCGGCTGCAGGCCGCCGTGGCAGCCCTGGCCCTGGCGGCCGCGACCGGAGCGGTGCTGTCGGCGCCCGAGGCGGTGGCGGCGACCGGGAGCGCCACCGGCTACGCCACCCAGAACGGCGGGACCACCGGCGGTGCGGGCGGGCAGACCGTCCGCGCCACCACCGGGACCCAGATCCATGAGGCGCTGTGCGGGCGGGCCGACAGCGCCACCCCGATCGTGATCGAGGTCGAAGGCACCATCAACCACGGCAACACCACCAAGGTGTCCGGCGACAGCTGCAGCACCGCCGCCGGGGTGATCGAGCTCAAGCAGATCAGCAACGTCACGATCGTCGGCGTCGGCAGCGGGGCCGTCTTCGATCAGCTGGGCATCCACCTGCGCGAGGCCAGCAACATCATCATCCAGAACGTGACCGTCCGGAACGTCAAGAAGTCCGGCTCACCCACCTCCAACGGCGGCGACGCCATCGGCATGGAGTCCGGCGTCCGCAACGTCTGGGTCGACCACACGACCCTGGAGGCGTCGGGCGGGGAGTCGGAGGGGTACGACGGACTCTTCGACATGAAGGCCAACACCCAGTACGTGACCCTCTCGTACAGCATCCTGCGCAACTCGGGCCGCGGCGGCCTGGTGGGGTCCAGCGAGAGCGACCGCTCCAACGGATTCATCACCTACCACCACAACCTGTACGAGAACATCGACTCCCGTGCGCCCCTGCTGCGCGGCGGCATCGCCCACATCTACAACAACCACTACGTGAAGCTCAACGAGTCCGGCATCAACTCCCGGGCCGGGGCCCGCGCCAAGGTGGAGAACAACTACTTCGAGGACTCCAAGGACGTCCTCGGCACCTTCTACACCGACGAGGCGGGCTACTGGCAGGTCAGCGGCAACACCCTCGACAACGTCACCTGGTCCAGCCCCGGCGGCACGACCAACCCCGCCGGCCCCGACATGAAGTCCACCACCACGGTGAACATCCCCTACACCTACCGTGCCGACACGGCCAGTTGCGTGCCGGACGTCGTGAGCCGCACGGCGGGCGCCGGTAAGGGCCTGAAGGTCTCGGACGGCAACTGCACACCGCAGACGCCGACGCCGACGCCGACCGACCCGACGCCGGGACCGACGGACCCGACGCCAGGACCGACCGACCCCACTCCCGGGCCGACCGACCCCACTCCGCCCACCGGGACCAACCTCAGCATCGGAGCGGGCTCCGACGGATCCAGCAAGGCCGCCGGAACAAGCTACGGCGATCTGCGCGACGGTGACATGAGCACCTACTGGTCGCCCGCCGGCTCCACCGGCTCCGCCTCGATCAAGTGGGCCTCCGCCACCTCCGTCTCCTCGGTCGTCATTCGCGAGGCGGCTGGCTCCACCGGCACCGTCAAGGGCTGGCGACTCCTCGACGGCGACACCGGCGCCGTCCTGACCTCCGGCGAAGGTGCGGGGGCCATCAGCTTCCCCCGCACCTCCCTGCGCAAGATCACCTTCCAGATCACCGGCTCGACCGGCACTCCGAAGATCGCCGAGTTCGAGACCTACGCCGGCTGACCACGCAGTCCGCGGGACTAGTCCGCGACCCGCATCTCCCACGTGTTCGGGAGGTGCGGGTTCCGGGCGTCCAGCCAGCGGGCCGGCGTGTGGGAGCGGGCCTCGGCCGCGCTGAGCTGCGGCCGGTTCGCCGGGACGGTGACGCGGGCGCCGGGGCCGGTGTTGCGGTACTCGGCGAAGCGCTGGTCCTGCCACGGGAAGCCCGAGGACATGGTGGCGTACGGCGTCCTCGCGTCGATCCCCGGGCCGAGCCGGCTGTCGCGGACGGTCAGCATGGGGTGCGCGGTGAGGTCCGAGGAAGGCACCCAGGGGCGGGCGAGCTTGTAGTACGCGTAGGGGGCGGCGCTCGTGATCCGGGAGCGCAGGACCAGGAAGCCGTACGGATTGGCTCCGGCGGTACTCGGCGCGAAGACATAGCCGTAGGGGGCCGAGGCCAGGTCGGTGCGGGTGAGCGCGCGGAAGTGGCAGCGGTCGAAGACGGCGGTGGCGCGGCCGAAGACGAAGTCGACGTCCCCCTCCACGTAGCAGTCGCGGTAGTACTGGCGGGCGAACGCGGTGACAGCGAGGGAGTCGGCGTACAGGGTGTCCTGGTGGCCGAGGAACCGGCAGCCGTAGAACGCCGACCGGTCCCCCTGGACCTTGATGGCGACGGCCTGCGTACCGGTGTACTCGGGGTTGTCGGAGCGCAGCCAGTCGTTGGCGAAGGTCAGGTCGCGGGCGGTGAATCCGGCCGCCCGGACGGTGACGGAGGCCGAGCCGCTGGTGCCCAGGGTGCCGGAGCCGTCGGGCTTCGGAGTGCCCGCCGCGTTGTCGTACACGAGCACGGTGTCCCGGGCGTCGCCGCTCGCCCCGATCAGGGTGAGCCCTTCGTGCGCGGGGCCGATGAGCACCGTCGCGCGGTACACACCGGGGGCGATCACGAGCGTGCGCCCGGTGCCGGTCGCCGCGTCGACGGCGGACTGTACGTCGGTGTGGTCGCCGCGGCCGTACGCGTCGACGTACAGCGTGCGCGGGTCCAGGCGCCGTGCGGGTGAGCCGTAGTGGCCGAAGGGGCGGGGGGCCGCGGTCCCGGCGTGGGCGGCGGTCGCGCCGAGGGCGAGGGCGGCACTCGTTCCGGCGAGCAGGGCGAGGGCGGCACGCCTGCTGGGCAAGGAAGATTCGCTGGGCAAGGAAGGTCCGCTGGTCAGGGAAGGTCCGCTTGGCATGATGGGGCTCCTCGGGGTGAGCGGCGAAAGGCCGGAGCGGCGCTCTCCGGGATGGTGGAAAGCATGCGGTGCCGCTCCGGCCGGTTCGGGGTAGTCGGGTCGAGGGGTGATGGGGCGCGGGGACGGTCGTGCCCGCGATGGCGAGGCCGGGGGCGGCTACGGCCGGGTGACGTGGTCCGGGAGCGGTTGCCTCCGGGCGCGTACGGTCGGGGACGAGCTCTCAGCGACCGCTCGGGCTCACCCTGCCCGCTCCCGCCTTGAGCGCCACGAGCACCGGCACGACGAGCGGGTGGTGGACCGCCGTCCGCAGGCGGGGCGTCCAGCCGGCGCCCTCGGTGAGGTGCTCATCCGGCACCCCCGCGTTGTGCACGGCTACCAGGTCGGTCTTCCGCCCGTCGACGTAGTTGTTCCTCGCGGTGAGGGACGACTCCGACCACTTCTTCAGGATCGTCGCCCGGTCCACGTCCCGCGTGAGGGTGAACGCGTTGTGTTCGGCGACCAGCCGGGACTCCGCGCCGATGCCGAACGTGTATCCGTAGGCGCTGCCCTTCGTCGCCACGAAGTGGTTGTTGTATGCGTCGACCTGCCCGAACCGCACGCGCGGGGCCCGCTCCTTGACGTCCTTGAAGAGGTTGTGGTGGAGCGTGACGCGGAGCTTGCCCCGGTCGGTGGCGCCGGCGCCGTCACTGTTGCCGATGAGCATGGTCTTGTCGTGGTCCTTGAGGACGTTCCACGAGACGGTGACCAGGTCGGCGCCGCGCACGATGTCGAAGAGGCCGTCGTGCTGTTGGTAGACCTGGCCGAAGTAGTGGGGCTGGTCCGCGTCGGGGCGGTCGCCGTCGCTGAAGGTGTTGTGGTCGACCCAGACGTGGCGGGATCCGTACACGACGAGGTTGTCGTACTCGGAGTTCCAGGCGCCTTGGGCCCCGTCCGTGGGGTCCCACTGGGGGAAGCAGTCGTAGGTGTCCTCGAAGCCGATGTTGCGGATGATGACGTTGGAGACGTCCCGCACCTGGAGCGAGGCCCCGATGACCTTCGGGTTCTTCCCCACCCCGACCAGGGTGGTGTTGGAGGGGACCTTGATATTGACGGAGGCCGCCTGGAGCTTCGAGGAGGCGACGCGGGCCTCCTCCAGCGGGCCCGAGGGGACCGTGTCCCGGCCCCAGACCTCGGGATCGTAGGCGGCGAGGTACTTCTCCAGCGTGTAACCGCCGGTCTGGTACTGCTCGCAGCCGATCGGCGTGCCGTTGACGTCGGAGTTGCCGTGCACGGTCCCGGAGATCCTGATGATCTTCGGTGCGTCGCCCGCCTCCGCGAGCGCGGCGACGAGCTCGGCCCGGTCGGTCACGGTGTAGACGTGGTCGGGCGTGGCGTTCGCGCCCCCCGTGGTGGAGCCCTCGGCGGCGGCCCAGCCGTCTCCGGCGGGCAGGACGGCGCGCTCGACGCCGGGGCCGGCGTGGCGCGGGTGCGCGGTGGCCTGGGCCGGGGTGCAGAGGGCGAGAGCCAGGGAGGTGCAGCCCAGGGTCACGGCGATGGCGCGGGTATGACGCTTGCGTGCGGGCATGGCGCATCCTTCTGTGTTGTCGGAGAGAGGAAGAAAGGGGAGGAGGAAGAGAAGAGAAGGGAGAGAGGGAGGGGGAGTGCCTCAGACCTGCCCGGGCCAGGTGATCCACTCCGTCGGGACCCGGTCGTCCAGGCGGCGGAGGTCGCGCGGGGCGAGCACCTCCTCGCCCAGCAGCGCCCGTGCGGTCAGCCGGGCCACCTCGATGGCGCCCGCCGGTCTGAAGTGGGTGTTGTCCCGCGCACCGTCGGGGTGGTTGGGCGATTCGCCGGGGTCCAGCCACAGGAAACAGGCCTCGGTGCCGTCCGGCCCCAACTCCTGCCAGCGGGCGAGGGAGAGCGCCTGGACGTCGACCAGGGGGACCCCCTCCTCGGCCGCCAGGGCGCGCATCGCCGCCGGATACTCGCCGAGGCTGGGCCGCGCGGTGCCGTCGGCGGTGAACCGGCGGCGCTCGACCGACGTGACCAGTACCGGCCGCGCCCTTCGTGCACGGGCGCCCTTCACGTACTGGCGCAGGTACTCCTGATAGGTGGTGTACGGGTCCGTGCCGCGGGCCGGGTCCTCGGTCTTCTGGTCGTTGTGGCCGAACTGGACGAGGACGAGATCGCCGGGGCGGACACCGGCCAGGAGTGCGGTGAGACGGCCCTCGTCGAGAAAGCTCTTCGAACTGCGGCCGTTCACCGCATGGTTGGCGACCTGGAGCCGACCGGTGAGAAAGAAGGGGAGCGCCATGCCCCAACCCGTCTCGGGCGCGGCGTCGGCGTGTTTCACGGCGGCCGTGGAGTCCCCGGCGATGTGGATCGTACGGGGCCGGGGCCTGCCGCCCCCACCCCCGCCGCCATGGGCGAGCGCTGGGGTGGCCGAGAGGGCGAGGCCCGGGCCGAGGGGCAGGGCGAGCAGTGCGGTGGCGGTCTGTCTGCGGGTGAGTGACACGGAGGACTGCCTCTCTTGTGTGCGCGCTTGCGCGGGAGAGGGGCCGGCGGCGGAGCGCGACCCGGACCGCCGCCGGCCCCCGTCATGGGGGAGGGACAGGGAGGAGGCCGGATCAGCCGTTGCCGATCTCCTTCCACTCCTTGTTGGCGGCGTTCAACTGCTCGGCCATGTCGTCCAGGAACGCCTTGGCCGTGATCTTGCCGAGCAACACCTTCTGGAACTCCGGCTCGTTGTCCGCCTTGCTGATGTTGTTCCAGTCAGGCAGGTAGTAGGGCAGATCGACGACCTTCGTGGAGCCGTCGGTCAAGGTCTTCGCGGCCAGCGCGGTCGACTCGGTCTCGCTGATCCAGGGGTCCTTCGCCGCTTCGGTGTTGGCAGGGATGGCGCCCGCCGACTCGTTCCACTTGCTGTTGGACGCGTGGGAGGCCGCGAACTCGATGAACTTCCACGCCGCGGTCTTGTTCTGGCTCGACCGGAAGAGGCCGAGCCCGTCGACGGGATTGGAGACCTGTACCCGGGTGCCGCCGTCCCCGATGGGCGCGGGTATGCCCGCGAACTTGTCCTCTCCGAGAGCCTTGAGATGGTCCTGGTAGGAGCCCAGATTGTGGCTCAGCATGCCGATCGTGCCGGTGTCCCACTGGGCCACCATCTTGGTGAAGTCATTGTTGACGTCGGCGGCGGGCGTGGTCTTCTTGAAGAGCCCGGCGTACTTCTCCAGAGCGGCGACGTTCTTCGGGTCGTTGAGCGTCGTCTTGTCGCCGTCCCAGAACTCGGTGATGCCGGACTGTCCGTAGATCGCGTCCAGCGCCTGCGCGATGGAGCCGGCGCCGCCGCGGATCGTGTAGCCGAACTTGTTGTTCTTCGCGTCGGTCAGCTTCTCGGCCGCCGTGTAGAAGTTCGCCCAGGTGTCGGGTGCCTTCAGACCGGCCTGCTCGAACAGGTCGGTGCGGTACCAGAGCACACCGTTGTTGGCGGAGGTCGGTACGGAGTAGACATCGTCGCCCCGGCCGGCCGCCGCGCGGACGCTCTCGACCATGGACTCGACCAGTTTGCCCTTCAGCGCGGACTTCTCCAGCCGGTCGTTGACCGGCTCCAGGGCTTCCTGGGAGACCATGTTGGCCAGATAGGCCGTGCCGACACCGCCGACGTCCGGCAGCCCGCCGCCCGCGATCGCGGTGTCGTACTTCGACTGGACGTCGGCGATCGGGATCGGGACGTACTTGACCTTGATGTCCGGGTGCTGCTTCTCGAAGTCCTTGATGATCTCGGTCCAGACGGCGGTGCGCGGACCGCCGTTGTTGTCCCAGAAGGTGATCTCGCCCTTCCCGCTGCCCTCCGTGCCGGAGCCGCTGCCGTCGTCACCGCACGCGGTGGCCGTCAGCGCGAGCACCGCGGCAATGGAGACGGCGGCCGTGGTACGTCCCCGCTGTGTCTTCGAAATGGTCATCGTCGGCTCTTCTCTGTCTGGTGATGAGGGTGTGATGGATCCGTACACGTGCACTTCTGCGGGGGGTGGGGGCCGGGGGTGGCGCGGAATGCGGTGAAGCGGGCCGTTCCGGCGGGGCCCGTCCCGGCCGGCGCGGTGGCGAAGAGGCCGAGGAGCGCCCCGACCCAGCGCCAGGGGGTGGCGGCGAAGACCTGGCCCGAGGGCCGGAACCCGTCGCCGGTGTCGGCGGAGAAGCGGCAGCGGGCCCCCGCCGTGACCTCGACGCGCAGCCGGGCCCGTCTGTCCGGGGAGGCGCGGGACCCGGCCGCGTCCCGTTCGTGCGCGGCGACGCCCTCGGCGAAGCGGTGGACGAGCCGCGGTGTGCCGTCGGCGGCGACCTCGAGGCCGATCCAGTCGAACGCGTCGCCCACCACGGCGAGTCCGGCCTTGGCGCCCGGTTCGCTGCTGTCCAGGGCGAGTTCCACGTCGACGGTGAACGTTTCGGCGGGCAGCCGCTGGACCAGGATGTTGGGCAGCAGCCGCAGGTCGTGTTCGTACGCGGTCCGTACGCAGGTGAGCCGCAGTCCGTCCCCGCCGTGCCGGGTGGTCCAGTCGGGGCGCGGGTTGGCCGTCCACTGCCACTGGGCGCCGGGGCGGCCGCGGGGGAAGTCGTCGTCGACGGCGGGCGCCGCCACCGGCTGGGCGGGGGCGACGGGTTTGGTGTGCCGGGGCACGGGCTCGCCCCCGTCGCCGATGACGGGCCACCCCTCGGCGTCCCAGCGCATCGGCTGGAGGTGGACGACCCGCCCGTACGCTCCCCGGGCCTGGAAGTGGAGGAACCAGTCCTCGCCCGCGGTGGTGTGCACCCAGCCGCCTTGATGGGGGCCGTTGACGCCGGTGCGGCCCTGGGCGAGGACGACGCGTTCCTCGTACGGGCCGAGGAAGTCCCGGGAACGGAAGGCGCCCTGCCAGCCGGTCTCCACGCCGCCGGCCGGTGCGAAGATCCAGAAATAGCCGTCGCGCCGGTAGAGCTTGGGGCCTTCGAGGGTGAACCAGCCCGGAATCCGGTCGGCGTCCACCAGCGTCGATCCCTCGTCGAGGAGTTCGCGACCGTCGGGACTCATCCGGTGGCCGGTGAGCCGGTTCTTGACGCCGGAGCGGGACCTGGCCCACGCGTGGACGAGGTAGGCCTCGCCGGTCTCCTCGTCCCACAGCGGGCAGGCGTCGATGAACCCCTTGCCCGCCTTGAGCAGATGCGGGGCGCTCCAAGGGCCCTCGACGCGGGCTGCGTTGATCTGCTGGATTCCGTGGTCGGGGTCGCCCCAGAAGATCCAGAAGCGTCCGCCGTGGTGGCGCAGCGAGGGGGCCCAGACCCCGCGGTCATGGCGGGGAGCGGCGAACTCCGCGGCGGGTTCGAGGCGGTCCAGCGCGTGCCCGACGGCGGTCCAGTTGACCAGGTCGCGGGAGTGCAGGAGCGGCAGCCCGGGGGACCGGCCGAAGCTGGAAGCGGTGAGGTAGTAGTCGTCACCGACACGGACGACGTCGGGGTCGGACCAGTCGGCGTTCAGGACCGGGTTGCGGTACGTCCCGTCACCGAGGTCGGAGCTCCACGGCCGGCTCACCGGGCCACCGCCTCGCGCGCGTACCGGGCGGCGGTCTCCCGGTCCGGCCTGCCGTCCACGACGACGGTGATGATCCGGCGTACGACCGACGCCCCGGCGGGTACGGGCAGCCGCTCGTGCGCCGCCAGGCTGGAGCCGACCCCCGGGTACTCGGAGGTCCTCACGAACCACGGGTCGCGCCGGGTCTCCTCGGTCGCCCCCACGAACACGAGCGTCCAGCCGTCCCCGGCCAGGGCCAGCCAGTCGGCGGTGCGGCCATGGACCTCGCTCTCGCCCTCGTGCGTGGCGCTGAACACGGTGGGCGGGGCGGCCTCCTTGGGGGCGCGCCAGAAGAAGCCGCCGTACCCGGCGCCCGGGCGGCCGTTGGTCGCCGGGCTGCCGATGGAGAGGCCCGTGCCCCCGGGGTTGGTGAGCACGAAGGAGAAGTCCAGCTCCCAGGTGGTGGAGGAGGTCCGGGTGGCCGACAGCGTGCGGTGCTCGCGCAGAAGCTCGGCGCCGGCGGCTTCCCAGCCGAGCTCCTGGGTGAAGCCGTTCGGGCTGCGCTGGGGCCGGGCCAGGTGGCGCTGGACGCCGTGGTTGTCGAGTGCGGTGGGCCCCCGGCCCCGGACGAAGGTGCGCCCGCCCCAGAAGTTGTACCCGGCGACGTCGGGGACGGCGACGGAGACGCCCAGGTGGTGGAGGTGGTCCGCGGGGCGTTCCTCGGTGACGGTGATCCCGCCGAGGGTGGTGACGGGGTGGAGGCGGGGGCGGCTGTCCGGGCCCGGCGCGTAGCCGTAATGGGCGACCGTGTCGGCACCGCAGGAAAGAGTGGCCGGGAGGTCGGGGAACGGGTCCGTGGCGTGCTGGGTCATGAGGCGGCCGCCTCGCCCACCCGGGCCCAGGGGGCGCCCAGTTCGGAGAAGAGGCTGAGGGACTCGGCCCCGGCGGCGACCAGGGAGTCGATGCCCGGCACGACCCGCCGCGCCCCGCCGTCCGGCCCGTCGTACCGGGTCTCCCAGGCACGGTCGGGCAGCGGGGCGGGCTCGGGGGCGGTGCGCACGGCCTCGACGACGCGCATGAACGCCCCCGTGGACGCGGGCGGAACCAGCAGCGGTGTGCCGTGCTCCAGGTGGTCGAGGAGGTTCTCCAGGAGATCGGTCCGCCCGTGCACGGTCTCCTCGGGGCCCCGTCCGGCGCGCTGCACCAGGACCCGGTCCTGCTTGTACCAGAAGGTGATGCGGCCCTTCTCGCCGTGCACGATGACGTACGGCTCCCCGGGCCGTTCGGCGCACAGGGTGACGGCGACGGTGACGCACGGCCCCCCGGCGGTGGTGACGCGGATGCTGCTGGTGTCGTCCGCCTCGATGGCGTGTGCCCGGTACAGCTCCGTCTCGATGGCGGCGACCTCCTCGGACCGGCCCCGGCAGGCCAGTTCGAGCGCGGTGGCCACGGCGTGCGCCAGGGGATTGGTGAGGACGCCGTCGACCACATCGGTCGTGCCGATCCTGCGCCGCCCGGCCCAGGGTGCCCGCCGGAAGTAGGCGTCGTCCCGGACCCACGCCCCGGCGGCCCCGAAACCGGTGACGGTCCCGATGGCTCCGCTGGAGACCAGTTCGCGGATGGCGGGCAGGGCGTGCGACCCGAAGGACTGGAACCCCACCTGGCAGGCGATGCCGGCCCGTTCGACGCCTTCGGCCATGCGCGCGTAGTCGGCCCAGCCGGCGGCGGGTGGCTTCTCCAGCAGCAGGTGGACGCCCCGGGCTGCGGCGGCGAGGGCCAGCTCGGTGTGGGTCTGGATGGGGGTGCAGACGATGGCCGCCCGCGCTCCGGTGCCGTCCAGGAGCGCCCCGAAGTCGTCGGACTGCTCGGGCGACTCGTCGGGGCCGAAGCCGGCGGCCGCGAGTTCACCGGCGGTCAGCGGCTCCAGCTCGCAGATCCCGGCCAGCCTGACCCGGCCCTGGTGCTGGAGCCGGCGCACATTGGCGAGGTGCCACCGGCCGTGGCCCCGGGCGCCGGCCAGGACGACGGGCAGGGGCGCGGTCGGGACGGCGGGTACGAGGGCGGCCGGGGCCGCGGTGGGGGCGGTCACTTTCCTCATCCCTTCACCGCGCCGGCGCTGAAGCCCGTGATGAGCCACTTCTGGATGAAGGCGAAGACGATCACCACGGGAACGGCCGCGATGACACCGCCCGCCGCGAGCGCGCCCAGGTCGACGCTGTCCGCGCCGATCAGCGTGTTGAGACCGACCGGGATGGTCTGCTTGTCCTGCTCGCTCAGGAACATCAGGGCGAAGAGGAAGTGGTTCCAGCTGTGCACGAACGCGAAGGAGCCGACGGCGATCAGTCCGGGGCGCAGGAGCGGCAGGACGACGGTGCGGAAGGCGGTGAAGCGCGAGCAGCCGTCGACCCAGGCGGCCTCCTCCAGGGAGACGGGGACGTTCTTGATGAAGCCGCTGATCAGGATGATCGACAGCGGGAGCTGGAACACCGTCTCCGCGATGACGACGCTCCCCAGCGAGTTGATCATCTGGAGGTTCCGGAAGATCTCGAAGAGCGGTACGAGCATCAGGGCGCCCGGGATGAACTGCGAGCAGAGCAGCGCGAGCATGAACGCGCCCTTGATCCTGAAGTCGAACCGGGCCAGGGCGTAGCCGCCGGCCAGGGCGACCAGGGTCGTGGCGACGAGCGTCGCGACGCCGACGATCATGCTGTTCTGGAAGAAGACGGCGAAGCTCCGCTCGTTCCAGACCTTGGAGAAGTGCGCTCCGGTCATGGGCCAGGGCACCAGCGATGTGGAGCCGGCGGGCCGTACGGCGAAGAGCAGCATCCAGTAGAACGGGATGAGCGTGAAGAGGAGGTAGAGGCCGAGCGGCAGATAGATCTGCCAGCGCGGCACGTCGTCGAAGGCGCGCTCCCGCCCGGGGCGGCGGCGCGGGGCGGACGGCGGGGAGCCGGGAGCGGAGGACCGCCGAGCGGTTCCGTTCTTCTCGGTGAGCAGGGCGGTCACGTGCGGTCGCCTCCGAACTTGCTCAGGCGCAGATAGACGATCGAACAGAAGAGGAGGATCACGAAGGCGACGGTGGTGAGCGCGGAGGCGTACCCGAAGTCGTGGCCCTCGATGCCGGTGTTGGCCACGTAGAGCGGCAGGGTGGTGGTCTCCCCCGCGGGACCGCCGCCGGTGAGGGTGTAGAGCAGGTCGACGTTGTTGAACTCCCAGACACCGCGCAGCAGCGTGGCGAGGATGATCGCGTCCCTCAGGTGGGGCAGCGTGATGTGGAAGAACTGCCGCAGCCGGCCCGCGCCGTCGACCGAGGCCGCCTCGTACAACTCCTTCGAGACGGACTGGAGGTCGGCGAGGATGAGAATCGCGAAGAAGGGGACACCGCGCCACAGTTCGGTGACGGTGGCCGCCCAGAAGACGGTTCCGGTGTCCGAGAGCACCGACGTGCCGTACTCGCCGATCCCGGCGTCCGCGAGGTAGCGGCTGAACCCCGTCGAGGAGTTGTAGAGCAGGATCCAGATCGTGCTGGTCAGCACACCGGAGACGGCCCAGGGGGAGAAGACCATGGCCCGGGAGATGCCGCGCCCGATGAACGTCTGGTTGACGATCAGGGCGAGTGCCAGGCCGAGGAGCAGCTGGAGCGTGACCTGGGTGAAGACCCACTGGGCACTGAACCCGAGCGTCGGCCAGAACTGGTCGTCCTCGGTGAAGACGCGCCGGAAGTTGTCGAGCCCGGCGAAGCCGTTCCGCCACGGCTTGGTGACGTTGTAGTTCTGCAGGCTGTAGTAGAAGACGCTGAGCACCGGGTAGGCGATGAAGCCCAGCATCAGGAGGCCCGCCGGCGCGATCAGCAGATAGGGCAGGCGGCGAGGGCTCGCCCGGCGGCGCCGGGACTCTTTGGGCGGCGGTGTGGCCACGGCTGCGGTTGGGGCCATGACGCGTCTCCGATCTCTGGGAGGTGCTGGATGCGCTGGACGTTCGGGCCTGTCGGCCACTGATGGTGAAAGCGCTTGCTATGAAGGGTTGGAGCGACCCGGGGGAGTGAGGTGCAGAGGGGGCCCCGGCTCCGCCCGCGTACGGTCACGGGCACTCGTACGGTCACTGGGCCCGCGTACGGTCACGGGACCCGCGTACGGTCACGGCGCCCGGCTCACCCCGCGTACGGGTCGGGCACCTCTCCCTGCCGGGCCAGGAACGCGAAGTCGCATCCGGTGTCGGCCTGGGTGATCTGGTCCTGGTACAGCGCCCCGTAGCCCCGTCCGTAGCGGGCGGGCGGCGGGGACCAGGCGGCCCTGCGCCGCTCCAGTTCCTCGTCGTCGACGTCGAGCCGCAGGAGCCGGGCCTCGACGTCCAGCGTGATGATGTCGCCGGTGCGGACCAGGGCGAGCGGCCCGCCGACGAAGGACTCGGGCGCGATGTGCAGCACACACGCCCCGTAACTGGTGCCGCTCATCCGCGCGTCGGAGATCCGCACCATGTCCCGCACCCCTTGCTTCAGCAGGTAGTCGGGGATCGGCAGCATGCCGTACTCAGGCATGCCGGGGCCGCCCTGGGGCCCGGCGTTGCGCAGCACGAGCACATGGTCCGGTGTGAGGGCGAGGGCCGGGTCGTTGATCGTGCGCTGGAGCTCCCGGTAGTCGTCGAAGACGACGGCGGGCCCGGTGTGGCGCAGCAGACGCGGCTCGGCGGCGATGTGCTTGATGACGGCCCCGTCCGGACAGAGGTTGCCGCGCAGCACCGCCACCCCGCCCTCCCCGGCCAGCGGATCGGAGCGCTCGCGGATGACGTCGCTGTTGTGGACGGGGGCGCCGTCGAGCTGCTCGCGCAGGGTGGAGTGCGCGACCGTGGGCCGGTCCAGATGCAGTACGTCGGTGAGCCGCCCCAGAAAGCCGGGCAGACCGCCGGCGAAGTGGAAGTCCTCCATCAGGTACCGCCCGCCGGGACGGAGGTCGGCGAGGACCGGCACCGTACGGGCGACCCGGTCGAAGTCGTCCAGGGTGAGCTTCACACCGGACCGGCCCGCCATCGCGATCAGGTGGATCACGGCGTTGGTGGAGCCGCCGAGCGCGAGCACCGTGGCGACGGCGTCCTCGTACGCCTCCGCCGTCAGGATCTGCGACAACGTCACCTGCCGCAGGACGAGGTCGACGATCCGCAGCCCCGAGGCCGCGGCCATCCGCTCGTGCCCCGAGTCGACGGCCGGTATGGACGAGGCGCCCGGCAGAGTGACCCCCAGCACCTCGGCGGCGGCCGTCAGGGTGGAGGCGGTGCCCATCGTCATGCAGTGGCCGGGGGAGCGGGCCAGACCGTTCTCCAGCTCGGCCATCTCGCAGTCGCCGATGGTCCCGGCCCGCCGCTCGTCCCAGTACTTCCACATGTCCGTGCCGGAGCCGAGGACCTCGTTGCGCCAGTGCCCGGGCAGCATCGGCCCGGCGGGCACGAAGACGGTCGGCAGGTCCACGGAGGCGGCGCCCATCAGCAGCGCGGGCGTCGACTTGTCGCAGCCGCCCAGCAGCACGGCCCCGTCGACGGGGTAGGAGCGCAGCAGCTCCTCGGTCTCCATCGCCAGCAGGTTGCGGTAGAGCATCGGGGTCGGCTTCTGGAAGGTCTCCGAGAGGGTGGAGACCGGGAACTCCAGCGGGAACCCGCCCGCCTGCCAGACCCCCCGCTTGACCGCCTGTGCCCGTTCGCGCAGGTGGGTGTGGCACGGGTTGATGTCGGACCAGGTGTTGAGCACCGCGATGACCGGCTTGCCGAGGTGTTCCTCGGGGAGGTAGCCGAGCTGACGGGTGCGGGCCCGGTGGCTGAAGGACCGCAGCCCGTCGGTGCCGAACCACCGGTGGCTGCGCAGCTCCTCGGGCGCGATACGGCCGGTTCCCGGGTCCCGGGTGGACGTGTCGGTCACAGGGACCACTCGGCTGTCAGCCCGGCGACCTCGGCGCGCCGGGCCTCGGGCAGGACCCGGCTCGGAGCGCGTACGTCGCGGCGGCAGAGCCCCAGCGCGGACAGGGCTTCCTTCACGACGGTGACGTTGTCGGCGGACTGCTCCGCGGCGCGGAGCTCCTCGAAGCGGCGGATACGCTCCCAGACCTTCATCGCCGCCACGTAGTCCCCGGCCCGCAGCGCCTCCAGCATGTCGAGGGAGACGGCCGGGGCGACGTTGACCAGCCCGCTGGTGAAGCCGGTGGCGCCGGTGGCGAAGTAGGAGGGGGCGTACAGCTCCGCGAGGCCGGCGATCCAGACGAACCGTTCCAGACCGGCGTCCCGGGCGAAGGCGCCGAAGCGGGCCGCGTCCGGGACCGCGTACTTCACACCGACGACGTTGGGGCAGGCGTCGGCGAGTTCGGCGAGCCGCTCCCCGGCCAGCCGCGGGCTGCGGACGTAGGGGACGACGCCGAGCTGCGGCACGGCCTCGGCGATCGACCGGTGGTAGTCGACCCACCCCTCCTGCGCGACGTACGGGTGCACCGGCTGGTGCACCATCACCATCGCCGCACCGGCCTCGGCGGCGTGCTCGGCCGCGGCCACCGCGGTCGGCACGTCGTGACCGACGCCCACCAGGACGGTGGCGCGCCCCGCGGCCTCCTCGACGGTCAGCTCGGTGACGAGGCGTCGCTCGTCGGGGGTGAGGGCGTAGAACTCCCCGGTGTTGCCGTTCGGGGTGACGGTGCGGACGCCGCCGTCGAGCAGCCTGCGCATCAGGACGCGGTGGGTCGCGGTGTCGATGCTCCCGTCCTCGGCGAACGGTGTCACCGGGATCGCCACAACGTCTGCGAGGGCCGCCTTGAGCGGTGAGTGGTCCATGCGGACTGGCCTTTCTTCGAGGTGCTGGTGGAGCGGGTCCAGCGGGCGGTTCACGCGGCGTCGCCCCCGTCTTCGTCGTCGGGGAAGGCGCGGCGTACGAACGACGCGATGTGGTGATGCAGGGCCCCGGCAGCTGCCTCCGCGTCATCGGCGAGGGCGAGCCGCAGGATCTCGCGGTGCTCGGCCGCCTCGCGCTCCCAGGACGGGACGGCCGACCAGGCCACGGTCGACACGAGCGCCGCCTGGTCGCGGACCTCGTCGAGCATCCGGGAGAGCAGCGGGTTGCCGCAGGGCAGGTACAGGGCCCGGTGGAAGTCCCGGTTGGCCAGTGACCTGTCCGCCGTGTCGGCTGCCGAGTCGGCCCGTTCCAGGGCTTCCTGGGCCGCCTCCAGCGAGGCGCCCCGGGTGATGGAGCGGCGCAGCGCCTCCGGTTCCAGCAGCAGGCGTACGTCGTACACCTCCCTGGCCATGGTCGCGTCGACGAGCCGCACGGTGACGCCCTTGTACTGGCTCATCACCACGAGTCCGGTGCCCGCGAGCGTCTTGAGCGCCTCGCGGACGGGAGTCTTCGACACCCCGAACTGCGCGGCGAGTTCGGTCTCCACCAGCGCCTGTCCCGGTCTCAGCTGCGCGGTGAGGATGGCGTGCTTGATGGCCTCCAGCACGTACTGGGTCCGGGACGGGATCGGGGCAGGGGCGAAGGTCATGGGTGACGGGCTCTCACATCTCGCGTATCGCGTCTCATATATGACGTACGAAGTACGACGCGATGAAGCTAGGGCCACGTGGAATGTTTCGTCAACGCTTCCGACCGAAGAACTTCTGCGGTCAGGGAGCTACTTGGCGACGCCGGTGGGCGTGCCGGCCCGTCGGGGCGGCCCCCCTCGGCGGAGCAGGGCTCTCCGTGCGGCGCCGGCCCGGCCCCCGGCCCCGCCGCTCGGACGTACGCGGCTTTCCATGTGTTGAACTGCTCCGGAGCGTCGCGGGTTTCGCCGGGAATCGGCGAGACAAACGCCCCTGGATACCAAGCCCTGGCGTCGGTCGACGGAAACGAGACGGCGTGGGAAAAGGGATCGCGTTCGATTTCGAGGCGGTCCTGAACCGACTGCCCGCGAGAACTCCATGACTTTCCCGGACGGTGAACGCAGCGCTCCCCAGGTGCCCGCCGCACCCCTTCGTATCCGAGCCGGTTGCTGACCGGAAGCCGGCCATGCTCGAAGCCAGGGGAGGCCCGGCGGGATCGGCGGGCTCGTCGGGTGGCGTTCCCCGCGGCATCGTCGCGCCGACCGGGCCGGCCAGGGGTTTCTTCCTGCTCGGGATCCGGGAGGCCCTCGCCTGATGCGTCGCCGCTTTCGGCTCGCTCCTGGTCCGTCGGCCGCCGACCGGGCCGCCTGGAACCTCCTCCACGGCGGCAAGCGCGCCCGGCGGAGGACCCGGTGGTGCTGCGGGCGCCCGACATCGCCCGGTCGGCACGCTGTGCTTTCCGGCGGCGCTCCCAACCGCTGATCGGCGGACCCTGTCCGGCCGGCCCGCGCACGCACGGCGACATCATTCGGAAAGGCGGGAAAGTGACGATCCGCATCAGTTGGGGGACGACATTGCGCGCGCTCGGCGCATTCCGGAGGACCGTCGGTCTCCGTATGCGCGGAAACCCTGCCCCGTTCCCCGGCGGCCCGCATCGACCGGCGGGTTTCGGCGGGCATCCGCGAGACCGCGGAGCTCGCCGGCACCAGCCCGAGGACGGTGCGGCGAAAGCGCGTGCAGGGCGTCGCGGGGCCGGCGCCGGCCCGGCGGCCTCCTTGTCAACCGGTCGGTGGACAACAGGTTCAGTCGGCAGGACGTGCCGGGCGCCGCACCCCCGCGGCGAGGATCTCCGGCATGAGACACCTACCTGTACGTATGGCCCGATGGAGCGCCCGGCACGCCGGACGGGCGATCGCCGGCTGGTTCGCGTTCGTCGTCCTGTGCCTCGTGGTCGGCATCGCGCTGGGCACCAACGAGGCCACCACCAAGGACTTCTGGGTCGGCGAGGCCGGATGCGCCGAGGCGACGGCGACCGAGGGCGGCCTGGAGCGTTCCCCCACCGAGCGGATCATGATCCGCGCCAGGTCGGGGGAGCTGGACATGGCAGCGGCCGGTGCGGCGGCCCGGGACGTGACCGTGCGGATGCGGTCCCTGCCCGAGGTGGATAGCGTGGCCGCTCCCGTCCGCTCGAAGGACGGCGAGGTCCTGCTGGTCTCTGTGGTCCTGAACGGCCCGGAGCTGGAAGGCAAAAAGAACGTCGTGCCGCTCCTGGAGCAGACGGCGGCGGTGGGCGCCGACCACCCGGACCTGGTGGTGGAGGAGACCGGACCCCCAGCCATCAGCAAGGGCGTCAACGACCAGCGCGACGAGGATCTCGCGCTCTCCGAACGCATCAGCCTGCCCGTCACCGTCATCACCCTGCTGATCGTGTTCGGCTCGGTGATCATGGCGGGGGTGCCGCTGCTCCTGGCGCTCTCCTCGATCGCCGCGGCGATCGGACTGTCCATGGTCGCCTCGCACGTCATGCCCGACGCGGGGGTCGGGACGAACCTCATCCTGCTCATCGGTCTGGCGGTCGGCGTCGACTACACGCTCTTCTACCTGAAGCGCGAACGGGAGGAACGGGCGCGCGCCGACGGGCGGCTCGGCCCGGAGGCCCTCGTGGAGCTGGCCGCGGCGACAGCGGGCCGGGCCATCGTGGTCTCGGGTCTCGCGGTGATCGTCTCCACGGCCACCCTGTACCTGGCCACGGACGTCATCTTCTCCTCACTGGCGACCGGGACCATCCTCGTCGTCGCCGTCGCCGTGGCCAGCTCGCTCACCGTGCTCCCCGCGCTGCTGGTCGTCATCGGACGCCGAACCGACCGCCTCGCTCCCCGCAGGGCCGCCCGCCGGGCGAAGCGCGGCAAGCCGGCCCGGACGGTGAAGCCGGAGACGGGACGGGTGTTCGCCGCTCTGCTGCGCCCGGCCCGGACCCGCCCCGCCCTGACCCTGTGCCTGTCGGTCCTCGTCATGCTCGGTCTGGCCGTGCCCGCGCTCGGCCTGAAACTGATCGACCCGGGAAGGGACACCTTCTCCCGCGACATCCCCGCCATGCGGGTCTACGACCGGCTGACCGAGAGCTTCCCCGAACTCCTCGTCACCCACGAGGTCGTCACCCGCTCCACGCCGGAACAGGCGGCACAGGTGCAGCGGGCCCTGGAGGATCTCGGCCGGCGGGTCCGGACGGACCCCCTGTTCGTGCGGGCCCCTCGGAACCCGGAGGACGCGAAGGACCTGACGAACCAGGCGGGCAATGCCACATCCCCGGAGAGCTTCCGGCCGACGGTCCGCACGTCGGCCGACGGCCGGATCAGCGTGCTGGAACTCCCGGTCCCCCATCCCGCGCCCTCCGCAGAGGCGATCGCGTCGCTCGCCCACCTCCGCCAGGATCACATCCCCGCGACCGTCGGCCGACTGACCGGCGTGGAGACGGCTGTGAGCGGCGATGTCGCTCGGGGCCGGGACTACGTGAGTCACGAGAGCGACAAGCTGCCGCTGGTCCTCGGCCTCCTGCTGCTGATGACCTTCCTGATGACCGTGTGGGCGTTCCGCTCCGTGGTGATCGGCGCGATCGGCGTCGTACTGAACCTGCTCTCCGCCGGCGCCTCGCTCGGCATGCTGGTCCTGGTCTTCCAGGGGTCGTGGGCGGAGGGACTGCTGGACTTCGACTCCCTCGGGGCGATCGCGTCCAGGGTTCCGCTGTTCCTCGTGGTGATCCTCTTCGGCCTGTCGATGGACTACCAGGTGTTCGTGGTCAGCCGGATCCAGGAGGCCAGGCAGAACGGCATGCCCGCCCGTGAGGCGGTCCTGGAGGGCATCAACAGGTCGGCCAAGGTGGTGACCAGCGCGGCGATCGTCATGGTGACGGTGTTCGGCGCGTTCGTGGCCCTGCACCTCACCGAGATGAAGCAGATGGGATTCTGCCTGGCCGTGGCCGTCCTCCTGGACGCCGTGGTCATCCGGCTCATGGTCCTGCCGTCGGTGCTGTTGCTCCTCGGAGAGCGTGCCTGGTGGCCGGCCCGGCGCCCCGGCAGGTTCGGGCGGGCGCAGGAGCCCGCCGCCGGGTCCCTGGCGGAAGTAGGCTGACGCGGTGAACCAACGGCCGCAGCCCGAGACCGCGTTGACCGTACCGTCGCTGCACCGGTGGAACGCCGTCTTCTGGGTGCTGCTGGGCGTGGTCCCGCCTGCCCTCGCGGTCGCCGACGCACCCGGGACGACGCGCTACCCGGTGCTGGGGCTGCTGGCCGTGCTCGCCCTCTCGTACGGCGCGGTGGGGCTGTTCCCCGGCAACCCCGCCCTGCGCCCCCGCCCCTACCTGTACGTACTCGTCGTGGGCCTCGGAGCCATGTCGTACCTGCTCGACGGCAGCGCGGCGCTCTTCGTGGTGACACTGCCGCACTTCTGGATCTACACCGCGGGCGCACGTGCCGCGATCGTCCTGAGCGGTCTCGCCGCGGCGGGCGTCGTGGCCGGCAACGTCGTACGGCAGGGCTGGGGCGGGGAGTTCTTCACCGGCAACGTGATCTTCACGATCATCGGGTACGCGGCAGGCGTGCTCATCGGGCTGGGGGTGCGCCACATCACCGAGGACGCCGACGAGCGGGCCCGTCGGCTGAACGCCGAACTGGAGGAGGCACGGCTCCGGCTCATCGAGGCACACCACCGCCAGGGGGCGGCGGACGAGCGCGAACGGCTCGCGCGGGAGATCCACGACACGCTCGCCCAGGGATTCGCGTCCATCATCGTGCTCGCGGAGGCGGCCAGATCCGGTCTGCCGACCGACCCGGACAGGAGCGGGAAACACCTGCTCGCGATCGAGAACACCGCGCGCGAGAACCTCGCCGAGGCGCGCGTCCTCGTCGGCTCGGCCCCGCAGAGCGGTGTCGCCGCCGGCTCGGTGACGGACACCCTGCGACGGACCCTGCGGCGGTTCACCGAGGACACCGGGACCCGCGTCACCTCCGAACTGCCGGACGTCACCTGCGACCAGCAGACCCGCATCGCTCTCCTGCGCTGCACCCAGGAGTCCCTCGCCAACATCCGCAAGCACGCGGCGGCCTCCACCGTGGAGGTGGTCCTCACCGCGCAGCCGTACGGGATCGAGCTGGAGATCACCGACGACGGCGCGGGCTTCGTGACGGAGGAATCCCACGGGTTCGGACTGCACGGAATGCGCAAGCGCCTGGCCGAGCTGGGCGGCGAGCTCACCGTCACCAGTTCGGTCGGCGACGGTACCCGCGTCCTGGCCATGATTCCCACCGACGGGCAGGGCTGAGATGACACACGGGCCGACAGCGGAGAAGAAGCTCCGGATCCTCGTGGCGGACGACCACACGGTGATGCGTGCCGGGGTCGTCGCCCTGCTGGCGGACGAACCCACCATCGAGATCGTCGGCGAGGCCGAGGACGGCCGGGCGGCCGTCGGTCTCGTAGAGCGGCTGGAGCCCGACGTGGTGCTGATGGACCTGCGGATGCCCGTCCTCGACGGGACGAGCGCCACGACGGAGATCGTCGCCGGGCCCGCCCGGACCCGCGTGCTGATCCTGACCACGTACGAGACCGACGCGGAGATCGAGCGCGCCGTCGAGGCAGGCGCCATCGGCTACCTGCTGAAGGACGCCACCCGCGAGCAGCTGGTGGAAGCCGTCCACGCCGCGTCCCGGGGTGAGACCGTGCTCGCTCCGCGTGTCGCGGCGCGGCTGGTGGCCCGGATGCGACGGCCGGCGCCGGTGACGCTGACGCCACGGGAGGTGGACGTACTGGGCGCGGTGGCGGACGGGCTGTCCAACGTGGAGACCGGCCGCCGGCTGGTCATCGCGGAGGCGACCGTGAAGACGCACCTGCTGAGGATCTTCGCCAAACTCGACGTCGCCGACCGTACCCACGCGGTGGTCAAGGCGCTGGAGCTTGGTCTGCTGAAAGGACCCCGGGGGAGAGCGGAAGGCGCCTGACTTCCTTCCCGGACGGTTCCGTACCTCCGCTCCTGGCGGGTCATCCGCGCGGGCGCGCTCCGGGGCCGTCCTCGCGGTAGAGGCCGGCGGCGAGGGCGATCGCGGTGTGCGTGGCGGGGTGGGTGGCGTGGGCGCGCCAGATGAGGTGGACGGTGACCGGGCCGGCTCCCCGGAGCGGGCGGTAGGTGATGCCGTCACGGCGGTACTGGGCCGCGGTGGCCCGAGGCGTGAGCCCGACACAGCGGCCGGTGGCGATGGCGGCCAGCCAGTCGTCGATGTCCTGCGTGAACTCGACCCCCGGCCGGTCCCGCTCCGGCCACAGGTCCAGAGCGGTGGTGCCCGTGCGGCGGTCGATGGCCAGGGCACGGGACGGGATCTCGTCCAGGCGGATACCGCGACGGCGGGCCCAGGGGTCGTCGGACGCCATGGCCACGTAGCGGGCCTCGGTGCCGATCCGGGCGTGGGACCACGGCTTGAGATCGATCGGAGCACGGATGACGGCGAGGTCGCACAGCCCCTCGGCGAGGCCGCCGGTAGGGGTGTTGTGACGGATGAGGCGCAGGTCGGTCCCCGGGTGCTGTTCGTGCCAGCGGCGCTGGAACTCGGTGGTGTGCCGGCCGAAGGCGGACCAGGCGTGGCCGATGTGCAGACGGGTGTGCCCGGTGGTGGCCTCGCGGACGAATTCCTCGGTGCCGGCGAGCACGATGCGGGCGCGGGCCAGCGCCCGGACCCCCGCGGCGGTGGGGGCGACGCTGCGGCTGGTGCGGATCAGCAGTCGTACCCCGAGGAGGCTTTCGAGACCGGCGAGGGCGCGGGAGACGGCGGCCTGCGACATACCGAGTGCGTGGCCGGCGTCGGTGAAACTGCCGGTGTCCACGATGGCGACCAGACACCGGAGCTGCTTCAGCTCCAGCGCACGCGCCGTGCTCCCCGACTCATCCATACGCCCACCGTATAGATGCGTGCGCGGACGCATTTTGCACAGGGCGGTGGCTCTCCCATCGTCGGGGGCATGAAGACCGATACTTCTCCGGCCTCGACGCCCCGCCCGACCGGAGCCGACGGGGCGGCGCCACCACGGGGCACGGGGCGTGGAGCCGGTGTGGCCCTGATGCTGGGCAGCGGCCTGTCCAACCAGACGGGCGCCTCCGCCGCCGCGCTCGCCTTCCCGGTGATCGGGCCCGCCGGGGTGGTGGCGGTACGCCAGTGGGTGGCCGCCGTGATCCTCGGCGCCGTCGGCCGGCCACGGCTGCGGCACTTCACCGCCGCGCAGTGGCGTCCCGTCCTGGGCCTCGCCCTGGTGTTCGCCGGAATGAACCTCTCCCTGTACATGGCGATCGACAGGATCGGCCTCGGGCTGGCCGTCACACTGGAGTTCCTCGGCCCGCTGACCGTCGCCCTGGCCGGCTCCCGCCGCCGGATCGACCTGGCCGCCGCCGGGGCAGCCGCGGGCGCGGTGGCCGTTCTCATGCGCCCCACGCCCTCCACCGACTACTCGGGCATCGGCCTGGCCCTCCTGGCTGCGGCCTGCTGGGCCTGCTACATCCTGCTCAACCGGACGGTCGGGACCCGCCTGCCAGGCCTGGAGGGCTCGGCCGCCGCGGCGATCGTCTCCGCCGTGCTCTACCTGCCCGTCGGCGGCTGGGTGCTGTGGCATCACCCGCCCACGCGCACCGCGCTGGGCTGCGCCCTCGTCGCCGGGGTGCTCTCCTCGGCGGTGCCGTTCCTGGCCGACCTGCTGGCGCTGCGCCGTGTCCCGGCCCACTTCTTCGGCGTGTTCATGAGCGTCAACCCGGTCTTCGCCGCCCTGGTCGGCCTCGCCGTTCTCGGCCAGCGGCTCGATGTCCTCGCCTGGTCGGCCATCGCGGTGATCGTCGCCGCGAACACCGCTGCCGTGTCCACCGCACGCCGGAAGAGGACCCCTTGAGGATCACGTCGACGTCCACCGCGCGTCCGGCCGGTTCCTACCGCTGCGTGACAGTGGTGAGGAAGTCCAGGACGAGCGGGCTCGCGACGGCGCGGAACTCCTCGAAGTAGGCGTGCCGCGCTCCGGGGATGAGGTGCAGACGGGCGCCGGGGATACGCTCCGCGAGCAGGGGAGCGTTGGCGGCCGGGTTGAGCAGGTCATCGGTGCCGTGCACGACGAGAGTGGGCGCGCCGATACCCGGCAGGGGCTGCCACGCGTCGTGCTCGTTGCCGGCCGCGAGGTGACGCCGTCGGGCGTGGGCGGGCATGCCCGGGTCGCCGAGCGTCCGGTACGGTCCGGGGTTCGCCGCCAGCCAGGCAGGGGTGTACATCAGCTCCAGCAGGGCCTGCCGCGCCGCACCCGGTCGCGTCTGCACCAGGGACCTGCGCACGTCGTTGGCGCGTTCGACGGCGTGCGGGCCGCCGGGCGATGTGCACCCGAGCACCAGGGCACGTACGCGTTCGGGATGGCGCGCCGCGAGCTGCTGGGCCACCCGCCCGCCCATGGAGGTCCCGTAGACGTCGGCCCGCTCGATACCGAGGGCGTCGAGTACCGCGATCACGTCCAGCGCGAACAGCTCGGTGCTGTAGGGAAGATCGGGCTTGTCGCTCTCCCCCGTACCCCGGTAGTCGAACGTGATGGTGCTGCGGGCGCCGTGGAAGTCGCCGCGCACTGAGTCCCACCAGTGGTGGTCGTTGGCCTGCCCCGCCAGGAGGAGCAGGGGAGCGGCCCCGTCGCCCCGCACCTGATAGGCGATACCGACCCCGTCGGGCGTCGTCGTGTGTGGCATACGCATCCTCACTCCTCATAGGCCGGTGGCCGGTTCTTCTGGGCTGCCGGGTCGATTCGGCGCGGAGCTCCGCGCCGGGTGTCGGCGGCGCTGTACGCCGTACCCTTCACTGGCTTCTCGACGCGTGCTCCAGCACGGGAGTAGGCGCGTCGCACCGGTCAGCCCGCCGACGGCGCACACTGCGGAGCCTGGGTCCACGACTATCGACTCCGCTCCCGGTCCTTGTCCGGCAGCAGCGCGAGCACCGCGACGACGGCTCGGTGATCGGTTCCGGGCACGGTTCGCCCGCCCACCGAGACCCCTGCCAGCCCGGGGCCGTGCAGGATGTGGTCCAGCTGCACCACGGGTGGGACGAGGGCACGGCCGACGGGCCACGTGGGGGCCCACCCGTGGCCGAGCTCGGCATGCGTGTCCGTGAGGCCGGCCGCGAGCAGGTCCCGCATCGGAGTGTGGTCGAGGGAAGCGTTGAAGTCACCCAGGAACACGGTGTCCGGGCCCGCGCGCCGCGCCAGGGAGGTGAGCGCGGCCATGTCCCGGGTCCACCGCTCCGGGCTCCCGAGAGGATAGTAGGTGTGCACCGCCACGAACCGCACGCTACGTCCGCCGACGGCGACCTCGGCGACGGTCTGGGGCCAGGCGGTGTCGGCATGAGTGGTACCGGCGTCGCTGATCGGGAGCCGTGAGTAGACCGAGGAGTCGTACTCGGGGTGGAGTTCCTGGTGCGGCAGCAACGCGCCCAGGCCCGCCCTGTCGAGGGCTTCCACGCCGCCCGGCGGCATCTGCTGCACCGCCAGAACATCGATCCGCTCCGTACGGACCAGCCGCACCACTGCCCGGGCGTCGGCGGCGCCTCCGTTGGTGTTGAGGGTGGCCACACGCACCTCAACCGTGCGTTCCGGCACTGGCCGGCCATCAGGCAGGAACCGCGGGGCCAGCAACACCGCGTGAGCGATCACCAGGGCCGCGGTGCCGGCCAGGGCCCATCGGGACCGCAGCGCGGGAACAGCGGCCATCAGCAACAGCACCAGTACACCGATGAGGGTCGTCCAGGGAAAGAACACCATCGGCATCGCCAGCGGGGTTCCGGCGTCGAGTCCCGTCAGCCGGACGACGAGCAGAGCGGCGGGCGCGATGAGCGCGACCCCGCAGCCCAGCAGTCCCCATCGCCGTCCGCTGCCACCGGCCCGCCGCCGTCTCTCGGCGGGCGGGGCTTCTGTAGCCGTGTGCGTCACTTGTTCCCATCCTGGAGTCGATGGCCGGATCCCGGACGGAGACGTCTGCGCATGCCGCATGGTTCCGCCGGTACCGCCGCTTCTGCCGTGATGCCGGAGAGACCGGTGGCTCAAGAAGCCCGGAAAGCCGGGCGGAGGGGGTGCCCGCTCCACGATGAAGAGCCCGTCAGCGTACTGACGGGCTCCCACGGCACTGCAGCTAACCTGCCATCAGGTCAGATCGTCGGCGTCTCGTCGATGATCTCCTTGTGCGGTTCGACGACGAACTTCCAGCCCTCACTGGGCTCGAGGAACCGCACTCGCGTCGGGAAGATGTCCAGGGCGCGTCGGTCGCGGTTCTGGCTGTTCGCGTTCTTGCGTCCCCGGGCCGGCTCCTCGTACAGGTCGACCTTGACGTCCGGCACTTCGACGACTTCCTCGCTCCAACGCTGGACGACCCCCGCGCCGAATGCTTCCCGGGCCGCGGAATAGAGAGATTCCAGGGACTCCTTGCTTCCGCCGGGAACGAAGAGGGCCAGGTTCAGGAGGACACCGGCGCTCTGGAGAACCTCGATCGCCTCTCCCGCCTTGTCAGCAACCCAGATGCCGCCCTCTTCGGCGCTGTCGGGGAGGATGTGCATCTCCTCGCCGAATGCCGTCCGTACCGTGAAGGACCCACCCTCGAAACTCTTTCCCGATTTCGTGAGGAAGGCCGGTGCGTAGCAGCCGGGGGATACACCATCCATGCTTGCCGGGACGAAGACACCGTCCTGGGGGCCCAAACCTGAAGTCTCCTCGGCTGTCAGACGCCGAGCCGTAAGCTTCTCGGTATTCACGCCATTCCCCTTTTATCGCGTCGTTCTGATAAATCATCAAGACTCTATCATGGAAAGGAGTGAAGGTTACCCTTAGGTGCCCCACGCAGGCAATGAAGCCAGGCCAGTCGTGGAAAAAAGCGGTCGGCATATGGACGGTCTGGAGTCCATATGTGTACGCCCGGACAAAATGTGGAACCGTGTTGCCGCGTGACAACTCCCGCCGAAAGTAAACTCGTCTCTGAGAGCTCGAAATACGATCTTGTTCGGCCGTTCGTGACGGTGTGAGGGGCGACACTCCGGTCCGTCGTCGGCCGAAAAGAAGGCGCGATTTTTTGATCGTGTTACGAGCTCAAACGGGGTTGCAGAAACGGATCAGCCATCTCCCCGCTCACCGTGGCAGAGATCCGATGATTCCTCGACACTCTCCTGCTTTACCCGAGAGCCGGCCGCGACCCCGCCACCCACGAATTGGTCGGCAGGGAGAAGACGTCGCCAGGCCAACGCACGCAGCTGTCACTATCGAAAACGCAGCTCAGGAAACGAACCGCTGCTTCAGTGCCCGCGTCGCCGGAACACCCGGATGCACCCAGTATGCGTTCACCCTTCCGCCCTGCGACGCATCACATCTGACGCCGCGCGCTGATCCATCAGGCATTAGGGATCAGACCTTAATCCGCCTCCTTCAAGTGCACAGATTCAGCCACCGTGACCGACCCCTGTGTCACACCCATGATTTCGGGGAAACTTCTGGCGTTACGAGGGCGCCACTCACCTCATTTCTCGACGAAAGTGCAGCTCAGGCACTTGATTGCCACAGGCTCCGTTCTCATGCACACTGACGTCGGTTCACGCATGTAACCCGAAGGGCGGTTGATGTGTCGGAGGACGGCCACCATTACTCCCGAGCGGTCGGCATTCCGGCCGCTCACCGGAGACCTGCCTATTCCGATGTGGTGATGCCTGCGCCGGACACGCACCCAATACCTCGAGAAACCGCTACTTCGGCAGCGTGCTGCACGAGTCCATCTCCCGCAGAATCCTGCTCGGGGCCGGGGCCGGGGCCGTCGCTCTCACCGCTCCGCATATCCCCTCCACCGTGTCGACCGCCGCTGCCAGGAGCACCGCCGCGGGAGCCCGCTCCCCCGGCTCACCGGCCGGGGAGGCCCACGGATTCCTCCCGGTCCCGCCGGATCGCGGAGACCGCGTTACCGTCCCCGAGGGTTTTGCGTACGACGTGCTCATACGCTGGCGCGACCTGGTGCTCGCCGGGGCCGCGCCCTTCGACTTCGGCAACCAGACCGAAGCGGCGCAGTCCGGCCAGTTCGGCCCGAACAACGACTACTACGCCCTCGTCCCGCTGCGCCCCGACGGCCGGAGGGCCCGTCGGCTTCGGACACGGATGACTTTCCTTCCTGCGAAGCGAGCGACCGGGCGCGATCCTCGCCCCGGTGTAGCAGCCGCAAGGGACGCATCCCGGCCGGGCGGTGGCGGCGGGTGGTGCCAACCCGGCGCCCGGGTGAACGTTCGGCTCGTGCGGTGGGGGCAGCGCTTCGTCCGGACAGGGGGCTCCGGTGGCTGCGCCGAGAACAGGAGGAGGCTTCTACCGGCGGCGTCCGTATTTCGTGACCACAGTGTTCGAAGTTCGCAGGTATTGATGCAAAGTCGCCAAACCCTTTGCTCCACAAGGTATCTGACGCTCGGTCAACAACGGGCGGCGCTCGGGGCCGTGTACTCGGGGAAGGTGTTCTCGCGCGCGCCGATGAAGCGGACCGCGCGGCCCGCTTCATCGGAGGTGGGGCACAGAGATGGGGCAACAGCAGGGCGAACGGGCCCTACTGGCCCGCGCGGCCCGTGGCGG
>NZ_JBIRKB010000006.1:0-86308 GCF_044329855.1 Streptomyces sp. NPDC017520
TCCCTTCGTTTTCTTCTTTGTCTTGCTGTCCTGCGTTTCCGACTCTATCAGACTCTTTCGTGTCCGATTCCCGGTCGAAGCGGGTCTCGCATCTCGCCTTCCAGGTTCTTCGCTTTCGCGTTTTCCCTTTCCGGCGACTCCGACTCTATCAGATCCTTTCGGGCCTGATTCCCAGTCAGCGGGGCTTGTCTTCCCGGCTGTTGGGCCGTTCCGACGCTCAAACTCTAGCGGATTCTCCCGGCGGCTCATAATCGGGCCTTCGTAATGAATTCCGGCATGCAGAAATCATCCCGAGTGGGAGATCGTGCTGAAGTTTGGTTGCCGCGTCCGCGGCGGGATCGGCTGCCTCGGAACCATCCGGCTCCGTGACAACTCGGAGAACTTTACGGATCCACCAGGGGTGTGTCAACCCTCCCCCGGTGGTCTCCGCAGGGCGTCTTTCCTGGCCGTTGTCCTGGGCGTTCAGTCCAGATCGGTGAGCCGGCCGCCGGCGTCCGGCTGGGCGTGCTCCACCCTGCGCAGCAGGCGGACCAGCAGCTCGCCGAGGACACCGCGCTCATCGCCGGAGAGGTCCTGGAGGAGGTCCTCCTCGAAGTCGCTCGCCATGCGCATCGCCTCAAGCCACTTCGTTCGGCCCTCGTCGGTCAGCTCGACGATGACACGGACCCGGTTGTTCTCGTCGCGGTCGCGGGTGACCAGGCCCTCGCCGGCCATCCGGTCGATGCGATGCGTCATGGCGGCCGGGGTGAGGCCGAGGCGCTTCGCCAGTTCGCCGGGCCCCAGACGGTAGGGAGCGCCTGCCAGGACGAGGGTCTTGAGGACCTCCCACTCGGCGTTGCTGATGCCGAGCGCGGCGACTTGTCTCCCGTACGCGACGTTCATCCGGCGGTTCAGTCGGCCCAGCGCGGAGACGACCTGCTCGACCTGCGGGTCGAGGTCGCGGAACTCGCGCTGGTAGGCGGCGATCTGTTCGTCGAGGCTCGGCTCGCTGGGGCCGGGCTCCTCGGTGCTCTCAGACATGGCGGGCAGTATGGCACGCCCCCTCCCTCTGAAGTCCTTCACTCTGTAGTTTTCACCTTCTAACTTTAGTGCTAAAGTCTTCGAGTCTGATTTCTTCGTGCCAGGCCTCGACGCTCCGCGATCGAGGCCGTCGAGTTCTTGAGGTAGGTGAGTGTGACCAGGGAGATGGGCGCAGCGCTGCGGCGGATCCAGCTGGGCAGCGCGCTGAGCGCGTTCGGGCTCGGGTTCACCGTCCCGTATCTGTACGTCTACGTGGCGCAGGTGCGGGATCTGGGCGCCGGGACGGCGGGAGTCGTCCTGGCAGCCTTCGCGATGGCAGCGCTGGCCGTTCTGCCGTTCACCGGGCGGGCCATCGACCGGCGGGGCCCGTTGCCCGTGCTGGTGGTGGCCTCCGTTCTGGCCTCCGTGGGCGCGGTGGCCCTGGGGTTCGCGAGCAGTGTGCCGGCGGCCGTGCTGTCCGCCGCTGTCCTGGGCGCGGGCACCGCCGTCATGCAGCCGGCCCTCGCCACGATGCTCGTGTGGTGCTCCAGCACCGCGACCCGTACACGGGCCTTCGCCACGCAGTTCTTCCTGCAGAACCTGGGGCTCGGCCTCGGCGGGCTCGTCGGCGGGCAGCTGGTGGACGTGAGCCGTCCGGCGAGTTTCACGATGCTGTTCCTCATCGAGGCCGTGATGTTCGTGGTGCTCGGCGTCGTGGTGACGACCGTGCGGATGCCCCGTCCGGCTTCGCTGGGCGGGATCCGCCCTGCGGACGGTTCCGCCGCGAAGGGCGGGGGCCTGCGGACGCTGCTCTCGCACCGGGCCATGGTGCAGCTGTGCGTGCTGGGGTTCGTGCTGTTCTTCGCCTGCTACGGGCAGTTCGAGTCCGGCCTGGCCGCGTACGGCACGGAGGCCGCCGGGATCGAGCCCTCCACCCTCGGCTTCGCGCTGGCCGCCAACACCGCGGTCATCGTCGCGGCGCAGTTCGTCGTGCTGCGGCTGGTGGAGCGGCGGCGGCGCAGCCGGGTCATCGCCGCGGTCGGCCTGATCTGGGCGTTCGCCTGGATCGTGGCGGGGTACGCGGGGCTGGGCCACGGCAGCCAGACCATGGCGACGGCCGCGTTCATCTCGACGTACGCGCTGTTCGGGCTGGGAGAGGCGATGCTCTCGCCGACCGTCGCCCCGCTGGTCGCCGATCTGGCGCCGGAGTCGATGGTCGGGCAGTACAACTCGGCGTTCGCCCTGTGCAAGCAGCTCGCGCTCGCGGTCGGTCCGGCCGTCGGCGGGCCGATGGGGGCGTCGCTGCACGGCCCGTACATCGTGACGTTCGTGCTGTTCTCGCTGGGCATCACCTGGCTCGCCCTGCGGCTGGGACGCCGGCTCACCCCCGTACAGGACCAGCCGTCGCTCGCAGGCGTCCCGTCGCGGGTGGTGGCGGTGTCACTGCCCGAGGGCGGAGCCGGTGCGGAGACCGCTGCCACCGGGTCCGCCGGCACCGGGCCCGGGGCCACCGGGTCCACCCCTGGATCCGGGTCGCCCTCGGTTTCCGCCCCGGTGTCCGCGCCCGCCGGTCACTGACGGAGCGATCCGCTCACCGAGGGAGGGCGAACTCGCACCAGACCGCCTTGCCGCCGCCCGGCGTTCGCCGACTGCCCCACGAGGTGGCGATCGAGGCGATGATCGAGATGCCGCGCCCCGCCTCGTCCGCAGGTTCGGCCTGGCGGCGGCGCGGCAGGTGGTCGTCGCCGTCGGTGACCTCGATGATCAGTCGGCGGTCCGTACGGCGCAGTCCCAGGCGCATCGGCGGGGTGCCGTGCTGGAGGGAGTTCGCGACCAGTTCGCTGGTGGCGAGGACGCCCAGGTCACGGAGCTCGACGGGGAAGCGCCAGGAGGTCAGGACCCCGGTGGCGAAGGCGCGGGCGCGCGGTGCGGCCTCGACGCCGCCGAGGAGATCGAGCGCGGCGTTGTGGAACAGCTCCGCGTTCGCTCCCGTACGGGCGGGGTGCTGGACCACCAGGACCGCCACGTCGTCGTCGTGCTCGGCGGTCACGCCGAGGGAGCGGATCAGCCGGTCGCAGACCACTTGCGGTGATCCCTTGGCGCCGGAGAGGGCGCGGGCCAGTGAGGCGACGCCCTCGTCGATGTCCTCGCTGCGCCGTTCGACCAGGCCGTCCGTATAGAGGGCCGCGGTGGAGCCGGGCGGCAGCGCGATGGTGCCGGAGGTGTGGACCCAGCCGCCGGTGCCGAGCGGGGGGCCGGTGGGCTCTGCGGCGCGGTGGACGGTGCCGTCCTCGTCGCGGACGAGGATCGGGAGGTGTCCGGCGGAGGCGTAGACGAGCTGCCCCTCGTTCGGATCGTGGACGGCGTAGACGCAGGTCGCGATCTGGCTGGCGTCGATCTCGGCGGCGAGGCCGTCCAGCAGCTGGATCACCTCGTGCGGCGGGAGATCGAGCCGGGCGTAGGCGCGGACGGCGGTGCGGAGCTGGCCCATCACCGCTGCGGCCCGGACCCCCCGGCCCATCACGTCGCCGATGACCAGGGCGGTGCGGCCCGCGCCGAGGGTGATGACGTCGTACCAGTCGCCGCCCACCGCGGCGTCGGTTCCGCCGGGCTGGTAGGTGGCGGCGATACGGAGGTCGTCGGGCTGTTCCAGCTCCTGCGGGAGAAGGGAGCGCTGGAGGGTGACGGCCGTTTCGCGGTGGCGGCGCTCGCTGGTGCGCAGGCGTTCGGCGGCTTCGGCGTGGTCGGTGACGTCGGCGGCGTACACGAGGACGCCGCCCTCTCCCTTGCCGTCGGCCCGGCCGTTGCGCTTGTCGCCTGCCTTCTCTCCCTTTTCTCCCTTCTCTGCCTTGTCTCCCCTGTCTCCCCTGTCTCCCCTGTCTCCCTCGTCGTCCGCGTGGCCCCAGGCGGCGACGGGGGTGCAGGTCACGGTGTACGAACCGCCCTCGGCGGTCCTGCGGGACTTGACCGTACGGGCGGTGCCGCTGCGCAGGACCTGGTCGAGCAGCGGGACCACGCTGAGCTGGGCGAGCTCGGGCATGGCCTCGGCCGCGGGGACGCCGCACGGGCGGGGGCCGAACGCGGCCTCGTACGCGTCGTTGACGTAGGCGATGCGGTGGTCCGGGCCGTGCAGCAGGGCGACGGGGGCGGGGAGCCGGCCGAGGATCTCGCGGGCGGAGAGGTCGTCGAGGGTGGGCCCAGGGAGGGCTTCCGTCGAGGCGGGGCCGGAAGACGCCGGGGAGGCGTCGTCCGGCAGGGCGGGCGAGCCGTCCGCCCCGGCGTACTCGGCTCGGGCCGCCGGCACGGAACTACGGTCGTCCCGTGCGGCGGCTCGGCGCTGCGTTCCGGGAAGGCGGGCGCTCCAACGCGTGAAGTTCACGGTATTTCTGGCCTCGTGTGTCGGTCTGGTCCGCTCGGGCGGGCTGCTTCTTCTGCCGTGTTCGGGGGCACCGGGGGCCGTACCCCCGGGCAGGCGCAGCCGGGCCTCGTCGTTCTGTTGGTGCGTCGCTGCTGGTCACTGTTGGTCACTGCCGACCGGGTCACTCTGTGCAGGTGTGGGCCCACCTATGGTCACACGTCCAGTGTGACCGACCGTACTGACAGTCGTCGCCCCGTCGCCGTTCCGACCCTCGATCGGCCCGGTGCCGGCGTCGGCCGGAGGCCCCGCCGGAGCCTTTGTCGGCTGCCCCGGCGGGGCCGCGCGGGGGCCGTCCTGTCGGCTGCCTTGTCGGCCGTCCGTCAGCCGCCCGTCCGGGGGTCGTCCGCCCGGCGGTCGTCCGGCGGTTCTCCGGGCCCCTTCCGGCGGCCGGGGCCCGGGAGGCCCGGGGTGCCGGAGCCGCCGCCCGCCGCGAGTTCGAACTCGGCGCGGGGGTGCTCCAGCGAACCGAGGGAGACGATCTCGCGTTTGAAGAGCCCGGACAGGGTCCATTCGGCAAGGACGCGCGCCTTCCGGTTGAACGTCGGGACCCGGCTGAGGTGGTACGCACGGTGCATCAGCCAGGCGGGGTAACCCTTGAGCTTGCGGCCGTAGACGTGGGCGACGCCCTTGTGCAGGCCGAGGGAGGCGACGGATCCGACGTACGCGTGCCGGTACTCCTTGAGCGGCCGGCCGTCGATCGAGGCGAGGACGTTGTCGGCGAGGACCTTCGCCTGGCGCACCGCGTGCTGGGCGTTGGGAGCGGTCTCGCGCCCCGGTTCGGACGCGGTCAGGTCGGGAACGGCCGCGGCGTCGCCGGCCGCCCAGGCGTGCGGCATGTCCTCGACGCCGAGGGTGGCGGTGCAACGGAGCCGGCCGCGTTCGGTGAGGGGCAGGTCGGTGGCGGCCAGCAGCGGGGCCGGTTTGACCCCCGCGGTCCACACGAGGGTGCGGGTGGGGAAGCGGGCGCCGTCGCTGAGGACAGCGACGCGGTCCTCGCAGCTGTCGAGGCGGGTTTCGAGGCGTACGTCGATGTTCCGGCCGCGCAGCTCCCCGATGGCGTACGTGCCCATGGTCTCGCCGACCTCGGGGAGGATCCGCCCCGAGGCCTCGACCAGGATCCATCTCAGGTCGGCCGGCTTGATGTTGTGGTAGTACCGCGCCGTGTAGCGGGCCATGTCCTCCAGTTCGGCCAGCGCCTCCACGCCCGCGTAGCCACCGCCGACGAAGACGAAGGTGAGAGCGGCGTCGCGGATCGCGGGGTCCCGGGTCGCGGAGGCGATGTCCATCTGCTCGATGACGTGGTTGCGCAGTCCGATGGCCTCCTCGACGGTCTTGAAACCGATGCCGAATGCGGCGAGGCCCGGGACGGGCAGGGTGCGCGAGACGGACCCGGGGGCGATGACGATCTCGTCGTAACCGATCTCCAGCGCTCCGGTGCCGTCCTCACCGGTGGCGAGGGTGGTGACGGTCGCGGTCCGTTTGGCGTGGTCGACGCGCTGGGCCTCGCCGATGACGATCGTGCAGTCCTTCAGGACGCGGCGCAGCGGCACGACCACGTGGCGCGGCGAGATCGAGCCGGCGGCCGCTTCGGGGAGGAAGGGCTGGTACGTCATGTACGGCTCGGGCGTGACGACCACGATCTCGGCCTCGCCGCTCCTCAGTCTCTGCTTCAACTTCCGTTGGAGACGCAGCGCTGTGTACATCCCGACGTAGCCACCGCCGACGACGAGAATGCGCACACCTGGCCGGGTGCCGGGGGTCGTCCCCCGGGAATCTGGAGCCATCACCACCCCATGACGCAACGGAGTCAGTGGTTTGTCCACAGGCCCGGCAAATTGTGTGACCGGAGGTTCCTCGACGGCACTCGGGACGCGTGGTCGGTGAGGGGCGGCAGCTGCGCAGGTCAGGCAGGGCGCACGGGGTGAGTGGAGGGGCGATGTCGCGGTGTGGATCAGATCTTGGTCCGACCGGGGGGCGCCCCATGCGGAACTACCCCCTTCTGAATTGACGCAGGCTCAACTATGTTCGTAACCCGCCGGGGTGGTGGGTGCGGATTTCGTTGTGCTCCGCTCCCCGGCTGAAAAACGGCGGGGAGTCTCCGGGGGGAGACGTCATAACCGGGGGAAGTTATGCATATTCAGGATAAGCATGGCCAGACTGCGCTCTCTCGCGCGTCCGAGGACCAAGGACGCCTCGGCTCCGTGGGCGCGCTCGGCGTCATGAGTTCGGCGGACGCCGTTCGTTCCGCGGCGGCGGTGAGTGCCGCGGCGATGGGTTCGACCGCTGCGGGACACGCCCCGAACGGGGCGACGACGTCGGGAACGGCGACGGTGGGAGCGGCGGGGACCGCGGGCACGCCGCGCTCGGCTCCGCTGCGCGTCGACGCGCAGCGGAATCTGGAGCATGTGCTGCGGGCGGCTCGCGAGGTGTTCGGGGAGCTGGGTTACGGCGCTCCGATGGAGGACGTGGCGCGTCGCGCGCGCGTCGGCGTGGGCACCGTCTACCGGCGGTTCCCGAGCAAGGACGTGCTGGTGCGCCGGATAGCCGAGGAAGAGACCTCCCGGCTGACCGAGCAGGCGCGTACGGCGCTGGGGCAGGAGGAGAAGCCCTGGTCGGCGCTGTCCCGCTTTCTGCGTACGTCGGTGGCGTCGGGCGCGGGCAGGCTGCTGCCGCCGCACGTGCTGCGGGTCGGGGTCGACGGGGAGGAGCCGGGCGTGCCGACGGCTTCCGGGGCGGCGTCGGCTCCGGGCGCGGTGGACGAGACCCGCGTTCCGCAGCAGCGGCAGGGAGTGGGCCAGGACGACTTCCGCGTCGTCGACCGGCGCTCCGGGGGCACGGACGGGTTCGACGGCCTCGGTGAGGACACCGGCGCGGTCGAGCTGCTGGAGGTCGTGGGGCGGCTGGTCGACCGGGCGCGGGAATCCGGTGAGCTGCGCCGGGACGTGACGGTGGCCGATGTGCTGCTGGTCATCGCCACGGCGGCTCCTTCGCTGCCGGACGCCGCTCAGCAGGCCGCGGCTTCGGCCCGGTTGCTGGACATCCTGCTGGAGGGGTTGAGGTCGCGCCCGGCGTGACGTCCGGCCGCCCGCCCGCCCGGGGCCCCACGCGTCCCGCGTCAGTCGTCCCGGGCATCGGTCGTTCCGGGCATCGGTCGTCCCGCATCGACTGTTCCGTTCGCCTCGCCCGCAGTGCGGGCGAGGCGGACGGGCACGGGCGGGCGCGCGGCCGGTAAGGGTGGTCGCTGAGCGGGTTCGGGGGGACGAATCAGCGGAGAGTCATTCCCCGAAAGCAGGGCCTCTAGTACTCGCATTCGAGAAAACGCCCCGGATGAGTGGTTGGCGGGACTGAGGGGCCAGCACGATTGAGCCATGTGGCAGTCTTGGCCGGTATTCGAGTCCGAGGGTGCATACGGGGGCTTCCGCGATGAGCGGTAACGAGCAGCAGGAAGAGCCGCTCGGTGAGATCGCAGCGGCCGGCAAGGACACGAAAGCGGACGGACTGTCCGTCGGCCAGGTGCCCGCCCAGGCCGTACGCGGCTCGTCGGACGAGTCGGTTGAGGGCGGCACCGTACTGCCCGGACCGTGGCCCGCCGTCGCCGAGGAGGACGTCTCCGGCAGGGTCGGCGCCCATGCGGTTCCGCAACAGCGCGCGGGCCGCGATGGAGCCCCCGAAGCCGGACTGTCCGACGCCCGGTTGATCGAGGACATGCGCGCCGGCGACGACCAGGCCTACGAGGAGCTGTTTCGACGGCATTCGGGCGCCGTCCTGCGTTACGCCCGCGGCTGCTGCCGGGACGCGCACACCGCCGACGACCTGACGGCCGAGGTGTTCGCCCGCACGCTCCAGGCCGTACGGGGCGGAAAAGGGCCGACGGAAGCGGTCCGGGCCTATCTGATGACCGCCGTCCGCCATGTCGCCGCCGCCTGGACGAAGAGTGCGAAGCGTGAGCAGCTGGTCGACGACTTCGCGGTGTTCGCCGCCCAGGCCGCCCGTTCCTCCGAGCTCTCCGACGACGACACCCTCGACCTCGGCGCCGACGTCCTCGCGATGCACGAGGCCGAGCAGACGATGGCCATGCAGGCGTTCCGGAGCCTCCCGGAGCGCTGGCAGGCGGTCCTGTGGCACACCACGGTGGAGGAGGAGTCGCCGAGCGAGATCGCCCCGCTGTTCGGCCTCACCGCCAACGCCACCGCCGTCCTGGCGAGCCGCGCCCGCGAAGGGCTCAAGCAGGCCTACCTCCAGGCCCACGTCAGCCAGGCGCTCACCACCGGCGGGGAGTGCGCGCAGTACGCCGACCGGCTCGGCGCCCACGCCCGGGGCGGGCTGCGGACCCGGGCCGAGCGCGGGCTGCGCAAGCACCTCGACACCTGCGCCAAGTGCCGGGTGGCGGCGGGCGAGCTGGACCATGTGAACGCCGGGATTCCGGCGCTGCTGCCCGTCGCGGTCATCGGATGGTTCGCCGCCGGGTATTCACTCAAGGCCGCGGGCATCGTGGCCGGTGGCGCGGCCGGGGCCGCCGGGGCCGGAGCCGCCGCGGCGGCCACCGGGTCCGGTTCCGCCGGTGGGGCCGCCGGGGGCGCCGCCATCTCCGAGGGGCTTGGCGCCCCCGCCAAGGCGGGGATCGCCGCCGCCCTGGCGGTGGCCGCCGCGGCCGGTCTGGTGTGGGCGCTCGTCGGCGACGACCGGCCGAAGCCGGAGCCCAAGCCGGTCGCGAAGCCGCCGGTCGTGGCACCCGCCGTGCCCACGCCGACTCCCCCGCCGCCCCCGGAGCCGACGCCGAAGCCGCCGGCCGCCCCCGCGCCGCCCGCGCCCCCTGCCCCTGCCCCGTCCGAGCCGGCCCCGAAGCCGACGCCGACGCCGAGGCCCACGCCCTCCCCCGAGCCGCCGCCGAAGCCCGCGCCCCCGGCGCCGAGCCCGCCGCCGAGCCCGAAGCCGACGCCGAAGCCGCCGAAACCCACGCCGCCCCCGCCCGCCCCGGAGGTGTACCAGGTCAGCGAGCTGGCGTACTCCGTGTTCGGCGACCGGAGCGAGCCGGAGGTCGAGATGGGGCAGAGCAGTTGGATCTGGCAGCGCTCGAACGTGTCCATCGCCTCCACCCGTTACGCGCACGGGGTGACCGTGCACGCCCGGTCCTCGGTGACCATCCAGCTGAACCGGCCCTGCACGCGCTACGAGGCCGTGGTCGGCGTGGACGACCTGACCATGGGGCTCGGCGCGGTGCGCTTCTCCGTGTTCGACGGGGACGGGTCCCGGCTGTGGCACTCCCCGGTGATGGAGGGCGGCGATCCCGCCGTTCCGGTGAGCGTGGGCATCGCCGGCCAGTCCTCGATCCGCCTCGTGGTGGAGCCGGAGACGCCGTTCGGCGGGGTGGCTCTGGCCGACTGGGCGGAGTCCCGGATCAGCTGCGCCTGAGCCGAGCCGTACGCACTCCCCGGCCGGGCTTCCCGCCGTCGCTGCCCAACGTCGCTGCCCAACGTCGCTACCCGGCGTCGCTTCGGCCGTTGCTTCCGCCGTTGCTTCCCGCCGTCGCTTCCCCGCGTCGATTTCCGGCCAGGACCAGGCCTGTTCCGGTCAGGGCTGGAGCGTGCGCCGGGCGGGGGCCACACCGCCCGCGACCGCGCGCTGGCGCGGAGCGGCGGTACCCGTCCAGCAGGTGCCGCGTCGGGTCACCAGGCGGCGCAGCCACAGTTCGGTGGAGGCCAGGTCCGCCAGGCCGTCCAGGGGCAGCGGCTCGCCCTCGGAGGCGGCGCGCAGGGCCTTGCGGACCACCCTGGCCTCGACCAGACCCGCGTCGGCCAGCAGCGGGGCGTCGAAGAGGGCCATCAGCTCCGGCAGCGCGATGCGCAGGCCGGTGCGGGTGACGGCGGTGGAGGTGGCCTGGGAGGGCGTGCCCCAGCCGGGCGGCAGATCGTGGATGCCCGCCCCGCCGAGCACCCGGCGCAGGATCGCGGCCCGTGCGCCGGGCTGGACGCGCAGCGACTCGGGCAGGGCGCGGGCCGCCCGCACGACCTGGTTGTCGAGGAACGGGGCGTGCAGCCGCTGGCTGCGGATCTCCGCGGCCTGTTCCAGGATCCGGTGGTCGGCGGCTCCCCGGGCGAGGGCGGCGCGGGCCCGGGCCTCCCCGGGGCGCTGCACGGAGGCGGGCCGGATCGCCGCCTCCTGGAGACGAACCGATACTTCGGCCAGCGCCTCCCCGGTCAGCCAGCGCGCCGCCGGCCCCGGGCGCGACCAGGCGAGGGCGGCGAGCGAGGCGTCGGCGGGGGTGGCGAGGTCGGGGGCGTGACGGTTGGCGTCGGGGAGGAATCCGGCGGCGGACTCCAGGCCGGTGCGGTACGACGTACGGGCCAGGCGGCGGGCGGCGCGGTAGACCGTCAGCGGGACGAACAGGGAGTGTGCCGTGGGGCCTTCGGCCTTGGTGAGGGCGGCGACGGGACGCAGCAGATGGCGTCTGCGCCGGTCCATCAGGAGGTCGGCGAGACGGGCCGGGTGGGCGTCCAGGACCTGCCGGGCCCCGTGCCCGACCAGGTGGTCGGCGCTGCCCGCGGAGAGCCGGCGTCGGTGGCGTTCGGCGAGGACGAGCGAGGGGGCCGGTTCGTCGGTGAGCACGCCGACCTCCAACGAGGCGTACGGCAGGGCCTCTTCGCCCGCCGCGACGACCACGTGGTGCAGGCGCGGGTTGGCGGCGATGGCGCGGGCCCGTTCCAGCTCGTCCTCGTCACCGCGGGTGGTGAGGTCGTTGAAGGTGACGGCGAGCAGCCGCTCCCCCGCGCCCGTGCCGTGGCCGAGGAGGGTGCCGGGCAGCCCGGGCAGTCCGGAGGCGAGCAGGGCGAGGGTGGCGGAGGCACTGCCTCCGGAGAGGTCGGCGCCGATGCCCGCCACGGGTCCACCCCTGGCCGCGCGCCGGTCGGCGGGGCCCATGCCGGGGACGGGCCCCGGGTCCGGCGGCTGGGATTCCGGCGCGTGTCGCGGGGCAGTGAGCCGGGCGCGTACGGCTTCGACGAGCGCGTCCCGTACGCCCTCCACGGCGTGCACCGGGTCGGCCTGGGGTGCGGCGACCGCGAGCGAGGCGACGGCCTCGTACCCGGTGATCTCCCGCGAGCCCTCCCGCAGGATGAGCGCGTGGCCCGGCGGGACCCGCTTCACGCCCACGTAGGGCGTGCCGTCGCCGAGGGCCTCGGGGGTCTCCGGGCAGGCGAGCAGGGCGGCGAGGTGCCCGATGTCGAGCTGGGCCTCGATGAGGTCGGCGAGCGGCAGGGCGGCGGTGGCGAAGGCGGTGCCGTTGGCCCAGGGGGTGTGGAAGACGGGCCGGGCTCCGGCCAGGTCGCCCGCGACGGTGATGCGGCGGCCGATCTGCACGACGGCGGTGTAACTGCCGGGCCAGGCGGTGAGATGGCGCATCGCTCCACCACGTGCGGAGAGCAGTCCGACGCGCAGCTGCTCGTCGGTGGCGCCACAGCAGCCGAGGACCGCGAGGCGGGCGGTGGGCGCCCCCTCGGGGGTCGCGACGCCGATCACCCGGATCTCGTCGGGCCGCCAGTCGCCGACCGCCCAGAGCGGATCGGGGTCTCCCCAGAGGAGTTGGGAGCCCACGGGGTGAACCGTGCGCCCCTCTCCGCCGTTTCCGACGGCGCCGACGGTGCCGAAGCTCGCGGCGATACTGCTCCATCCCACCAACCAACGCATCGCCGCCTCCACAGGCTGTGGACAAACGGCGCACTTGACGAGCGAAACGCCGCTGCGGGACATGCTGCCACGACAATGCCGCAGGGGAGGGTGTACGGGCGGCGCACACCGGAAGAGCATGCGCCCCTGGCAAAGGCCCGGCGCGGTCTTCACCGCGACGACAGCAACGGAATTACGGGTTCCGGGAGTTGCGGAGGCGCGGCCGTCCGGTCTCCGCGCCGCCCCGGCCCACCCCCGCAGAAGCGGGAGGGGCCGGCGCCGCCCGGAAACAGCGCCGATATCCGGCCATAGTCGGACCGTTGGCCAGACCCTCACCGGACCGTCGCTATTCGGCCATTCTCTCGAAGCGCCACCCTGCGCGCATGTCGTGCCGCGCCCCCCTGGCGGACCCTTCCACGCACAGTCCGGGAGGTGGGCCTCACCTCCCGGACCGGTCCACCGCCCGCGGGGAATGGAGCGGCGGTTTCCCCCAGCCCACTGAGTCCAGTGCAGCGGGCCGACCCACGCAGGTCCCAGACAAGCGCTCCGGCAATCGCCGGGGCAGAGCGCACGGCCGGGCGCACGGCCACACGCCGGGGGCACGCCGCACCCCGGCCCGCGCGCCGCCGCCCGGGCGGCCCGGACCGCCCGCACGGACAACAATCCCGCCATCCGGACGTCTGCCCCTTAACGGTAGGGATAGGGAGAACTACGCTGTGTTTACTGGTGTTCTCGGCAGGGGGGCATATTCCTCGGGGCTCGGCCACATGCGTGTGCAGGCGGAGTACGGAGGTTCGAACCTGGGGAGGCATCGGTACGAATGCCGCGCGCCGTCCTCGGTGACGCGGCGGCTGTCTGTGTGTCGAGGGGTGGCGCATGTCCAGGGAGCAACGCGGGCCGAACGAGAAGCTCGGCACGGTTCTCGCCCTCGCGGGAATCAGTAACGCCGGGCTCGCCCGGCGGGTCAACGACCTCGGAGCACAGCGCGGTCTGACACTTCGCTACGACAAGACCTCGGTGGCCCGGTGGGTCGCCAAGGGAATGGTGCCGCAGGGCGCGGCGCCGCATCTCATCGCCGCGGCGATCGGGGCCAAGCTCGGCCGGCCGGTCCCGCTGCACGAGATCGGTCTCGCCGACGCGGACCCGGCCCCGGAGGTCGGCCTGGCCTTCCCCCGGGACGTGGGTGAGGCGGTCCGGTCGGCGACCGAGCTGTACCGGCTGGATCTGGCCGGGCGGCGGGGCGGCGGCGGGATCTGGCAGTCCCTGGCGGGGTCCTTCTCCGTGAGCGCCTACGCGACGCCCGCCTCGCGCTGGCTGATAACCCCCGCCGATCCGTCGGTGGCCCGGGACCCGACGGCGGCGCAGGCCGCCGTTCTCGGGGCGCGCGGCGGCGGATCGGGGAGCCCCGGCGGGGCCGGCGCCCGTGGCCCGGGAGCCGCGCCTGACGCCCGGGGCGCACAGATCCTCCACACCGGCGGCTCCGCGCCCGGCGCGGCGGGCTCCGTCCCGCTCCAGCCCGGCCCGGAGGCCGTGGCGGACGCCTCACCGCTGCGGGTCGGGCACAGCGACGTGTCGAAGCTGCGCGAGGCTGCGCAGGACGCCCGGCGCTGGGACTCCAAGTACGGCGGGGGCGACTGGCGCTCCTCCATGGTTCCCGAGTGTTTACGCGTCGACGCCGCACCACTGCTCCTCGGCTCGTACACCGACGAGGTCGGACGGGCCCTGTTCGGCGCGTCCGCCGAGCTGACCCGGCTGGCCGGCTGGATGGCCTTCGACACCGGCCAGCAGGAGGCCGCCCAGCGCTACTACATCCAGGCCCTGCGCCTGGCCCGGGCCGCCGCGGACGTCCCGCTCGGCGGCTATGTCCTCGCCTCGATGTCCCTCCAGGCGACCTACCGGGGCTTCGCCGACGAAGGGGTCGACCTCGCCCAGGCGGCCGTCGAGCGCAACCGGGGCCTCGCCACCGCCCGCACCATGAGCTTCTTCCGGCTGGTGGAGGCCCGTGCCCATGCGAAGGCCGGCGACGCACCGGCCGCGGGGGCCGCGCTCAAGGGCGCGGAGAGCTGGCTGGAGCGGTCCCGGGCGGGCGACTCCGATCCGCCCTGGCTCGGCTTCTACGGCTACGACCGGTTCGCCGCCGACGCCGCCGAGTGCTACCGCGACCTGAAGGCGCCCCGGCAGGTGCGTCGCTTCACCGAGCAGGCGCTGTCCCGGCCGACCGAGGAGTTCGTCCGCAGCCACGGGCTGCGGCTCGTGGTCTCCGCCGTCGCCGAGCTGGAGTCGGGCAACCTGGACGCGGCCTGCGCGGCGGGCACCCGGGCGGTGGAGGTCGCCGGCCGGATCTCCTCGGCCCGCACCACGGAGTATGTGCGCGATCTGCTCCACCGCCTGGAGCCGTACGGGGACGAGCCCCGCGTCGCGGAGCTGCGGGAGCGGGCCCGCCCGCTGCTGGTCACCCCGGGGTGACCAGCGCGGAGCAGGGCTGAGCCGGGCGACGCAGGGCTGAGCCGGGCGACGCAGGGCTGAGCCGGGCGACGAGCGGGCCCCCGGCGGGGCCCGCTCCGGGGGCCCGCTCCAGGGGCCCGCTCCAGGGGCCCGCTCCGGGGGTCCCAGGCGGAGTGTGCGCCACGCCCTGCCCGGCTGGGGTTTGAGCCGGTTGTCAGTGGGTCAGTGCACTATCGGGGTGGGAGGTGGCGTGATGATGACGCACGCGGCGTACGACTGCGATGTGCTGGTGATCGGCGGCGGGATCGTCGGTCTGTCGACCGCGTATGCGCTTCTACGGTCCGCGCCGGGCACCAGAGTGACGGTCCTGGAGAAGGAGCGCGGCCCCGCCCGCCACCAGACCGGCCGCAACAGCGGCGTGGTCCACAGCGGCATCTACTACCGCCCCGGTTCCCTCAAGGCCCGGTACGCGCTGCGCGGCTCCGCCGAGCTGGCGGACTTCTGCGCCGAGCACTCCATCGCCCACGCCACCACCGGCAAGCTGATCGTCGCCACCGAGCGCTCCGAGCTGCCCCGGCTGCACGGCCTGGTGCAGCGCGGCCGCGAGCACGGACTGCCCGTGCGGGAGCTGGGCCCCGCCCAGATCGCGGAGTACGAGCCGGAGGTCCGGGGCCTCGCGGCGATCCGGGTCGGCACGACGGGCGTCTGCGACTTCACGGCCGTCGCCCGGCGCTTCGCCGCCGAGGTCACCGCCGCCGGCTCCATCGTGCGGTACGGCGCGGAGGTCACCGCGATAGACCGGCGCCCCTGGGGCGTCGCGGTGCGCACGGCGGACGGCACGGTCGTCCGGGCCAGGGTGCTGGTCAACTGCGCGGGACTCCACAGCGACCGGGTGGCCCGTCTCGCCGGGGACGACCCGGGGGTGCGGATCGTGCCGTTCCGCGGCGAGTACTACACGCTGGCCCGCCCCGAGCTGGTGCGCGGCCTGGTCTACCCGGTGCCGGACCCGGCGTTCCCCTTCCTCGGCGTCCACCTCACCCGGGGCTTCGACGGCTCCGTCCACGTCGGGCCGAACGCGGTCCCCGCCCTGGCCCGTGAGGGATACACCTGGCCCCAGGTCCGCCCCGCCGAACTGCTGTCCACGCTGAGCTGGCCCGGCACCTGGCAGATCGCCCGCAGACACTGGCGGTACGGGGCGGGCGAGGTGCACCGCTCGCTGTCCCGGTCCGCCTTCACCCGGGCCGTCCAGCGACTGCTGCCCGCCGTCACCGAGGACGACCTGCGCCCGTCGCCCGCCGGGGTCCGGGCCCAGGCGGTGCTGAAGGACGGCACGCTGGTCGACGACTTCCTGATCCGCGAGGCCCCGCACACCGTGCATGTGCTCAATGCCCCGTCGCCCGCCGCGACGGCGTGCCTGCCCATCGGCCGGGAGGTGGCACGGCTCGCGCTGCGCCGGGCTCAGGGATCGGGGTGGAAGCCGCCCGCCGTAGAATCCGGTCATTGTGTCTGAGCAGCCCTTGAACCCCGCCCCCACCGAAGCGCCCGACGACGACGCGCCCGACACGGCGCCCGCCGGCACCGTGCCGACCGGCCCCACGCCGACCGACAGCACGCTGACCGACAGCACGCCGGTCGGCTCCACGGCGACCGGCTCCACGGCGGCTGACGCGCTCGCCGACGCCCCGACCGACGTCACAGCCGACGTCACGGCCGACGAGGCCGCCGCGCTGCGGGCCGCCTCCTTCGAGCGCGCGCGTCGGCTGCGTCAGGAGCCCCGCTTCCCCGGTGGCCCCGCCGCCGACCCCGCCGGTTCGCACCACGAGCGCCGGATCCGCAGCTTCCAGCCGCGTCGCAGCCGCGTCACGACCGGCCAGCAGGACGCCCTGGAGCGGCTGTGGCCGAAGTGGGGCCTGGACATCGACGGGCAGCGCGTCCTGGACCTGGGCGAGATGTTCGGCGGTCTGCCCGTCGTCCTGGAGATCGGCTTCGGCATGGGCGAGGCCACCGCGCAGATGGCGGCCGACGACCCGGGCACCGGCATTCTCGCGGTCGACGTCCACACGCCCGGCCAGGGCAATCTGCTGGGCCTCGCGGACAAGGCCGGCTCGACCAACGTACGGGTGGCCAACGGCGACGCGGTCATCCTGCTGCGCGAGATGCTGGCCCCCGAGTCGCTCGACGGCCTGCGGGTCTACTTCCCCGACCCCTGGCCCAAGGCCCGGCACCACAAGCGGCGCCTGATCCAGCCCGAGTTCCTGGACCTGGTGACCCCGGTCCTGAAGCCCGGCGCGATCGTCCACTGCGCGACCGACTGGGAGCCGTACGCCGAGCAGATGCTGGAGGTGCTCACCGCGCACCCCCGCTTCGCGAACACCGCGGCCGACGGCGGATACGCCCCGCGCCCCGCGTTCCGGCCCCTGACCCGCTTCGAGGGACAGGGCCTGGACAAGGGGCACGTCGTCCACGACCTGCTGTTCGCCCGCGTCTGACACACCCTGTGCGGCCACGTCCTGGCCGGATGCCCGTCGCCGGGTGTCGGTGCTCCTCGTTAGGGTCGAGAGGTGTCCGACCCCTCCGTGCAGCATCAGCAGGCGCGACCCGCCGTCCCGGTCCTCCATGAGCGGCGGCCCGACGAGGTCCTGGGCGCCGCACCGGAGCACGGCCGAGCACGCTATCGGCCGCGCCGCGTCGGCATGGTGTGGCGCAGCAAGGCGTTCCGCGCCGGGGCCGTGATCGTGGCGCTCGTGCTGTGCGGGCTGGTGATCCTCGCCCTCGTCCGCGAACAGACCGGCCCGGAGGGGTTCCTGGTCGGCCTCGGTCTGGCGGTGCTGCCGGTCCCGCTGCTGATGGCGGCGTTCCGCTGGCTGGACCGGGTCGAGCCGGGCCCCTGGCGGAATCTGATCTTCTCCTTCGCCTGGGGCGCGTGCGCCGCCGCGCTCGTCGCGATCATCGCCAACTCGTTCGCGACGCGCTGGATAGCCACCGCGACGGCCGATCCGGCCAGCGCCGACACCCTGGGGGCGACAGTGATCGCCCCCGTGGTCGAGGAGAGCGCGAAGGCGGCGGCCGTGCTGCTGATCTTCCTGTTCCGCAGACGGGAGTTCAGCGGGGTGGTGGACGGCGTCGTCGTCGCCGGCTTCACCGCGACGGGCTTCGCGTTCACCGAGAACATCCTCTATCTGGGCAACGCCTTCGGCGAGGACCAGCAGCTGGGCAGCTCCGGGTTCGCCTCGGTGACGGCCGGGACGTTCTTCGTGCGGATCGTGATGTCGCCGTTCGCGCACCCCCTGTTCACGGTCCTCACCGGCCTCGGCTTCGGCTTCGCGGCCGTCAGCGCCCGCCGCCACCGGGTCCGCCGGATCGCCCTGCCGGTGCTGGGACTGCTCCTGGCGATGGGCCTGCACGCCCTGTGGAACGGTTCGTCGGCCTTCGGCCCGTACGGCTTCTACGCGGTGTACGGGATCGTCATGGTCCCGGCCTTCGGCCTGGTGACCTGGCTGGCGATCTGGTCGCGCCAGCGGGAGCTGCGGGCCCTCGCGGCCGAGCTGCCCGCCTATGCGGCGGCCGGCTGGCTCACCCCCGCCGAGCCGTCGGCGCTCTCCTCCATGCGGGCCCGGGGCATGGCCCGCGACCTGGCCCGCCACTGGCAGCCGGACCGGGCGCGGGGCCGGGCGGCGGCCCGCGCGGTCGCGGAGTACGAGTCGTTCGCGACCTCCCTGGCGGGGCTGCGCCGCCGGGCCCGCCACGGCGCGGTGGGCCAGGACTTCGGCGCGCGGGAGCGGGAGTTGCTCCACCACCTCTGGCAGCGCCGGGAGTTCGCGGCCCCGGCCCTCACCCACGCGGCCCTGCTGACGGCCCGCCCGGGCGCCCACCGCGCCCACTCCATGCCGACGTCGTACGGAAACGGGTACGGAAATGGCTACGGGTACGGGCAGACGCCCGGATACGGGCAGGCGCACGGGCACCCGCCGGGATCGGGATACGGCCCCGCCGCCTACCCGCCGCCCCAGCCGTACGGCAGCGCACCACCCAGCCACCGCCGCCCGCCGACGTAGCCGCAGCCACACTCACCACCACAGCTTCGGCGTCCGCGTACGGCGGCGGCGTCCGGCTCCGTCAGGCCGACGCCTCGGTGAGCAGGGCGAGTTCGCCGTCGGTCAGCCGCAGGTCGGCCACCGCGACGAGAGCGGGAAGCTGCTCGACCGTACGGGCGGAGGCGATCGGGGCGGCGACGGTCGGCTGTGCGGCGAGCCAGGCGAGGGCGACCGTGGCGATCTCGGCGTCCCGTTCCCCGGCGACCCGGTCGAGGGCGGCCAGCACCTTGCGGCCCCGCTCCGACTCCAGGTGGCCGCCCGCCGTCGCGGAGCGGGCGCTCTCCACACTCGTACCGGGGCGGTATTTGCCGGTGAGGAAGCCGGAGGCGAGCGCGTAGTACGGGACGGCGGCGAGGCCGGCGCGGGCCGCGGTGTCCTGGAGCTCGCCCTCGTAGGTGCCGCGGGAGACCAGGTTGTAGTGCGGCTGGAGCGCGACGTACCGGGCGAGGCCCTCGCGCTCGGAGAAGTCGAGGGAGGCCCGCAGGCGCTCGGGGCTGATGTTGGAAGCGGCGATGTGCCGCACCTTGCCGTCCTTCACCAGTTGGTCGAGGGCGGTGATGATCTCCTCGACCGGGACGGCCTCGTCGTCGAAGTGCGTGTAGTAGAGGTCGATGTGGTCGGTGCCGAGGCGGCGCAGCGATGCCTCCGCCGCGCCCTTGATGGTGCCGGCGGACAGGCCCCGGTGGTCGGGGTGGGCGCCGGCCTTGGTGGCGACGACGATGTCGGCCCGGTTGGAGCGGGAGGCGAGCCACTTGCCGATGACGGTCTCCGACTCACCGCCCTCGTTGCCCTCGACCCAGGCGGAGTAGGCGTCGGCGGTGTCGATGAAGTTGCCGCCGGCCGCGACGTACGCGTCCAGGACCGCGAAGGACTGGTCCTCGTCCGCCGTCCAGCCGAAGACGTTGCCGCCGAGGGCGAGAGGGAAAACCTGGAGGTCGGAGCTGCCGAGAATGCGCGGAGAAGTCATGTGGAGGTTCAACGGGACGGGGCGGGGACGGTATTCCGCCGCCCGCCGGACCGTACCGTCCCCGGACAGACCGGCAGCCCTGACGTCGGGGGGTGTGCGTCAGGGCTGCCGGGGTTGCGGGGCGGCGACGAAGGACGTCAGCCGCGGGGCCTGGAGATCAGACGTTCAGGCCCTTGCTGTTGAGCCAGGCCATCGGGTCCATCGCGGAACCGCCCGCGGTGCGGACCTCCAGGTGGAGGTGGACGCCGGTGACGTTGCCGCTGTCGCCCATGCGGCCGATGGTCTGGCCGGTGGTCACCTTCTGGCCGACGGAGACCTCGATCGAGGACTGGTGGGCGTACCAGATCTCCGTGCCGTCCTCCAGCTGCAGGACCGTGCGGTAGCCGTACGAACCGGAGTAGCCGGCCGATGTGATCGTGCCGCTGTGCACGGCCTTGAGCGGTGCGCCGGCCGACCCGGCGAAGTCGAGACCGGTGTGCTGGCCCGAGGACCAGAGCGCGCCGGACTGACCGTAGGTCGAGGTGATCGTGTACGAGAAGGTGGGGAGGGAGAAGCTGGCGGCGAGCTTGGCGAGCCGCTCGGCCTCCTTCTTCTTCTTCGCCGCTTCCTCCGCCGCCTTCTTCTTCGCGGCGGCAGCGGCCTCGGCCTCGTCCTGCTGCTTCTTGGCCTCGGCGGCGGCGGTCTCGGCCGCTGCCTTCTCGGCGGCGGCCTTGGCCTCGGCGTCGGCGCTGGCCTGCTGCTGCTCGGCCTGCTGGAGGATCCGGGCGCGCAGCGCCTCGCCGGCGCCGGTGCCCTGCTCGGCCTCGGCGGTGGTGAGGCCGGCGGTGGTGAGCGGCGCGGACGCGGCGACCGGGGCGGGCTCCGCCTCCTCGGACATCAAAGACCCGACGCCGGGAAGGGACTTGGCGTCGGGGAGGTTGTCCACGATGGAATCGGGAAGAGAGATGGAGACCGGCGCCTTGTCCTGAGCGGTGGCCATACCGCCCGCGCCGACAGCCGCTATGACACCGACTCCGAGGACGGTGGAGCTACGGGCCAGACCACGCTGCTTGGCCACGCGGTGCTTGCCGCGCACGGGACGGATGGACTCCGCGGTGGGGTTCCATTCCTCCCAGGTGCGCTCCTCGCCACCGAGGGTGTCGGCACTGAAGGGTGACGGGGCCTCAGGGGCAGGCTTGTTGGACGCCACGTGGGCGCACTCCTTTCCTTCCTTCTCGCCTACCGGGTTAGCTGACGGGTTCGGAGCAGGAAGGTCTCCTACGGGCCCCTCCGTCTCTCACGAGACGCAGGCGTCCGATTCACCCCATGTAGGTGGTTCCCCGGTTCCCTTGCGGAATTCGGCGCTCGCGCGCGGCGCCGTCTCTGACGACGGCTGTGACGACCGCGCTGCGTTATCGAACGTTAATAGACGGACGGGCCCTATTCCAAGCTGTTCCTGTTGATCATTAACGAACACGGCAGGGATGTACGGGTGACAACCGGGCGCAATCGGGCGACTTGACCACGCCTCAGCCACACTGCTTTTTCTGACAGTGTGTCAAATGTTATGCGGAGCGGCGCCTTTTGATTACGCACCGTGTCACCGCCCGGCACCATCACTCCGGCGTCACCGCCCGGCGTCATCGCCCCGGCCCACGATCTTCACCGTCGTCCGGCGCACGGGCTGCCCCTCCGCCGGCCGGCCGACCGCGATGAGCGCCATGTCGTCCGTGGTCCGCCCACCGGTGTGCAGCCGTACGTCGTCCGTCAGCGCGGACAACAGCTCCTCCGGGCCCGGGAAGATCCGGCCGCGCAGCCGGGCCGCCGGATCGTAGAAGACCCCGTTCGGGTCCCGGGCCTCGGACAGGCCGTCCGTGAAGGCGAGGAGCGTCGCCCCCGCGGGCATCGCCCACTCGTCGGACCGGTCCGGCCACACCCCCAGGTCCATCCCCAGCGGCATGGCGGGCACCGAGGGTGCCAGCACCTCCAGGGCGCCGTCGGCGTGCAGCAGGATCGGCTCGGGGTGACCGCGGTTGACGAGGCGCAACGAGGCGGCACCGGGCGGGATCTCGGCCAGCACGGCGGTGATGAACCCCTCCATCGCGTCCAGCCCGTACCGCCGCGTCCCCTCCCGGGCCAGCGCCCGCTCCAGCCGCTGCGCGACACCCTCCAGCGAACGCTCCTGCTCGGCCGCCTCCCGGAACGCCCCGATGATCACCGCCACCGCCTCGACGGCGTCCAGCCCCTTGCCGCGTACGTCGCCGACGACCAGACGCACTCCGTACGGGGTGTCCGCGACGGCGAACAGGTCGCCGCCCACGAACTCGTCCGCCTGGGCCGCCTCGTACCGCGCGGCCACCTGGAGTCCGCCGATCCGCTCGGCCGGGGTCGGCAGCACGGCCCGCATGGCGGTCTCCGCGATGACCCGGGCCGAGGCCAGCTGCTCGTTGCCACGCCGTACGACGCCGTTGATGACGAGGGCCAGCACCGAGGCCGTGAGCACGGTGATCAGCTCGATGATCGGGACCACCTGGGTGGACGTCCCGTCGGAGAGCCTCATCGCGATGACGGAGAGGACCGCGGCGATGCCCGTACGGACGGTCCGGGACTTCGAGAAGAACGGCGCGGCGATCAGCGGGGCCGCGACGAACAGGGGGACAGCGGTGAAGTTGGGCGGAGTCAGCGAGTCGAGCACCAGCCCGCCGAGGATCAGCAGGGCCGGGAGCAGCCGGACGAACCGTCCGGTGCGCCGCCCGTCGGACGTCAGCTGGCCCTCCCGGGACCCGAACACCACCCGGCCCACGGCGTCGAAACTCCCCGCCGTGGCACTGCGCCGTTCGTCGGCCATCCCCACCTGTGCACTCCTGCCCGGTCCACCCACGGCTGCGGACGGTACCGCGCCCCGCCCAGGCTTCCCGGAGCCGCGCCGAGCGGCTACTCCGCATCGGCCGAATAGGGGGAGCGGGCGGAGGCCCGGCCTTCCGTGGTCAGTCGGAGAGCCGGTGTTCCGCGTATACCGTCAGTGCGTCCCGTACGAAGGCGGCGGTGCCGTCCCCGTAGCGATCGTAGTTCTTTCCGAAGCGGGGGTCGGCGACATACATCTCGCCGAGCCCGATCACATACGAACGACTGGGCGCCTTGGCCGAGGACAGCCAGGCGCAGTGCCGCCGCGCGAGGTCCTGCGCCTCGGCCCCGTCGGCGGCGAGCCCTCCCTCCCTGGCCCGTCCCCAGGCGCGCGCGATGGCCTCGTGCTCGTCCTGGAACGCCTTCTTCTGCTCGTCGCCGAGCGAACGCCACCAGCGGTCGCCCTCCTCGTACGCGTCCCGGCCCCAGCGCTCGGTGACCTCCTGCTCGTGGGCGGTGTGATCGAAGCCGTCGAACACTTCATCGGCCATGAGTTCCATCCCCTCCTGCGTCTTGTGGAGAGTGGTCCGCACCGAGGCGATCTGCCGCCCGATGCGCGCCTGCTCCTGTTCGAGCAGCCGCAGATGCGCCCGCAGCGCCACCGCCGTGTCCCGCTGCCCCGCGAGCACGTCCTTGATGGCGGACAGCGAGAGGCCCAGCTCCCGCAGCAGCAGGATGCGCTGCAGCCGGACGAGGGCGTCCTGGTCGTAGTAGCGGTAGCCGTTGCTCCCGATCCGGCTCGGCGTGAGGAGACCGACGTCTCCGTAATGCCGGAGCGTGCGGCTCGTGGTGCCGGCCCGACGGGCGATTTCCTGAATGGACCACTCCATGCCGGAAACGCTGCGTCAAGGTCAAGCCGCGCCATCACGACGCCGGGAAACGACTCGGGCCCGGCACGCTGTGCGTGCCGGGCCCGGGCCTTCAGTAGCGGGGACAGGATTTGAACCTGCGACCTCTGGGTTATGAGCCCAGCGAGCTACCGAGCTGCTCCACCCCGCGTCGGTAAACACAACTCTACGGCATACCCGGCGCGCCCTTGACCAATTACGGCGGAGCTCCTCCGGGACGGAGGCGAGCCCCATGGCCGGAACCCGGACAGCGGCGCCCCCGGTGCCCCCGGTGCCCCCGGTGCCCCCGGTGCCCGATGATGGCGGCCCCTCACACCACGCGACGCCCTGGGGGACCATGCGCACCAGACACACCTTCACCGCCGCACTCACCACGGCCGGCCTGCTCCTGACCCGCGGTACGCGGACAGGGTGGCCGCGTGGAGGGCCGGGCAGGCCCCGGACTCGCGTGACCCGGAGGAGCCCCGGCCGGTGCGGGGGTTCACGCTCCCCGCCGAGCCCGAGGCGTAGCCCGCCCAGAACGACCGCGGCCCCTGCCTCTCACGAGAGGCGGGGGCTGCTTCGCGTGATCGTTTGCACTTCGATGGAGCATCGATGGAGCGAGCGTCCGAAATGAACCCGAACAAGCAGCGACCCCAGATCAGAGAAACTCTCTGACCTGGGGTCGACGGGTAGGCCGTGTGGGACTCGAACCCACAACCAACGGATTAAAAGTCCGCTGCTCTGACCAATTGAGCTAACGGCCCCTGGGAGATCACTCCACGAGCATAGCCGCCCCCGGCCCGACGGCCGAGGCGGTATCCGATTCGCGTCCCGGCACGGCGTCGCCGGACGCGGGCCCCGGCGATCCACCCGCCGGGGCCCGGCACTTCCCTAGAACAGCGAGAGGTAGCCCTGCCAGCCGGGGCTGAGCTTCTCGCGGGGGGCGAACAGCCCGTCGCCCCTGCCCTCGTACCGCCACAGCACCCCGGCCTTGTCGCGGGCGAACAGGTCGTTCCTGCCGTCGCCCGTGATGTCGCCGACCGCCGCGATCGCGTTGTACGTGTTCCAGCCGGAGCCGATCCGCTGCTTGGCGGCCAGCTTTCCGGCGCCCGTGCCGGCGTACCGCCACAGCACCCCGGAGGAGTCGCGGGCCAGGACGTCCCCGATGCCGTCGCCGGTCAGGTCCCCGGCTCCGACGACCGTGAGGCCCTTCCAGCCCGTGCCGATCAGGACACCGGCCTTGAGCTTGCCCGCACGGTCCGACGCGTACAGGTAGAGGGAACCGGTGGACTTCTGACGGGCCAGCATGTCGGCCACGCCGTCTCCGTTGAGGTCGCCGGGCGAGTACACGTCGTACGCCTTCCAGCCCGTCCCGATCTTCGCCGGGTCGTGGAGGAAGCCGTACTGGCCGTCGTCGTCGCACGTGCCGTCGAGCCGGTACAGGGCGCCGTCGCTGTTCACGACCAGGTAGTCGTTGCAGCGGTCGCCGCGCAGGTCGCCGGTGGGCACGATGCTGGTGGCGGGAGCGTCGAGGATGCCGAAGTAGCCGGTGTACGGGCCGACCGTGCCGGGAAGCTTGCCCCGGCGCATGCCCAGGCTCCGGTCCTCCACCACCACGAAGAGGTCGCCGAGGGCGTCCCGGCCGCCGAAGTCCCGCCAGGCGGGGGCCGCGTGGGTGAGCCTCACGTTGCCGGACCTGGTCAGGGCAGGGCCTTGGCCGTCCGCGGGCTGCGCCGTCAGCGTCCAGTCGTAGGTTCCGTTGACCACGAGCCGGCCGTTGGTGTCCCGGGCGTCCCAGTCGGCCGTCAGGACGTCGCGGGCCTCGCCGCCGGTGAGCGTACGGACCGTCCTGCCGGTCCGCCGGTCGACGAGCTTCGCCTTCCAGGAAGCCACGGGCCGGGAGAGCCGGGCGGAGTAGGCCCAGTGGCCGCTCTCTTCCGAGGGCCAGCTCTCCGAGCGCTCGTCATGGACCCCCAGCGCCTGCGCCGGCACACCGGTCGGCACCACGTGGATCCGCTGGCCGGCGTCCACGTACGCGACGTTCCCGCCGCGCTTGTCGACCGTCCACGCCACGCGCCGCTGCGCGTTCTCGGTCGCCGGCAGCTCACCGACGACCCGCTCCGGCGCCGTACCCGTGCGGATGCCGGTCACCAGGTCGCTCAGGACCAGCTTCCCGGCGGCCTTGTCGTGACGCACCAGGTAGCCGTCGCCGAGCAGGGCCTCGTCGGCGGGGACGGGCACCGACTTCTTCGTCGTCCGGTCGTACACCCCGGCCGGGCCGGAAGCCCCGCACGACCAGTAGAGCCAGCGGCCCAGCGCCTGGAGTTCGCGCGGTGCGCAGCCGGTGCCCAGATCGACGGTCTGCCGTGTGCGGCCCGTCGCCAGGACCGTCTCCGTCACGGTGCCCGGCTTCTCCGCCGCGCTCCACAGGGTCTGCTCCCACAGGGCGGACGCGACCGGCTTGCGGGTGAGGATCTTCTCCGGCCCGTACGCCCGGTAGACGGTCTGTACGCCCGCCGCCTCGTTCGTGTAGACGGCGTACTCCCCGTCGGCGTCCGTGAGGGTGCCGCCGGAGGCGCCGGTGATGAAGGAGCTGCCCTCGGAGGAGCGCACCTCGTCGCCGGAGGCGCCGTCCCGGCGGGCGAGGAAGGTGACACCGCCGTCGAGGGCTCCGAACATCGCGTGGCAGTCGGGGTCCTCCGGCCCGCACTCGGTGTGGAACGTGATCCTGGCGGGGACCTGCGGTCCGTAGGACGGCGTTCCCGACAGGCTCAGGGTGCGCACCGTGGCGCGGCGGACGTTGGAGACCTGGCTGTCCGCCACGGTGAGCCGCCCGCCGGACAGGCCGATCCCCTGGGTCCTCTGCGGCAGCGGGGCGAGGTCGATCACGCGCTCCAGCTCGGGAACGCCGCCCGGGCCCTCGGTGATGCGGTGGGCGCCCCACGCGCGGTCATCCCCCTGGCTGCTCGCCCCGCCGACGACGATCGCGGAGCCGTCCTCGGCGGCCGCGATGTCCTTCTTGGCGGCCTTCAGCAGCACGCGGGGCGCACCGCCGTCGAGCGGTGTGGCCATGAGGGGGAAGTTGTTGCCCCGGTTGTGGATCAGCCAGTCACCGACGACGCGCAGGGAGGAGAAGTAGCGGTCGGCGGGCGGCACCGAGGTGATCGTCCGCGGGGTGCCGCCGAGGTCGGACCGGGGCAGCACCCCGATGGTCGTCCCGGTGCTGCCCACCACGTAGAAGAGGAGGTGCCGGGGGGACAGGACGAACGCGTTCCCCGAGGCCCTGACCCCCGCGCCTAGCCGCTGGTCGACCCGCGCGCCCGCCACGTCGACGAGTGCCAGGGTGGCGGCGCCGCCGCTGACGTAGCGCAGGGCCACGGAGGTGCTGTCCCCGGCCACGGCCGAGTCGGCGTGCAGCAAGCGGGTGTCGGCCGGCAGCCCCTCGACCGTGCGGTCCCGTACGGTTCCGTCCTCGCGCACGTCCAGCAGATGCGCCTCGTCCGCCGCGCGGGGCGTGTCGCCCGTGGCGTCCGGCGCGATCCTGACCGCGACGACCGTACGGCCGAAGACGCCGGAGAAGAGCAGCCCGTCCGGGAGGGTGAGGGTGCGGGTGGTACCGGCCGCCATGTCCCGCAGCTCGAAGGTGTTCCCCCGCTGGTACACGATCGTGTCCGTGCCCGTGCCGTGCACCTTGTCGACCGGTGCGGTTACGGACGGGCCGGCGGGGAAGATCCGCCCGTCGGAGAAGCGGGTCCAGACATAGCCGCTCGGCGGCCCGGACACCCGGTGGAAGACGCCGGCCGCTCCGGCTCCATCGGCGCCGCGCTGCCGGCCGACGGCCGCGAAGTTGAACGGCTGTACGAAGTTGCTCATCGCGGGCGGGATGACCACCGGGTCCGCCGCCGCGGCGGGCGCCGCGAGAGCCGTCGGGACGTTCGCGGGAGCCGGGGTCGCGGCCGCGGCCATCGGTCCCAGCCCCGCGGTGACCGACAGAACCAGTGCTGCGGCGACGACGCCGTTCGTGAGGGCACGCTGGGCCACTCGGGTTCCTCCCCGTGGAAGACAGTGGGCGCGGGGGGACGCGATCTATCGGCAGCGGTCGGCGGAGGCCGGCGTGGAAGTCCCGGGCTCGCTCCCCGGCGGTGCCCCCCCACACGAGTGTGCGGATCTTAACAGGATCTCCACACCACGGGAACGTCTTGCGAACGCGGTGGAACGTCATGCGAACGCGGTGGAACTCCAGCTCTCCGGACAGCAACAGGGCCCGTACGTCACCGAGTCGGTTCGGTGGCGTACGGGCCCTGCCGGTCTGTCAGGCGGACCTGCTCGGCCGGTTACCGGCCGCGCGGGGGTCAGCCGTTGCGCTTCCAGCGCGGCTTGTCGTCGCGGCGGCCGAAGGAACCGGTGTTGGTGCCGGTGTTGGCGCCGCGGTGGTCGTCACGACGGCCGGTGGGGCGGTCGCTGCCGCCGCCGGAGCGGAAGCCGCCGGAGGGGCGGTCGTCACGACGGTCACGGTTGAACGGGCGGTCGCTGCCGCCGGAGCGGAAGCCACCCGACGGGCGCTCGTCGCGACGGTCACGGTTGAACGCCGGACGGTCGTTGTCCCGACGCTCGAACGAACGGCCACCACGGTCGTCCCGACGGTCGCCACCACCGGAGCGGAAACCACCCGACGGGCGCTCGTCACGACGGTCACGGTTGAACGCCGGACGGTCGTTGTCCCGACGCTCGAACGAACGGCCACCACGGTCATCGCGACGGTCGCCACCACCGGAGCGGAAACCACCCGACGGGCGCTCGTCACGACGGTCGTTGCCACCGCGGTAGCCGCCGCGGTCGCCACCGCGGTTGTCGCGGCGCTCGTAGTTGCCCCGCTCGTCGCGGCGCTGCTCGTCGCGGGCGGCCGGCTGCTCCGGCACGGAGACGGCTGCCTCAAGGGCGGCCTCGGCCTCGGCGGCGACCTCGGCCACCGCGGCCTCGGGGTCGTCGCCCCGCTCGCGCGCGGCGCGGGCGACCAGGCGGTCGGCCTCCTCGCGCAGTTCGACGGCGCGGCGCTGGACGCGCTCCAGCTGCTTCGTCAGATCGGCGGCCTCGCGCTCGGCCTGCTTGGCGGCGTTGTTCGCGGAGTCGGCCTGGACCTCGGTGAGCGAACGCGCGCCGGTGATCTCGGCGACCTCGGGCTCGAAGACGCCCGCGCCCTGGACGATGTGGCGCGAGGCGTCGACGCCCGCGTCCTCCATCAGGCGGAAGATCTGGCGGCGCTGGTGCGGAAGCGCCAGCGAGACGACGACACCGGACTTGCCGGCGCGGGCGGTACGGCCCGAGCGGTGCAGGTAGTCCTTGTGGTCACCGGCCGGGTCCACGTTCAGGACCAGGTCGATGCCGTCGACGTGGATACCGCGGGCGGCGACGTCGGTCGCGACGAGCGCGTTGACGTAACCCTTCTTGAAGTCCTCCAGGACCCGCGTACGGGCACCCTGGGTCATGCCGCCGTGCAGCGCGTCGGCCTTCACGCCGGACTCGATGAGCTGCTCGGCGATGCGGTCGGCGCCCAGCTGGGTGCGGACGAAGATGATCGTGCGGCCCTTGCGGGCGGCGATGGCCGCCGTGACCGGCGCCTTGTCCTTCGGCTTCACGACGAGGACGTGGTGCGACATGGTCGTGACGTTGCCCTGGGCGCTGTCGACCTCGTGCGTCACCGGGTTGGAGAGGTAACGCTTGACCAGCGTGCCGATCTCGTTCTCCATGGTGGCGGAGAAGAGCATCCGCTGACCCCCACCGGGGATCTGGTCGAGCAGCTCGGTGACCTCGGGCAGGAAGCCCAGGTCGGACATCTGGTCGGCCTCGTCGAGGACGGCGACCTGGACGTTCGCCAGGGAGCACGCGCCGCGGTTGATGATGTCGCGCAGCCGGCCCGGGGTGGCGACGAGGACGTCGACACCGCGCTCCAGCGCGTAGATCTGGTTGCCCATCGACGTACCGCCGCAGACGACCTTCATCTTGAGGCCGAGCACGTCGCCGTAGGGCTGAAGCGCGTCCGCGACCTGCATCGCGAGCTCACGGGTCGGGGTGAGGATGATGCCGCGCGGCTTCTTCTTCTCGGTGGTGCCACCGGAGAGCGAGGCCAGCAGCGGCAGACCGAAGGAGAGCGTCTTGCCGGAGCCCGTACGGCCGCGGCCGAGGATGTCCTTGCCGGCCAGGGCGTCCGGGATGGTCGCCGCCTGGATCGGGAAGGGGGCGGTCACACCGTTCTGCGCCAGCTTGCGGACGATGCCCTCGGGCAGACCCAGGTCGCCGAAGGTGACGGTCGGCTCGGCGACGGCCTCGTCGGCGATCTCCTCGGCGGAGTCCGCGATCTCGGCCGCAGGAGCGGCGATCTCGGCCGCGGGAGCGGCGATCTCCTCGGCGGGGGCGTCGGCCTGCGTGTCGGCGGTTACGTCGGTGATGAAGTCCGCGACGGACTTCTCGGCGACGACGGTCTTCTCGGCGGCCGGGGCGGTCGCGCCGGCGGGGGCCTCGGTCACAGCGGCCTCGACGAGCTCGGCGAGCTCGGCGTTGTCGACGTTCTCGGGCATGACGGTGCGGTCAGAACTGGAAATTGACATGCGAAATGCGAAACCTTCCGGAGTCTCGGCACGCGCCCATAACTCCGTGATTCGCAATTTCGACCGCCTCAATGCGGTCCAGCCACGGCAAGGGAGAGTACGCGCCACACGGCGCTCTTCTGTGTCGGCGCCGGGCAATGGGATCAAACGATCTACTACCATACGCACTCTCACCCACATTGCGCAAACCAGCCTCCGAGGACCCCCGGCTAAACCGGCCCCACCTGCGGCGATGCCTCCGGGGTCCGCAGCGGCCGGGTGGCTTCCGGTCCGCTCATCGCATGGGCCCGCAGCTGCGCGGCGGGCGAGGCCGAGGGCGCCGGTTCCGGTGGATCGGTGGGCTCCGGTTCGGGCTCCGGGTCCGGGGCCGGCGTCGGTGACGCCGGCGGCTCCGGGGTGATCGGCGGAGGTTCCCCCGGCCCCGGCGCCGAGGGCGTCGGCGAGGGCGGGGGGCCGCCCCGGGTGGGCCCGGGCGCGGCCGGTTCGGGGCGCGGGTCCTCGGGGGTGACCGACGGTACGGCAGCGGAGGCCTCCGGGCTCGGGCTGCCCCCGGGCACGGCCCGGTCCGAGTGGGGATGGGCGCCGCCGACCCGTCCTCCGGTCCGTCCGGAGCCGGGAACCGTGTCCCCGGCCGGGTCGGCGGCGGAGCCCTTCGGGCCGGCGGACCGTGAGGGCCCCGGCGCCCCGGCACCGTCCTCGCCGACGCTCATACAGCCGGTGGACGCGGCGATCGTCAGCGCGGTGACGGCTGCCCAGCGGACAGGGGCGGACAACTGGCGCACGAGTGGCACCTCCGGAGCGAGGGGGCGGAGAGCGGGGGCGCAGGGCGGTAGCGGAGAGCCCGGCGCCGGGGCGGAGCGGGAACGGAAGCGCGCGGTACGGCGTCGCACCGTGCCCAACTCCCCCGACCCCGCCGGAGACACGCCCGAAACGCCACCCGCCCGCGCGACGACCGGCGACGCGGCCCCGGAACACCACCCCCGGCACCCGCCGGACGAGCCCGGGCGACGACCGGCGAACGGCCCCGGACGCGACGCCCGGCACCGCGCCCATGCACCGCGCCCGCGCCCGCGCTACCCCCCGAACCCGCCCGTCAGCTCCGCCCCCAGGAACACCGCGCCCAGGCCCGCCAGCAGCGATGCCAGGACGTTGGCCGCGGCCAGGAAGGCCCGGCCCGTCTCGGCCAGGCGGAGGGTCTCGTACGAGAACGTCGAGTACGTCGTCAGCGCCCCGCACAGGCCCGTCGCCAGCAGGACGTGCGCCGGGGAGGACACCGCGGCGCCGGTCAGCAGCCCGAGCAGCAGACTGCCCGCCGTGTTCGCGGTGAAGGTGCCCCACGGGAAGACGTACGGGACGCCCGGCCCCTGGCGCGCCCGCACCGCGCGGTCCGTCAGATAGCGCAGCGGCGCGCCCACCGCCCCGCCGATCGCCACCAGCAGCCAGTTCACGCGGCCCGCCCCTCGCCCCGGGAACCACGGGAACCCCGGAGGCCACTGGAGCCACTGGAGCCACTGGAGCCACTGGAGCCACTGGAGCCCCGGAGTCCACGGGAACCCCGGAAGCCCCCGGAACCCCGGAAGCCACTGGAGCCCCGGAGGCCTCGGGGACCCCAAGGTGCCCGAGGTTCCCGAGGCCCCCGGTCCAGCCAGGTCCTCGTTCCCGCGGCCGCCGCCCACACCGCCCCGAGCGCGGCCACCGCCGTCGCCGCCGCGTACGCCAGGGCGGTCAGGGCCTCCTGACGCACGAGGAGGTCCGAGACGCCGGCCGCGTACGTCGAGAAGGTCGTGAAGCCGCCGAGCACGCCGACGCCGAGGAAGGGCCGCACCAGGGGGCGGGTCACCCGGCCCCGCTCGACGGTCAGCACCATCAGCACGCCGATCAGGGCGCAGCCGATCACGTTGACCGCGAACACCGTCCACGGGAAGCCGCCCGCGCCGGGCCACAGCACCAGAGCCCCGTAGCGGGCGAGCGCGCCGAGCGCGCCGCCGACCGCGACCGCCGCCAGCACCCGGGCCTGCGGGGCGGCGGGCGGGCCGGGCTCCGGCAGCTCCCGCGGGGCCTGCTCGCTCACCCGTAACCCAGGGCGTGCAGCCGTTCGTCGTCGATGCCGAAGTGGTGGGCGATCTCGTGGACCACGGTGATCTCGGTCTCCGCGACGACATCCTCCTGCGACTCGCACATCCGCAGCGTCGGCCCCCGGTAGATGGTGATCCGGTCCGGCAGCACCCCGGCGTACCACTCGCCCCGGTCGGTGAGGGGGGTGCCCTCGTAGAGCCCGAGCAGATCGGGGTCGCCGGGCTCCGGTTCGTCCTCGACGAACACCGCTACGTTGTCCATCAGCCGTGTCAGCTCCGGCGGGATCCGGTCCAGAGCCTGGCTCACCAGCTCCTCGAACTGTTCGCGCGTCATCTCCAGCACCCGGCCATTGTCCCGTACGGAGGCGGGGTGCGGGCAGACGGCGACCGTCCCGGACTCATGACCGGGCGGGCCGCCCGGCATGGCGGGGGCCGTACCGGGGCATACGGGCCCAATGGTCCGCGTCCCGTTCCGTGCCGCAGCCGCCCGCGTCCGGCACCGCCTCACCCAGCTCATCGGCCCGAAGTCCCGGGGCCACGCTTCCGCCCGCACCCGCACCCGCTCCCGTACCCCCGCCGGCACCGGCGCGGCGGCCTCCGGCGACCTGACGGGACCCGCCCGCCGCCCGTACCTCCGCGCCCTCGGCATGCTCGCCGTCGTCGTGCTGGGGGCCTGGCTGGGACTGCTCGCCGTGGGCTCCATCCGTACTCCGGTCGGCCCCATGGACACCAACATGACACTGCGCCCCTCCCTGACCGGCGGCAGCAAGATCAACGTGTCCCCGCTCGGCGCCCTGGAGCTGGACTCGCACAGCGCGCCGCTCCGGCTCGACGTGGACGTGGACCGCCTCGACCCCGAACGCTCCCAGGCCCTGGTCGACCAGCCGGAACGGTTTTCCAGCCTCCAGGACGAAGTCACCCGGGACGTCGCCGCCGGCACCCGGGAGCTGGCCGTACGCTCCTGTGTCGCCGTCGTCTCCGGCGCGACCGCGCTCGGCCTCGTCGTCTACCGCCACCCCCGCCGCGCCCTGGCCGCCGGCGGGCTCGCCCTCACCCTGCTGGCCGCGTCCGGCGTCAGCGCGTACGCCACCTGGAACCCGAAGTCCGTCCTGGAGCCGAAGTTCTCCGGGCTGCTCTCCAGCGCCCCGTCCCTGGTCGGCGACGCCCGCTCCATCGTCACCGAGTTCGACATCTACCAGCAGGAACTGGCCCGCCTGGTCACCAACGTCACCAAGCTGTACGACGCGACCTCCACGCTCCCCGTCTACCAGCCCGACCCGGGCACGATCCGGGTCCTGCACGTCTCCGACATCCACCTCAACCCGGCGGCCTGGCACATCATCGCCTCGCTCGTGGAGCAGTACGAGATCGACGTCATCGTCGACTCGGGCGACACGATGGACCACGGCTCCGCCCCCGAGAACGGCTTCCTCGACCCGGTCCGCGACCTCGGCGTGCCCTACGTCTGGGTGCGCGGCAACCACGACTCGCCCGTCACCCAGGCCTATCTGAAGAAGTTCGAGAACGTGAGCGTCCTCGACGACGGCAGCGCGGTGAACGTCGGCGGGCTGCGGATCGCCGGCACCGGCGACGCCTCCTTCACCCCGGACCGGACCGCCCCGGTCGGCGGCAAGGAGGCCGCGCGGCTCGAAGGCGCGCGGCTGGCCTCCGCGCTGCGCGACCAGGAACGCGCGGGCACCCCGGTGGACATCGCCGTCGCCCACGACCCGAACACCGCCCGGGAGACCGACGGCACGGTCCCGCTGGTGCTGTCGGGCCACCTCCACCGCCGGATCAACGAGCAGCTGAAGCTCGGCACGCGGCTGAAGGTCGAGGGCTCCACGGGCGGCGGCGGGCTGCGCGCCGTGCAGAACGAGAAGCCGGAGAAGGTGCGCGCCTCGGTGCTCTACATGGACCGCTCCACCCGTCGGCTCCAGGCCTGGGACGAGATCACGCTGGGCGGTCTCGGACTGACGACCGCCGAGGTCAGCCGCCACCTTCCGGAGGAGAACCTGAAGAAGGACGCCCCCCTCTCCCCCACCCCGTCGTCACCCTCCTCGCCCTCCGCCACCCGCTCCCCGGCGCGCCCCACCCCGTCGCCGTAAACCGTTTTGGCGATAGCTCCACCCATCCCATATGCTTCTGACGTCCCCGACGCGCTGCGAAGCGAACAGGCGGGCCAATAGCCCTCATCGTCTAGTGGCCCAGGACGCCGCCCTTTCAAGGCGGTAGCACGGGTTCGAATCCCGTTGGGGGCACGTTTCACCGTGTGCGAGACTTGTTTCGCACACCGCTTGGTCCTGTGGAGCAGTTTGGAGTGCTCGCCACCCTGTCAAGGTGGAGGCCGCGGGTTCAAATCCCGTCAGGACCGCTGCAGCCCCAGCGGCTGCGTGGCTGGGTAGCTCAGTTGGTACGAGCGATCGCCTGAAAAGCGATAGGTCGCCGGTTCGATCCCGGCCCCAGCCACCACTCGAAGGCCCCGTCCGATGGACGGGGCCTTCGCCGTGTCACACCTTCTCGGCCTTCTCGGCCTTCTCGGCCTTCTCGGCCTTCTCGGCCTTCTCGGCCTTCTCGGCCTTCTCGGCCTCTTCGGCCTCTTCCGTCGGTACCTCCGTACCGCGCCGGCGCAGGCGCAGGGCCCGGCCGCCCAGGACCAGCAGCACCACCAGCACCACGGCGCCCAGCAGCACCCCGTCCGGCACCTGTTCGCCCAGGTTCCGCGCCCACTGCTCGACCTCGAACGACGCGTCGACCCCCAGCAGTCCGGGCAGCGCGGTCGTCCCGTCGTACACGAGGAACAGCACGCCGAGTCCGATGAAGAACAGCCCCGACAGCAACGACGTGGTGTGCAGCTCGAACCGGCCGAGCCGGACGGCACGGCCGCGCAGCCAGGCCCGGCGGCCGAGGTCGAAGCGCTCCCAGAGCAGGGCGAGCAGGAAGAGCGGTACGGCCATCCCGAGCGCGTAGACCGCCAGCAGCAGCCCGCCGTAGACGGGGCTGCCGCTGACCGCCGCGACGGTCAGGACGCTGCCGAGGATCGGGCCCGCGCAGAATCCGGCCAGGCCGTAGACCGCGCCCAGGGCGTAGACGGAGAACGCCGTGGTGGGGCGGATCCGGCCGCTGAGGGCCACGATCCGCCGGGACGCGAAGCCGAGCCCGACGATCTGCGCGACGCCGAGCACGATGATCAGCCAGCCCGCGCCCGTGACGAGGGCGTCCCGGTGGCCGTAGAACAGCCGTCCCGCGTAGCTGCCCGCCGCGCCGAGCGGGACGAGGGTCGTGGCGAGCCCGGCGTAGAAGATGCCGGTGCGGGCCAGCAGCCGGGAGGTGGAGTCGATGGAGTACGCGAAGAAGGCCGGCAGCAGCAGCGCGCTGCACGGGCTGACCAGGGCGAGCAGCCCGCCGAGGAAGGCCGCGAAGTAGCCGATGTCCGCCGTCACTTGGCGGGGCCCTCGGCGTCGTTGCGCGCGTTGCCGGTGGTGTCCTTGCCGGTGTTCTCGCCGGTGGCCTTCGCCTGCTCGGCGGCGGCCTCGATGGCCTGGTTGAACGTCTCGTCCGGCTGCGCTCCCGCGATCGGGCGGCCGTTGATCAGGAACGACGGGGTGGACGTCGCGCCGATCCCGTACGCCTGCTCCTGGTCCTTCTTGACCGCCGCACGGGCCGCGTCACCGTCGAGGTCCTTCATGAACCGGCTCAGGTCCTTCACCCCGGCCTCTTCGGCGAGCGCCTTGACCCGGTCCTTGCCGAAGCCCTTCTCCTTCGCCCCTTCGGCGTAGGCGGCGCCGTGGAACTCCCAGAAGCGGTTCTGCTGCCCGGCGGCCCAGGCGCCGCGCGCGGCGTTCTCGGACTCCTCGCCGAAGATGGGGAAGTTGCGCCACTCGATGCGCAGCGTGCCGTCCTTCACGTACTTCTCGATCAGCTTCGGCTCGGTGTCCCGGGCGAACTTGCCGCAGTAGCCGCACTTGAAGTCGGCGTACTCGATCAGGACGACCGGGGCGTCGGCGCGGCCGACGGCCAGCTTGTCGTCGGCGTCCCGGCGGGCGAGCTTCGCCAGCTCCGGGTAGACGCCCTCGTTCGGGTCGGCGGAGACCTCGGCGGCCGGAGCTGACGAGGTGTCCGGTGCGGTGTCGTCGGGGGCGGTGGCCCGGTACGACGCGAAGCCGAGGAGGCCGGCGGCCACGACGGTCACGGCGCCGTAGACCAGGGGCTTGCGGGAGGAGGACTTCTGCCCCGTGGAGACGGGCTTCTTGGGCGTGGACATGCGGCACTCCGGGCTGGTGGGTGCGGGAGGGGGAGGGAAGGGCGCGGGTCGGGCGGGCGCCCGGCCTACACCCGCAGCACGGAGAGTTCCACGGGGGTCGGGGTGTACGGCGCCGGGGCGCGGGCCCGGGTGCCGGGCGGCGGCTCGGCCGGCAGCGCGCCCGTCGCGGCGGGCAGCCCCCACGGGGCGAGGCCGGGCGCCTGGTCGTGCGCGGAGCGGGCGCGCGAGGGGACGGCGGGCTCGCCGTCGTGGTCGCGGAGCTTCCCGCAGCCTGGGACCGGGGTGCCCGCGTCGGCGGCCTCGGCGGCCACCGGGGTGGACGGTGCGTCCCGCACTCCGGCGGCCCCCTGCGCGGAAGCGGAAGGCACGGAAGCGGCAGGCACGGGAGCAGAGGCAGCCGGAGCGGAAGGGGCCGCAGCAGAGAAAGCCGAAGCAGAGGCAGCCGCAGCGGAAGGGGCCGCAGCAGAGAAAGCCGGAGCGGAAGGAGCCGCAGCGGCGGGAGCCGGAGCCCCCAGCGCGGCTGCCGGGAGCGCCACCGATCCGCACAGCAGCCCCACGACGACCGCGAGCAGCGCCGTCAGGCTCCACCACTGCGTACGGGACACGGGACCGGGCCTTTCCCCCTGGAAGCGGGGCTGAGCGTTCGACTGCCCGAAATGGTACGTGCCGCGTGACGCAGCCCGCGCGAAATGAGGTCGCCACTCCGTGCGCCCGGGTGAGATCCTGGGAGCCGTATGTCTACTTCCTTCGCCGATCTCCAGTCCCAGCTCGGACAGCTCTCGCTCCGTGACGCGAACCGGCTCGGCCGGCGCCTCGAAGGAGCGCGCCGCATCCGCAAGCCCGAGGCCCGCCAGTCCGTGCTGGACGAGATCGCGGCCGATGCGGGCAGGGCGGCGAGCCGGCTCGCGGCGCGCGCGGCCCGGCTGCCGGCCCTGTCGTATCCCGAAGAGCTGCCCGTCAGCCAGAAGAAGGACGAGATCCTGGAGGCGATACGCGACCACCAGGTCGTGATCGTCGCCGGGGAGACCGGGTCCGGGAAGACCACGCAGATTCCCAAGATCTGTATGGAGCTGGGGCGCGGGGTCCGGGGCATGATCGGGCACACCCAGCCCCGACGGATCGCCGCCCGTACGGTCGCCGAGCGGGTCGCGGACGAGCTGAAGACGCCGCTGGGCGAGACGGTCGGCTGGAAGGTCCGCTTCACCGACCAGGTGAACCCGGAGTCGACGTATCTGAAGCTGATGACGGACGGCATCCTGCTCGCCGAGATCCAGACGGACCGCGAGCTGCTGGCGTACGACACGATCATCATCGACGAGGCCCACGAGCGGTCCCTGAACATCGACTTCCTGCTCGGCTATCTGGCCCGGCTGCTCCCGAAGCGCCCTGACCTGAAGGTCGTCATCACCTCGGCGACCATCGACCCGGAGCGGTTCGCCCGCCACTTCGGCGAGGCGCCGATCGTGGAGGTCAGCGGGCGGACGTATCCGGTGGAGGTGCGGTATCGCCCCCTGCTCGAAGAGGCCGACGAGGATGCGGCGGACTCCGACCGCGACCAGATCACCGCGATCTGCGACGCCGTCGACGAACTGGGCCACGAGGCCCCGGGCGATGTCCTGGTCTTCCTCTCCGGCGAGCGCGAGATCCGGGACACGGCGGACGCGCTGAACAAGCGGAACCTCAGACACACCGAGGTGCTCCCCCTCTACGCGCGCCTCTCGCACGCCGAGCAGCACCGCGTGTTCCAGCGCCACACCGGACGCCGCATCGTGCTCGCGACCAACGTCGCCGAGACCTCGCTGACCGTCCCCGGCATCAAGTACGTGATCGACCCGGGCAACGCCCGTATCTCCCGCTACAGCCACCGCACCAAGGTCCAGCGGCTGCCGATCGAGCGGATCTCCCAGGCCAGCGCCAACCAGCGCAAGGGCCGCTGCGGCCGTACGTCGGACGGCATCTGCATCCGGCTGTACTCGGAGGACGACTTCGTCACCCGGCCGGAGTTCACCGACCCGGAGATCCTGCGGACCAACCTGGCCTCCGTCATCCTCCAGATGACCGCCGCCGGGCTCGGCGACATCGAGAAGTTCCCCTTCATCGACCCGCCGGACCACCGCAACATCCGCGACGGCGTGCAGCTCCTCCAGGAGCTGGGTGCGCTCGATCCGGGCGAGAAGGATCCGAAGAAGCGGCTCACCCCGCTCGGCCGCAAGCTCTCCCAGCTGCCCGTCGACCCGCGCCTGGCCCGGATGGTCATCGAGGCCGACAAGAACGGCTGCGCCCGCGAGGTCATGGTCATCGCCGCCGCGCTCTCCATCCAGGACCCGCGCGAGCGGCCCGCGGAGAAGCAGACGCAGGCCGACCAGAACCACGCCCGGTTCAAGGACGAGACCTCCGACTTCCTGGCGTATCTGAACCTCTGGGCCTACGTCCGCGAGCAGCAGAAGGAGCGCGGCTCGTCCTCGTTCCGCCGGATGTGCAAGCAGGAGTACCTGAACTTCCTGCGCATCCGCGAATGGCAGGACATCTACGCCCAACTGCGTACGGTCGCCAAGCAGATGGGCATCACCGTCGAGGAGCCCAAGGCGGAGGGGTCCATCCCCGAGCAGGCGGTGCACACCTCGCTGCTGGCCGGGCTGCTGTCGCACATCGGGCTGAAGGACACCGAGAAGAACGAGTACCTGGGCGCGCGCAGCGCCAAGTTCGCGATCTTCCCCGGGTCGGCGCTCTTCAAGAAGCAGCCCCGGTTCGTGATGTCGGCGGAGCTGGTGGAGACCTCCCGGCTGTGGGCGCGGGTCAACGCCAAGGTCGAGCCCGAATGGATCGAGCCGCTGGCCGGGCATCTGCTGAAGCGCACCTACAGCGAGCCGCACTGGGAGAAGGACCAGGCCGCGGTGATGGCGTTCGAACGGGTCACCCTCTACGGGGTGCCGATCGTCGCCCAGCGCAAGGTCAATTTCGGACGTATCGACCAGGAGGCCTCGCGGGATCTGTTCATCCGCAACGCCCTGGTCGAGGGCGACTGGCGCACCCACCACCAGTTCTTCCATGACAACCGCAAACTCCTCGGCGAGGTCGAGGAGCTGGAGCACCGCGCCCGCCGCCGCGACATCCTCGTGGACGACGAGACGCTGTTCGACTTCTACGACCAGCGGATTCCCGAGCACGTCGTGTCCGGGGCCCACTTCGACTCCTGGTGGAAGAACAAGAAGCGCGAGGAGCCGGACGCGCTCGACTTCGAGCGCTCCATGCTCATCAACGAGAAGGCCGGGGCCGTCACCAAGGACGACTACCCGGACTCCTGGCGGCAGGGGAAGCTCAAGTTCAAGGTGACGTACCAGTTCGAGCCCGGTGCGGACGCGGACGGCGTGACCGTCCACGTACCGCTCCAGGTGCTCAACCAGGTCACGTCCGAGGGCTTCGACTGGCAGATTCCGGGGCTGCGCGAGGAGGTCGTCACGGAGCTGATCCGCTCGCTGCCGAAGCCGATCCGCCGGCACTACGTCCCCGCGCCGAACTACGCGGACAAGTTCCTGGACCGGGCGGTCCCGCTCCAGGAGCCGCTGCCGTTCACCCTGGCGCGGGAGCTCCAGCGGATGGTCGGCGTGCCGGTCACGGCGGACGACTTCGACCTCTCCCGGGTCCCGGACCATCTGAAGATCACATTCCGGATCGTCGACGAGCGACGGCGGAAGGTCGCCGAGGACAAGGACCTGGAGGCGCTCAGGCTCCAGCTGCGGCCGAAGGCCCGGCAGGCGCTCTCCCAGGCCGCGGCGGCGACCGCCGGGCCCTCCGGGGAGTCCATCGAGCGGTCCGGGCTCACCGACTGGACGATCGGCACGCTGAACAAGGTCTTCGAGACCCGGCGGGCCGGGCAGCCGGTCAAGGCCTATCCGGCCCTCGTCGACCAGGGTGGGACCGTGGCCGTACGCCTCTTCGACACCGAGGCCGAGCAGCAGCAGGCGATGTGGCGCGGTACCCGGCGGCTGATCATGCTGAACATTCCGGTGCACCCGGCGAAGTTCGCCTCGGACCGGCTCTCCAACCAGCAGAAGCTGGCCCTGTCCCGTAATCCGCACGGCTCGGTCCAGGCCCTCTTCGAGGACTGCGCCACCGCCGCGGCCGACCGGCTGATCGCCGCGCACGGCGGACCGGCGTGGGACGAGAAGGCGTTCCGGACGCTGTACGACAAGGTGCGCGCGGATCTGGTGGACCTGACCGTCCGCACGATCGACCAGGTGCAGCAGATCCTGGCCGCGTGGCAGGCCTGCGAGCGCCGACTGAAGTCGACGAACAGCCTGACGCTGGTGGCCAACGTCACCGATGTACGTGAGCAGCTGGCCCGTCTCGTACCGCCCGGTTTCGTTACGGCCACCGGACTGCGCCGGCTGCCGGACCTGATGCGCTACCTCGTGGCGGCCGACCGGCGGCTCCAGCAGATGCCGACGGCGGTGCAGCGGGACACCACGCGGATGGCGAAGGTCCACGAGATGCAGGACGAGTACGCCTGGCTGCTCGAACAGCTCCCGCAGGGCCGGCCGGTGCCGCAGGAGGTGCTGGACGTCCGCTGGATGATCGAGGAGCTGCGGGTCAGCTATTTCGCCCACGCGCTGGGCACCGCGTTCCCCGTCTCGGACAAGCGGATCGTCAAGGCGATCGATGCCCTCGCGCCCTGACGCGGGGGGCTGACGGGGGCTCGTGAAGCGGTGACGGTGTCACCACCAGGAGTGAAGTCGACCTGGGCCTCCCACCTCCTGTACAGTCTGGTTTCGCAGCAAGCCGCAAGGCAAGCGGCGAAAACCTGGTCCTGTGGAGCAGTTTGGAGTGCTCGCCACCCTGTCAAGGTGGAGGCCGCGGGTTCAAATCCCGTCAGGACCGCAGTAGAAGAAAGCCCGGATCGTTCCGATCCGGGCTTTCTCGCGTTCTGCCCCGCGTCTTGACGGCTCCCTCCGCCGCGGGTACCCCGGAGAAGCAGAGGCTGACCCTGCTCCTCGGCGTTCCTCGGCGCTTCACACGGCGGGGGACGACCGGGCTCACCGGGAGGTGGCTCGTATGTCCGCGTCCACGGCACGACATGAGACCCGCGCGCTGCTGCGCGCCCACCTGGCGGCCGCTTCCGCCTATCGCCACCTCACCCGGCACTGCGCGGTCTGCCATCGCCTCCTGCGGCTCGCCATGGAGCCCGGGGGCGACGGGGACCGCCGAGCCTCCGGGAGCCCGTCGGAAGCCCCGCGGGAAGCCGCCGAGGGCCAGGCCTCCGCCGGACGGCCCGACGAAAACGGGGCCGAGGCCGGGACGGGGACCGAAAGACCCTCCGCGACATGACCATCGGCCGGGTGCCTCCGCGTCCGGCCAGTGGCAGTCTGGAAGTTGGCAAGCGTCGGACGGTGTGACGGTAGTCACTGAAAGAGTTTTCAGACCGGGGGATTTTACGCCTCCCCTACAACTGGTGAATTTAATATGTGCAATTGCACGGGGGTGGCGGGCCCACGGGGACCGTTCCGTCCGGGGCTGTCCCAACGCGTCCGGGACGCCCACCCGCACTCCCGCGCAGACCCGCTCGCAGACCCGCTCGCAGACCCGCGAGGGTCCCCCGTCGACCCCCGAAGCCGACCGACCGCCCGGTTCTGGTCCCGGCCGTCCCAGAGGGCCGGAAGAGGCCCCCGAGGGCCGGCAGCGGCCCGGGAGCGACCAGGGAGGCCGTCCGGGGCACAAAAAAAGATCGCGCTGGACCCGGCGGAGTCCAGCGCGATCGATACGACGACACCCGTAGACACAGGTATGACGCCCGTTGGGGCAGGCGTCCGTCGAGTGGAGCTATGGGTGGGCGGCTGGGGTTGGGGGACCTTGCAGCTGCCCGGATAGTGATGCTGTGCTGCTGTATTGCTGCGGGGCAGGGGTGTGTCAGGCCTCGCTGCGCTGCTGCGGAATACCCGCAAGCAGTGCGCGGACCTCGGCCTCGCGGTACCGGCGATGCCCACCGAGCGTGCGGATGGACGTGAGCTTGCCAGCCTTGGCCCAACGGGTGACCGTCTTCGGGTCCACGCGGAACATCGTGGCAACCTCAGCCGGGGTCAGCAGCGGCTCGGCATCAGGGGTGCGAGCGGTCATGAGCGGCCTCCTCGGGAGAACCGAACCTTCTCGGTTCTTTCCTCTAAATTCTGCACCTTGACCCGCGTTGCCCGAAATGGCGGACGCGGGCCGAGTCGGTTATAGGACGAACGGCTTGTCCTCGGCACTACAACTACACCATCCGTCCAGCCACGTCGGCCAAACCGATGGAATTGCCCTCCCAGGTGTTCATCAGCGACGGAAGCCGATGGACCATGCCATAGCGGACAGTCACGCCCCAGTGACGATCAGTCACAGAGCGAACAGGAGCCGTCAGACCCCCCATAGAGTGCAATACCGAGCATTCCGCCCTTACTTGGACAGAAGGAGCCCTCCCCGGACTCCTTGTCCTATTTTGGCATGAGGGGTAGGGATAGGCGCAAGGGCCCCGTTAGTGCTGTCCATCACGCTTGAGGCAAAGGCCCGGTTCAGGACGTAGGTCCTAAGCCCAGCGGAGTACGCTTCCGCCCCACACATCACACGCGCCACACAGGGCGCAGGTTCACGGCCCGTCAACTGTTTGCCGAGCCCCACTTCGTCGCCCTCCGTCGAGGCGACCCGGCTTCCTCCTCCTTCCGTACGCCCCGGCCTCGCGGCCTGCCCGCCGGCCCCTCGGCCGTCCTGGATGAAGGATGCCCCGGTTCCATCACCTTGATGCCACTGTGGGCCTTTTCACGTCAATTGATGAACTGGAGGTCCCGGACCGCCCGCCAGCGCTCCGCGAGCCGCGCGTACGCCTCCCCCGCGCCCTCGCCGTCGCCGTCCCGCAGCGCGGCGAGCCCCTCCGCCACATCCGCCGCCGACCGGTCCCCGGCGAGCCGCTCCGCCGACAACGCGTGCACCAGGCCCCCGTAGTCCAGCTCGACCAGGGAGCGCGGGTGGAACTCCTCCAGCCAGCGCCCCACGTCCACCAGGCCCTCGGTCAGCGGGCCCTCGGGAACGTGCCCGCGCAGCGTCCGCAGCGCCCGCGCCAGCCGGCGCCGGGCCTCGACCATCGGGGTGCGGTAGCGCAGCACGGGCCCCGCCCCCTCGGCGTCCGCCACCACGTACTCCCGCTCCTCGTCGCGGAAGAGGACGAACCAGCGCACCGGGACCTGCCACACCGTCGTGCGGATCCAGGGCCTCGCGTCCGGGTGGAGCCGCCGCCAGCGCTCGTGATCCGCCGCCGCCTGACCGCGCACCACCGCGGGGAGCACGGCGTCGAGCACGTTGGCCGGAAACATGCCCCCCAGTTCCTCCAGGGCCAGCCAGCCCCGCAACCTGGTCCGCCACGGGCAGACGCACACCACCCCGTCCAGCTCCGCCACGAACGCGTCGCCGCTCTCGCGCACCGGCACCCCGACCGGCGGCGTCGACGCCAAGTCGGCCAGCGAGCGACGCAGTTCGTCCTGGGCCGTGGGAAGGTCCTCGCGCCGCGCGTAGCGCGCCCAGTGACTCCGTTCGGGCTCGGCGAACGCGGCGAGCGGCTCGTAGATCCGGAGGTAGGACGTGTAAGGGACGAGCACCGAAGACACCACCGACATGCAGCGCATCGTGTCACGGCGGTACACCCCCGGGCCTCTCGTTCGGATCAGGTCGGATCAGGGAGCGGGGTCCGGTGCGTGCAGCTGCAAGGCGGAGGATTGAGGCATGGCGGAGCCATGGTGATTGACGACAACGCCGCAGATGCGCGTGCCGGACCCCGCGAGCCCGACCTGATCCGAACGAGAGGCCCCAGGGGGTGATCCTCCGCACGGGGGCGGATCCGCGCCGCCGGAGGACTTACGCTCTTGCCCATCGGACCGGCCGTGCCGGTCGGTCCGGGGCCCTCCCCACCCCCAGGAGGGTCTCCGCCGCTTCGTACTTGGGAGTCACCACAGTGACCGATGTGACCGACGGCGTCCTGCACACCCTGTTCCACTCGGATCAGGGAGGACACGAACAAGTCGTGATCTGCCAGGACCGTGCCACCGGCCTCAAGGCCGTCATCGCCCTCCACTCCACCGCCCTGGGCCCGGCCCTCGGCGGCACCCGCTTCTACCCGTACGCCACCGAGGCGGAAGCCGTCGCCGACGCGCTGAACCTGTCGCGCGGGATGTCGTACAAGAACGCTCTGGCCGGTCTCGACCACGGTGGCGGCAAGGCCGTCATCATCGGCGACCCGGAGAAGATCAAGAGCGAGGAACTCCTCCTCGCCTACGGCCGGTTCGTCGCCTCGCTCGGCGGCCGCTACGTGACCGCCTGCGACGTCGGCACCTACGTCGCCGACATGGACGTCGTCGCCCGGGAGTGCCGCTGGACCACCGGCCGCTCCCCCGAGAACGGCGGCGCGGGCGACTCCTCGGTGCTCACCGCGTTCGGCGTCTTCCAGGGCATGCGGGCCTCGGCCCAGCACCTGTGGGGCGACCCGACCCTGCGCGGCCGCAAGGTCGGCGTCGCCGGGGTCGGCAAGGTGGGCCACCACCTCGTCGAGCACCTGCTCTCCGACGGGGCCGAGGTCGTGATCACCGACGTCCGCGAGGAGTCGCTGCGCCGGATCACCGATGCGCACCCCGAGGTGACCGTGGTGGCGGACACCGACGCGCTGATCCGCACCGAGGACCTGGACGTCTACGCGCCGTGCGCGCTCGGCGGCGCGCTGAACGACGACACCGTCCCCGTGCTCACCGCGAAGGTGGTGTGCGGCGCTGCCAACAACCAGCTGGCGCACCCCGGCGTCGAGAAGGACCTGGCCGACCGGTCGGTTCTCTACGCGCCCGACTACGTGGTCAACGCCGGTGGCGTCATCCAGGTGGCCGACGAGCTGCATGGGTTCGACTTCGACCGGTGCAAGGCGAAGGCGACGAAGATCTTCGACACCACGCTGGAAATATTCGCACGTGCGAAGGCGGATGGGATCCCGCCGGCCGCGGCGGCCGACCGGCTCGCCGAACAGCGGATGGCGGAGGCGCACACCCGCTGACCGGGCGGCCCTCGACCACCCCTACGACCCACCGGCCGACGAGACAAGACTCACGCCGGTCGGCGGGTCGTACCTCCACAAGAGGTTAAAATCGCGGTTGACCAGGGAGGACGGGGCTCCTCGCTGGCCCTGTGTCGGGACCGGAATGCGGGCGGCGTACCGTATGGCCACGGAAGCAGGTACCGTTAAAGCTCTACGGGCGCGGCCTCTCTGTCGAGAGTCCGTCCCGAAACATGAACGCGTGTCAAGACTCTGGGGCCGTCGAGCCCCGTCACCGAGGGGGTCGAGCCATGGGGCGCGGCCGGGCAAAGGCCAAGCAGACCAAGGTCGCCCGCCAGCTGAAGTACAGCAGCGGCGGGACTGACCTGTCGCGTCTGGCCAATGAGCTGGGCGCATCGCCTTCGAGTCAGCCACCGAACGCAGAGCCGTTCGAGGACGACGACGAGGAAGATGACCCGTACGCACAGTACGCGGATCGCTACAACCAGGACGATGACGAAAATCAGGACGATCAGTCCGGTCCGTCGTCACAGCGCCGCGGCGCTTGACCTCGCGCTGACACATCAACCCGGTCCGGGCCTGCCCCGGACCGGGTTCTGTGTGTCCCGGTCCAGGCTTTCCCGTGGTGCCATCCCCTGGTGCCACGGTGCCATCCCGTGGTGCCACGGTGCCGTGGTGCGGCGGGCGGGCTGCCCGGCGCACCACGGCGCGACGGTGACTATCGGGCGTAGTCGCCGGTCAGCTCGGCGCCCGTGGTGTGCTCACCGCGGTCGGTGATCTCGCCGGCGACCCAGGAGTCGACCCCGCGGTCGGCCAGTGTCGTCAGCGCGGCGTCCACCGAGTCGGCCGGGACGATCGCGATCATGCCGACGCCCATGTTGAGCGTCTTCTCCAGCTCCAGCCGCTCGACCTGACCGGCCTTGCCGACCAGGTCGAAGACGGCTCCGGGCGTCCACGTGGAGCGGTCCACGGTGGCGTGCAGGCCGTCCGGGATGACCCGGGCCAGGTTGTTCGCCAGGCCGCCGCCGGTGACGTGGCTGAAGCCGTGCACCTCGGTCGTCCGGGTGAGGGCCAGGCAGTCCAGGGAGTAGATCCGGGTGGGCTCCAGGAGCTCCTCGCCGAGCGTGCGGCCGAACTCCGCGACCTCGCGGTCCAGGGACCAGCCGGCCCGGTCGAAGACCACGTGGCGGACGAGCGAGTACCCGTTGGAGTGAAGACCGGAGGACGCCATGGCGATGACCGCGTCACCCTTGCGGATACGGTCCGGGCCGAGCAGGCGGTCGGCCTCGACCACGCCCGTACCGGCTCCGGCGACGTCGAAGTCGTCCGGGCCGAGGAGACCCGGGTGCTCGGCCGTCTCGCCGCCGACCAGGGAGCAGCCCGCCAGGACACAGCCTTCGGCGATGCCCTTCACGATGGCCGCGACACGCTCGGGGTGCACCTTGCCGACGCAGATGTAGTCGGTCATGAACAGCGGCTCGGCGCCACAGACGACGAGGTCGTCCACGACCATGCCGACGAGGTCGTGGCCGATGGTGTCGTACACGCCCATCTGGCGGGCCAGGTCCACCTTGGTGCCGACGCCGTCGGTGGCGGAGGCCAGGAGCGGGCGCTCGTAGCGCTTCAGCGCCGAGGCGTCGAAGAGGCCGGCGAAACCGCCGAGGCCGCCGAGGCCCGCGACCTCCGGGCGCTGCGTCTTCTTCACCCACTCCTTCATCAGCTCGACGGCACGGTCACCGGCTTCGATGTCGACGCCGGCCGCCGCGTAGGAAGCACCTGTTGTCTCAGACATGGCCTGGGATCTTTCGTGTGGAGATACGGGGCTGGTGGGGGATGCGGCGGCGCGTCCGGGTCACGGACGGCGCAGCGCGTCGGCCGCGGCAGTCGCCGCCGGGCCCGCCGCCAGCTCGGTCTCCAGCAGCTGCTTGCCGAGCAGCTCCGGGTCCGGGAGGTCCATGGGGTACTCGCCGTCGAAGCAGGCGCGGCAGAGGTTCGGCTTGTCGATCGTCGTCGCCTCGATCATCGCGTCGATCGAGATGTACGAGAGGGAGTCCGCGCCCATGGAGGTGCAGATCTCGTCGACGGTCATGCCGTTGGCGATCAGTTCGGCGCGGGTCGCGAAGTCGATCCCGAAGAAGCAGGGCCACTTCACCGGCGGCGAGGAGATCCGGATGTGGATCTCGGCGGCGCCCGCCTCGCGGAGCATCCGGACCAGGGCGCGCTGGGTGTTGCCGCGGACGATCGAGTCGTCGACGACCACCAGGCGCTTGCCCTTGATGACTTCCTTCAGCGGGTTCAGCTTGAGCCGGATGCCGAGCTGGCGGATGGTCTGCGAGGGCTGGATGAAGGTCCGGCCGACGTAGGCGTTCTTCACCAGTCCGACGCCGAACGGGATTCCGCTGGCTTCGGCGTAACCGACGGCCGCGGGGGTGCCGGATTCCGGGGTCGCTATGACGAGATCCGCCTCGACGGGGGCCTCGGCGGCCAGCCTGCGGCCCATCTCCACCCGGGAGAGGTAGACGTTCCGCCCGGCGATGTCGGTGTCGGGGCGGGCCAGGTAGACGTACTCGAAGACACAGCCCTTGGGCTTCGCTTCTGCGAAGCGCGAGGTGCGCAGGCCGTTCTCGTCGATGGCGACGAGCTCGCCCGGCTCGATCTCGCGTACGTAGCTGGCGCCGCAGATGTCGAGCGCGGCGGACTCGGAGGCGACCACCCAGCCGCGCTCTAGACGGCCGAGCACCAGCGGGCGGATGCCCTGCGGGTCGCGGGCGGCGTACAGCGTGTGTTCGTCCATGAAGACGAGGGAGAACGCGCCCTTGACGTCGGGGAGCACCTTGGCGGCGGCTTCCTCGATGGTGAGCGGCTTGTCGTTCTCGTCGCGCTGCCCGGCGAGCAGCGCGGTCACCAGGTCGGTGTCGTTCGTCGCGGCGACCTGGGTGGCGCGGCCGTCCTTGCGCGGGAGGTCGGCGACCATCTCCGCGAGCTGGGCGGTGTTGACCAGGTTCCCGTTGTGGCCGAGGGCGATCGAGCCGTGCGCGGTGGCACGGAACGTGGGCTGCGCGTTCTCCCACACCGAGGCGCCGGTGGTGGAGTAGCGGGCATGACCGACCGCGATATGGCCCTGGAGGGAACCCAGAGACGTTTCGTCGAAGACCTGCGAGACCAGTCCCATGTCCTTGAAGACCAGGATCTGGGACCCGTTGCTCACTGCGATGCCCGCGGATTCCTGTCCGCGGTGCTGCAGGGCATACAGTCCGAAATAGGTGAGCTTGGCGACCTCTTCACCCGGAGCCCAGACACCGAAGACGCCACAAGCGTCCTGGGGGCCTTTCTCTCCGGGGAGCAGGTCGTGGTTGAGTCGTCCATCACCACGGGGCACGACACCGAGTGTAGGCGAGATCGACCACTGGTCCGAATTCGGGACCGGTGGACAAACCCACGGCGGTCCATGGGGAACGGGCCCGCCCGCCGCCCGGAGCGGGCGATTCGCGGGACTTCGACCGGTGACACTGTGTGACCATCGCACGGGCGGGACGGGCCCCGCCAGGCGAGTGCGCGGCTCACTTCCGGGCCGAGAGCCCGGTTACCGACAGGTAGGGGACGGTGGGGGCGGACGCGCGGGCGTGGCGCTCGGTGAACTGCCCGATCGCCGCCCCGACCCGCTGGCCGAACGCTCGTTTCGTGGTGAGCCTCACACCCCGGGGAGCCGGGACAGCGGTGCGGGACAGCGGTGCGGACGGCGGTGCGGACGGCGGGGAGCCGGCGCGCCTTCGCGACCGCGGTCGGCGCGACCGCCGTCACCGCGGCCGGGATACAGGCGGCCGTTCCGGCAGCCGCCGCCACCACGGCCGCCGACGACGTGACACGGGAACGAGTTCCTGACCCACCGCCGTGCGCCGGGCGGTCGCGTCTCCGTCGGCAGGCCCTCGGACGCGCGGGGCGGGGGCCGATGCCCGCTCGGCGCGTGCCGCGGGGCCCGCGGGCACGGCTGTCCTCCGGTTCAGCCGTGCTGGGTGGCGCTCCCGGCCCCCGGGCGTGCGGCCGTGGCGCCGATGCCCTTGCCGTCGGCCGCGGTGAGGGTGAGCGTGCTGCCCTTGATCGTGTACGTCGTCGGGCCGCTGAGGGCGGCGAGCACCGCACGCTCCGTCTCCATCTCCGCCTCCGGGCACATCTTCCGGGTGCCCGCCGTCGATCCGAAGACGATCGTGGAGCCCTTGACCGTGGCCTGGCCGCTGAAGGAGTTGCAACCGGAGTTGCCCCGTACGGTGCCGTCGTCGGCGAAGGTCAGATGAGGCGTCCGCTCCTTCGGCAGATCCGCCGGCACGGTCGTGGCGGTCTCACCGCTGAGCAGCGTGGTCACCGTCCACCGGGTGCCGACCAGGTCGGCCGCCTTCTCCTCGCTGAGCTCCATGGTGTGGCCGCCTTCCTTGGTGAGGGTCAGCTTCTCGCCGGAGAGCTTCGCGGTGAGCTCGCCGCCCATCGCGTCGATGGCGGCCTTCTCGAACTTCTCGATCTCCTCGTCGCACGCCATCTGCGTGGTGACGGGCTTGCCCAGGGTGATCCGGTCGCCCTCCACCCGGGCGTCCACGCCGATGTGGTTGCAGCCGAAGTCGGCCGTGGCCCGGCCCTTCGGGTCGATCTCCATCCGGGCCCCCGGCGGGGCCTCGGTCTTCTTCCCGCCGACGGTCACCGAGTCGACGCTCCAGGCGACCCCGGTGACGGGGACGTCGCTCCGCACGGTGTCGCCGCCGTCGCCGGAGCCGGAACCCGACTCCGTACCGCAGGCGGCGAGGGCGAGGAGGGCCAGGACACTGACGCTGAGGGTCATCCGTTGTGTGCGCATGGCGATGTGACGGAGCGGGGGGCCGATCCGGTTCCGTCGGCTCCGCTTCCAGGCGGGATGCCGAGTGGGCCGTCTCAACCCATCAGCGGCAGCAGCGCGGCCAGGTCGGCACGCTCTCCACTCGCGCTGACCTCGGCGTCCTCCAGAGCCCGCGCCCACTCCGTACGCCCGGTGGCGAGCCGGATCCAGGTCAGCGGACTGGCCTCCACGACATTCGGCGGGGTGCCCCGGGTGTGCTTGGGCCCGCCGATGCACTGGACCACCGCGAACGGCGGGACCCGCACCTCGACCGAGCCGCCGGGCGCCCGGTCCGCGAGGGCGTCCGCCAGCAACCGGGTGCAGGCGGCCAGGGCCTGGCGGTCGTAGGGGATCTCCGAGCCGAGCGCCTCGTTCAGGTCGTCCGTGTGGACGACCAGCTCGACGGTCCGGGAGACCAGACAGTCGGTCAGCCGTATGGAGCCGACCCGGACGGACAGCAGCCGCTCCCCCGTGCCGGTGGCCGGGACGGCTCCGGTGAACCCCTCTTCCGCCTCCTCGAACAGCGTGGCGAGGTCGGGCCGGCCGGCCGCCACCTCCTCGACGCCCTCGGCGATACCGGCGGCGTACGCGGCGGTGACCGACGGCCACTCCAGCAGGGCGACCTGGGGCTTGGGGCCGGGCGGCTCCGGCAGGGCCAGGGCCCGGGTGACACTGCTCAGCCCGATCGCGATGTGCACGGCGAGCTCGCGCACCGTCCAGTCGCCGAGCCTGGTCGGCCGGGCGAGCTGGTCGGGCGTCAACGCGGCGACGGCGTCACGGACATGGGCGAACTGGGCGAGGACCGCCGTCCGGGTCCTGAAGTGGTCGTAGGCGCGCGGGCGCTTCTTTGCCGGGGGCATGGGGCCGAGATTAGCGGGCCCCACTGACATCGCCCGGTCGGGCCGGTGCGTTCTGCTGCCCCTCCACATACTCCTCCACCGTGAACGCCTCGCCGTTGGCGGGGACTCCCACGCCCCGCCAGGTGAACGGGACGCCCCGGGCGTCGTCCAGGTCCGGGCCGTCCATCAGCTGGAAGTGGAGGTGCGGTTCGGTGGTGTTCCCGGAGTTGCCGCACCGCGCGATCGGCTGCCCGGCCCGGACGGTGTCCCCGGCCTTCACCCGGAGCGAGCCGCGCCGGGCGTGCGCGTAGACGGCGTACGTACCGTCGCCGAGGTCGAGGATCACGTGGTTGCCGATGATCCGGCGCACGCCGAGGATCGACCGGACGGTGCCCTCGATGAGCATCAGATAGGCGACCCCGGCCAGTGAGTTGCGGCTCAGATGGTCGCGCTGGCCGTCGCTCGCTTTCACGACCGTGGCGTCGGCCACCGCGAGCAGCGGGGCGCCGAAGGCCGGGAAGGCGCGGTTGCGGCGGAAGAACGGCCAGACCCAACCGAACGCCGGCCGGGCCGGGGGCTCGCCCTCCCCCGTCTCCGGTTCGGCCACGATGTCGATCGCGTACGTCTGCCCGTAGACGTGCGTCCCATGGCTCGGCACCTTGTCCGCCGGGCTGTTCAGGGCCGTCCAGCGTCCGGTGACCGGCGGGTCGACCTCCACCGGGGGCCTCGGCTCGCCCCGCGGTGCGGCGGCCCTGGTCTGCCCTGCCATCGTCGCCACCACGAGGGTGAGGACGACCGTCGCGGGCAGGAAGGTCGTCGCCCAGCCCGGTCCCGGCAGATCCGTGAAGAACTCGCTGATCATCAGCGCGAACAGGACCAGCCAGGACAGCCGCATGGCGATCGGAACGGCGGTGCGGACGGACATGTCTCCCCCAGGGCTTCGTGTCTTCTCGTCGTCAGGTCACGGCCGCGCTGCCGTCAGCACCACCAGCAGCGGTACGACCCGGGTGGGCGGCACCTCGTACCGGCCGCGGCCCGCCGCGTGCAGCCAGCCCGCGCCGGTCAGCTGGCGCAGGTGGTGGTAGATCTGGCCGGTGGTGCCCAGTTCGTCGAGCGCGGCCAGTTCGGCGGTCGTCCTCAGGCCGCCGAGGATCTCGCGGAGCAGCCGCAGCCGGACCGGGTGGCCCAGCGCGGCGAACGAATCGGCGGCGTCCGCCCAGTCCCCGTCGAACAGGGCCTCGGTGAGGGCGCCGTACTGCCACTCGTAACTCTCACCGGTGGGCAGCCGCACCGAGCCCGTGTAGAGCACTCCCCCGTCGGCCGCGGCCTCCCCGACCTCGGCGAGCTGCTGTTTCAGCCCGTCCAGCGCCCAGAAGTCGCCGTCGCCCAAGCGGGGGGACTCGGAGTCCCGCCGCTCCAGCGCCGTGAGCCGCCTCTCCAGCTCGGCGACCCGCTGCTCCAGCTCCATGACACCAACCTTACGTAATTACGTAATCTCTGACAAGAGTGTGGGGGAAAGCCGAAGCCCCCGCCCGGAGGGCCCGGGCGGGGGCTTCGAAAACGCCGGTCGGCGCGCGGCTCAGGCGAGCAGCGCGGGGATCGTCGCCTCGTGCGCCGTACGGAGCTCGCTCAGCGGGATGCTGAACTCGCCCTGGATCTCGATCTCCTCGCCGTCCACGACCCCGATGCGGGTGACGGGCAGACCGCGCGCACCGCACATGTCGTTGAAGCGGAGCTCCTCGCTGCGCGGGATCGCGACGACCGCGCGTCCCGCCGACTCGGAGAAGAGGAACGTGAACGCGTCCAGGCCGTCCGGCACGACCAGCCGGGCGCCTTTCCCGCCGCGCAGGCAGGACTCGGTGACGGCCTGGATCAGGCCGCCGTCGCTCAGGTCGTGCGCGGCGTCGATCATGCCGTCGCGGGAGGCCGAGATGAGGATCTCGGCGAGCAGCTTCTCGCGGCCGAGGTCCACCTTCGGCGGCAGGCCGCCCAGGTGCTGGTGGACGACCTCGGACCAGGCCGAGCCGCCGAACTCCTCGGCCGTGTCGCCCAGCAGGTAGAGGAGCTGGCCCTCTTCCGCGAAGGCGACCGGCGTACGCCGGTTGACGTCGTCGATCACGCCGAGCACGGCCACGACCGGCGTCGGGTGGATCGCCGTCTCGCCGGTCTGGTTGTACAGCGAGACGTTGCCGCCGGTGACCGGGGTGCCCAGCTCCAGGCAGCCGTCCGCGAGACCGCGGGTGGCCTCGGCGAACTGCCACATGACGTCCGGGTCCTCCGGGGAGCCGAAGTTCAGGCAGTCCGAGATGGCGAGCGGCTTGGCGCCGGAGGCGGCGACGTTGCGGTACGACTCCGCCAGCGCGAGCTGCGCGCCGGTGTACGGGTCGAGCTTGGCGTACCGGCCGTTGCCGTCGGTCGCCATGGCCACGCCCAGGTTCGACTCGGCGTCGATGCGGACCATGCCCGCGTCCTCGGGCATCGCGAGGACGGTGTTGCCCTGCACGAAGCGGTCGTACTGGTCGGTGATCCACGCCTTGGAGGCCTGGTTCGGGGAGGCGACCAGCTTGAGGACCTGCTCGCGCAGCTCGGCCGCGTTCGCCGGGCGGGTGAGCTTGCCGGCGTCGTCCGCCTGGAGGGCGTCCTGCCAGGACGGGCGGGCGAACGGGCGGTGGTAGACGGGGCCGTCGTGGGCGACCGAGCGCGGGGGCACGTCCACGATCTGCTCGCCGTGCCAGAAGATCTCCAGCTGGGAGCCGTCGGTCACCTCACCGATGACGGTGGCGATGACGTCCCACTTCTCGCAGATCTCCAGGAAGCGGTCCACGTGCTGCGGCTCGACGATCGCGCACATGCGCTCCTGCGACTCGCTCATGAGGATTTCCTCGGGCGAGAGGGAGGAGTCGCGCAGCGGCACGGTGTCCAGCTCGACGCGCATGCCGCCGGAGCCAGCGGAGGCCAGCTCGCTGGTGGCGCAGGAGAGCCCGGCGCCGCCGAGGTCCTGGATGCCCGCGACGAGCTTCTCCTTGAAGATCTCCAGGGTGCACTCGATGAGGAGCTTCTCCTGGAACGGGTCGCCGACCTGGACGGCGGGGCGCTTGGCCGGCCCGGTGGACTCGAAGGTCTCGCTCGCCAGCACGGAGACGCCGCCGATGCCGTCGCCGCCGGTGCGGGCGCCGTAGAGGATGACCTTGTTGCCGGGGCCCGACGCCTGCGCGAGGTGGATGTCCTCGTGCTTCATCACGCCGATGCAGCCGGCGTTGACCAGCGGGTTGCCCTGGTAGCAGGCGTCGAAGACGACCTCGCCGCCGATGTTGGGCAGACCCAGGCAGTTGCCGTAGCCGCCGATGCCCGCGACGACGCCCGGCAGGACGCGCTTGGTGTCGGGGTGGTCGGCCGCGCCGAAGCGCAGCGGGTCGACGACCGCGATCGGGCGGGCGCCCATCGCGAGGATGTCGCGGACGATGCCGCCGATGCCGGTGGCCGCGCCCTGGTAGGGCTCGATGTACGAGGGGTGGTTGTGCGACTCGACCTTGAAGGTGACCGCGTACCCCTGGCCGACGTCGACGACGCCGGCGTTCTCGCCGATGCCGACGAGCATGGCGTCGTTGGCGGGGACCTTCTCGCCGAACTGCTTGAGGTGGACCTTGCTGCTCTTGTACGAGCAGTGCTCCGACCACATCACCGAGTACATGGCGAGCTCGGCGCCGGTGGGACGGCGGCCCAGGATCTCGCGGATCCGGGCGTACTCGTCCTCCTTGAGGCCGAGCTCCTTCCAGGGCTGTTCGGCGTCCGGGGTCTCGGCCGCGTGCTTGACCGTATCCAGGCTCATGCGTTGACCAGCTTCTTGATGATCGAGGTGAAGAAACCGAGGCCGTCGGTGCGGCCGGTGCCGATGAGCGGCTCCACGGCGTGCTCCGGGTGCGGCATCAGGCCGACGATGTTGCCCGCGGCGTTGGTGATGCCCGCGATGTCACGGAGCGAGCCGTTGGGGTTGCCGTCCAGGTAGCGGAAGGCGACGCGGCCCTCGGCCTCCAGCTCGTCGAGCGTGCGCTCGTCGGCGGTGTACCGGCCGTCCATGTTCTTGAGCGGGACCCTGATCTCCTGGCCGGCGCTGTAGTCCGAGGTCCAGGCGGTCTCCGCGTTCTCCACCCGCAGCGCCTGGTCGCGGCAGATGAAGTGGAGGTGGTTGTTGCGCAGCATCGCGCCGGGCAGCAGGTGCGCCTCGGTCAGGATCTGGAAGCCGTTGCAGATACCGAGGACCGGCATGCCGGCCTTCGCCTGCTCGATGAGGGTTTCCATGACCGGCGAGAAGCGGGAGATCGCACCGGCGCGGAGGTAGTCCCCGTAGGAGAAACCGCCCGCCAGGACGACCGCGTCGACCTGGTGCAGGTCCTTGTCGCGGTGCCAGAGGGATACGGGCTCGGCGCCCGCGATCCGGACGGCGCGCAGGGCGTCCTGATCGTCGAGGGTGCCGGGAAAAGTGACGACGCCGATACGGGTGGTCACTTCTCCTCCTCCACCTTCACGACGAAGTCCTCGATGACGGTGTTGGCGAGGAACGTCTCGGCCAGCTCGTTAATACGGGCGAGGGCGGCGTCGTCCACCGGTCCCTCGACCTCCAGCTCGAAACGCTTTCCCTGACGAACGTCCGCGATTCCCTCGAAGCCGAGACGGGGCAGTGCGCGCTGCACCGCCTGTCCCTGCGGGTCGAGGATCTCGGGCTTGAGCATGACGTCGACTACGACGCGTGCCACTGGCACTCCCGGTGTGGTGGTGTGGTGCGGCTGTCTCTCCGGGGGGTTCCCCAGACCCCCGCGGGTCCACTCAGCGTACCTGGCCAAAATTTCTACGCGGGTAGATATCGGGCGCGACGGACATCGCGGGGCCCTGCGCGGATCACACCGAGATATCGGGCGCTCCACCGCGCGGGAAAAGGTCTGGAAAAATCACGTCCGGATTGCACACGGATTGCACACGGACACGCGGATGCAATTGGCTGGGCTTCACAATGCGGTACCCACCGCTGTACAAATGATTACCGGGGAAAGCAACATTGCCCCCGGGACAACGGAACAGTCGACATCTCGTCGATCCACATCCGCCCGCCTGGCAGCCGGAAGGCAGGCACCCGCGCACGATGGACGCGCGGGCGCCGTAGGAAAGGACCGATATCCGTGGCTCAGCGCGTAGTGGTGACGCTCTCCGACGACATCGACGGGGGAGCAGCGGCGGAAACGGTGACCTTCGCCCTGGACGGGAAGACGTACGAGATCGATCTCAATCCCGCCAATGCGAAGAAACTGCGGAAGACCCTGGCTCCTTACGTGGCCGCCGGTCGAAAGCAGACAAATGCCAGCAAGCACGGCAGGACACCGACGGCCTACCACCACACCTCCCTCGCCCCGGACCCGGCGGCCGTCCGCGCCTGGGCCCGCTCGCACCGGATGGAGGTGCCGGCCCGGGGCCGCATCCCGAAGAAGGTCTACGAGGCGTTCGACGCGGCGAGTTGAGCCACCGCGGTGGCGACCGGCCGGACTCGGCCGCGCGGGCCGGTGGAACCGCGGCGGTGGCCGGCAGGACGAGCCACGGTGATTCCGGCCCGGCCGGCGGGCCGCCCGGGCCAGGTGCTGGTGCGGTGGCGGTTCCGGGCCCGGCGGCCCATCGGGTGCGGGGTGGGTCCGGGAGCCGGACGCCCCGTCAGGCGTCCCCGGGCGCCCCGCCGGCCGGGTCCCGGGGGCCGTTCCGCAGGGCCCTCGGGGAGCCGACTTGCGCGACACCCCCGCAGGTCGGCTAGAGTCTGGAGCACGCCGAGGGGCGAGGCCGCAAAGCCGAATCCCACGCAGCGTGCGGGTGTAGTTCAGTAGTAGAACATCCCCCTTCCAGGGGGAAGGCGCAGTGTGCAATTCCTGTCACCCGCTCTGCACAACTCTTCGAACCACTTCGTTGGATCAGGTAGAGTAGTGCTCGCTCCACCGGTGAAAGCCGAGTGGCTGCACTGCGGACGTAGCTCAGTTGGTAGAGCGCAACCTTGCCAAGGTTGAGGTCGCCAGTTCGAACCTGGTCGTCCGCTCAGCATCAAAGGCCCTGACCTTCTCGGTCAGGGCCTTTGTCGTGCTCCCGCCTCTCGCCTCCCCCGCCGCCCTCATGACGTTTGTCATGAGCAGTGGTGACAGCGCGCACTGCTCGCGGGCCCGTTCCGGCGGAACCCTTGAAGCATGACCAGCGACGACATTCTCAGCGACCGCGCGGACGGTCCCGTGATCGAGGCGAACGGGGTCCGGCGGCGTTACGCCGGCGGCTTCGAGGCCGTGTCCGGGATCTCCTTCTCCGTGGCCCGCGGCGAACTGTTCGCCCTGCTCGGGACGAACGGCGCGGGCAAGACCTCCACCGTGGAACTCCTCGAAGGACTGGCACCGCCGACCGACGGGACGGTACGGGTCCTCGGCCACGACCCGTACCGCGAACGCGCCGCCGTCCGCCCCCGTACCGGGGTGATGCTCCAGGAGGGCGGCTTCCCCTCCGACCTCACGGTCATGGAGACCGTGCGCATGTGGTCGGCCTGCACCACCGGCGCACGCCCGGCCGGCGAGGCCCTGGAGATGGTCGGCCTGACCGGCAGGGGAAACGTGCGGGTCAAGCAGCTGTCCGGCGGTGAGAAGCGCCGCCTCGACCTGGCGCTGGCCCTGACGTCCCGGCCCGAGGTGCTCTTCCTCGACGAGCCGACGACCGGACTGGACGCCGAGGGCCGGCAGGAGACCTGGGAGCTCGTCCGGGCGCTGCGGGACAACGGCACGACCGTGCTGCTGACCACGCACTACCTGGAGGAGGCCGAGGCGCTCGCGGACCGGCTGGCGATCATGCATCAGGGGAGGATCGTGACGACCGGGACCATCGCCGAGGTGACCGCGCGGCAGCCCGCCAGGATCCGGTTCGTGCTGCCCGAGGCCGTGCCGGCGGCACGCCTCCCGCTCTCCCTGCGGGCGGCGGCGGAAGGATCCCGGGTCGAGATCCGCACCCCCGCCCTCCAGGAGTCGCTGCACGAACTCCTGGAGTGGGCCCGCGAGTCCGGCGTACGGCTGCACGGCCTCGACGCCCGCTCCGCCTCCCTGGAGGAGGCGTTCCTCGACATCGCGAAGACCCAGCACGCGCCCCGGGACCAGGACCCGCGCCAGGTACACGACCGCTCCGCCCACGCCGACCGATCCGGCGGCACGAAGAACACGAAGAGGGTGACGGCATGACGACCACCACGCCCCCCGTCCGCGACCGGACGTCCGCCGTCTCCCCCACGGGCGCGGCGGCCGTGGCCCGCCGACTGACCGCCCTCGGCCGCGCCGAGCTGATCCTCCTGCTGCGCAACCGGACCGCGATCGTCGTGGCCCTGCTGCTGCCCATCACGATGATCTTCGCGATGCGGTCCTCGCTCGAACAGATCGACCTCGGCGGCACCGGGCTCACCGTCGCGGGCGCCACCCTGACCGGCGGCATCGGCATGGTGCTCGTCCAGGTCGTCTACATGAACCTCGTCTCCGCGTACGTCGCCCGGCGCGAGGAACTCGTCCTGAAGCGGCTGCGCACCGGCGAGATCTCCGACCGCGAGATCCTCATCGGCACCGCGCTGCCGTCCGTCGCGCTGGCGCTCGCCCAGAGCGTGCTGCTGGTGGTGGCCGGCGCCATCGCCTTCGACCTGAGCGCCCCGCACCGCCCCGGCCTCCTGCTGGCCGGGCTGCTGCTGGCCTTCGTCCTGATGTCCGCCCTGGCGGCGGCGACCACCGTGATCACCCGGACGGTGCAGACCTCTCAGCTCACCACCCTGCCGCTGTTCTTCGTCTCGATGTTCGGCTCCGGGCTGTTCGTCCCGCTGGCGATCTTCCCCGACAAGCTGGCCTCCGTACTGGAGCTGCTGCCGATGACGGGCGTGATGACCCTGATCCGGCACGGCTGGCTCGGCGGCGTGGAGGGCGGCGACCTCTTCACCGCCGGGGTGACCGCGCTGGCCTGGACCGCATTCGGCGTGTTTGCTGTGCGACGGTGGTTCCGCTGGGACCCGCGCGGCTGACATGAAGGGGCTGAGGGGTGTGATCGGTCGGGTACGGGGCTGGCGGCGCGGCTGGCACGAGCGCAGCAAGCTTGAGCGCATCGACCTCTACACGCGGTTGACGCTCTGCTCGATCACCTGGTTCTTCGCGGTGTCCTGGGGGCTGCTGCCCCTCGGCGCGACCCTGGACGAGGGGCCGGTGGCGATGGCCCTGGGAGGAGCGTTCCTCGCCGCCAACATCGCCCAGTCCGTGCTGAGCAACCGCAATGTGGCCCCCTCCTTCGACGCGTACCGGGGAACGGCGCCGTTCCCCCCGGGGCGGTTGCGCCTGCCCGCCGCGCTCCAGGTGGTGATGACCGGCCTTCTGGTGGCACTCGCGGCGGTGGGTGGCGTGAAGGACGAGGGGCTCGTGCTGCTGGTGCTGGACCTGCCCGTGGCATTCGCCATCCCGTACGTCCTGCTCGTCCCCGTCCGGAGGTTCCTGCTCCACTCCGCCGCCTTCTCGGTGGCCGTCCTGGCGCTCCTGGCGGCCGTGGGTGTGCCGGGCGGGCTGCTGTTCGGGGCGGTCGTCTCGCTGGTCGTCGTCACCCTGCTGGTGCTCACCTCGGCCCGGCCGAGCGTCTGGAGCCTGACCGTGATGTGGCAGGCGGAGGAGGCGCGGGACATGCAGGCCCGGCTGGCGGTGGCGGAGGAGCGGCTGAGGTTCGGCCGGGACATGCACGACGTGCTGGGCCGGAACCTGTCGGTGATCGCCCTGAAGAGCGAGCTGGCCGTGGAGCTGGCCCAGCGCGGGAACCCCGCGGCGATGGACCAGATGGTGGAGGTGCAACGGATCGCGCGCGCATCGCAGCAGGAGGTCCGCGATGTCGTACGCGGCTACCGGGAGGCCGACCTGCCCACCGAACTCATGGGCGCCCAGGGCGTGTTGCAGGCCGCGGGAATCACCTGCACCGTCGAGGGCGCGGACGGTGCGGCCGGCATCGGGGCTCCCGCCGCCGTCCAGGCCGCGCTCGGCTGGGTGGTCCGCGAGACCGCGACGAACGTCCTGCGCCACGGCGACCCGCGCCACTGCTGGATCCGGCTCTCGCGGACGCGGGACGCGGTGGTCCTGGAGGTCGAGAACGACGGGGCCGGCGCCACCCGCCCGCTCAGCGGCGCGGACAACGACGACGACGGCGGCGGCGGCGGTTCGGGCCTGGCCGGCCTGCGGGTACGGCTCGGCGCGCTCGGCGGATCGCTCACCGCCGGATCCGCCGGGGACGACCTCTTCCGGGTGACGGCGACGGTGCCGCTCACGGCTCCCCGCCCGGACGCGAACGGCCGCCTCGCACCGTCCCCCGGACTTTCCGCCGCCCCTTCCGACGCGTCTCGCGCCGCCCCTTCCGCCCTCCCGGAGGAACGATGACCACCGCGCGGCCCCTGCGGGTCCTGCTGGCCGACGACGAGCACCTGATCCGGGGCGCGCTGGCCGCACTGCTCGCCCTGGAGGAGGACCTCGTCGTGGTCGCGGAGGCGGCGAGCGGCCCCGAGGCCCTGGCGATGGCCCTGGCGCACCGGCCCGACGTCGCCGTCCTGGACCTCCAGATGCCGGGCGCGGACGGTGTGAAGGTCGCCACATCGCTGCGGACCGAGCTGCCCCACTGCCGCACCATGATCGTGACCAGCCACGGCCGCCCCGGGCACCTCAAGCGGGCCCTGGCCGCCGGCGTACGGGGTTTCGTGCCGAAGACGGTCAGCGCCCGGCGGCTGGCGGAGATCATCCGTACCGTCCACGCCGGAAACCGTTACGTGGATCCCGAGTTGGCGGCCGACGCCATCTCCGCCGGGGACTCCCCGTTGACCGCCAGGGAGGCCGAGGTGCTCGAACTGGCGGCGGACGGGGCTCCGGTCGCGGAGATCGCGGAGCGGGCCTCGCTCTCGCAGGGGACGGTCCGCAACTACCTCTCCTCGGCCGCCACCAAGATCGGTGCGGAGAACCGGCACACGGCAGTGCGTCTCGCCCGCGAGCGGGGTTGGGTATAGTAGGCATCGCGCTTCGGCGCACTGCGGACGTAGCTCAGTTGGTAGAGCGCAACCTTGCCAAGGTTGAGGTCGCCAGTTCGAACCTGGTCGTCCGCTCCGGATGAAGAAGCCCCGGTCCTTTCGGACCGGGGCTTCTTGCGTATCCGGCTGCCGCTACGACCAGTTGGTGCCGGTCAGCACCTCGTACGCCTCGATGTACTTGGCGCGGGTCGCCGCCACGATCTCCTGCGGCAGCGCCGGGGGCGGCTGCTCGCTCGCGCGGTCCCAGCCGGAGGCCGGCGAGGTGAGCCAGTCGCGCACGAACTGCTTGTCGTAGCTGGGCTGCGCCCGGCCGGGCTCCCAGGTGGCGGCGGGCCAGAAGCGGGAGGAGTCCGGGGTCAGCACCTCGTCGGCGATGATCAGCCGCTCGGTCCCGTCCTCGGTGGTCTCGAAGCCGAACTCGAACTTGGTGTCGGCCAGGATGATCCCGCGCCCGTGCGCGATGTCCCGGGCCCTGCGGTAGACGTCGAGCGTCGTGCGCCGCAGCTCGGCGGCGGTCTCCGCACCGACCTCGCGGGCGACGTTCTCGTAGCTGACGTTCTCGTCGTGGTCGCCGACGGCCGCCTTGGTGGCCGGGGTGAAGATCGGGCCGGGCAGCTCGGACCCGTTGACCAGGCCCTCGGGGAGACCGATGCCGCAGACCGTACGGGTGGCGTCGTACTCGACGAGTCCGGAGCCGGTCAGATAGCCGCGGGCCACGCACTCGACCTCGACCATCCGCAGCGACTTGCAGATGAGGGTGCGGCCCGCCCAGTCGGCCGGGGCGCCCGGGGGCAGCTCGGTGGAGATGACGTGGTTGGGCACCAGGTCGGCGAGCTGGTCGAACCACCAGAGCGAGAGCCGGGTGAGGACACGGCCCTTGTCGGGGATCTCGGTGGGCAGGACCCAGTCGTACGCGGAGATGCGGTCGCTGGCGACCATGACGAGGTCGCCCGCCTCGTTCCGGTACAGGTCACGCACCTTGCCGGTGTGCAGGTGGGTGAGGCCCGGTACCTGTACGGGCTCGGGCTTTTCTACAAAACCGGACACGGTGCCTCCGCGTAGATTGATCCAGGAGCGGTTCCGATTGTCCCGTATCCACGGCGGGGCCCGCGCCAGGGGCCCGGTGACCGGTCGCGTGTCCCTCGGACCCGGTCGGTCATGTTCCCTCGGCCCCGGGTCGTCGCGTGTTCCTCGGCCCCGGGCCGGTCATGTCCCCTCGGCCCCGGGCCGGTCGCGTTCCCTCGGCCCCGGGCCGGTCGCGTTCCTCGGGTGACCTGGGCCGGTCCCGTTCCTCGGACGCGGTCAGTCCCGCTTGCAGATCCGGTCGAGGAGGTTGGCCGTGGCCCGCTGGATCCGGGGGTCCGTGTGCCCGGGGCGGTCCAGGGCCGGGGACCAGGCGAAGGTGCCGGAGGCGAATACGTGCGCGCCGGAGGGGGACTGGTAGAGCGAGGTCTCCTGGTGCCGGGTCGCGCCCTCCGAGTCCTCGTACGGGGAGTGGGCGAGCAGGATCCGGTTGTCGTGTTCGGGCAGGCTGGTGCGCGGGAAGTAGCGGTCGGCCTCGCCGGCGACCAGGCCCGGGATCTCGTCGCCCTCGACCGCGCCCGTGGAGTCCCAGAGCCAGTGCTCGGCGTTGCGCACGACGAGCGGGCGGGGATCGGGCACCCGGCCCGCGTACTGGATGCCCAGGAGCTGCTGCTCGGGCCGGTCCACCTCGCGCCACAGGGCGGACTTGCCAGGCCCCCGGCGCTTGCGGCAGGTCAGCAGCCGGTCCGCCTCGCCGGAGGCCGACGGGGCGAGGCCCACCTGCCAGTACATGGTGTTGGCGGAGAGGAAGACGAGCGAGGTGCCGGAGTCCCGGGCGCGCTCGGCGGCCCGGCGCATCGGCAGCGTCCAGTACTCGTCGTGGCCGGGGAAGACCAGGCCCCGGTAGCGGCTGGGGTCGACGCGGCCCGCGTGCAGGTCGCGGGCGTCGGCGTAGGCGAGGTCGTAGCCGTACCGCTCGGCCCAGCGGATGAAGTCGTACGCGTGCCCCACGTGCAGCGGCAGCCCGGCCCCGGCGTACGGGCGGTCGAAGGAGATCGTGACGGCGGCGTCCTCCTCGCCGAGGAGCCGCCCCCGCTCGTCCCACGCGTGGTAGAGGCTGGCGCCGGTACGGCCGTCCTCCGGGTAGAGGTTGTACGCCTGCCAGGTGATGTCGGGCAGCAGGAGCAGCAGGTCGGCGGGGTGGTCGTGGCGCACGGTGAAAGGGATGTGCGAGCGGTAGCCGTCGACGGTGGTCAGGACGGCCACGTACGCGCCGACGGACCAGTAGCTCGGAATCTGGAGCCGCCAGGACATCCACCAGTGGTGGCAGGAGACAGTCCGGTCGGCGGCGAGCGGCGGGGGCTGGACGATGCCGGAGAGCCGCGGACTCGTGGTGATCTTGGCCGCGCCGTCGCCGCCGTAATGACCGATCCGGTAGACGTCGACGGAGAACTGCTGGGGCGGGTCCACGGTGATGTGGAAGTCGATGGCCTCGCCGGGGGCCGCCGCGCCGGGCGAGACGAAGCCCTTGATCTGGCGGTGCACGTCGTCCGCGGTACGGGTGCCGCCGCCGGTGGAGCGGGCGAGGTCGGCGTACCAGGGGACCACCTGGCCGGTGTCGTCGAAGTAGTTCTCACTGCCGCGCAGCCAGGGCAGCGGGCCCTGCCCGAAGGGATCGCTCACCGCGTGCGCGAGGGCACCCGACTCCCACCGGCGAATCTGCTCCGCCCCCATGCCGCGCCCCTCCCTCGGATCCCCCGGACAGCTCTGGGGGATCCCCCGGACAACTCTGGTGCGCCGAATGTCAGCGCCGATCCCCAGCACATCACATAACGCACGCGGTTCGTCACCCTTCGTCGCTAATTGGCGAGGGCGGGGAGCCTCCGGTTTCTGTGGGTGGGGCCTGTGGCACCTGGTCGTCCTGGTCGTCGGACCAGGCCGGAGCTCATCGTCGGACCGGTCGACCCTGTGGTCGGACCAGCCGGACGGGCTAGGCCCTGTCGTCGGACTGGGACCAGCCGGACCAGCTGCGCTCAGGCCGGCACGACCCGCCTGCGCTCAGGCCGGCACGACCGTCGGCTTGTGCTCAGACCAGTCGCACCGGTTTGTCGGAGCGCACTCCCACCTCGGCGAGCCAGGACAGCAGCGGGTCCGGATCGCCGTCCTCGACGAGGCTGAGGACCGGGGCCGCGAGGTCCGCCCGGCGCTGGCCGCCGACGAGCAGGGCGGGGCCGTCCAGCCAGTCGAGGCCGGGGGCCGCGCCCGCCGTGTCCACGGCCGCGCAGCAGACCATGGCAGCGACGTGGTCGGCGAGCAACTCGGTGCCCGTACGCGGCGGCTGGAGCGGGAAGAGGGGCAGCGGTCCCGGCCCCCAGAGGTCGAGGGGGTCGTCGGCCGCGCCGGACCCCATACCGCCGTGACCGGGACCGCCGGGTTCGGGGCCGCTGTGCCCCGGCCGGCCGTGCCCCGGGGCCTCGGCAGCCTCACGGGCGACCGCCGCGCCGATACCCGCCGCGAGCTCCTCGCCCGGACCGCCGGGTCCCCCGGAACCGGACAGATGCTCCATGACCCTGGCCAGCGTGGGGACGGCCGGGTCGGCGGCGGAGGCCCGGGGGACACCCAAGGTGTCCAGGACCCGGTGCAGCCGGGCCGCTTCCGTACGCCATTTGCGGTCGACGACCTCGTCGGGATACTGGTGCCAGTCCACCGGCGCCCAGCCCGGACCGCTCTCGGCGGGGCCGCCGTGAAAGAGCCGGGCGGCGAGCAGGGACGCCGCCTCGTCGGCCACCCCGGGCTCCTCCAGCAGATCGCACGCGGGCCGCTCGCCGAGGCGCAGGGCGAAGCCGTCGGCCAGCCGGTCCCGGCGGGACAGCTCGGTGAGCGCGGAGACGACTCCGGCGTCCAGCCGGGAGGGCCAGCGGCCCATCCGCCAGGCGGGCAGCGCCACCCGGGTCAGCAGCCGGTCCCAGCCGGCATAGGCGAGGCCGACCTGTTCCTGGGCGGCGATCCGCAGCCCGTGGTCGACCGTCTGGGCCCGCATGGACGCGGCGGCCGCCACACAGCGCTCCATCTCGGCGGCATGGTCCCGGCAGGCCCGCAGCAGCAGCCGGGAGACCCAGCCGGTGAAGGCGAGCGGCGCCCCCCGCACCGCACCCCGGCCAGGGGCGGCGGCATCGGCGATCGAGGCGTCCAGACCGCGTACGAAGCGGCGGGCGGCGGCTATGTCGGGGTGCGCGGACGGGCCGGTGCCCGCCACCACGGGGGCGAGGACCGCCCGCAGCTCGGCGACCCGCATCCACCACAGGAACGGCGAGCCGATGACCAGGACGGGGGCGGCGACCCCGGCCTCCGCCGCGACCCCCGCGCCCCTCCGGAGCGCCCGGTGCGTCCGGTCCTCCAGCCAGCTGTCGCAGTCCGGGGTCAGCGCTATGGCCGAGGGCGCGGGCACGTCGAGCCGGGCCGCCAGGTCCCGGACCAGGCGGTAGAGGTCGGGAGCCCCTTCCTCCGGCACGGAGACGGTCGGACTCATGGCGGGCCGCGCGCGGGCCACCGAGACGGCGACCAGGACCGTCACCAGCAGCACGGCGACCGCGACGCCGAGGACCGCCCAGCGCACGGCGTCCCAGGACGGACCGGCCAGGCGTCCCTGCGCGCCCGCCGCGAACAGCACGACGGCGACGGCCGCGGGCAGGATCGCCACGGCCAGTGCCCTGCCGCGGATCCGCAGCAGGGAGAGCGCTCGGGCCTGTGCGGCCCGCGCCCCCAGCTCCTCACCCACATCGATACCGGACACGGCCGGACGTCACCCCCTCTGCCACGCGACGGTGTTGCTCACTCCCCCACTGTGGCACCCGCCACCGACATCGCAATGCCGGTGGGCCAAGTGCCCGAACGCTTGCGCCGCACCCTAGTTGGGGCCCCGGCAGCCGTCATCCGGATGGCCCAGCCGTCACCCGATGGAATGGCTTTGGGTAAAGCTGCTGACGTGTTCGCGTCCATGAGCAAGCGGCCTGGCCGACCGCTCGCCGCCGCGCCCGGACATGGGGCAGCCCCTCGCGCCTTCCGCGTACGCCGGTGGCGTACGGGGGCGGGCGGAGGGGCCACGGTGCGCGAGGAGCCGGTGACCGGGCAGGTCAGCCCCGGGAGGCCTTCAGGGCGATGTCCGTACGGTGCTGGGAGCCGTCCAGGCGGATCCGGCCGAGCGCGGCGTAGGCACGCTCCCGGGCGGCCGTGAGGTCCTTGCCGGTCGCGGTCACCGAGAGGACCCGGCCGCCCGCGCTGAGCACCGCGCCGCCCTCGGCGCGGGTCCCGGCGTGCAGGACGTACGCGTCGGGGGCATCCTGCGCCGCGACGTCCGCGAGCCCGTCGATCGGATCGCCGGTGCGCGGGGTGTCCGGGTAGTTGTGCGAGGCGATGACCACGGTGACCGCGGCGTCGTCGCGCCAGTTCAGCGGCGGGAGGACGTCGAGCGTGCCGTTGGCGGAGGCGAGCAGGACACCGGCGAGCGGGGTCTTCAGGCGGGCCAGCACGACCTGGGTCTCCGGGTCGCCGAAGCGGGCGTTGAACTCGATGACCCGCACGCCGCGCGAGGTGATCGCGAGGCCCGCGTAGAGCAGCCCGGAGAAGGGCGTGCCGCGTCGGCGCAGCTCGTCGACGGTCGGCTGGAGCACGGACTGGAGAACCTCGTCGACCAGCTTGGGGTCCGCCCACGGGAGCGGGGAGTAGGCGCCCATGCCGCCGGTGTTCGGGCCCTCGTCGCCGTCGAGGGCGCGCTTGAAGTCCTGGGCGGGCTGGAGCGGCAGCACGGTGGTGCCGTCGGTGATCGCGAAGAGGCTGACCTCGGGGCCGTCGAGGAACTCCTCGATGACCACGCGGTCGCAGGAGAGCGCGTGGGCGCGGGCGGCGGCCAGGTCGTCGGTGACGACGACGCCCTTGCCGGCCGCGAGGCCGTCGTCCTTGACGACGTACGGCGCGCCGAAGGCGTCGAGGGCCTCGTCGATCTCCGCGGGGGTGGTGCAGACGTAGCTGCGGGCGGTGGGAACGCCTGCCCCGGCCATGACGTCCTTGGCGAACGCCTTGGAGCCTTCCAGCTGCGCGGCTTCGGCGGAGGGGCCGAAGCAGGGGATGCCGGCCGCGCGCACGGCGTCGGCGACCCCGGCGACGAGCGGCGCCTCCGGGCCGACGACCACCAGCCCGGCGCCCAGCTCGGTCGCGAGGCGCGCGACGGCGTCACCGTCGAGCGCGTCCACCGGGTGCAGTTCGGCCACCTCTGCGATGCCGGCGTTGCCGGGGGCGCAGTACAGAGCGGTGACATCGGGGTCGAGGGACAGAGAGCGGCACAGGGCGTGTTCGCGGGCGCCGCCGCCGATGACGAGGACCTTCACGGGTGCAGCCTAGCCGCCGGGCGCGGGGAGCTCGGACGGCCACCAGTCCGTGGACGGGCGGCCTCCCGTTCTCGCCGCCACCGCGCCGACGCGGCAACGCGTCCGGCGCGGCAGAGCGCCCTGCGCGTCACCGGGTTACTGCTCTGCCACCGCTCGCCGCTGCCCGCTACCGACGGTCACTGTTCGTTACCATTCGCCACTGCTCGTCACTGCTCGTTGGTGAACTCCTCGACGACCGTGGCGCCCAGCTCGCGGACGATCAGCTCGTGACCGGAGAGGGCGGAGTCGACGAGATCCGGATCGTCGGCCTCCGGGGTGTCGTCCTCGGGGGCGACGTTACGCGGCGGCTCCGACCCGTAGGAGCTGTGGGAGGGCTCGGGAGCGGGCGCGGCCTCCCGGCCCTGCGGCGGCGCGGAGGACGGCGGCTGCTGCTGGGGCGGCGGCGCGTGCTGCCCCTGTGGCGAGGGCGGGGGCTGCTGCGGGGCGGAGTGCTGGGGCCGGGGTTCGTACGCGACCGGGGCGGCGGGGGCTGCCGGGGCGGGCTGGTACTGCGGGGCGGGACGTCCGGCGCCCGCACCGGGACCCGGGGGCGCCCCGCCGCCACCGGAGGTGTCGATGACCGCTTCGATGCGCCACTGGGCGTTGAACCGTTCGACGAGGGCCTGCTTGAGGATCTCCTCGCTGCCGCTGCTCGCGAAGTTGTCCCGGGCTCCCGCGTTGAGGAAGCCGATCCTGAGCGTCGTCCCGTCGAACCCGGCGACCTGGGCGTTCTGACTGAGCAGGATCCAGGTGAAGCGTCGGCGGCTCTTGACCGCCTCCAGGATGTCCGGCCACATGTTCCGGACCTGGGCGGCGCCCTGGGCCATGCTCTGACCGCCCTCGGGCGCAACCGGAGCGGCGGGGGCGGCCGGGGCGGCGGCGGGCGGCGGGGAGGCGGCGGGGGCCGGACCGCTGCCGGGGGCGGACGCGGTGGGCCAGCCGCCGGGACGACGGGCCTGGTCCCCGTCGGCCGCTGCGGGCCAGGAACCGGGCCGCTGGGCGGGCTCGGCGGCCTGCGGACCGGCCGGATAGCCCTCGGCGGGAGCCTGCGGGGCGGGCTGGGCGGCGGGCGGTGCGTAGGCGGGGGCGGCGGGGGCGGGCGGCGCCTCGCCCCGTACGGCTGCACGCGCCGCGCCCGGGCCCGCGGCCTGCGGGGCGTGGGCGTGGGGGGTCTGGGCCTGGGGGGCGTGGGCGTCGGGGCCCGGTACGTACCCCATCGGCGCTACGGCGGCGGGCGGCGCGGCGAACCCGGCGGCAGCGGCGGCCGAGGCCCCGCGCTCCAGCCGGTCGAGGCGGGCCTGCAGCGACCGCTCGTCGTCATAGGCGGCGGGCAGCAGGACGCGGGCGCAGATCAGCTCGACCTGGAGGCGCGGCGAGGTGGCCCCGCGCATCTCCGTTAGCCCGTCGTTGACCAGGTCGGCGGCGCGGCTCAGCTCGGCGGCGCCGAAGACGGAGGCCTGGGCCTGCATGCGCTCGACGACATCTGCGGGGGCGTCGATGAGTCCCTTCTCGCCGGCGTCGGGCACGGCGGCGAGGATCACGAGATCACGCAGCCGCTCCAGGAGGTCCGCCACGAACCGACGAGGATCGTTGCCGCCCTCGATGACCCGGTCGACGACCTCGAAGGCGGCGGCACCGTCGCCGGCGGCGAAGGCGTCGACGATCGAGTCGAGCAGGGAGCCGTCGGTGTACCCGAGGAGCGAGGTGGCCATGGCATACGTCACACCGTCGTCGCCAGCACCGGCCAGCAGCTGGTCCATGACGGACATCGAGTCACGCACGGACCCGGCCCCGGCGCGCACGACGAGCGGGAGGACGCCGTCCTCGACGGGGCTGTTCTCCCGCCCGCAGACATCGGCGAGATAGCTGCGGAGGGTCCCCGGGGGCACCAGCCGGAACGGATAGTGGTGCGTACGCGACCGGATCGTCCCGATGACCTTCTCGGGCTCGGTCGTCGCGAAGATGAACTTGAGGTGCTCCGGCGGCTCCTCGACCACCTTCAGCAGGGCGTTGAAGCCCGCCGGGGTGACCATGTGCGCCTCGTCGATGATGTAGATCTTGTAACGACTGGAGGCGGGCCCGAAGAACGCCTTCTCGCGCAGATCACGGGCGTCGTCCACGCCACCGTGCGAGGCGGCGTCGATCTCGATCACATCGATGGAACCCGGCCCGTTGCGCGCGAGGTCCTGGCAGGACTGGCACTCCCCGCACGGGGTCGGCGTGGGCCCCTGCTCGCAGTTCAGGCAGCGGGCGAGGATGCGCGCGCTGGTCGTCTTCCCACAGCCGCGCGGCCCGCTGAACAGGTACGCGTGATTGACCCGGTTGTTCCGCAGGGCCTGCTGGAGCGGGTCAGTGACATGCTCCTGACCGATGACCTCGGCGAACGACTCGGGGCGGTAGCGGCGGTACAGCGCAAGGGACGACACACCTACGAGGTTATCGGGGCCGACTGACAACCGGCCCCACGCCGCCCGATCCCCTCACCGCCAGCCCACGGCACAGCACCCACCCAGCGCGGCCCGGCCCGGCCGGGGCCCCCCGACTCCCCGCGACAACGCCCCCGAAACGCAAAGGGCCCCCCACGCACCCGCCAGAGCCGACCTACCCTTGCTGCCTTCCGGCCCTGGGGGAGTTCAGTCAGATAGCGCCACGTGAGGGGCTGACGCCCACCTTAGCGGATCCCCACCCCCTCCGGTCCACCCACCCGCCCCGCCGAACGGCAGCCGAACCTCCCCTCAGCCCCTCTCCGGACGATCTTCGGCGAACGTGTTCGCGAGCACCCTCCAACGTCTTGTATTGTTTGCGGCGGAGGATTCGCCTAGTGGCCTAGGGCGCACGCTTGGAAAGCGTGTTGGGGGCAACCCCTCACGAGTTCGAATCTCGTATCCTCCGCCATTGCTCTCACCGGGCAATACGTCGAAGGCCCCCGCAGCTCGCTGCGGGGGCCTTCGACGTTGGTGGCCTCGGTTCCTGGTCTCGGCCGCGCGGGCCGCCCTCACGGGGCTTCCGACTCCGGACCCGTTCGGCGCCGGATCCCCCTGCGGCCCGGGCGCCGAGGAGATCGGCGCCGGATGCGGGGAGAACCTGGCATACAGCGATGTCCGCGTACGCACCCTCAGCAAGCTCGTGCTCGGCCCGACCCACCTGTGTGCCTCGTGCCACCTGCGCGACGACGAACGGGGCTTTGCCCTCGCCCGCATCCACCGCGTCATGCCCGGGCGGCGCGTTCCGCATCGTGGCCCAGTGTTCGCCCGCCACTGGGGGCGAACCCACGACCAAGCTCTGCGGCGAACCGCCACTACGATCGTCGACCATGAACTGGGTCGAGCGTGCCGCGCAGTTGAGGCAATGGACGAGGAGCGGGACCCGGGCTCCGCACAAGCCGTTGCTGTTCCTGTACGCGCTCAGCCGATTCCAGCAGGACGCCGATGGCGAGCTGCGGTACAGCGTCGTGGAGAAGGACCTACAGGGACTGCTCGCCGAATACGGCCCCGGTAGCCGGACGACTCCCGCCTACCCCTTCCATCACCTGGTGAATGACGGCGTTTGGGAGGTGCGCACCGAGCGCGGTCCGGGCAGCCCCGGGGTTGGGATCAGGGAACTGCGCGCAAGCGGCGCCGCCGGGCGGCTGGCGCCGGAGCTACGGGAGGCTCTGCGGCGGGATCCACCCCTTCTCCACCGGATGACACGGGTGCTGCTCGATCTGAACTTCCCGTCCTCCCTCCACGGCGAGCTGTGCGAAGCCGTCGGTCTGGAGCTGGAGGAGGTGGAGACCGGACCGCTCTCGGCCACGCGCAGGCAGCGGGGCCGGCGGATGCGGGAGATGGTCCTGACGGCGTACGAGTATCGGTGCGCCTTCTGCGGGTACGACGGCAGGATCGGCGCGGTGCCGGTGGGGCTTGAGGCCGCCCATGTGCGCTGGTGGGCCTTCGGCGGGCCGGACGACGTCGAGAACGGGCTGTGCCTGTGCTCGCTGCACCACAAGCTGTTCGACAAAGGCGTACTCGGCCTCGGCGAGGGCCACCGCATCCTGGTCTCGCAGAGTTTCGTCGGCCGCAGCACCGCCGCCCGCGAGCACGTCATCACGCTCGCCGGCCGACCGCTCATCGGGCCCCAGCCGGGCGTTCACCCCATCGCCGCCGCCCACCGTTCCTGGCACACCAGCCAGGTCTTCCATGGCAGCCCGCGTCCCGCCACGACCGCTGATCTGAGGGCGTAGGGCTGCTGCGGTAAGGGGCTCGATGGCGCCCTCGGCGACCTCGCGTTCCCAGGTGTCGAGCATCTCTTCCAGCAGCGCGGCGCGGTTGCGGAAGTAGCCGTAGAAGCCGCCCGTGGTGACACCGGGCGCCTGGGCGAGGACCTCGTTCCGGACAGCGTCATGGCCGCCGCCGGCGAGCGTGCGAAGCCCTTCCTCGGTCGCCCTGTCGCGTGGCGTGCGGACCGCGCCCCTGCCATGTCCCTGGTCACATCATCCCGACCGATATACGGGGCCGTACAGATGGTCTATGCTCGTTCTATACGCCGCCGTATGGAAGGGAATCGCCATGAGTGACCTGCGCCTTCCCCCGAGCGACCACACCTCCCGCCTCTGGCGGATTCACGAGATCGCCGGCGATTTCCGGCTGGAGGACGTATGGGTGCTGCCGACGCCGGGTGGCCCGGACGACCTGCGCCATCTGGTCGACCAGATGGCGGACGACAAGGGCGGTCCGGACGGCGGCAACCGCGTGGGCCGCTTCCTCTTCGCGGTGCGGTGGAGACTCGGCGCGCTCCTCGGGTGGGACAAGCCGGACGCGGGCGTCGGCGGCCGGGTGGCGTCGCTGCGCGACCGGCTGCCCGACGACCTGCGCGAGGGGCCGCGCGGCCCCGACCTCAGTACGGCGCCTTTCACCTCGGTCTTCCAGGCGCACGACGAGTGGGCCGCCGAGTGCGCCAACAAGACCATGCACGGAGTGCTGCACATCGGCTGGGTCCCCGATGGAAACGGCGGCTTTCGCGGCCAGTTGGCCGTCCTGGTGAAGCCCAACGGCCGACTCGGCTCCCTGTACATGGCGGGTATCAAACCCTTCCGGTACCTGGGGGTCTATCCGGCCCTGATGCGGTCGATCGGCCGGGAGTGGCAGGAGAACGCGGAGCATCGGGCGGCGGACTGAGGCGTTGCCGCCCCCTCGACCTCGACGGCTTCGGCGAGGTGCCGCCTCCTCGCCGAAGCCGTCGGGGGCGAGGGGGCGCGCCTCGCCGGGTCTGTCCGCGCCGACCTGAGAGGCCGGCCCTTCGCAGACCCGAGCCCGGGCCCGGCGTGGTCAGCGCGTGACGACCGGCCGGAAGGCGTCCCGTATGCCGGACTTGGTGGTGGAGACGAACTGGTCGCCCGGCCCGTAGTTGTACGTGCCGTAGTACTCGTAGCGCAGCACGGCCGGGCAGCTCTTCCCGCCGATCTGCACCGAGCTCGGATCGACGCGCTTGCCGGTGCGCAGCTCGTAGACCTGCAGCGGGACCTTGACCTTGTGAAAGGTGACGCGGTGGGGGAAGTGCTTGAACCTGTTGTTCTCGTAGGAACAGGACTCGACGGCGGCGCCGTTCTCCGCCGTGTCCGCGCAGACCACGAGCGCCGCCTTGACGGGGTCATCGGTGCGCCAGTCGGCGGGGAGCTTGCCGGTGTAATCGTTGTCGCCGAGGAACAACGCGCGGTTGGTCCCCTTGCGGTACGGCGGGGCGGCGCTGTACTTGGCGGGTTTGTCGCAGTAGCCGGATCCCGCGCTGTAGGTGGCCCCGATGAGAGCGCGCACCTCGTCGAGTTCGATGGCCAGGGCGGCCTTCTTCACGCCGCTGCGCGCCTTGCCGGCGAGCGGCTCGTCCGGGTACGCGTCGAGGAGTCGCTGGTAGTGCGCGCGGGCCTGCTTCCATTCTTTTTCGCCCATCAGGGCGTCGCCGCATCCGGCCAGTGCGGCGGGTTCCGTACGCGTCGCGGCGTCGGCCGCCCGGTCCAGGACGTCGCGGGTGGGCTCGCGGTCGCGGAGCCAGCCGGCCGTCTCGGCGGTGTCACAGGCGCCCTCGGCGGGCAGGGTGTCGAGGAAGGTGTCCAGGGTCGTCCGGACGGTCCTCTCGTGGCCGGGCTCCTTCAGGACGCGGGCGAGAACGCCGAAGCCCCGCTCCAACTCCTCGGTGTCCCCTGTCTGCCCGGCGTCGTACAGCGTGGACGCGGCGCGCTCCAGCCGTCGGCAGGTCTCCACCACCGCGTCGCCGGGCTCGACCAGCGTCGCTCCCACCACGCGGTGTCCGGACCGCACCTCGCTCTGCGCGGCGACGGCCTCCTCGCAGTCACCGGCCTCACGGGCCTCGTCCACCCGGCTCTCGATCCCGTGTGCGCCTACGCGCAGCAGCACGGCGGTCAGCACGACCGCGACCGTGACCACGAGGGCGCCGTAGCGCCGCACCCGCCGCACGACGTGCTCACGTCGGCGGGTCAGGAACCAGCCGTGGGCGACGCCGGCCGCCCACCACAGGAGCAGCAGAACCTCGCACCAGGTCGCGGCAGTCGAGGCGGCGAGGGTGAGAAGCATGGCGGTGCCGAGTACGGCGACCGAGGCCAGCCGCCGGTGGCCCAGCAGCAGATACCCGATGCCGAGCAGGGAGGCATTGCCGATCGCGGCCGCCACGGCGTCGCACGGCGCCGGGGTCGCTGAGGCCTCGGGGGCTCCGGGGGCCTCGGGTGGCCAGGGCGGCACCGGTGACTCCAGCGACCCCGGTTGCCCGGGTGACCACGGTTGCCCCAGTGACCCAGGTGACCCAGGTGACCCCGGTGGCCCCGGTGGCCCCGGTGGCCCCGGTTGCCCCGGTGACCCTGGTGACCCTGGTGACTCCGGTGACCCCGGTGGCTCCGGTGACCCCGGTGGCCCCGGTTGCCCCGGTGACCCTGGTGACCCTGGTGACTCCGGTGACCCCGGTGACCCCGGTGACCCCGGTGACCCAGGTGACCCCGGTGGCTCCGGTGGCTCTGGTGACTCCGGTGACCCCGGTGACCCCGGTGACTCCGGTGACTCCGGTGACTCATCGGGCCGCCGGTACGGGTCGTGTTCGTCCATCGAGTGGTTCATGCGTCGTCACCCCCGAGGTGAAGTGCGTGCCGGGCGGCGTACGGAGAACCAGCGGTGCGCGGTGCCTCCGAGCAGCACCCACAGGGCTGCCGCGTCGACGCCGAAGACCAGCAGCACCGGGAGACTGGGCGCTCCGGAGAGCAGCGAGCCGAGGAAGCCGATGAGCGTCGAGCACCCCACCAGGGCCAGGCAGGCGGCCAGCACCGCGCGGGTCCACGGTCGGCGCCTGCCGGCCAGGGCGACGCAGGCGGTCTGAAGCGCCGCCAGTCCCCAGCAGAACAGCGCCACGAACCAGGCCATGCCCATCGGCAGAATCAGGTCCTGCCCGTGCTCCTGCTTGCTGTAGTTCTCGTCCAGGACCACCCAGCCGCCCAGGGCGGTGCCCACCGCGTGCACGGCGACGACCACGAACACGAAGACGAGGGCCCCGGAGACGCGCGCCGCCTCCTCGGGCGGACCAGTCGGACCAGGCGGGCCAGTCGGGCCAGGCGGGTCGAACCGGCCGGGCGGACCAGTCGGGCCAGGCGGGTCGAACCGGCCAGGTGGGACAGGCGGACCAGTCGGGCCAGACGGGTCGGACGGGCCAGACGGGTCTCGCTGGGGGGAGAAGTTCTGCATGGGGTCACCTCACGCTTTCGTGTTCGGCGGGTCGCTGCCCCGGGGCCGGTCGGCTTCGTGGACCGCTCCCGTCGCGGTGTCGGCCCTTGTCGCGGTGGCCGGGCGGGCCGGCGCTCGTGGTTCGCCGCACGCGGCACCGCGAGGGCCGCTGTCCCCGCCCCCGGGGCCCGGCACTGGGCGCGAGGCCACCCGTACATGAGTCTTCTTCCGCACCGAGTCTCCTTCCGCCTGTCGCGGGAGTGGGGGGCCCGGGCCCTCCCCCGTTCTCCAGGGCCCGGACCGCGTGGCGGGGCGGCCCCGGCCGCCCTTCTCGGCAATTCCAGCGCCGTACGCCGTTGTTCAGCAGCCCCCGCCCCGGCCCCGAACAACCCGGCGGCACGGACCGTCCTCGGCCCCGGCGTGAAGATCGGGTGAACACCCGTGCCCCGCCTGCGGATACCCAGCGGTACGGCTGCGGCCGGGCCCCCCGGCTGCCTACCCTGAGCGCCCGAGCAGACGCACCGGGTGAAGTCCTGGTGGAGACCGGCGTACCGAGGGCGGGGCGGGCACATGTCGGGACACCAAGGGCCGGGGCGCGCCGAGGGCGAGCTGGATCCGGAGGCAGGCCCGGTGCCGCGGTTCGCCGCCGGCCTGCGGGCGCTGCGCGAGGCGGCGGGGAAGCCCACGTACCGGGCGATGGCCCAAGGGGCGCGGTACGGAGTGACCACCCTGTCCCAGGCCGCGGCCGGAAGGCAGTTGCCCACCCGGGCGGTGGCGCTCGCCTATGTGGAGGCGTGCGGCGGTGACGTGGTCGAGTGGGAGCGGCGCTGGCGCGAGGCTTCGGCAGAGCTGGCCGCGGAGGCGTCCGGTGGCGAGACCTCTCGGCCGCCGTACCGCGGCCTGACCCGGTACGAACCGGGTGACGCCGCACTCTTCTTCGGCCGCGACCGGCTCGTGGAGCGGCTGTCCGCACTGAATCGCGAGCGGCGCCTCACCGCCGTCTTCGGCCCCTCCGGCAGCGGCAAGTCCTCGCTGTTGCGCGCCGGTCTGATCCCGCGACTGCGCACCCCGCCCGAGGGTACGGGCAGTGGGGGTGACGGGACCGCTCCGGCGGCCGTGCGCATCCTCACGCCCGGCCCCGCCCCGCTGCGCACGCACGCCGACCGGCTCGTACCCGTGCCCGACACCGATGCCGGCACCTGGCTGATCGTCGACCAGTTCGAGGAGCTGTACACACTCGGCGCCGACCCGGCCGACCGGGACGCCTTCATCGACCACCTCATCACCGCCACCGAGGCCGGCAGTCGGCTGCGCGTCGTCATCGCGGTGCGGGCCGACTTTCTCGGCCGCTGCGCCGAACACCCGGGCCTCACCGCCGCGTTGCAGGGAGCCACGCTGCTCGTCGGGCCGATGGGCCGCGCGGAGCTGCGGGAGACCATCGTGCGCCCGGCCGCCGCGGAGGGCCTGATCGTCGAACGCTCCCTGACCGACCGCCTGCTGGACGAGGTCGAGGGCGCCCCGGGTGGTCTGCCGATGATGTCGCACGCCCTGCTGGAGACCTGGCGCCACCGCAGCGGCCGGGTCCTGACGGAGGCCGCGTACGAGGCGGCCGGCGGACTGCGCGGCGCCGTCGTCCGCACGGCCGAGCAGGTGTTCGGCGAACTCACGCCGTCGCAGGCCGAGGTGGCCCGCCATGTGCTGCTCCGGCTCGTCGCGCCCGGCGACGGGACTGCGGACACGCGCCGCCCCACCGAGCACACGGAGCTCGACTTCGGCAGCCCCGCCGACACCCGGGTGGTGCTGGAACGCCTGGTCCGCGCACGGCTCATCACCTTCGACGACGGCACGGTCGACCTCGCCCACGAGGCGCTCATCACCGCCTGGCCCCGGTTGCGCGCCTGGATAGACGCCGAACGCGACCGGCTGCGCGTCCACCGCGCGCTCTCCGAGGCGGCACGCACCTGGCAGGCGCTCGGCCGGGAGAGTGCCGCGCTGTACGCGGGCTCCCGCCTGGACGCCGCTCGCGACGCGTTCCCGCAGGACGCCGCCCGGCCCGGCGGCGCCACGGCGAGAGGCCGGCGGGCCGGGGAGCGCCGGAGAGCCCGGGGGAGCCGGGGCGACGGGGAGAGCCGGCGCGACGGGGAGAGCCGGCGCGACGGGGAGAGTCGGCGCGGCGTCGAACTCACCGGGTCGGAACGGGAGTTCCTCGCGGCCTCGCTCCGTCGCCAGCACCGCACCGCGCGGCTGCGGCGTACGGTCGTGGCCCTGCTCGCCGCGCTCGGGCTGCTCGCCACCGGCACCGCCGTCGTCGCCCTCCAGGCGCGCGCCACCGCGCAGACCGAGCGGGACGACGCCGTCTTCGGCCGCCTCACCACCGAAGCCGACAGCCTCCGCGAGATCAGCGCCGGGCTGGCCGGCCGCCTCGACGTCGCCGCGCACGGCATACGCTCCACGCCCGACACCCGGACCCGGCTGGCCTCGGACGCGGGCCGGACGCTGGCCACCCGGCTGCCCGGTCACGCCGGTCTCGCCAGCTCCGTGGCGTACGCGCCCGACGGCCGCACCCTCGCCAGCGGCGGCCACGACGGCACGGTGCGGCTGTGGGACACCGCCGCGCGGCCCGGGCCGGCGGGCCCGGCCGGGGGCCCGGGGAAGCCGTTGGGGAAACCGCTGCGACTCCGTACGGGCCCGGTCGGCGCGGTCGCCTTCGCTCCGTCACGCGGAGACCTGCTGGTGGCCACCGGCAAGGGCGGCGGCGTGCAGCTGTGGGACGTACACGACCGGGAGCGACCCCGTTCCGTCGGCCGGCCGCTGGTGAGCCATGACGGGAAGAACGTCGTCTCGGTCGCGTTCGCCCCCGACGGCCGGACCCTGGCCACCGCCGGAGACGACGGGACCGTACGGCTGTGGGACCTGAGCGTCCCGGACCGGCTCAGGCCGCTCGGCGCGCCCGTCGAGGCCGACGGGTCCGAGGACGGCAGTGTCCGCGCCGTCGCGTTCGCCCCGGACGGGGGCACCCTGGCCACGGCGGGCTTCGACGGTTCCGTACGGATGTGGCGGTTCGACCGGGACGACGGGATCGAGCCGCTCGGTGCGCCGCTGCGCCAACACACCGCTTCCGTCTGGACGGTGGCCTTCTCCCCGGACGGTCGGACGCTGGCCACGGCCGGCTTCGACGACACCGTACGGCTGTGGGACGTGACCGAGCCGGGGCGCCCGCGACCGCTGGGCGATCCGCTCACCGAGCACACCGCGCCCGTTCTGTCGGTGGCTTTCAGCTCCGACGGCCGCACCCTGGTGAGCGCGGGCGAGGACGACGCGCCGATCCTGTGGAACGTGGCCAACCCCGCATATCCGCAGCAGCTCGGGGAGCCCCTGGCCGGCCACGCGGGAGCCGTGTGGGAGGTGGCTTTCAGCCCCGACGGCCGTACCCTCGCCAGCGCCGGCGCCGACCGCGGCGTCCGCCTCTGGCACCGGCCGCCGACCGTCCTCTCGGACTTCACCAACCCGGTGTCCGGCATCGCCCACAGCCCCGACGGCCGGCTGCTCGCCGCCGCCAGCACCGACGACGCGCTGATCCGCCTGTGGAACGTCGAGGAGCCCGGCCGCCCGCGCCGGATCCCGCGGATGCTCACCGGCCACGAGGACCGGGTGCTGAGTGTCGCGTTCGCCCCGGGCAGCCGTACGGTGGCCGGCGGCGCGCTGGACGGCTCCGTACGGTTGTGGGACGTCTCCGCGCCCGAACGCTCCGTACCGCTGGGCGGACCGCTGAAGGCGCACGACGGCGGCGTCAACACCGTCGCGTTCGCCCGGAACGGCCGCACGTTGGCCACCGGCGGCGAGGACGGCACGGTGCGGCTGTGGGACGTACGCCGGCCAGGCCGGCCACGGCCGCTCGGCGCACCGCTGCGCGGCCACGGGGACGCCGTCCGCTCCCTCGCCTTCACCCCGGACGGGAGGACGCTGGCCACCGGCGGCGAGGACGGCACGGTACGGCTGTGGCACGTGAGCGACCCGGCAGCTGCCCGGGCCGCCGGCGAGGCGCTCGCCGGGGACGACGAGTCGGTCAACGCGGTCGCCTTCTCCCCGGACGGGAGGACGCTGGCCACCGGCGGCGAGGACCGCGCGGTACGGCTGTGGGACGTACGCCGCCCGGACCGTGCCCGGCGGATCGGCGAGGAGTTGGGCGGGCACCGCGGGCCGGTCAGGGCGGTGGCCTACTCACCGGACGGGAAGACCCTCGCCACCGGCGGCAGCGACCACACGGTACGGCTGTGGGACGTGGCGGAGCCGGCCCGTGCCGAGCCCGCCGGCGGGGAGCTCGCCGGACACGTCGACACCGTGACGTCCGTCGCGTTCGGCCCGGAGGGCGACACCCTCGTCTCCGCGGGCTACGACCTGACGGCCCGGGTATGGCTCCTGGACACGCGACGCGCGGCGCAGTACGTGTGCGACCACACCGGCGGAGTGCTCACGCGCGCTGAATGGGGGCAGCTCCTGCCGCGACTCGGATACCGGGCGGTGTGCGAGACCTCTTGAAGCCTGTCGGCCCGCTGCCCGACCTCGACGGCCGACCTCGACGGTTGACCTCGGCGGCCGACCTCGGCGTCCGCCCTCCCCGGGCGGGCGAGCTCGGCCGCCCCCACCGTCCGTGCGCGCCCTTGGCCCTTGGCTCTTGGCCCCATGGCTCAGGGAGTGCTGAACTTCAGGACGGCGCCCTGCTGGTTGTGCGCGACGACGACCGCCTTCAGCTCGTCGCCGAACCCGGCCTCGCCGCCCGCGCCACCCAGCTGCATCACGGTGCCCGCCGTCAGGAAGGTGACGGAATCATCGGCCACGGTGACGTGCACGCTCACCCCGTTCGCCGTGATGTGCGCCGTGGAGGTCACCAGCACCTCGCACGCTCCGTCCGAGCAGGCGTCGGTGTTCTTGCCGTCGGCTGCCGCGGGCAGCGGGCCGGTGGGGTCGGGCGCGGGCGGGCCCGACCCCTCGCCGGCCCCTCCGGTCTCCCCGGGCTCCCACCCCGCGGCGCACTGCTTCGCCCGCTCGTGCGCGGCCGCGAGCCGCGGGTCCTTCTCCGTCAGTTCCGGCAGGTCCGGCTCGGGCGGGGTCAGGGACCGTACGAGCTTGTCGACACCAGCCGCACTGCCCTCGGCGTCGTCCATCGCCGCGGCCGGGGAGACCTCGGCGAGTTCGGGCAGGACAGCCGCCAGCTTCTTCAGCCAGGCGGCGAGCAGCCGGTCGGCCGCGGGAACGCCCGACCGGCCAAGCCCCCTCAGGTCGCGGTCCACGCTCTCCACCGCGTTCGGCGTCCCGGAGAGGTAGCTCATGGCGAGCAGTTCGGCCGACGGGCCGGGGGCCTCCGGCGGATTCCGGATCTCCCGCAGGTCTGCCGCGCTGTCCTTCCGGAGGTCCTCGATCGTGGTCGTCGACTCGCACAGTCCGCCGACCCACCGCACCAGCTCCTTGGACGGCGGCCGGGCCGGCGCCGCATCGGCCGTCCCCTTCCCCGGCGCACCTGCCTCGCCCGACGCACCCGCCTTCCCCGACGCGCCTGCCTCGCCGTCCGCTCCGCCCGCGCAACCTCCGACGGCCAGCACCAGCCCCGCGGCCACCATGGCGACGCGTCCCCTCGTGAACATCCCGACGACCTCTCTCCGTGCTGTGACGCGGGCTTCGCCGGCCGGACCCCGGCGCCGCAGGACCAGTTCAGCGCGGCACGGTTTGTTCGGTCACCCGGGCCGCAGCCGTGAACAAATGCGTGGACTCCCGCCGCGCCTCGGAGCCGGCAAGAGGCGAACCGGTCCGCTGTCGGTGCCCCTGGCCGAAAAGCGAGCCGGGGCGCCGTCCGGCAGAGCCGCTGCGCAGGAGCCGTGCCGAGGCTTCCCGCCCGACTCCCCCACGGAGACCCGGGCGGTACTTTTCGGACAACTGTGGGCCGTCCGGGTGAGTGCAGACAACCTGTGGGGGCCACTCCGCTTCTCACAGGCCGGACACAGCGTCGCCACAGGGGAGTTGAGCTGGGCCCTGCTGCTCGTCCACGTTCCGTCACGCACCCGGAAGCCGGAAGTACGAGGAATGATGACCAGATTCCCGCAGGGCCGCACGAACCGTCTGACCCGCCCCTCGATCGCCGCCGCCGCGGCCGTCGCCGTGACCGCGGGCGTCGTCGCCGCCGCGCCCGGCGCCGAGACGGCGGAGCCGACGCCGAAGCTCAGCCTGATCGCCGCCTCCACCTCGGTGACGCTCGACTCCTGGAAGGAGGATCCGGGCGTCTATCTGGATCTCGGGACGTATCTCACCTCCGAGAACGGCGCCTTCGAGCTCAAGGTGACCCGGAAGTCCTACAAGGACCCGGTCGTCGCCTCGCAGGTCTTCCGGAACGGGAAGAAGACCACGACCAAGGCGCTTCCCGCAGGGCTCGTGAAGGACTTCTCCGGGCTGCCGGACTTCGCGCAGATCAAGGTCACCGACGCGGCGGGCAAGACGGTGCTCAGCCAGACCGAGGCGTTCTGCCCGAACAACGCCTCCGGGCGGGTCCGGCCCGACGCACCCGCCAACTCGAAGTATCCGCAGAGCTGTCCGGTGAACCCCTTCACCCTCGGCTCGGTGTGGGGCGTCGAGAACGGCTGGGCGTCCAACACCTACGCCGGCTACTACTCCAAGCCGGTCCAGCTGGCCGCCGGTACGTACACCGCCAAGATCAACGTGGCCAAGAAGTACCGCGACCTCTTCGGCATCGCCAACCAGACCCGCACCGTCAAGGTCACGGTGCGCGAGCGCAGTTGGGAGGAGCCGCCCCCGGTCCCCGCCGGCAGCCGCAGCGCCGCGTCCGCGCACCAGGGCCACGGGGAGAACGCCGGGCACGAAGGGCACGAAGGGCACGAAGGGCACGGGAAGGCCGCCGCGCCCTCCGCGCCCGCCGCGCCCTCCGCACACGCGCACGGCGCCCCGGCCCGCACCGAGGCCCCCGCCGCCCGGACGACCGGCGCCGGTTCCACGTTCAACGTCGGCCACGGGCCCTACCCGCCGGCCCCGGCCGCCCTGCCCTGGGCGCTGAAGAAGGAGTCGCTCCAGCGGGAGGCCTTCTCCGCGGCCCGGACCGGCGACCGTGCCGGGCAGACCGACGGGTCGCGCCAGGCGCCCGGCGCCCGCCCCAACGCGAAGCGGCCCACCGGCAAGGCGACCGTGCCCGACGTGCCCAAGCCCGACCTGCGCTCGCTGCCCGCGTACGGCATCACCGTCAGCGACGGCTACCAGGAGGTGCCCGGCAAGGACTACCTCGCCTTCAGCGCCAACGTGTGGAACGCGGGCCCGGCCAAGCTCGTCGTGGACGGCTTCCGCTCCCCGGGCAAGGAGCTGATGGACGCCTACCAGTACTTCTACGACGCCGCCGGCAAGCAGGTCGGCTACACCCCGACCGGCACCATGGAGTGGGACCCGCGCCCCGGCCACGAGCACTGGCACTTCACGGACTTCGCCAGCTACCGGCTGCTGAAGGCCGACCAGAAGGAGTCGGTGCGCAGCGGCAAGGAGGCGTTCTGCCTGGCCAACACCGACGCCGTCGACTACACGGTGAAGAACGCCAACTGGCACCCGGACAACACCGACCTGTCCACCGCGTGCGGCCAGGAGAGCTCGATCTCCGTCCGCGAGGTGCTCGACGTCGGCTCCGGTGACACCTACACCCAGGACCTGCCCGGCCAGTCCTTCGACATCACGAACCTGCCGAACGGCACGTACTACATCCAGGTCCTCGCCAACCCGGAGAACCGGCTCAAGGAGACCAACCACAACAACAACAGCGCGCTGCGCAAGGTCGTCCTCGGAGGGAAGAAGGGCGCCCGCACCGTGAAGGTCCCCGCCCACCATCTGGTGAACGCCAACTAGCACGCGCAAGCGCGGCGTCGCGGCGCTCCGTACCGTACGTTCCGCCGGCCCCGGGAGGTGTTTCCGGGGCCGGCGGCATGCCCGGGCGGGGGGGGTGTTCCCGGGGCCGGCGGCATGCCCGAGCGAAACCTGAGTTCTCGCCAACTCGCCCGTGCACCCGTAACTCCGGCACCGCCCCACCGCGGGACTGCGGCCTCATCCCCGCCGCGCCACGACTTCGCCGGTCAGGGACACGACCAGGAGCACCCACGGTGTCCGGGGCCCTACGGACGGCTTCCCTCCGCAACGCGGCTGCGGAGAGGACTGTCGCGGCGGACACCGCAGCCGACCAGGCAACGCATCGGTTACTCACGCGTAGTGCATGTGTGGCGCAATTCACTCGCCTCAAGGGGTGGTTCTGGAAACATCTACGCCAACGAGATCGGGCCATACATACCGTCGCGGGGGGAGTGGCCATGGGGCTGCTCGGCGATGAGCTGGCGTTCGGGCGGGCTCTGACCGCCCCGGAGTACGAGAGCGTCATGGCCCTGGGACACCGCAAGGAGTACACGGCCGACACCCCGCTCCTGACCGAGGGCGACCGGACCGGCCATGTGTTCATCGTGCTGCGCGGCTGGGTGACCGTCTCCCAGGTCACCGACCGCGGCACCACCCGGCTCATACTCGGGTTACGAGGGCCCGGGGAACTCCTGGGCGAAATGGCCGCGTTGGACCAGCACCCCCGCAGCGCCACCGTACGGGCCCTCGGGACCGTCGAGGCGACCGTCATCGGCGGCGACGCGTTCCGCCGGTTCCTCGCCACCCACCCCCGGGTCAGCGGACTGGTGATCCGGCAACTGACCTTCCGGCTGCGCAGCGCCGACCAGGAGCGCTCCGCCCTCGCCTCCCTGACCGTCCTCCAGCGCCTGGCGAGCCGGCTCACCGAGCTCTCCCGAACGGCTCCCACCGGCCCCTACGCGCCGTCCGCGCCCGGCCCCGGGGCCACCGGCGCCGTCGTCCACCTCGCCCAGGACGAACTCGCCGCCACCGTCGGGGCGACCCGCGAAGCCGTCGCCAAGGCGCTGAGGCTGCTGCGCACCCAGAAGATCGTGCGCACCGGTACGCGCATGGTGGAGATCCTCGACCCCGCGCTGCTCGCTCTCCTCGCGGAGGGCCATCGGGAGTAGGAACCCCCGCCGTGTGTAAACGGCTACAGACGGCCTGCGTCCCGGGCCGGAAGCTGTACGGGACGGCAAGCGCAGAGAGAGCGGGGGACACGCGGTGGAGCACGACGCGTTGGATGCCGGAGAGGCCCGTTACGAGCTGGTCATCAGCGTGGACGCCAGACGTTCCGGGCAGTACGGCGACGCGGACAAGCCGCGCATGAGGGCACGGATCTACCGGGTTCTGGAGAGCGCGTTCGCCCAGGCCGGGGTGGGCCGGGACGCCGTCCACATGGAGGACCGCGGGGACGGCGTGCTGGTGTCGGTCCCCGGCCGGATCGCGGTGACGCGGCTGCTCGGGCTGTGGATGGTGGAGGTCCACGAGAACCTGCGTGAGGAGAACCGCTCCCTGCTCGTGCCGCTCGGGCTGCGGGTGGCCATGCACGTCGGTCCCGTACGCCATGACAGCCGGGGCATCAGCGGGCGTGCGGTCGATCTGACGTGCCGGCTCGCCGACTCGTCCGTCGCCCGGCAGCTGCTCGACCGCGAGCAGGCCGATCTGGTGCTCGCCGTCTCCGACTCCCTCTACGCCGACGTGGTCTCCGCCGGGGGCAAGTTCATCGAGCCCGCGCGCTTCTCCCGGGCGCGGCTCGCCCTGAAGGAGGGGGAGGTCTCCGCCTGGTTCCACCTGCCGGGCCGCCCCGCGCCGGACATCGGGCCGAGCGCCCCGGCGGAGCCGGGCCCGACGGCATCCGGCACAACGGCATCCGGCCCGGCCGGCGCTCCGGCCGCCGCCGCTCCGGAACACGTACGGGACGACCGGGACGACGAGGAGGACGAGGGCGGGGACGGGGACGGGGACGCGTCCGCTCGGTACACCGCGCAGGGCGACCTGTCCGTGCACCAGCACAACGTCTACCAGCAGCCCGTGCACATCGGTCGCGTCACCGGCGCCGGCCCCCGGAAGGACTGAGCATGGCCGACGAAGCAGTGGCCGAGCGCCCCGCCGAGCCCGCCGCCCCGAAGGCGAAGGACGCCCGCTCCCCCGAGGCCCCGCCGCACGGTGGGGCGCGGGGGGACGACCGGGCCGGGGACGCCCCGAAAGGCGCGGACGCGCCCGGTTCCTCCGACGCCTCGGTCTCGTCCGCCTCCGCCGACGACGAGGCCGCCGAACGGGAGAAGGAGCGCGAACGCGCCGCGGACCGCTTCAAGGACCGGACCCGCGACCCGCTCGCCGAGGAGCAGGGGGAGGAGGAGCCGACCGACGCCGCCGCCGCCACGCGCGCCCGGCGGTCCGGACAGAAGCTCCTCGCCAGCGGCCGGGACCTCATCGGCTTCGACCGCTCCGACGTCGGCCAGCTCCACATCGGCGACATCAACATCGGTCTCGACGCCCGGCGTTCGGGCCTCATGACGCGCGACGGCCCGGTCCCCGAGGAGGAGTTGCTGCGGATTCGCCGGACCCATATCGAGCCGGAGGGGTACGTACGGCTGCGCCGGGCCCTGGAAGCCCGTCGGCTGCTGGTGCTCGGCGGGGCCCCCGGCACCGGCCGGGCCAGCACCGCGCTGGCGCTCCTGGAGGAGGTCACCCGCGACGGCGAGGGCGGGCAGAACAGCGAGCGGGTGCGCCGCGCCGACCCGGGCGGAGGGGTTCGCGGGCTGACCACGCAGGTGATGGGCGGGGAGGGCGGCCACCCGCGCGGCACCGGGTATCTGCTGGAGGCGTCCCTGGACCGGCCGGGCACCCTGCCGCCCGACGGGATGGACCTGGACCAGCTGGCCTCGGCGCTGGCCGAGCAGGGCTCGTACGCGGTGGTCGTGGTGAGCGTCGGCTCGGCGGCCAACCCGCTGCTGGCCGGGCGGTACGGGGCGATCTGCCCGCCCGCCCCCACCCGTGAACTGGTCGCCGTCCGGCTGCGCCAGCGGCTGGAGGAGGAACACGGCGACCCGCTACGGAACGGGGACCTGGCCGGGGACGGGCACGCCGACCGGGACGGGGACGGTGGCGGGGCCCCGAACGGGCACGCCGACCGGGGCCGGGACGGGGGCGGCGCCCGGAACGGT